>NZ_JBHRZI010000027.1:0-113864 GCF_042649515.1 Lentzea rhizosphaerae | reverse complement strand
GCGTCTGGCCGGTGATCGCGGTCTCGACCGGGGTGCGTTCGAGCGACGAGGCCCCGTAGAACCCGTGCACGCCGGTGGTGTGCTTGAGGACGTGGGCGACATCGCCCGGCTCGGCGAGCGGGCCGCCGTGACACAGCACGAGAACGTCGTCGCGGACCGCGTGTGCCGCGTCGGCCCATTCCTGCAACAGCTCCACGCTCTCGTCCAGCGTCGGACCGCCGACGGCGCCGATCGTGCCGCCGACCGTGAGGCCGAGGTGGCAGACGACGACGTCGGCGCCGGCCTCGGCCATCGCGGCGGAGTCCTGAGCGGAGAAGACGTACGGCGCGGTGACGAGGTCGAGCCGGCGAGCCGTCGCGATCATCTCCACCTCCACGCCGTAGCCCATGCCGGTGGCTTCGAGGTTGGCGCGGAAGTTCCCGTCGATCAGCCCGACCGTGGGGAAGTTCTGCACACCGGCGAAACCGAGCCGGGCGAGCTCCGGCAGGAAGACCTCCGGCGAGTAGAACGGGTCGGTGGCGTTCACACCGGCCAGGACCGGCGTGCGCGTCACGACGGGCAGGATCTCCCTGGCCATGTCGACCACGACCTCGTTGGCGTTGCCGTACGCCAGCAGGCCCGCGAGCGATCCGCGGCCCGCCGTCCGGTAACGCCCGGAGTTGAAGACCGTGAGCAGGTCGATGCCGCCGGCCTCCTGCGACTTGGCCGACAGGCCGCTGCCCGCACCGCCGCCGATGATCGCCGCACCGCGCGATGCCTTGGCGCGCAGGCGTTCCAGCACCTGCGCGCGAGTGAAGCCCACCGTCACTTCCCGCGGACGTGGTTGAGCACGGCGCTGATGTCGTTCTCCGCCAGGCCGTCCGCGACGGCCGCGGCCAGCTTCTCCTGGGCACCGGCGGCCACACCGTTCGCGACACCGCCCGCGTCGAGCACGAGCCGGAGGTCCTTCTCCGCGAGGCCCAGGGAGAACTGCGTGGAACCGGGGTTCTCGAGCTTCGCGCGCACGCGCGGGATGAGGGAGCCGACGGCGGTGCCCTCCAGTGCGGTGAGGGCGGCGTCGGTCTCGACGCCGAGCTCATCGGCGAGCGCCAGCGCCTCGGCCACCATGACGAACGACGACCCGAGCACCAGGTTCACCAGCAGCTTCACCGACGCGCCCGCGCCGGTGGGGCCGACGTGCTTGACCTTGCCCAGCACGGCGAGCACGTCCGCGGCCTCCGCGAGGTCGGCGTCGGCCGCGCCCGCGTAGATGCCGAGCTCACCGGAGCTCGCGGCGGGCAGGCTGCCCTTCACCGGCGCGTCGATGAGGCGGACGCCGTCGGGGAGGGTCTCCTTCAGCTCCGCGACGGCCTGCGGGCCGATCGTGGACATCTCGACGACGATCGTGCCGGGCTTCAACGCCTCCGCCGCGTTCGTGTACACCTCGCGCACGGCCTCGGGGCCGAACAGCATGGAGATGACGAGTTCCGCGCCCGCCACGGCCTGCGCCGGAGTGCCGGCCGCGGTTGCACCCGCCTCCACGAGCGGCGCGGTCTTGTCCGCGGTGCGGTTCCACACGGTGAGGTCATGTCCGGCTGCCGCCAGTCGGGTCGCCATGAGTGCGCCCATGCGGCCGAGTCCCAGAAACGCGATGCGAGTCACGTGGCCGGACAGTACAGGAGGGGTCCAGGCGTGCTACTGGATTTGGCGAACCTCATATGTCGCAACGACTCACGTCCCGTTCACCGGAACGTTCGAAGCACGTGCTCACTCTGTCACCGGCAGTCCGTGGTGGACTCGTTCTGCCGACCTATTCGTTTCCTTAATTGCCACGAATGGTCTATTGGGCGTTCACCTTCCGTTCACTAGCGTTTCTCCTCACGTGACGGTGGGGGGTCGCGCCGAGGAGGGGTGCTCGGGCCTGGGAGGGGCCGAGCACGGGTGGTGCAACCGTCATAACTGGGCTTTCAGGGGAGAATCGTGGCGTTTTCGGACGCGCGCAGTGGCTGCTGCGTGCCCGCACTCGTCCGTGCCCGGGTTGATCAACTTCCATCCGCTGAGGCGGTGGTCGACCCGGTGACCGGCGAATCCTTTACATATCAACAACTTTGGCACCTCTCCGGAGGGGTGGCCGCCGAGCTGGCTGAACTGGGAGTCGCTCGGGGAGAGATCGTCGCCGTCGGAGGTGGACGGTCCGTCGGCATGATCGTGGCGATGCTGGGAATCGCTCGCGCTGGTGCCGCGTACCTCCCGTTGGACGCGCACGCGCCCGCCGAACGTCTGAGCGTGCTGCTCGAAGAGGCAGGCACGCGGTTCCTGGTCGGCGGTGGCCCGGACCTGCCGGGCGTGCGCAGGGTGATCGTTGACGAGGGGAAGTCCTTCAGCGACAACGAAATCGATCAGGACGACCCGTTCTACGTGAACTACACGTCCGGTTCGACCGGGCGTCCCAAGGGTGTCGTGGTGCCGCATCGCGCGGTCGTGCGGCTCGTGTCGAACCCGGTGTTCTGCACGATCGAGCCTGGTGACCGCGTTGCGAACCAGTCCAACCCCGCGTTCGACGCGACGACGTTCGAGCTGTGGAACACGCTGACGTCGGGCGGCACCGTCGTGGTGCTGCCGTCGATCACCGAACTGCGCATCGACGACTGGATCGCGCTGGTCAGGGACTCAGGTATCGCCACGATGTTCCTGACCACGTCGTTGTTCCACCTGGTCGCGCGGGAACGGCCCGCGGCGCTGCGGGCGTTGAAGACGGTGATCGCGGGCGGCGAGCAGATGGACCTGGCCGCCACCAGGCGAGTGCTGGAGTCGGGACCGCCCGCGAGGCTCGTCAACGGGTACGGCCCGACCGAGACCACCACGTTCGCCACGTACTACGACTGCACGCTGGAGAGTCTGGCGGGCCTCGACCGGGTTCCGGTCGGGTTCCCGTTGCAGGACACGACGTTGCACCTGGTCGAGGGCGAGCTGTGCATCGGCGGGCCCGGTGTCGCGCTGGGCTACCTGCACCGGCCGGAGCTCACCGCGGAACGGTTCGTGCCCGATCCCGTGTCGGGAAAGCCCATGTACCGCACCGGAGATCTCGCCAGAGAACTGCCGAACGGTGCGCTGGAGCTGCTCGGCAGGCGGGACCGGCAGGTGAAGCTGCGCGGGTTCCGCATCGAGCTGGAGGAGATCGAGCAGGCCGTCCTCGCGACAGGGCTCGCCGACAGCGCGTTCGTGGAGAAGGTGGGAGAGGGGCCGGCGGCGTCGCTCGTCGGGTTCGTCCTGCCCAGGTCCACGGTGGACGGTGCGATGATCAGCGATGCCTTGCGCGCCAAGCTTCCCGCGTACATGGTGCCCGCGCGCTGGGTCCTGCTCACCGAGCTCCCGTACGGCCCGACCGGCAAGGTCGACAGAACGAGACTTCTTTCTCAAATTTCTGCGGACTCAGTGGTATCAGAGGCCGATGAAGTAGCTCCTACTGATGTGACGGAACACGTAGGGCTGATCTGGCGGGAGGTGCTGGGGGTTCCCGGCGCCGATCCGGCGGACAACTTCATCGACTCCGGCGGGAACTCGATCCTCGCGATCCAGCTGGCCTCGCGCCTGCGGGAACGACTCGCGATCGACCTCGGCCCCACCGACGTCCTGCTGGCCGACTCGCTCGCCGAACTGGCGGAGCGCGTCCGCGATGAAGTAGCCGCTCGGTAACCAACGGCTTTTCCCTTCAGCACACACCGGTCTCTCGGTCGTGTGCGGTTTCCACGCGCTCTTTTTCCGACTATCACGGAGTTTCGCGAGTGACTGAGACGCATCCGCTGTCGTTCGCGCAGGAACGGCTGTGGTTCATCGACGCCGCCGCACCTGCCGCGCCGACGTACAACGTGCCGCTGCTGCTGACGTGGCGGGAGAAGGTCGACGTGCCCCGGCTGACCGCCGCGCTGCACGCGGTCGCGGCCAAGCACGAGGTGCTGCGGACCCGCTACGAGCTGCGCGACGGCCGTCCGGTCCAGGTCGTCGGCGGGCCGGACGTGCCGCTCGAGGTCGTGTCCGATGTGGACGACGTGCGGGCCGACGCGCTGCGCAGGGCTCGCCTCGGGTTCGATCTCGCCGCGGCACCGCCGATCCGCTGCACGCTGTGGCAGGGCGACCAGAACGTGTTGCTGGTCAACGTGCACCACATCGCCATCGACGGCTGGTCGCTCGCCGCGTTCTTCGACGACCTCGCCGCTGCCTACGCCGGTGCCGCACTGCTGCCTCTCCGGTTGCAGTACAAGGACTTCGCGCGGCAGGACCGGGCGTCGTTCGACACCGCGGCGATGAAGAACCTCGTCGTGCGCAGGGTCGAGGAGCTCAGCGAGTTCCCGACCGACCTCACCCTCGGCTCGCCGCGCCCGGCCACCGGACCGGTCAGGCCGGGTGAGCAGCACGTCTTCGTGATCCCGGACGAGCTCTGGAACCGCGTGGGCGACCTGGCGAAGTCGTTGCGCGCCACGCCGTTCGTCGTGTTGTTCGCCGCCTACCAGGCGGTGGTGCAGCGCTGGTCCGGCCGCGACGAGTTCGTTCTCGGCACGGTCACCGCGAACCGTCCGCACGCCGACGCCGAGTCGCTCGTCGGGTTCTTCGTCAACACCGTGCCGCTGCGCTGCCTGCCGCAGCCGGACCAGACGTTCGCGGCGCTGTGCAAGCAGTCCCGCGTCGAGGCGTTCAAGTCGCTGACGTACCAGGGCATCCCGTTCGACCAGCTCACGGCCAACGGTGCCCGCGGTGTGGTCGACGTCGGCTTCGCGCTGCAGAACACGCACCCGCCCAAGGCCGGCACACCGTGGAGCACGCCGGAGTTGCTGCCCACCGGCACGGCGAAGTTCGACCTGATCCTCATCGTGGAGGACGACGCAGAGGGCAGGCGCGGGCGGATCGAGTTCGCGACGGACCAGTACACGGCCGAGATGGCCGCGTGTCTGGGTGACAACTTCCTCACGCTGCTGCGGGCCGCGGTCGACTCACCTGAGACGCCGCTCGCGAAACTGCCGTTGACAACTGATGGTTCCGTTGTTCTCGGTGCGCCGCAGGACCTCGATGGCGCCACCTCGGTGCTCGATGTCGTGGGCCGTGCGTACACATCGGACGCTCCGGCGGTGAGCGTCGCGGGTGACAGCGTGTCGTGGCGCGAACTGGACGAGTGGTCGTGGGCTCTTGCGGACCAGGTCGCCGGCGAGTTCGTACCGGTGCTGTCCGCACGCAGTCCCGCGCTCGTCGCCGCGTGGCTCGGCGTGCTCCGTTCCGGTGCCGCCTACGCACCGTTGAGCCTCGACACCCCCGCCGACCGCCTGGACCACGTCCTGGCGGAGCTGGGTGCCCGGATCGTGCTCGCCGACGAGGCAGGAGCGGACCTGATCGCCCGCCACGGCACCGACGTCGAGGTCGTGCGGATCGAGGACTTCCGCGGTGTGTCCGGCACTCCGCGCACGGTCGACCTGATCGGCCAGGAACCGGCCGTGGTGATCTACACGTCCGGCACGACCGGCCGCCCCAAGGGAGTGCTGGTCCCACACAGCGGCATGCTCAACACCTGCGTGTGGTGGGCGCGCGACATCGACCTCGGCCCCGGCGACCGGGTGCTGTGCACGTGGTCGACGTCGTTCGACGGCGCGACGCACGAGGTCTTCCGCGCCCTGATCGCCGGTGCGGAACTGGTGTTCGCCGACGACGTCGAACGACGCGACCCACCGGCGCTCGCCCGGTTGCTGCGCGAGGTCACCGTCACGTCGATGACGCCGAGCCTGCTGCGCGCGATCCTCGACGCCGACGAGGGCGGCCCGACTTCCCTGCGCACGCTGTACGTGGGCGGCGAAGGACTGCCGACCACGCTCGCCGAGGAGTGCACACGTCGCTGGGGCGTGCCGATGCGCAACATCTACGGCCCCACCGAAGCCAGCTGCATCAGCACGTTCGCCCCTGTCGAGCTCGACGGCCGCCCGCCGGCCATCGGTGTGCCGGTGCCGAACACCCGCGCGTACATCCTCGGGCCGCGACAGGAGGAACTGCCTGTCGGCGTGCCCGGCGAGCTGTGCGTCGCGGGTGCCGGGGTGGCGCTGGGCTACCTCGGTCAGCCGGAACGGACCGAGGCCGCGTTCCTGCTCGACCCGGCCGGTGGGCGGATGTACCGCACGGGTGACCGCGTGGTGTTGAGGGACGGGCAGATCGAGTACCTGGGCCGGGTCGACGACCAGGTGAAGGTGCTCGGGAACCGGATCGAGCTGGGCGAGGTCCGCAAGCTCCTGGAGGACCAGCCGTCGGTGAAGACGGCGGCGGTGAAGGCGGAGGGGACGCCGCTGAGGCTGGTGGCGTGGGTGGAGCTGGCAGCCGAAGCTCCGAATCGCGACGAACTCCTCAAACCCCTCCTCCGCTGGCTCCCGGCCGCCGTCCTCCCCAGCGAGGTCTACGTCGTCGACGCCATTCCCATGACCGGCAACGACAAGATGGACTTCACCGCGCTCGACAAGATGCGCGACACGCGACTGCCGGACGCCGTCCGCGGCACCGTCGAGCTCACCCCGGACCAGCACCGCGCGGCCGAACTGTTCGCCCAGGCCCTGGAACGGGACTCCGACGAGCTCCCACCGGACGGCGACTTCTTCACCCTCGGCGGCCACTCGCTGCTCGCGGTCAAGATGCTCGCCGACACCCCGGTGGCGTTGCGGGACTTCCTGGCCGATCCGACCGTGGCCGGGCTCGGCGCGTTGCTGGGCACCACCGCCGACAACGCAGTCGAGGTCGTCGGTGACGAGCACCCGGCGACCTCGGTGCAGCAACGGTTCTGGTTCATCGACAAGGTGTCCGCGTTGCGCACCGCCTACCTGGCACCGGTCCTGGCCGAGTTCACCGGCGAGGTCGACGTCGAACGCCTGCGCGAGGCCACCGAACTGGTGCTCGGCCGGCATCCCGCGCTGCGCTCGCGGTTCACGTTGAACGCCAAGCAGCGCAAGGTGTTCTACCGCACCGACGGCAGCGCGCCGGAGGTGCACGTGACCGACGCGGAAGACTGGCCGGAAGCGGACCTCGCCGAGCACCTCGCCCAGGTGTGCTGGACGCCGTTCGACCTCGCCACCGAAGCCCCGGCCTACGGCGAGATCGTCACGACGAAGGACCGCACGCTGCTCGTCCTCGTCACCCACCACATCGTCGCCGACGGGTGGTCGCACCAGGTGCTCGCCGAGCAGATCTCCCAGGCCTACCGCAACGAAGACCTGGCCGAACCAGTCCACCCGGCGGCCATCACCGCGGCCGAGACCAGCCCGGACGAGATCATCGCGAGCCTTAAGGACGCCCCGACGGACATCGAACTGCCGCACGACCGTTCGCGCGGCGCGATGCAGGAGACCGCGGGTCAGACCCGCACCACCACGTTGCCCGCGGACGTCACCGCGAAGCTGCGTGACCTGGGCAGCACGACGTTCATGACCGTGGCCGCGGTGCTCGCGGTCGCACTCGCCCGGCGCGGCACGCAGAAGGACTTCCTGCTCGCGTTCCCGTGGGCGGGCAGGGACAAGGCGCAGGACGCCGTCGGCATGTTCGTGAACACGCTGGTGCTGCGCGTCGACCTGCGCGACGAGCCGACGTGGCGGCAGCTGCTGGACCGGGTGCGCGAGCACAGCACCACCTGCTACCGCAACGCCGACGTGCCGTTCGACGCGATCGCCACGGCGCTGCACCCCGGCCGCGACCTCAGCAGGCCCGCCGTCACGCCCGTGTACGTGACGGCGCTGCCCGGCCACGCGGCACCGCCGGACCTCGGCGTGCCCGCGCGGTACCTGACGCCGGAACCGTTGCACATCAAGTACGAGCTCGAACTCACCGCCACAGACGCACCAGAACTGGAGCTGTCGCTGGCCTACGCGACGGGCCTGTTCGACCGATCCACTGTGGACGATCTACTCGCGTCGCTGGTCACCGCCGCGACCGACCTGGCCATCGATCCCGATGCGCCCGCACTGAAGGAGATCTGAGTGAACACAGCGACGCGCGACCAGGTGCGCCTGGCGTGGGCCGAGGTGCTGGACGTCGAGTCCGTACCGGACGACGTCAACTTCTTCGAGCTCGGCGGCGACTCGCTGCTGCTCATCGTCCTGCTCGAACGGCTGAACGGGATGACCGAACGTGACCTGGAGGCGGCCGACCTGTTCCAGCACAGCACCGTCACCGCGCAGGTCGAGCTGCTGACCTCACCGGAGACGAAGCGCGAGCTCGTGGAACTGGGCGCGACCAACCGGCGTGGCCTGATCGGCCGCGCCCGACAGGGGAACTGAACGTGAGCGACACCGACATCGCGGTGGTGGGCGTCGGGTGCCGATTCCCGGACGCCTGGACGCCGCAGGAGTTCTGGCACAACATCGGCAACGGCGTGGTGTCCACGCGTGAGCTGCCGGAGGAGGCGTTGCGCGCGGCCGGGGTGTCCGACGCGCTGCTGACCGACCCCGGTTTCGTCCGCGTCGGCGCCACCCTTCCCGGCGTCGCCGACTTCGCCGCGGAGTTCTTCTCCTACCCGCCCACCGAGGCCGAGCTGATCGACCCGCAGCAGCGGGTCTTCCTCGAGGCCGCGTGGGAGGCGCTGGAGACCGCAGGTCACCCGCCGCGCCTCGACGGACCCGTCGTCGGCGTGTTCGCGGGTGGTGCGTCGAGCACCTACACCTCGATGTTGTTCGCCGCCAAGGCACAGGCGGAGGGCCTGGCCGCGGCGATCGACGACGTCGACCTGCACCTCGGCGGCCTCGGCGACTTCCTGACCTCGCGGGTGGCCTACAAGCTCGGCCTGCGCGGACCCACCGTCGGCGTGCAGACCGCGTGTTCGTCCTCGCTCTACGCCGTGCACTACGCGACGCTGAGCCTGCTCTCGGGGGAGTGCGACATCGCGCTCGCCGGTGGCGCGACCGTGCTGGAACCCCTGGCGGGTTACCGGTACCAGGTCGGCGGCCTCATGTCGGCGGACGGCCTGTGCCGCGCGTTCGACGCGAAGTCCACCGGCACGTCGTTCAGCTCCGGCGTCGGAGTCGTTGCCCTGCGCAGGCTTTCGGACGCGCTCGCCGACGGTGACCGGATCCTCGCGGTGGTCAAGGGAAGCGCGGTCGGCAACGACGGCTCGGACCGGTCCGGCTTCACCGCGCCCAACCCGTCCGGTGTGGCCGAGGTCGTGGCCGGTGCGCTGCGGATCTCCGGTGTCAGCGCGGACGAGCTGCGGTACGTCGAGGCGCACGGCTCCGGCACGTCGCTAGGCGACCACATCGAGCTGCGCGGTCTCACCGAGGGCCTGCGGGCGAGCTCGAAGGGCACGAACTTCGTCGGCCTGGGCAGCGTGAAGGTCAACATCGGCCACACCGGCCCCGCCGCCGGCATCGCGGGCTTCATCAAGGCTGTCAACGTGGTCGCGACCGGCGACCTGCCCGCGCACCCGCTGTTCGAACGCCCGCGCGACCCCGGTGTGCTGGCCGAGAGCCCGTTCTTCCTGTCCTCGGAGGCAGGGCGCACGGACGATCGCGACCGGCACGTATTGATCAACTCCATGGGTCTGGGCGGCACGAACGTCGCGGCCGTCATCGCCCCCGCGCCCGCGCCCACGCGGCCGAGCGCCGAGGCGTCCGACGTCGTGCGGCTGGTGCTGTCCGCCCGCACCCGCACCGAGCTGGACGCGATGTCGAAGCGGCTGGCCGAGGCGATCGACCCGGCAGAGGCGGCCGACGTCGCGCACACGTTGCGGGTGGGGCGCAAGGCCTTCCCGGAACGCCGCGTGGTCACCGCGCCCGCCGGGAAGCTCGCCGCCGCGCTGAAGCTGCCGCGCCCGCCGTTCGCGAAGACGGTCAAGGCCGTGTCGCGCAAGGCCGTCGTGGTCGGCGCGGAGAACCTCGACCTGTACCGGCTCGCGTTCGGCGCGAACGTCGAGGTGCGTGCGGAGGAAGGCATGCTGCCGGAGGGCGTGCACGTCGTGTCCACTTCGGACGAATTCGACGAGGCCGTCACCACGGCGTGGCTCCACGGCGTCGAGGTGAACTGGGAGGCCCTCGCGGGTGACACCGGTCGGCGCGTGCCGCTGCCCGCGTACCCGTTGCCGCGCAAGCGGTACTGGGCGCTCGACCGGCTGCCCGCACTGGGTCAGGCGACCGCGGCTCCCGCGTGTGCCGTGGCGACCCCGCCGGTAGCGGCGTCCGACGACGTCGAGGCCCAGCTGCTGGACGTCTGGCGCGACCTGTTCGGTGCCGGCTCCATCGGCGTCGACGACGAGTTCGGCATGCTCGGCGGATCGTCGCTGCTGTCCGTCCGGATGGCCCTGGAGGTGCAGCAACGCACCGGCGTGCTGGTGAACGTCCACCGCGCCGGCGGCAGCAAGGCCACCGTGCGGCGCATCGCGGAGATCGTGCGCGGTGTCCAGGCCGGTGCCGAACGCGGTGCCGCCGACATCGACCCGATCGCGGACGGCGACGGCGACCTCGTCGACATCGACATGGCGCTGCCGTTGGGTGACCTGGCCGTGCACGAGGCGGCGGGCAAGGACGTGCTGCTCACCGGCGCGACCGGGTTCCTCGGCACGTTCCTGCTGCACGAGCTGCTCGCCGCGACCGAGGGCCGGGTCTACTGCACCGTCCGCGCGGACGACGAAGAGCACGCCCGCAAGCGGTTGCGCGAGGCGTCGGAGAAGCTCCTGCTGCCGGAACCGGACCGCGAGCGCGTCCGGATCGTGCTGGGCGACCTCAAGGACGGCGTGCTGGAGTCCTACCGGGACGGTGAGCTGTCCAGGCGGATCGGGTACGTCCTGCACTGCGCGGCGAAGGTCGTGTTCACCGAGCCGTACCGGGTGCTGCGCGAGGACAACGTGCTCGCCATGGTCGACCTGCTGCGGTGGATGCGCGGCCACGGCATCCGCGACTTCAGCTTCGTGTCGACGGTCGCCGCCACGCACTACGCGATGGGCACCGACAACAAGATCCTGGAGACCCGGCAGCAGCCGCTCGACCCGCAGCAGGGCGGGTACGGCGTCAGCAAGTGGGTCGCCGAACGGATCCTGGAACGCGCCGAGGAGGACGGCATGCGGGTGCGGATCTTCCGCCCCGGCTTCATCCTCGGGTCGACCAAGACGGGCGCCTGCAACGACAAGGACCTCATCTGGAACGTCCTGACCAGCGGCCTGGCCGTCGGCGCGCACCCGCTCGACGACCGCGCGATGCCGATGGCACCCGTGGACGTCGTCGCGCGCGCCATGGCCGAGCTGACGGTGTCGCCGGGCTCGGTCGGCCGGGTCTACCACCTCGTGGACCAGCTCGCGTACAGCCCGCGCCGGATGTTCTCGCTGCTCGACGAGGCCGGCCTCGCGACCGAGGCCGTCACGCCGAAGACGTGGCAGCAGCGCATCGCGGACAAGGCGCTCGACAGCGGTAGCGCGCTGCTTTCCACCATGGCGCTCTACGAGCTGGAGGGCCATGAACTGGCCGACGACGGTCTCGAAGCCGTCGCCTGGCGTCCGTGGCTGGAACGCGCGGAGCTGTCCAGCGCGCCGACGGGTGAGCTGCTGCGCCGCTGCCTGACCTTCCTCGCCGAACGGCACGACAAGTTCGGCGAGCTCATCACCGGCGTTCTCGGCGCCGACCTCGTGGAGGCATGAAGATGAACCACCGCATCGGTGTGCTCGGCGCGGGCGTCATGGGCGCCGCGATCGCCACGCTCGCCATCGGTCACGGCGTCCCCGTCGTGCTGGTCGACGTCGACGACGAGACGCTCGCCAAGGCGCGCAAGGAAGTCCGTCAGCAGCTCAAGCTGGCCCGGTTGATGGGCAAGCTGCCCCGCACCGGCGAGGCCGAGCTGATCACCACGACGGACTACGCCGACCTCGCGGACGTGACGTCGGTGATCGAGGCCGTCACGGAGAAGCCGGAGCTGAAGGCGAAGGTGCTCGCCGAGGTCTCCGGCGTCGTCGAGCCCGGCACGGTGATCGTGTCCAACACCTCGGCCATCCCCGTCGACGAGATGGCCGACTCGGTGGCGCGCCCGGAGGACCTGTGCGCCATCCACTTCATGAACCCGCCCTACCTGATCCGCGCCGTGGAGGTGATCCGCGGGCCGCGCACCGGCGACGAGACGATGAGCAAGGTCACCGACCTGCTCGCGGCACTCGACCGCGACGGTGTCGTCGTCGGCGACGGGCCCGGGTTCGTGATCAACCGCATCCTGCAGCGCTCGATCAACGAGGCCGCCCGCATCGTCGAGGAGGGCAGGGCGACGCCGGAAGCGGTCGACGCGGCCTTCGAGGGATGCCTCGGGCACCGCACCGGCCCGCTCGCGACGGCCGACCTGATCGGTCTGGACAACGTCGTGGACTCGTTGCGGGTGCTGCACGAACGCACTGGGGACCGGGGTTACGAGCCCTGCGACCTGCTGGTGGCGAAGGTCGCCGCCGGAGATTTCGGCCGCAAGACCGGCCGCGGATTCTACGAGCACGGAGGAGCACTGTGACCACGTCCGTCAACCACGCAGCCGAGATCGAGCGGCAGCTTCTGGGGTTCGTCGAGAAGCACACGAAGAAGACGTGGACGCCGGACGACGACTTCTTCGCGGCCGGTGCCGTGTCGTCCATGTTCGCGATGCAGCTCGTCGTCTTCATCGAGAGCACCTTCGACGTGGAGGTGTCCGGCGACGACCTGGTGATCGACAACTTCCGGACCGTCGGTGCGATGACCTCGCTGGTGTCGAGGTTGCGCGGTGAGTGACGAACTACGTGCGCTGGTCACCGGGCTGGTCGGT
This sequence comes from Lentzea rhizosphaerae, assembly GCF_042649515.1. Taxonomy (NCBI): domain Bacteria; kingdom Bacillati; phylum Actinomycetota; class Actinomycetes; order Pseudonocardiales; family Pseudonocardiaceae; genus Lentzea; species Lentzea rhizosphaerae. Next base: position 101,114 of record NZ_JBHRZI010000027.1, on the reverse strand, counting down.
GACCGCGCGGACGAGTGGGACCGCGCCGGGGTGATCCCCGCCGACCTGGTCCGCAAGCTGGGGCGCGCGGGTGCGCTTTGCCCCGAGGTGCCGGTGAAGTTCGGCGGGCTCGGCCTGTCGAGCCTCGACAACGGCGAGTTCACGGCGCACGTCGGTGCCCTGTGCAGCTCGTTGCGCAGCCTGATGACCTCGCAGGGCATGGCGGCGTGGGCGATCCAGCGGTTCGGTTCCGCCGAGCAGCGGGCGCACTACCTCGCCAGGCTCACGTCGGGTGAGCTGGTCGGCATCGCGTTCAGCGAACGCGGTGCCGGCAGCGACCTCGCCGCGATGGGCACCACGATCCGGGCCGAGGGCGACGAGGTCGTCGTCGACGGTGCCAAGATCTGGGTCACGGGGGCGGGCTACGCCGACATGATCGTGGTGATCGGCCGGTTCGGTGACGGCGCCGCCGCGGTCGTCGTGCCGGTCGACGCGCCGGGCGTGAAGGTCAGCAGGGTCGCGAACCCCATGGGCTGCCGGGCCGCCGGTCACTCCAATGTGGACCTGCACGAGGTGAGGCTGCCCGCCGGCGCGTTGCTGCGCGGTGCAGGCCAGCCGTTGTCGATGCTGGTGACCTCGGCGCTCACCTACGGCCGCGTGTCGGTCGCGTGGGGCTGCGTAGGGATCCTGCGGGCCTGTCTGGGCGCCGCCGCACGGCACGCCAAGGCGCGTCAGCAGTTCGGCAAGCCGCTCGCCGAGCACCAGCTCGTCGGCCGTCACCTGGCCGAGCTGCTGGTGGCCGAGCAGATCGCGACCCGCGCCTGTGAGCACGCGTCGCGGTGCTGGGACGACAACTCGCCCGAGATGATCACCGCCGCCGTGGTGGCCAAGCACGTCAGCGCGGGCAACGCCGCGCGCGGTGCGTCCAGCGCGGTGCAGGTGCTCGCGTCCTCCGGTGCGCACGACGGCCACGTGGTCGCCCGCGCGTACCGGGACGCGAAGCTCATGGAGATCATCGAGGGCAGCAACGAGATCTGCCAGCTGGTGCTGGCGGAACACGCTCTGGCGGTGGCGTCGTGACCATCGGCATCGGTGCGATCCACTGCCTGCTGCCCGAGGAGCGGGCGAAGGTCGTCGACCTGCCCGAGTTCGGGTTGCTGGGCCACGACGAGCAGGAGTTCGCGCGAGCGTCCGGAGTGGACACCGTCTCGGTGTTCGAGGACGAGGCGACCACCGATCTCGCGGCCCGCGCGATCGCCGGGCTCGGCCCCGTCGACCCGGACGTGCTGATGGTCGTCGGCGCGCGCTCGCCGGAGGTGCTGCTCGGCTCGGACTCCGGTTCGGTCGAACACCAGGCAGGACTGAAGAAGGCGTTCTCGTTCACCGTGGACGGCCTGGGCTGCGCGGGTTCCAGCGCCGCGTGGGCGCTCGCGGCGGACCTGCTCAAGGCCGATCCGAGCCGCGAGTCCGTGGTGATCGCGCACGCCAGCCGGCCCACCGGCGCGGACCGGATCCGGTTCCCCGTCACGGTGATCGGCGACGGCGCGTACGCGATGACGATGGTGCGCGGCGGACGTCCGGTGCTGCGCGCACACCGGCAGGAGACCGACGGGTCGTTCCACGACCTGTTCCGCGTCGACTACAAGCAGGCGCCCTGGTACGAGTGGCGCGAGGAGTGCGACTCTGCGGACCGGTACCGCTTCGAACTGGCCATGCACAGCCAGAAGAGGCTCGGCCGGCTGGTGCGCGAGGTGCTCGCTGATGCGGGCGCGACGATCCCCCAGGTCGCCGCGACCATCATGCAGAACGTCACGGCCAGTGCGTACGGCTTCTACGAGACGTTGCTGGGCACGCCGATCCACCCGGTCTGCGGGCAGCACCTGAGCGAGCTCGGGCACCTCGGCGCGATGGACGTCGTGCTGAACCTCAACGCGCTGCTGCGTTCCGGTGAGCTGAACCAGGGGGATCTGGTGCTGGTGCTGAACAACAGCCCGGTCGCCGCGTGGGCGGTGACCCTGTGGGAGGTGTGACCGTGACCGAGACCGTCAAGTGCCTGGTGTGGGACCTCGACCACACGCTGTGGCAAGGAATCCTGCTCGAGGACGGCGATGTCGTGCTGGCCGACGAGATGCGCGCGGTGATCGTCGAGCTCGACTCGCGCGGCATCCTGCAGTCGGTCGCGAGCCGAAACGACCACGACAACGCGTGGGCCAAGCTGGAAGCGCTGGGTCTCGCGGAGTACTTCGTGCACCCGCAGATCGGGTGGGGCCGCAAGTCCGACTCGGTCAAGGTGATCGCGGACTCGCTGAACTTCGCGCTGCGCACCATCGCGTTCATCGACGACACGCCGACCGAACGCGCCGAGGTCGAGTTCCACCACCCCGAGGTGCGTTGCTACGAGGCCGAACGGGCGCTGGAACTGCCGAGCCTGCCCGAGTTCAGCCCCGCCGTCGTCACGGTCGACGCGCGCCGCCGCCGGGAGATGTACCAGGCCGGCTTCCAGCGCGAGGCCGCGCGGACCGAGCACGACGGGCCCGACGAGGAGTTCCTGCGTTCGCTGGGCCTGGAGCTGCGCATCCACCGCGCGGGCGACGAGGAGATCTCGCGCGTCGAGGAACTCACGTTGCGCACCAGCCAGATGAACGCGACCGGCGTGCACTACTCGGACGCGGACCTGCGCGCCCTGCTCGCCGACCCGCACCACGAGGTGCTGGTCACCACGCTGACGGACCGCTTCGGCCCGCACGGCGCGGTCGGTGTCATGCTCATCGAGAAGCACCGTGACGTCTGGAACCTCAAGCTGCTCGCGACGTCGTGCCGCGTGGTGTCGTTCGGCACCGGCGCGGTGATCCTGCGGTGGCTCACCGACCAGGCCGCCCGCGCGGGCGTGCACCTGGTGGCCGACTTCCGCAAGACCGACCGCAACCGCATGATGGAGGTCGCGTACCGGTTCGCGGGCTTCACCACGGCGGACTGTTCCTGCCGGGCAACGCTCGCGGCGACCGACGTCGAGCGGCTGCACCTCGTGCCGACGCGCCAGGTCGAGTCGACGACGATGACCGTCCACGCACCGGAACTGGGTGGCCGCACGCTCTACGAGTGGTTCACCGGATCCGTGCGGCGGTTCCCGGACGAGCCCGCGCTGGAGGTGCGCGGCGAGTCGATCACGTACGCCGAGCTGCACCGGCGCGTGGTGTCGCTGGCCGACCGCGTGCTGCGCGAGCACGGCAAGCCGCCACAGCGCCTCGGCCTGCTCGCGGCCCGCAGCCTCGTCGCGTTCACCGGCTACCTCGCGGCACTGCGACTGGGGGCGACGGTCACGCCGCTCAACCCCGGCTATCCGGGGCAGCGCAACCGCATGGTGGCCGAACTGGCCGGCATCGACGTGCTGCTGGTCGACGAGTCCGGTCTCGCGCAACGCACCGCGGAGCTGGACGAGCTGGTGCCGACCGTGCTCCCGTTGACGGAGACCGACATCGTCGACACCGGTGTGGACGAGGACGTGCTGCCGCCGTACGACGTGTCGCTGGACGACGTGGCGTACGTGCTCTTCACGTCCGGTTCGACGGGCAGGCCCAAGGGCGTGCCGATCAAGCACCGCAACCTCTCGCCGTACGTCGCGCACAACATCGAGCGGTACGAGGTCACGCCGGGCTGCCGGATGTCGCACACGTTCGACCTGACCTTCGACCCGTCGGTGTTCGACCTGTTCGTCACCTGGGGCGGCGGGGCCACTCTGGTCGCACCGCAACGCAACGAGCTGCTCAAGCCGGTCGACTACGTGGTGAACCACGGCATCACGCACTGGTTCTCCGTGCCGTCGGTGGTCTCGGTCAGCGCGGAGCTGGGCAACCTGCCCATGGGCCGCGTGAGCACGTTGCGCTACAGCATCTTCATCGGCGAGCAGCTGACCATGCGGCAGGCCGGCTTGTGGCACGGCGTCGCGCCGGACGCGATCATCGAGAACGTCTACGGCCCGACCGAGCTGACCGTGGCGTGCACCGAGTACCGGCTGCCGCAGGACCCCGGCGACTGGCCGCGGACGTCGAACGACACGGTCCCGATCGGTCCTGTCTACGACTTCCTCGAACACCAGGTCATCGACGAGGAGGGCAGGCCGGCGCAGGAGGGCGAGCTCGTCGTCCGCGGCTCGCAGCGGTTCGACGGCTACCTCGACCCCGGTGACAACCAGGGCAGGTTCGTTGATCTGACAGACGAGCTCACGCCGGAGCACTACTACCGCACGGGTGACCGCGTGCGCGTGGAGGACGGCGAGTGGGTCCACCTCGGACGGTTGGACAACCAGGTGAAGGTGCGGGGCTACCGCATCGAGCTCGGTGAGGTCGAGGCCGCCATGCGCAAGCACCCCGACGTGTCGCAGGCGATCGTGGTCGCGGTGCGCGAGGGGGACGAGACCGAGCTGGTCGGGTTCTACACCGGCGCACAGGTCGAGGCGACGAAGTTCCTGCTGTGGCTGCGCAAGCAGATCCCGGTGCACATGGTGCCGCGCAAGTACCGGCACCTGGAGGCGTTGCCGTTGAACGCCAACGGCAAGGTCGATCGGCCCGAGCTCCGCGACATGATCGCGGCGGAGAGGTAAGAAGATGTCGTTCCTCCGTCATCTGGTCCCGCCACCGGGACCGATCCGGATCCTCGCCGCCAGCAGCCTGGGCCGCAGCGTCGGCAACGGCATGCTGCTGTCGGTCAGCGTGCTGTTCTTCACCAGATCGGTGGGGCTGCCCGCGACCCAGGTCGGCCTGGGGCTCACCATCGCCGCCGTCGTCGGGATGCTCACCAGCATCCCGGCCGGGCACGCGGCGGACGTGCTGGGCGCGCGGAACACGGCGACGTTCTTCGTGGCGCTGCAAGGCGTTCTGATCTGCGGGTACGCACTGGTGGGCGGGTTCGTGGGGTTCCTGATCGCGGCGAGCCTCGTCGTGATGGCGGAGGCCGGCTCGGACGCCTCCCGCGGCGCGCTGGTCGCCGGGGTCGTGCCGAAGGAAGAACGCGTGCAGGCACGGGCGTTCATCCGTTCGGTCAACAACATCGGCATCTCGCTCGGCGCGGTGAGCGGTGGTGTCGCGCTGCACTTCGACACCAGGGCCGTGTACGTCGGCCTGCTCATCACGTGCGGCCTGATCTACGTCGCGGCCGGGTTGACCTACCTGGTCCTGCCGCAGGTCGAGGCCGCGGCGAAGAAGAAGGAAGACTCCGACGGCCCGCGCTGGGTCGTCCTGCGCGACCACCCGTTCGTCGTGGTGGCGCTCATCAACGCGGTGCTGGTGATGAACGGCGGCATCCTGACCGTCGCGCTGCCGATCTGGATCTCCCAGCGCACCAACGCTCCGACATGGGTCTACGCGGCGATCCTCGTGCTGAACACGGTGATGGTCGTGCTGTTCCAGGTGCGGGTCAGCCAGGGCACCGACACCGCCGCGGGTGGTGCGCGGGCATTGCGTCGCGCTGGTGTGGCCCTGGCGGCCTGCTGTGCGTTGTTCGCACTGGCCGCCGGACAGCCCGCCTGGGTCGCGGTCGTCGCGCTGGCGGCTGGGGCTCTGGTGCACGTGTTCGGCGAGCTGCTGGGTGCAGCCGGCGGCTGGGCGTTGGCCTACGAGCTGGCGCCAGAGCACGCGATGGGGCAGTACCAGGGTCTGTTCGGCATGACCGACCAGCTCGCGGCCGCGGTCACCCCACTGGCCGCGACCGTGCTGATCATCGGCATCGGCTGGCCGGGCTGGCTCGTGTTCGGCGCGCTGATGCTCGCCGCCGGTGCGGTCGCGCCGATCGCCGAGGGCTGGGCGTCGCGCACCCGCGAGCGGTTCGGGGTGGTTGTCCACAATGGATGAGAAGGGGAGAGAGTTGAACCGGAGCTGCTACGGGTTCCCGGTGGAGTGTTCGGCAGACCCGGACGCGGCCCACGTGATCGACGGGTTCTTCGGCACCGCGGCGGGACCCGTGGTGCCCGGTGCGCCGGTCGTCCGGGTCGAGGTCGGCGTCACCGAGGAGAGCGGCGACCAGGTGGAACCGCCGTACTTCCCGGAGGACTGGGAGACCGCCGACGAGATCGTCATCAACGTCGGCCGCACGCAGGCGCTCGTCGACCCGGCGGCCTGGACCGTGCGGATCTCGTTGGCGCGCCACGACCTGCACGACCAGATCGTGTGGGGCCGCTGGATCCTGGAGCGCGCCTTCATCTACCTGGTCTGCCGGTCGCAGCGGCACTACCCGCTGCACGCGGGCGCGGTGGCGGTCGGTGGCCGCACCGCCGTCGTCACGGCGGACAGCGGCGTCGGCAAGTCGACGTTCTCCGCGTGGGCGTTGCGCCGCGGAGCGGACTTCGCGGGCGAGGACATCGTGGTGCGGCACATGGACGACGAGTCCGGCACGCTGTGGGGCTACCCGCGCGTGACGTACCTGTCGCCGCAGCTGCTGGAGCTCTGGCCGCAACTCGACGGCGCGCAGAGCGCCGAGGTGCCGAAGCGCGACAAGTTCCGCGTGATCCTGCCGTCGTCGTTCGAGCCGCGGATGCTCGCCGGTTCGGTGCCGCACTGCCTGCTGTTCCTGGCGCGCGGTGACGGCTCGATGCGGGACGTGGACGTCGACGACGCCGTCGAGCGCACCCGGTCCGACTGGAACACCGGCAAGATCGGCACCTCGTTCGAGGCGGACGTCGAGAAGGACCTGCGCGGCCTGCTGGAGGGCATGCCGGTGTGGGAGCTCGCGCTGACCCCGGACTTCGACGCCAATCACGACACCCTGGTCGCCGCGCTGGAGAGGAGCTGACGGTGGACTTCAGCCTGTTCTACTTCGCCAACAACAGCCGCGAGCTCGACAGCAACCGTTACGGGTTGCTGCTCGACGGCGCGAAGTTCGCCGACCGCAACGGTTTCGCCGCCGTGTGGACCCCGGAGCGGCACTTCCACTCCTTCGGCGGCCTGTACCCGAACCCGTCGGTGACCGGTGCCGCGGTCGCCGCCGTGACCGAACGGATCCAGATCCGCGCGGGCAGCGTGGTCGCGCCGTTGCACAACCCGTTGCGCATCGCCGAGGAGTGGTCCGTCGTGGACAACATCTCCGGCGGCCGCGTGGGCCTCTCGTTCGCTTCCGGCTGGCACGCGGTGGACTTCGCGTTGAAGCCCGAGAACTACGAGAACCGCCGCCAGGTGCTGATCGACTACACCGAGCAGGTCCGCAGGCTGTGGCGTGGCGAGAAGATCGACGTCGTCGACGGCACCGGAAAGCCGCAGCAGGTCGGCGTCTTCCCTCCGCCGGTGCAGCCCGAGCTGCCGGTGTGGATCACCAGTGCCGGTGGCGTGGAGACGTTCCGCAACGCGGGTCGCGCCGGCGCCGGACTGCTGACCCACCTGCTCGGCCAGGACCTCGGCGAGCTGGAGGCGAAGATCGCCGAGTACCGCGCGGCCTCCGTCGAGCACCACGGCAAGGAAGGCCACGTCGTGCTGATGGTGCACACGTTCCTCGGCGAGGACGAGGACGAGGTGCGCGAGCTGGTGCGCGGCCCGATGTCGGACTACCTGCGCAGCTCGCTCGGTCTGCTGCTCGGTTCCCAGCAGGGCAGTGCGCGCAAGATCGACCCGTCCACGTTGCGGGAGAAGGACGTCGACTTCCTGGTGCAGCGGGCGTTCGAGCGCTACTACGAGGACGGCGCGTTGCTCGGCACGGTCGACAAGACCCGCAAGATCGTCGACAGGGCCGCGGCCATCGGCGTCGACGAGATCGCGTGCCTGATCGACTTCGGACTGCCGCAGCAGACCGTCCTCTCCGGACTGAACCACCTGAACGCCTTACGACAGTGCACGTCTTTTTTGGGCAAGTCGTGAGCAGCCGCTTCCGCAGCACCGCGGCGACGTTCCCGACCGGCGTGACTGTGCTGAGCACTGTGTCCGACGGCGAACCGCACGGCATGACGGTGAACTCGTTCGCGTCGATCTCGATCGATCCGTTGCTGGTGCTCGTGTCGGTGAACAGCTCGTCGCGCACCTACGAACGGATCGTGCAGTCGGGCTCGTTCGCGGTGACCGTGCTGAGCGACGGCCAGCAGGAGGTCGCCCGGTGGTTCGCGAACTCCCAGCGGCCGTCCGGCGCCGACTCGTTCGCCGGCGTCTCGTGGAAACCGGCGCCGCACTCGCGGTCGCCGGTCCTGCTCGACGGGATCAGCTACTTCGACTGCGAGCTCGACCAGGCGTACACGGCCGGTGATCACACGATGCTCATCGGTGCCGTGCGCGCGTACGACGTCTTGTCCGACCGGCCGCCCCTGCTGTTCGTGCGCAGCCGGTTCACCGAACTGAGGAAGTGAGCATGGAACTGGTCAAGGAGTGCTACGGGTTCCGGGTGGTCTGCTCGGTGCACCCGGAGGCGCGCGACGTCGTCGAGGCCTTCTTCGGCCCCGGTGAGCCACCGGCGGACGCTCCCGAGGTGCACCTGACGTTCGGCGTGGTCGACGGAGCCGGTGTGCCGTCCGAGAACCCGCCGCACACGTTGGAGGTCATCGCCTCGAACCCGATCACCATCGACACGGGCAACTCCCGCGCGGTGATCGTCCCGGACGAGTGGAAGGCGACCGTCACGCTGGCGCGGGGCGACCTCGACGACCAGATCGTCTGGGGCCGCTGGATCCTGGAGCGCCTGTTCCTGTACCTGGTGTGCCGTTCGCCGCGGCACTACCCGTTGCACGCGGGCGCGGTCGGCGTGGACGGCCGGACGATGATGCTGTCCGCGCCCACCGGCACCGGCAAGTCCACGTTCACGTTCTGGTGCCTGCACCGCGGTGCCGAGCTGTTCGGCGAGGACATCATGGTGCGGCACATGGACGATCCGTCGCGCACGGCGTGGGGCTACTCGCAGGTCGTGTACCTGGACGAGGAAACGATCACGCGTGCCGGACTCACCGGCGCTGACGTCAGTTCCGTCGCACCGGGCGAGAAGGCTCGTGTGCAACTGCCGGAGTCGTTCCGGGAACGGTTGCACACCAAGGCAGATCTCGACGCGGCGGTGTTCCTGGTCCGCGACGGTTCGACCGGCAACCGCCCGTTGTCCCTCGACGAAGCCGTGAAGCGGTGCTGGGACGACATCACGACGGGCAAGACCGACCAGGCCGTGCTCGACGCGGTCGACGCCGACCTGCGCACGCTGCTCGCAGACCTGCCACTGCACGAGTTCTCACTCGACGGCGACCTCGACTCCTGCTACGACAAGCTGCGCAACCTGCCCTGACACGCCCGCGATGAACGGCGCATTTGTCCACCTCAGGTGAACGAATGCGCCGTTCATCCATGTCGGCCCGGGGTGCCGCCGTGGGTGAGGAAGTACCGGAAGTTCGAACTTCCTGCCGGAACTTCTTCGTGGTGGCAGGATCGATCTTGTGATTACGTCGAGATCGTCCAACTCGGGACCAGCTGGCCGAGTCCTGAATTCAAGAGGGTGGATTCGGTTGTGACCGGAGTTGTTCCCCGGCGAGTCCTGTGGCCAGGCGTGGTCGGCGCCGTGCTGCTCACCGCCGGTGGTCTGGGGGCCGGTGCGATCGTCCGCAGGGATCCGTTGCTGAGTGGCACGATCCTGAACGCGTTGAGGTACGGCCACGGTCACGACCTGGCGTTCCTGGTTCTGTTCACCGGCCTGGCTTTCCTGGTGGTGTCGTGGGTCCGGCTCGGCCGTCTGGTCCTCAGGGGCGAGGCCGGTGGGCGGATCGTGGCGCTCGCCGCGGCGGCGTGGACCGCCCCGCTGATCATCGCGCCGCCGCTGTACAGCCGTGACGTGTACAGCTATTTGGCGCAGGGCGCCGTGGCGTTGCGCGGCTTCGACCCGTACGTGCACGGCGCGTCCGTCTTGGATCTTCCCTTGCGCGGCAACGTTGCGGGGCTGTGGCAGGAGACGCCGTCGCCGTACGGGCCGCTGTTCCTGTTGCTGGGCAAGGTGACTGTCTTCATCACCGGTGACAACGTGATCCTGGGCGCGATCTTCATGCGCCTCGCGGTGCTCGCCGGTCTGGTGCTCCTCGCGTGGGCGATTCCCGGTCTCACCCGTCACCTCGGTGGCCGCACGTCGATCGCGATGTGGCTCACCGTCGCCAACCCTCTCGTGCTCGCACTCGGCATCGGCGGCGCGCACAACGACATCCTGATGGTCGGGCTGATGGCGGCCGGTGTGCTGATGGTGCTCGATCGCAGGCACGTCACCGGGTTCGCGTTGCTCGCCCTCGCAACCGCGGTCAAGGCAACAGCTTTTCTCGTCGTGCCGTTCCTGGTGTGGGTGTGGGCGGCTCGGCTGTCCGGCCCGGCACGGCAGCGCTTCCTGACGGCGGCCGGGGCCGGGGGAGCGGCGTTCGTCGTCGTCTTCGCCGCGGCCACCGTCGTCGCGGGCGTCGACCTCGGCTGGATCGACGTGCTGCGGTCGCAGGGTCCGTTGCTGACGTGGATGTCGTTGCCCTGCGCGGCGGGGGAGTTGCTGTACTACTCGGTCGGCCGTTACGTTCCCGGCTTCACGTACCTGGGTGTCCTCAGCGTTTTCCGCGCGCTGGGAGTCGTCGTGCTCGCCTTCGTCCTGGTGCAGCAGTGGTGGCTGGCACGCGTCGGTGGTGTCGAGGCGATCAAACGGGCCACGATCGCCCTGCTCGCGGTGTCGTTGCTCGCTCCTTCCGTGCTGCCGTGGTACTTCACGTGGGCGCTGGCGCTGGGGGCCGCGTTCGCCTGGAAGGAACGCTGGATCGGGGTCTTCGCCGGCATCTCGGTCTGGATGGTCCTGGTGACGTTGCCCGACGGCACGATCGTCGCCCGCTGGACCTACGACTCGATGAACCCCTGGGTGTGGTGGCCGTACTTCGCCGCGACGGTCGCGGCCGGCGCGTGGGTCGCGCGGGAGCTGCGGCGGCCAGAGCCGGTGCTCACGCCCGTTGCTGGAGGAACCGGTGGTTGAGCAGTTCGAGAACCGGGTGCTGAGGTTCGCGCCACTGGTGCTGTGCCTGTCGCTGGGCGTCTACGCCTGGACGCTGGGGAATCCGGCCGACTGGGGAATGATCGACCTCAAGGTCTACTGGAGCCTCGCGCCGAACCTGCTGACCGGTCAGCTGTACTCGATCAACATGCCGTTCACGGCGGACTTCCCGCTGCCGTTCACCTATCCGCCGTTCGCGGCGATGGTGTTCCTGCCGATCTCCGCGCTGCCGTGGATCGCGGCACGCGTGCTGTGGCAGGTGGTGTCCCTGATCTGTCTGTGGTGGCTGGTGCGCACGGCGCTGAAGTTGCTGGCGGACAAGGTGGAGCAGCCGTTCGACGTGACGTGGTCGCGCCGCGCTCTGTTGTGGACGGCACTGTGCGTGTGGTGCGAGCCGGTGCGCAAGACCCTCGACTTCGGACAGATCAACCTGGTTCTGGTCGCCGGGGTGTTCGCGGCGATGGTGGCGGTCCGGCAGTCCGTGGCGGGACTCGGCGTCGGTGTCGGCGCCGGGATGAAGCTGACGCCGGCGATCTCCGGGCTGTACTTCCTCGTCACTCGACGGTGGCGGGCAGCGGCGTGGTCGATCGCGGGTTTCGCCTTCACCGTGGCGCTGGGCTTCGTCGTGTCGGCCTCGGATTCCTGGCGCTACTGGTTCGAGCTGCTCGGTGCCGCCGATCGCGTCGGGCCGGTGGGGTCGGCGATCAACCAGTCGTTGCGCGGTGCCTTGTCGCGCACGCTCGGGTACGACGTCGAGACGTCGTGGCCGTGGCTGCTCGCCGTGGCGGTGTCGGGCGCGCTGACGTTCTTCGCCCTGCGCAACGCCGTTCGCGCCGCGGACGCGTTGGCCGCTGTCGTCATCGTGCAGCTGTTCGGGTTGCTGGTCTCGCCGATCTCGTGGAGCCACCACTGGTTGTGGGCGATCCCGGTGGTGCTGTGGCTGATCTACGGGATCAGGCACCGGCGCGCGCTGGTGCTCGCTCTGGTGTGGGTGGTCGCGACCGGTTCGGACGTCATCACGTTCCTCATCAACCAGCAGCCGTCGATCTGGGAGATCCCGAGACCTTGGCCACTCGCGGCGCTCGGATGGGTTTACCCGGCGCTCGCGCTGATCACCCTCGCCGCCACGCCCGCGCTGCTCCGCGATCAGGAAAGGAGGCCGCAATGGGCACACTGATGAAGGTGGAACGGCGGCTGCTCGCCGTCGCCCCGTGGCTGCTCGCGATCTCCTCGGCCGTGCGCACGTGGGTCCTCGTCACCGGGTTCGGCAACGAGTCGATCGACCTCTACGTGTACTGGTCGCTGGCTCCGCACGTGCTCGACGGCGACCTGTACGCGGTGACGTCACCGCACTCGCCGCCGGACTTCCCGCTGCCGTTCACCTACCCGCCGTTCGGTGCGCTGGTGTTCCTGCCGATGACGTGGCTGTTCTGGGGCGCGGCGCAGTGGAGCTTCCGCGTGTTGTCCGTGCTGTGCCTGTACTGGATGGTGCGCGTGACGCTGCGCCTGGTCGCCGGTGACGCGTGGTCGAAGCTCTGGAACCAGCGGGCGATCCTGTGGACCGCGGTGCTGCTGTGGATGATGCCGGTCTTCCACACGTTCGAGTTCGGTCAGATCAACCTGGTGCTGGCGGCGCTCGTGCTGGCCGCGATGGTGGCCCGTGACTCGCGTGTCGCGGGTGCCGGGCTCGGCCTGACCGCCGGCGTGAAGCTCGTGCCCGCGATCTCCGGCCTGTACTTCCTCGCCACGCGCAGGTGGGCGGCCGCGGCGTGGTCCGTCGTCGCGTTCGCCGTGAGCGTCGGCCTGGGATTCCTCGTGGACTTCGGCCAGGCGAAGCGTTACTGGTTCGAGCTGCTCTTCGACCCGTCGCGGGTGGGCCCGCTCGCCACCGCGCACAACCAGTCCCTGCGTGGCGCGTTGTCCCGCACGCTCGGCTACGACGTCGGCATGACCTGGCCGTGGCTGATCGCCGCCGTGGTGTCCGTGGTGCTGTGCTGCTACGCCCTGCGGTCGGCCGTGCGGGCGGGTGACGCGTTGATCGGTGTGGTGGCGGTGCAGTTCCTCGGCCTGCTGCTCTCGCCGATCTCCTGGGACCACCACTGGGTGTGGGTCGCGCCGTTGCTGATCTGGCTGGTGCACGCCCGGTTGGTGCCGTGGGCGAAGACTACGCTGCTGGCGCTGTGGGTCCCGGTGATGTTCCTGGACGTCATCGCGTTCCAGCTCGACCGGCAGACGACGATCTGGACCATCAGCCGGCCGGGCTGGCTGTCGCTGGTCGGCTGGGCCTATCCCGCGCTGGCGTTGCTCACGCTGGTCGTGGCCGGGCTCGCGGTGAAGACCGCGAAACCGCGAAGCGTGCCCCGGAGCCCGGATCTCGCCCTGGCCAGTTAGGCCATTCGGGTGCTCACCCGCAACATTCGGTCCCGTTCCGGCGATTTCATCAACGGGCGGGGATCGAGGGGATGAGCGACCATCATTTTCGTCAGCTACACCAGGAAAGACGAGTCGACAGTGCAGGCGCTGCGAGAGGACCTCGAGCGACTGCACTGGCCGGTGTGGATGGACCACGAGATCCACGGCGGCGAACAGTGGTGGCGCGAGATCATCGAGACGATCCAGCAGACCAAGGTGTTCCTCTTCGCGCTGTCCGACGCCTCGTGGCGGTCGCGGCCGTGCCAGGAAGAGCTCGACTACGCCAAGAGGCTCGGGATCCCCATCCTGCCCGTGCAGGTCGGCCCGATGCTCCACACCCGCATCCCGCTCATGGAGACGCACGCGATCGACTACCGCGAGCGCACGCCCGAAGCCGTGCTGTCACTGGTGGCGGCCCTCGCGGACTTGGGACGGCGCCAGGTGCGGCTGCCCGAACCGCTGCCCGAACCGCCGAAGGTGCCGTTCGAGTACCTGTACCGCATGGCGGAACGGCTCGGGCCGAAGCCGATTCCCGCTGACGACCAGGAAATGCTCATCGTCCAGTTCCGCAGCAAGCTGAAGAACGAGGACGACGCCGTCGCGCGGGCCGACATCGTCAAGCTGCTGAAGGAACTGCGCGGCCGCAGGGAGCTCACCGTCGGCAACGCCGAGGAGATCGACTCGCTGCTGGAGACCGCGGAGTCCAAGGTGGCGGAACCGGACGACGGCGCGACCCGGTTGCCGCCGACCGACCACTGGCGCAAGGGCAGGGTGGAGACGGCGCCGCCCAAGCCGAAGCCGGAGCCGGAGACGCCCGTGCCTCCGCCCGCCGATCTACCGCCCCGCGTGCGCAAGCCGGATCCGCCGATCTCACCACCGGAGCCGGTGCACCGCTGGCCCGCGCCCGAGGCACCTCAGGCGGAGAAGGCCGAGCCCGTGGAGGAGCAGCCTGCTCCCACACCGCAGGAAGAGCCACAGGGGGACGCGGCACCGGCGTGGTTGCGGCAGCTCGTCGCGAACGGGCCCGCCGAACAGCCCCGCCAGAACGCTCCCGTCACGCCGCCCGCCGAGCCGACCCAGCGTTGGTGGGGAGCTCAGGAGCAGCAGCGCGAAACACCGCCACCGCAACCAGAGCCAGAGCCTTCCCCACAACCAGGGCCTCGCCCGCCGTCGAAGGGGCGCGGGCTGGCGTTCGCGAGCGCCGTGCTCGGCGCCACGGGTCTGCCGTTGCTGTACTTCGGACCGGCCTGGGGCAGCAGTGGAGCGCTGCGAGCGGGCGTGGTGATCCTGCTGATCGTCGTCGTGCTGGGGGTGTCGCTCGCCCTCGTCTCGGTGACGCGCAAGGAGAAGCACGCCCGAGCCGCCGTGACGATCGCCGTCGCCGGACTGCTCGGCGTCATCCTGTTCGCCGCGACTTCCGGCGTGTTCTAACCGGATCTGCTGCGCCGCAGGAATCCCACGATCATCGTGACGATCGCCGCCAGCACGCCGAACAGGGGTGTGACCTCCGTGTCCCCGTCTGCCGCGTCAAGCACGCTGTACGCCAGCGCGCCGACTCCGAAGTAGGCCGCGACGGCAAGAAGCAGGACGAGCCAGACAGCCGGTGTCTTCTTCTTCCGTTGCTGCGGTTGCGGCACGGATGCGGCCGGGCGCTGACCGGCCGCCTCCCACCAGTTGCCCGTCGCGGGCCTCTGGGGGACGGGCTGCGGTCGTTGTGGTGGTGGAGGTGGTATTTCGGGTATCTGCGGCGGTGGCGCCTGGTGCCTCGCACTCCCGGCGACCACGGTCGTCGTGCGCTGCCACCACGGCACCTCCACGGGACCGAGCAGCGCTTCGAGGCCGCCCGCCGCGACCCATCCCGGCGTGCAACAGCTCTGCAGCCGCAGCGCGAGCTCGTCGACCTGCGGGTCGCCGAGGCCCTTCAGGTGCCGCCACACCGGGGTGTCGAACGACCGGAAGTCCTGCTGGGTGAAGAGGAGGTTGTCGTCGGTGTTGAGGGTCGCCCACGTGGGGCGGCGCGCCAGGGCCGACAGCGACAGGTAGATGACGAGGCCGGGGAACGTGTCCATCCAGCGTCCCCACGGCCGGTCGGGCGGCTGGTAGTTGTGGTGCCCGGTCTCGGGCGGTGGCGGGTCGCCGGCGAAGTCCTCGATCCACGCGCAGTCGAAGTCGACCAGCCGCAGCCCGCCCCGCGTGTCGACGAGGACGTTGCCGTGCTGCAGGTCGCCGTGCGCGAAACCGGCCCGCTGCAACCGGTCGACGAGACCGCGCCACGAGTGCGCGAGATCGGTGAGGGCACCGACGTCCTGGCGCGTCACGAGGTCGTCGACGTGCCGGTTCAGCGTGTGCCCCTCGATCCACGGCATCTCGACCACGGGCCAGGTGCTGCCGTTGACGCGGATGCCGTCGTCGATCCAGCGCGGCAGTGCGACGGTGTCGGTGAGGCTCTTGGCGGTGAAGTACCCGTGCAGCGCGTCGTACCGTGCGCTGTCGCTCGCGTCCGCACGCGTGAAGAACCGCAACGCACGTGCCTCGGTGCCCGCCATCGCCTTGAACACCACCGCGCTCGCACCGGACGCCGGTGAGGGGATCTGGAAGATCGGGTGCACGACCAGTTCGAGAGCGCGCAGCTCCTCGGTGGTGAACGCGTCGGGCTTCTGCACCGCCTTCATGTAGTCGTCGAACCGGGGGAATCGCATCAGACGCACACCACCAGCTGGTCAGGCCACGAGGCCGCGACGCTGATCCGCATCAGCGTGACGTCGTCGTTGGTCATCTCCCGCGCGGCACGGCGGTCGTCGACGAGGGTCTGGAAGCGCTGCGGGTGGTTCAGTCCGGAAAGGACGGACCACAGCCGGCCCTCGTCCTTCTCGCGCTCACGCACCATCCAGTGGGCGAACGCGTCCGTCGCGAGGTAGACCAGGTCGCCGGGCGCCAGGTCACCCTGGGCGAACCGCATCTGGCCGATCACGCCCGGCAGCGCGTCGCGTGCGGTCGGCATCCCTTCGGGGTTGACGCCGAAGTCGTCCGCGGACATCTCCGGGAACTGGGCGACGAGCCGGTGGTGCCGCACGTGGAACAGCACGGTGTCGCCCAGCGCGACGGCCCGCCAGTGCGGGCGCCCGTCCAGATCGGCGAACTCGCAGCCCAGGAACGTGGCGAACGCGCCGACACTGTCCAGTTTGTACAGTTCGAGCCCGGACGCGCCCGACAGCAACGGATCGTGCCGCCACTCGTGCTGCGCGCGCGAGGCCCAGTCCAGCAGCGAGCGTCCGGTCAGCTCGACCTCCGGTGCGACGAACCCCTCGGCGAGCCGCATCGCCCACCGCGTCGAGCCGAAGCCCTCGGTGGCGCCGTCCGCCACCGCGAACCGGGGCCCGCGGCCGTGCACGTCCGCCGGTGCGGAGGCCGCGCCGTCCTCCCACTCCCAGGGGTCGTTGCCCTTCTTGGCAGTGGAGAAGACGACGGGCCAGGCGTGCATCGGCGTCACCGGGACCGATCCGGCACCCTGGTGCCGATCTGCAGCACCCGCAGCAACGTCGACTGGCCGACGTTGAACGCGAGCCCGCGCGCACCGGGCCTGACGTCGTAACCGTCGGCCCTGGCGTTCTCGACCATCGGTGGCGGCAGCTCACTGCTGAGCGCGAACAACTCCGGCCCTGGCAACGGAAGTCCCGCCGGACCGGACGGGAACACGATCTCCTGGGACGTGGTGGGGGACAGGAACACGTTGAAGAACAACGCGGGCCCGTCGCTGGTCTCGATCGACGTCAGCCGCTTCACCCAGTCCTGCAGCGTCGCGCCCTGGTGCGGGCTGTCGGTCACCATGCCGTCGGTGATGTTGATGATGATCGGCGGGAACGAGTTCGGATGCGCCGACACCCAGTCGAACACGTGTGCCCCCGCCACCTCGACGGCCTGGCACATCGGCGTGCGGTAGCCGTGCACGGGATCCACCCACACCGGCATCTTCACGCTGACCGGCATGACGTCGATGGACGGTTCCTCCCGCACCGCAACGGGATTGGCCGCGAGCTCCGGCAACGGCACCAGCCCGCGCCCGGTCAACGCACCACCGAACGCGCTCTCCACACCCTCACCGCCGGGCCCGGTGATCCGCGCCCCGTAACTGAAGACGCCGACGTCGAAGTAGTGCCGCACTGGCGCGTTGACCTCGATCGTCGCCTTGACGCACATGTCGAGCAGGATGTTGTTGACCGCCAGCGCCGCCCCCGAGGCGAGCGACCCGCTCGTGGCGCCCCAGGCGAGCTTCATGGAGTCCGACCGGTCGAGCAGGATGACGACACAACCGGGTGTCGCCCGGGAAACCCATTGCCGGTAAGTGCCCGTGGTCATCTTCGCTCCCCTTCGGCAGAGGCGGCCATGATCAGGTTGTGCCGCACGACGGTCGCCGGCCACGCGGTACCCGGCAGCCACTCCCACCGGTTGCGGCAGTGCGGGTTGTGGCACTCGAACGTGTATCCCCGCCCGTCACGCCGCACGTCGAGCTCGAACCCCGCGCACCGCGGGCACTGCGCGATCTGCACCCGGTGCGCGTCGAAGTCCTTGAGCGGCACCGAGTTCGTCTCGGGCTGGGCTGGTGGCGCGGCGGCGGGTTTGCCGGTCTGGGTCCACCACTGGTCGTTCGCTTTGGGGGTCGGGGCTGCGGCGGGGAGCGGGGGTGGCGGCACGTGCATCGGCTGCGGCACAGGTGGAGGTAGCACGACCTGTTGCGGCTCAGGAGTTTCCTCTTGGGGTGTCCCGAGGAAGAGCAAGACGATCGTGCTGGCGAACAAGGCGCTGAACATGATGACGAGCAGCTTCTGCCCGGGCTGGAGCCCGTCGGTGAGGGCGACGCCGAGCACAGCGCCCACCACCGCGAGCACCACGGCCGCGGCCAGGACCAGCCAACCGGTGACCCGTTCGGACAAGATCAGCCCTCCTTGACCTTGAGCTCGATGGGTTTGTCAGCGGGCTTGACCCAGCACGGCGAATGCAGCGTGCCGCCGGTCGCGTCGACGCCCACCCACTTGTCCGAGAGGTGTACGCACACCGTCAGCGATCCGTCCGCGACGGCGGGACCCGTGACCGCCCCGTCCGCACCGACGGTGAGCGGCTTGCCGGACTGGATCGTCACGGCGGTCCCGACCAGCTCGGTCGCGGGGTTCGAGATCGTGCCGGCCTTGAGTGTCTTCACGACCTTCAGCTGGACCTTCACGGGGTCGGGCTCCTGCGGCGCCTGCTGGTTCATGCTGAAGCCGAGCACCAGCGCGACCGCGAGCGAGATCAGCAACGCGTACGCCGGTGCCATGAACTGGCTGCGCATCCACTCAGGCATAGCGGTTCACCGGACGCCTCCCTGCGGTCAGGCGAGTCCTCACCTGTGAGTCGCACGGGAGTGCTGAAGCGTGTCAGTGGACGCGTCCCATTCCCACGAATGGCCCAACGCCGACATGATCACTAGCCTGGGCGGCGTGCCGGGGAGGAAGAAGCGCGCGGGTGGACTGCCGCGCTGGGCGGGCCCGTTCTACCTGGCAGCAGGCGCGATCACGCTGATCTGGGCCGGAGTGCTGTTCAACGACTTCTTGAACGTGCCAGAACGCTGCCCGGACACGAGGGTGCGCTGCGGGGCGTTCCTGACCACGTCGCTGCGCCAGTACACGATCTCCTGGGTCGTCTTCGACATCGCGCTCGCGACGATGCTGGTCGTCACCGGCTGGCTCGCCCTGCGCAGGCGGGACCACGTGCAGCTGCCCGCGTCGGTGACCGGTGCGTTGCTGTTCGTGGACGCCTGGTTCGACACGATGTCCAGCCCGCGTCGCGACCGGCCGCTCGCCTGGGCGCAGGCACTGTTCGTCGAGCCGATCGAGTGCCTGTATCAGACAGATTCTTTGGCGCGAAAAGCACGTTCGGGCCATCTATCGGCCCGAACGTGCTTTTCGCGCCAAACAGCAGGCGCTCGGTGCCGACCTCGATACAGGCACAGTGCGGCGGCGTGCGGGCGACGTCGTCGTGGCGGAAGAGGAGGGCGTTGTCGTGGTCCCGAAGGGCCGGCAGGGGCAGGTCCTTCGGGACGCACGGGCCAAATTGGAGGAAGAAGCCTCCCAGTCGCTCGACGACTGGGAGGCCGAGCACCGCGCCCGCATCGAGAACGCGTTGCGGGACAACGGTTTCGTCGACTAGCGCGCCGGACCGGTCCAACCGGCGCTGATGCGGGCGATGCGCACGCGCTGCGGGTGGTCGCCCACCGGCACGGAGACGGTCTTCTGCCCGGTGCCGAAGTCGATCGCGGTGACCTGGTCGGAGCCGCTCTCGGAGATCACGCACGCGCGGCCGTCACCGCTGACGGTGGCCCAGTACGGCTTCGAGGCCGTGACGAGCGGGCCTTCCTGCAACGTGCCGCGGTCCACGATGGTGGCGTAGTCGTCCATCGTTCCCGCGACGCACAGCTTGCTGCCGTCGGGGCTCATCGACAGGCCGTGGTGGCGCGAGTCGTTGACGAACGTGGTGCGGTCGTCGCTCGTGTTCGGGTTCTTCGGCAGGGTCTTGACCCGCGTGACCTTGTCGGTGGCCACGTCGTATTCGACGAAACCGTTGAAGAACGACACCTGGAAGTACAGCTTCGAGAAGTCCGGGCTGAACATCGCGGGCCGCACGGCGTTCGACAGGTCCTTGCGGCCGAAGGCGTCCAGCCTGGCGCGCATGTCGATGGTCCTGACGATCTGGAAGGTGTTCGCGTCGACGACCGTGATGTGCCGGTCGCCCTTCATGAAGTCCTGCCAGGGCGCGTCGAAGTTGTTGTTGACCTCGCCGATCGACATGTTCCAGATGTAGCGGCCGCCGTTGGTGAAGACGTTCTCGTGCGGCTTGTCACCGGCCTTGAACGAACCGAGCTGCCTGCCGGTGTTGATGTCCAGCACGTGCACGGTGTTCGAGGTCGACGCGGAGACCGCGATCTTGGTGCCGTCGGGGGAGACGGCCATGTGGTCGGACCGGAAGCCCGACACCGGGAAGCGCCACTTGATCTGCCCGGTGGCGAGGTCGAGCGAGACGACGTCGGCGAAGCTCGGACGCGAGACGACCATGGCCGTGCCGTCGGGCGTGGCGTACATGTCGTCGACGAACTGGTCGTGTCCCTCACCGGGACCCGACCGGATGCCGAGGAAGAACGCCAGCTTGATCGGGTTGAGGTAGATCTCGGTCAGCCGCGCGTCCTTGTCGGGGATGACGTTGAGCCTGCCGATCTTGGCGAAGTCACCGGTGGACTTGATGACGTCGGCGGTGCCGTCCCAGTTGTTGCCGACGAACATCACCTCACGCAGTGGCGCCGCGGAGGCCGCCGGGGCGGTGACGCAGGCCGTGAGGACAGCCGCCGCAGCGACGGCGTGGGTGAGGCGACGGCGTGTGAGAGCGCTTCCGGAAGCTTTCCGTGCAGGGTGCATCGCTACTTCTCCGTTGAAGTCGGCGCCCGCGAGGGAAGGCGCGTGCCGCAGGGAGAATCTGAACTTGGCCAAGTTCAGATTCTGGCTACTGGATAGTAGGCTCCGCGTGATCCGTGCCACAAGACCCAGTGGGGGAAACTGCCGTGCGGAACTGATGGAGGTGCGGTGGCAGGCAGGATCACCCCGGCGGAGGGCCGTTACGGGGGCAAGGACGCGGCCGAACGCCGGGACGAGCGGCGCAGGCGGTTCCGGGAAGCGGGCCTGGACGTCTTCGGTGCCGGGCCGGGGTACCGCGGCACCCGCCTGGGCGACCTGTGCAAGGCCGCCGGGCTGTCGAGCCGCCAGTTCTACGAGGAGTACCGCACTCTGGAGGACCTGCTGGCCGACCTGCACCTGTACGTCAACGACGTCGCGGGGAAGGCCGTCGCCGACGCGTTGCCCGGCATCGGGCACCTGAGCCTGCCGGAGATGCTTCCGCTGCTGGTGCACGCCTACGTGAAGGGTGCCTGCGCCGACCTGCGGCACGCCCGCATCGCCTACGTCGAGGTCGTCGGGGTCAGCCCGCGCATGGACCGCCAGCGCCTCGAACGCCGCTCCGTCTGGGTCGAGATGATCAGCCGGCTGGCCGCGGACGCCGTCTCCCGCGGCGAGATCCCTCCCGGCAACTACCGGATCACCGCCGCAGCCATCATCGGCTCCGTCAACGGTCTCATGCACGACTGGGTCGTCGGCTGGGTCGACGCGACGCTGGACGAGATCGCGGACGAGCTCGCCCAGCTGGTGCTCGGCCGGTACAACATCGCCGGCTGAGGCGATCGATCCACACGGGACAGACCACTTCGCGGGCATGCTGGTCCCATGGTTGAGGATTTCGCCCTGCACCTCGTGTCCGACGGACCGGGCGACGCACCGCCGTTCGTGCTCACCTCGGGGCTCGGAGGCGCCATCGCCGACTGGGACGCCGTGACCCGGTTGCTCGTGCCGCGGGCGCGGGTGCTTCGGTTCGACCGGCCGGGCAACGGTTCCAGCGTCCCGTCTCGCGAGCCCGTCACGCTGCGGCGCGAGGTGGCCGTGCTGGACGCGGTGCTGGACGCCGCGGGAGGTCCGGCCGTGCTGGTCGGGCACTCGCTCGCCGGGCTGCACGTCGAGGGCTACGCCCGGCTGCGTCCGGCGCGTGTGCGGGGTGTGGTGCTCGTGGACCCCAGTCTCGTGCCACCGGGAGTCGGACGGCCGTTCGACGTGGGTGCGCTGGTGGCCACTGCCTTCGTCCGATGTGGACTGACCGCTCTGGCGGCGAGGTGCGCCGGACCGTTGCTCCGCCTGGCCGGCCGGCCGCCGGTGCGTGCCGCCGTGGTGGCGGAGCTGGCCGCGTATCCGGAGATGGCCGCCGAGCTGGACGCGGTGCGGGGCGCGCATCCGTTGCCCGACGTGCCGTGGCAGGTCCTCACGGCAGGCGAAGCACTCGGGCGTTTCCCCAGGCGTGTACTTGCCGCGCACGAGTCGATGGCCGGCCTGTCGCCGCGAGGGGTGCATCGCGTGGTGCCGGGCTCGACGCACATGATGCAGCTCGACGAACCGGAGGTGGTCGCCGAGGCCGCCCTGAGGTGCCTCGCGTCCCGGTGAGCCACCCGGCTGGAGTCAGCCGTTGTTCATCGCCTGCGGTACGCGCCTGGTCCACGTGGACAGCTCGGTGATGTCGTGAACCCTCGCGCCGAAAGCCTTTCAGAGCCCCGGCAAGGTCGTGTTGTTGCTGGTAGGGCCTAACTGATTGGCGTCTGCAAGTACCACCAAGTCTTGATCGAACCGCCGCCAACCACACCCAACTGCGTTCTGCTCGCCCACCGAAGCCAGTTGGTGGTAGCAGAACGCCCGATGATCTTGAGTTGGTGGTACTTGCAAACGCCATGAGTACAGGTCCGACACGGTCGCCCGACTTTGCCGGGGCCTGGCCGTTGGTGCTCACTCAGCCGCGCGGGAGGGGTGACTTCTCCGAAGTCCCAGCAGTGCTCGCGGAGTCCGGGACAGGCGGCACGCTCGCGAAGGTCTCCTCCACCCAGTCGGCGACGAAGTCCCGCACGTGCGGCAGGTGGTCCAGGCCGATGTGCTCCGCGCCGCCCTCTTCCGCGGTGAAGATCCGCAGTTCGCGCTTGGGGCTGTTGACCGCCTGGTCGTACGAGCGGTGCGCGTAGGCGAGTGGGATCTGCCGGTCGTTCTCGCCGTGGCAGATCAGGAACGGCACGGTGATCTTCTCCACGACTCCGTCCAGCCGCACGTCGTCGGCGTGGGTGAGGAAGGAGTCGAGGTCGTCGAAACCCCACACCCACAGGACGTGCTCCCAGTAGTGGGGGACCGGGCGTTCGCCCTCGCGTTCGACGCGGCGGCGCTGCACCGCGCCCCAGTCGTGGTTGGCACCCCAGGCGACGACGAGTGCCAGGCGCTTCTCGAACGCGGCCGCTCGTGGAGCGTAGTACCCGCCGAGCGACCATCCGGCCAGGCCGATTCGCCGCGGGTCGACGTCGTCGCGAGTTTCCAGGTGGTCGACGCACGCGGCGGCCCACACCTCCGTCTCGATCCGCGACGTCAGGCCGCCCAGGCGCAGCGCCTCGCCGGAGCCGGGGGTGTCGACCATGAGCGTCGAGATGCCGCGTGCGGCGAGCTCGTCGGAGATCCCGGACAGGTAGATGTGCTCCTTCGTGCTGTCCAGGCCGTTCCACATGATCATCACGGGCGCCGGGCCGTGGTCGGCCGCGGGTGCCTTGGTGAAGTACGCGGGCAACGTGGTGCCCTCGAAGGGGATGGATACCCGGCTGGTGCGGGGATCGGCCAGGCTGAAGGACTTCTGCATGAGGTCGAGGCACCGCTCGTAGGTGGCGATGCGGTCGGGGGAGGACGCGCTCTGCATGCGTTCGGCCTGCACCAGGTAGTTCGTGGCCCGCGCGTAGAGGCGGCCCGCGTTGCGGGTCCGGCCGGCTTTCTCGGCTGCCTCCGCCTGACTGACGAGGGTGTCGGCCAGCTGTGTCCACGCCTGGAGGAACTCGGCGGTGCCGGCGTCCTCACCGCGTCCGGCGGCCTCGCGGATCGGCCGGCAGGCGCGGTCGACCTCGTCGATCAGGCCGCCGCTGTTGAGCGTGGCCACGACGCTCAGGTTCCACACGTAGTTGCCGGGGAAGTACTCGAACACGGTCGGTCCTTTCGTGCTGGTGTCAGGGGCGGAGGGCGTCGCTGATCGACTTCACTCCGCCGTGGGCGGTCAGGCCGCCGTCGACGGGGATCTCGGCGCCGGTGATGAACGAGGCGTCGTCGCTGATCAGGAACACCACCAGCGGTGCGACCTCGTCGGCGGATCCGGTGCGGCCCAACGGTGTCTCGGCGATGTTCGCGTCGCGGAACGCCGGGGACGCCGACGCGGTCATGGGTGTCTCGATGTAGCCGGGGTGCACGGCGTTCACGCGGATGCCGCGACCGCCGAGCTCCAGGCAGGCGCTCTTCGTCAGTCCTCGCACGGCCCACTTGCTGGTGGTGTAGGCGAGCGGGTAGTGCCCGGTCAGCGCCGCCGCCGAGCCGAGGGTGACGATCGAGCCGCCGGCGTTCATCAGCGGCAGCACGGACTGGACGGCCAGCAGGACGCCGCCGACGTTGATCGCGTGGACGCGGGCGAGGTCCGCCGGATCCACCTCGCCCAGCCGCGGGCGCAGCGTGATGCCCGCACTGGTGACCAGGCCGTCGATCCGCCCGTACCGCCGGGTGACGTCGGCGGCGAGATCGGACCAGTCGGCCGGGTCGGTGACGTCGAGCCGACGAAAGTCCACATCGGACTCTTCGGAGGTCTCGAGATCGACGCCGATCACCTCGGCGCCCTCCGCGACGAGCAGACGTGCGACCGCCGCACCCAGTCCACGACCGGCTCCGGTGACGAGCACGACCTTCCCGGCCACCCGGCCCGTCACCGGGCACGCGTCCGGGAACGGGCAGCGCGGACCGGCGGCAGTTCGATCCCGGCGACGACGCGGTTGCGGATGGTCCCGATGCCCTCGACGGTCATCTCGACGACGTCACCCGGCCGCAGTGCCGGCGGGTCCTGTCCGCCGCGCCTGCCCCACAGCTCGGCGAGGCAGCCGCCGTTGCCGCAGGTGCCGGACCCGAGCACGTCGCCGGCGCGGACCCACGTGCCGCGGGAGGCGTAGGAGACCAGCTCCTCGAACGGCCAGCCCATGTTCGACAGCAGGTCGTGGCCGACCTCGACGCCGTTGACCGAAACCCGCATGTCCAGCGCGAGAAACCCGTCCTCGTCGCGGAACGGCGCGAGTTCGTCGGCCGTCACGAGCCACGGGCCGAGCGTGGTGGCGGAGTCCTTTCCCTTGGCCGGGCCGAGGTTCACCTTCATCTCGCGGCGTTGCAGGTCCCTGGCGGACCAGTCGTTGAACACGGTGTAGCCGAAGATCGCGTCACGGGCCTGGGCGGGCGTCAGCGAAGACCCGTCGCGGCCGACGACCGCCGCCACCTCGAGTTCGAAGTCGAGCAGCCGTGAGCCGGGTGGTACCGGGACGTCGTCGTGGGCGCCGATCAGGGCGTAGGGGTTGGTGAAGTAGAACGTCGGCGCTTCGTACCACTCCGCGGGTACTCCGGAGCCGCCGGACACGCTGGCGACGACGCCTTCCACGTGCTCCTCGAACGCCACGAAGTCCCGGATGGTGGGCGGCGTCAGTGGCGGCAGAAGTCGAACCCTGTCAAGAGGTGTGGGTGGGCCGGTCAGCGCTGCGGTGCCGGCGGTCAGTGCCGCCGGCAGTCCGGCGCGGACGAGGTCGAGCACGGTGGTGCCGGAAGGCAGGGCGTGCAGGCCGTCGTCCGCGACCACGCCCGCGTGCACCAGGCCGTCCAGCTCATAGGTGGCGAAACGCATCGGGAGTCCTCACACGGGAGGGGCGACGAACAGGCCCTTGTCGGGGTCGTTGAAGGACTTCTGCGCGACGAACTCGTTCATCGCGTTGGCCGTGCCCCACTGGTCGGAGACCTCGGGCCGGCTGAAGTCGTAGAGGTGCGGGTGCCAGGTGTCCTCGTCGACCTCTTCCAGTTCGGTCGTGTACTCGACGGTGTTGCCGTGCGGGTCGAGGAAGTAGCTGAAGGTGTTGTTGCCCGCGAGATGCCGGCCGGGACCCCAGATCTTCTCCACCCCGGCCCGCAGCAGACGGCCGGTGCCGCGCATGTACTCGTCGAGGCCGCGCAGCTCGAAGGACGCGTGGTGCAGCGACGGGTGCGGGCCGCGGGCGATGGCCATGCTGTGGTGCCACGAGTTCACCCGCAGGAACCACATCATCTCGCCCATCCGCGGGTGCATCAGCGTGTCGGACAGCCGGAAGCCCAGGTGGCGCTCGTAGAACGCGACGGTGCCCTCGGGATCCGCGGAGTTGACGACCACGTGCGACAGTCGCACCGGGACGGACTCGCCCTGCTCGACCTTGCGGTGCTTGCGGATCGCGACGTCGGCGCTCACCTCGATCGTGCGGCCCTCGTTGTCGAAGAACCGGAACCCGTAGCCGCCGCCGGGGGTCTGCAGCACGCCCGGTTCGCTGACGAGCGTGACGCCCGAGACGGCCAGTCGTGCGGCGAGGGCGTCGACGTCGGACGGGCTGGCGGCGCCGAAAGCGATCAGGTCGATCCGCTTGTCGGCGGCCTGGCGCAGCCGGACCACGTACTGCTCCGGCGAACCTTCCGCGGCCAGGAAGGAGATGCCGGTGTCGCCGTGCTCGGCGGTCAGACCCCAGGCGCCGGTGAAGAAGTCCTGCTGACGGGCGAGGTCGGGCACGGCGAGGTCGACGTGCCTCAGGTGGGTGATCAGGCGGTCGGTCACGGTGATTCCTCCAGTGCGATCACGCGGGGTGGGACACGAGGGCGGCGGTGCGGCGGACGAGGCCGGGGACGTCGCCCTGCTCGTGGTCGAGCAGCCACTGGGCGATCTGGTTCGACGCCGCCACGACCTCCGCGGCGCGGGCGTGGCGGCGTGCGGTGAACGCGTCCCACAGCTCGTCGTTCAGGGCGTGGGCGTCGATCAGCAGCTCGGTCAGCACGGCCGCGTCCTCCAGTGCCTGGGCGCCGCCCTGCGCGAGGGTGGGCGGGCACGAGTGGGCGGCGTCGCCGATGAGCACGACCCGGCCGCGGTGCCACGGCGCCGGCAGCAGGTGGGTCTCGAAGTTGGTGTAGTTCACCCGGCTCGGGTCGGTGAGCGCGGACCGGATCTCGTCCCACGGTCCGTGGTAGGCCGATGCGAGCTCTCGCACCCGCGCCAGCCGCTGCTCCGGTGTCAGTCCACTGTGGTCACCCGAGTCCTCGACGACGTAGGCGTAGAGCGAGTCCTCGCCGGTCGGGGTGTACCCGGCGAGGTAGCACGGTCCGCCGTAGTACAGGTCGGTGCGGGTGACGCTCGCCGGGCGAGGGCCGAACACGCGCCAGATCCCCATGCCCACGGGTCTCGGCTCCACGGTGATGCCGAGCATCCGGCGGGTCGCCGAACGGATGCCGTCCGCACCGACCACGAGGTCGTACCTGCCCGCCGAGCCGTCGGTGAACGTGACCTCGACTCCGGTGGCGTCCTGCTCCAGCCCGGCCGCGGTGACGCCGAAACTGGTCTTCACCCCGGCCACGGCGGCCTGGTCCAGCAGGATCCGCGCCAGCAGCGGGCGGGGCATGCCCATCGTCGCCGGCAGGTCGGGGCCGCCGCTGCGCACGTCCGGGAACTCGACGAGCAGGGTGCCGTCGGGTGCGCGCAGGCCGAGGCTGTCGTACGCGAACCCCGCCCGGCTGACCCGGTCCCACACCCCGAGCCGCCGCAACTCGCGCAAGGCGTTGCCCTGCAACGTGATCCCGGAACCGATGGCGGCGATGTCGGGCTTGACCTCGACGAGGTCGACGGCCACACCGTGGCGCGCGAGCTGGATCGCCGCAGCCGTCCCGGCGAGACCACTGCCGATCACGAGCACGTTGTTCACCGCGGGCATGAGGGACTCCTTTGTCCGTGCGGTCTACTTGACTGCGATGGGGGCGACCGGGGCGCCGACCGCGCCGGTCACCGGCAGCGGGGCGGCGGTCAGCCAGAACTCGTGGACGCCGTCCGCGGCACAGTCGGCGGCGAGCGCGTCGAGGTCCCACATCTCGCCCAGGAACAGGCCGATGTGCGGGATCGCCACCTGGTGCAGCGGCTGGAACGCACCGTCGAACTCGTTGGGCCTCACCTCGACGCCCCACGTGTCGGTCGCGATCCCGGCGATCTCGGTGCCGTGCAACCAGTCCAGCGTGGTGAAGGACAGGCCGGGGGAGTCACCGCCCGCGTAGTCGCCCCAGCCCTCGCGCCTGGCCCTGGTCAGCCGTCCCGTCCGCACCAGCACGAGGTCACCCCTGCCGACCCGGGCACTGGGCCCGTGGGCGGCGATCGCGGCTTCCAGGTGTTCGGTGGTGATGGCGAAGCCGTCGGGCAGCTCACCGTCCACACCGGACACTCGGCCGACGTCCAGCAGCACGCCGCGGCCCGCGATCAGGCCTTCCGTCGTCTCGATGCCGGTGATCCGGTCGCCCTCGCTGGTCACGACGTCACCGGCACGGCGGCCGTTGTAGGCCAGCCCGTGGTCGAAGATGTGGCCGAGGCCGTCCCACTGCGTCGAGGCCTGCAACGGCATGAAGATCACGTCGTCGGCGCCGCCGATGCCGTGCGGGAAGCCCTGCGTGCCGCGCTCGGCGTCCACGCCGGTGTCGAGCATCGTGTGCACGGGGTTGGTGCGCCGCCGCCAGCCCCGCTGCGGGCCGTTCGCGTCGAACCGCTGGGCCAGCGAGAAACTCGCACCCCTGCGGACGAGCGCCGCGCCTTCCCTGCGCTTGGCGTCGGTGAGGAAGTTCAGGGTGCCCAGGACGTCGTCGGCGCCCCAGCGGCCCCAGTTGGAGCACCGCTTGGCCGCCGCCGCGATCGCGCCCTCGGGATCGTTCCGGTCCATGACCAGACGATCGCGGTCAGCGTGCGCATCAGGGAAGCCGAATTCTTCTATGCGCCGTATCACTGCCGTTGATACCGTTCCGGCCGTGAACCTCGCGCGCCTCGACTTGAACCTGCTGGTGGCGCTGGACGCGTTGCTGCAGCAGCGCAGCGTCACCCGTGCCGCCGAACAGATGGGACTGAGCCAACCTGCGGTGTCGGCCCAGCTCGCCCGGCTGCGCAGGCACTTCCACGACGACCTGCTCGCGCGGGCGGGCAACCAGTACCGGCTCACCCCGCTCGCCATCCAGCTCAAGGAACGCGTGCGGGTGGTGCTGGCCGGTGCGGAGCGGGTGTTCGCCGCGGAACCGGACTTCGACCGGGCGTCGTCGACCCGCGAGTTCTCCGTGCTGATCAGCGACTACGCGGTGGCGACCCTCGGTTCGGCGGTGGCGCGGCTGCTCGCGGACGAGGCGCCGGGCACCCGGCTGCGGATGATCTCCAACACGACCAACCTGGTCGACGACGCCGCCAGGACGCTGGTCAACGTCGACCTCATGATCATGCCGCACGGGTTCGTGGAAGACCTTCCCCACCACGACCTCTACCGCGACGAGTGGGCGTGTCTCGTCGCGGCCGGCAACGACGAGGTGGGGGACGCGCTCACCGTCGAGCAGCTGGCGACCATGCCGTGGGTGGTCACCTACCACGGGCCGACCGCGTACACGCCGGCCCTGCGGCAGATGCGGATGTCCGGGATCGAGCCGCACATCCAGGTGATCACCGAGACGTTCCTGACCGTGCCGGGGCTGGTCCGCGACACCGGCAGGGTCGCTCTGCTCCAGCGGCGCCTGGCAGACCGCGTCCCCGCCGAGCTCGGCGTGCGCGTGCTGCCGTGCCCGGTCGAGGTCAGTCCGCTGGTGGAGGCCATGTGGTGGCATCCGATGCACGACGACGACCCCGAACACCGTTACCTGCGCGACCTCTTCGTGCGCGCGACCGCGGTGATGATCGGCGACGAGATCCACATCGACGGCACGGATAAGCCACTTAGGCAGAAGTGATTTCCCTGGCCGTTCACGGCTGCCGACACTTTCGGCGTGACGCAGGTCATCGAGGACCGGCGCCTACCCCCCGGAGATGCCCGTGTCGGACCACACGCTTTCCGCGCACCCCGTCGCCGCGCCTGTCCAGGACCCTGCCACCGGCAGACCCGCCGGTACCGCACAAGCCGTGGTGCTCCTGCTGTCCAGCTGCCTGTCGGTGCTCGGCGCGGTGCTGCTCGCACCCGTTCTCCCCGCCATCCAGAACGCCTTCGCCGGCACTCCCGGCGTCGCCACGCTCACACCGGTCGTGCTGACGGTGCCCGCCCTCGTCATCGGCCTCACCGCGCCACTGGCCGGCCGCATCATCGACCGCCTCGGGCGCAAGCGGTTGCTCGTCGGCGCTCTGCTCGTCTACGCGTTCGTCGGCACCGCGCCGCTGTGGCTGCCGTCCCTGGAGCTCATCGTCGCGAGCCGCGTGCTGGTCGGCCTCACCGAGGCCGCGATCATGACCTGTTGCACGACCCTGCTCGCCGACTACTTCCACGGCGCCCAGCGCCAGCGCTACTTCGGGCTCCAGGTCGTGTACACCACCGTCGCGGCGACCGCGTTCTTCGCCCTGGGAGGACTGCTCGGCGCGAACGGCTGGCGCACCCCGTTCTGGCTCTACGCGGTCAGCCTGCCGCTCGCGTTCCTGGCCGCCCGCCACATCTGGCAGCCGCCCGCCCAGCCGCGGGCGAAGCTGCCCGCGCTGCCGTGGCGGACCCTGCTGGTCCCGGTCGGCGTCAGCCTCGTCGGTGGACTCGTGTTCTACGTCCTCATCGTCGAACTGTCCTATGTGCTCGATCGCATCGGCGTCACGTCCACCGCCACCATCGGCGCGGTCAGCGCCATCGGCTCGCTGGCGACCGCGATCGCCGCCGCCTTGTACGCCCGCGTGGCCCGCTTCGGTCCGGCGATCACCGTCCCCGCCGCGTTCGTCCTGTGCGGGCTCGGAATCCTCGGTCTCGCACTCGCCGGCACCGTCCCGGTCGCCGCCGTCAGCGCCGTGGTCGCCGGACTGGGCAACGGCCTGATGCTCCCCGCGCTGCTCACCTGGGCGCTGGGCTCGCTGACCTTCGAACAACGCGGCAGGGGAACGGGAATCTGGACCTCGGCCGTGTTCATCGGCCAGTTCGCCTGCCCGCTCGCCGTGCTGGCTCTCGCCGGCGCCTTCGGTGGCCTGTCCGCGGCCCTGCTCGCGGTGGGAGCCGTCGCGCTTCTCGTGGCCCTCACCGTCCGGTTCCTCCGCATCACCTGAGCTCGCTTCGAGCTCATGGCGTGGTCTGCCTCGCCGCGGTGAAGCTGTACCGACCGGAACCGACTGTCACGACGGTGGCGTTCCTGCCCGGATCACGAGTGACGCCGAGGATTCCGGGCGCCGCGTGCAGCGGCCTGCCGGACTCCCTCACCGAACCGGCGCCGTCAGAAGGGATCACGACTTCCGCGGTCGTGTTGGCCGGCACGGTGACGGTCATCGTGAGCTCGTTGCCCTTCAACGACCACGTGTTCGCCAGCGTGCCGTACACGGTGTCGATGCTGCCTTCGGCGTGCGTGAGCCCGCCGCCGATGTGCGGTTCGACGACACTGCGGCGGTACCCGGCTTCCTTGATCCGGATGCCGCCGATGTACTGGTGCATCCAGTCCGCGACCGCGCCGTAGGCGTAGTGGTTGAAGGAGTTCATGTCCACCGGGCCGAACGAGCCGTCGGGCTGGATCGAGTTCCAGCGCTCCCAGACGGTCGTGGCGCCCTTGCCGATCTCGTAGCCCCACGAGGGATAGTCCTCTTTGGACAAAAGAGCGTGGGCGAGGTCGTCGCGGCCGATGTTGGACAACGCCACGAGCAGCCACGGCGTACCGATGAAACCGGTCCTGAGGTGGTTGTCGCTCTCCGCGAGTTTCGCCACGTACTTCGCGCCGGCCTTCGCCTTCAGGGCGGCGTCGGTGACGAGGTCCATGCCGAGGGCGAGGGCGTAACCGGTCTGCGAGTTGCCCAGCACCGTGCCGTCCGCTGCCACGTAGGCGTTCGTGAACGCGGTGCGCACGTCCTCGTGGAGCCGGGCGTACTCGGCGGCTTCGGCGTCACGGCCGACTGCCTTGGCCATGTCGGCCATCATCCGCACGTCCTGTGCCCAGATGGCCGTGCCGATGACTCCCTGGTTCGACGGGTCGTCGAGGTTCAGCCAGTCGCCGGTGAAGAACGTCAGCCGCCCGGTCTCCAGGTTGTCCGGTCCGGCGCTCGCCCTGGCGTGGGCGAAGAACCGGCTCATCGCCTCGTAGTTGTCCCGCACGACCCGGGTGTCCCCGTAGGCACGCCACAGGGCGTGCGGGACGG
The DNA here is from genome assembly GCF_042649515.1 of Lentzea rhizosphaerae. Lineage (NCBI taxonomy): Bacteria > Bacillati > Actinomycetota > Actinomycetes > Pseudonocardiales > Pseudonocardiaceae > Lentzea > Lentzea rhizosphaerae. Next base: position 68,957 of record NZ_JBHRZI010000027.1, on the reverse strand, counting down.
TGATGATCGCGTCCTCCCAGCCGACTCCGCTCTCGTCGAACGCGCCGTTGGTGGACGGCACGACGGCAGGGATGGAGCCGCTGCCCTTCTGCTCGTCGCGCACGTCGGCCATCCACTTGCCCAGGAACGCCCGCATGTCGCTCAGATAGGTGGCGGTCGGCGCGAAGATGTTGATGTCGCCCGTCCAGCCGAGCCGCTCGTCGCGGGCGGGAGTGTCGGTCGGGATCGACAGGAAGTTGCCCCGCGCACCCCAGGTCACGTTGCTGTGCAACTGGTTCAGCATGCCGTGGGAGGTGCTCAGCGTTCCCGTGCGCTTCAGGTCCGAGCCCCAGACGACACCCTTCACGTCCGCCGCGGCCGGCGAGGTGCTCAGACCGGTGATCTCGACGTAGCGGAAGCCGTGCTGGGTGAACGTCGGCTGGTAGGTCACCGTGCCGTCGGCCGCGAACCGGTAGTGGTCGGTGGCGGTGGCAGCGCGGAGGTTCTCCACGTACATCGTTCCGTCGCGGTTGAGCACCTCGGCGTGCCGGATCCGGGCCGTTTGACCCGCCTTCCCCGCGATCTTCACCCGTGCGACGCCGACCATGTTCTGGCCGAGGTCGTAGATCGTCACGCCGGGACGAGGGGTCGTAACCGCCACCGTGTCGAGCACCTGAGTCTCGCGCACGGGCTCGTCCGGTTGCGGCGTCAGCTTCGCGGTGTCGGACGGCCGGACGACCACCGGCCGCCACGACGAGTCGTCGAACCCGGCGTCCGTCCAGCCTCGCTGTGCGAACCGGGCGTCGTAGGTCTCGCCGATCTGGTTGTCGGTGGCGGCGAACGGTCCCTGCTGCCAACGCCAGCCCGGTGCCGTGTCGACCCACTGCACGGTGCCGTCGGTATAAGTGATCTTCAACCGTGCGATCAGGGCCAGGTCGTTGCCGTACTGCCCCTTGCCCGCCAGTCCGACCTTGCCCGCCCACCAGCCGTCACCCAACGCGGCCCCGAAGCCGTTTCCTCCGGCCTGGACGAGGCTCGTCACGTCGTAGGTCTGCGACTGGATGCGCTTGGCGTACTCGGTGTAACCCGGTGCGAGGAACTGGTCGCCGACCTTGCGGCCGTTGAGAGTGAGCTCGTACACGCCGTGCGCCGAGGCGTACGCCCTCGCCTGCGCGACCTTCTTCCCTTGCAGGGTCCGGAACGACGTCCGCAGCAGCGGCTCGTAGGAGTCGTTGCCCACCAGCAGTGCGTCGGTGGTCCCCGTGACGGTCAGCTCGTGGTTCTCAACGCTGCCACCGGTGAAGGGGTTGGGCACGGCGAGTTCGGGAGCGGCCAGCACGGTGCCGTCGGGCTTGGTCGCGGTGAACGACGTCACCGTCACCGACTCCTTCTCCCAGGTGCGCAGGCCCGGCCGTCCGACGGGGAAGTCCGTGACGGTGCGCGTGTCGACGGTGGTGCCGTCCAGCACCGTCCGGATGATGTCGCCCTGGACGGTGTAAGCGACCGTGTGGTCGCCGGCTAGCAGTCCGGCACGCGTGAACCCGAACGGCCGCAGGTCGACCTCGGCGAGCAACGCGTAGCCGCCGTTGAGACGCCGGTGCGGTCGCAGCATCGGGGCCGACGCGGTGGACGTGCCGACGTTGAGCTGCCACATGTACGCGTTGCCGGCGTCCTTCGCGCGCAGGAACGTGCCGAACGCCTCGTTGTTCAGCCGGAACTTCACCGTCGCCGTGTAGTCGGTCCACTGGTCGTAGGTCGGCGCGGGGTTGCCGATCCAGGCCGCCGATCCCCAGTCGGACGCGGTGAGCAGACCCGTCTCGAACCACGCCGGCCGGCTCCAGGCGCTCGGAACGCCCTTGTCGTCCCAGATCCGCACGCGCCAGTGGTATCGCGTCGCCGAGACCAGGGCCGGTCCGCCGTAGGCGATGTCGACCTGGTGGGACGACTTGACCTTCCCGGTCCGCCACACGTCGGCCGCTCCTGGTGAAGACCCGAGCCGCAGCTCGTAGGCGGTCTGCGTCATCGCCCTGCGCGAGGACGCGGACTTCCAGCCGAACACCGGCATCGCACCGGGGAGACCGAGCGGGTTCACCCTGCCGTTCGTGGTGAGCCCTTCGACCGTCGCCGGCGGTGCCGCCACGCTCGCGGGTGTGATCCCCGCGAGCAGAGCAAGGCACGCCAGCACAACCAGGAGAGGGCGTGCTCGCCAGGACATGGTCAGCTCCGATCTGCGATGGCTCGGAGCGGTGCCGTGCCAGTGGAGTGAGCGCCTGCGTGCCGAAGCGGCACGCAGGCCGGGGATCTTGTCCGTCAGCTCGTGCTGCCGGTCACCGAAGTGCCGGACTTGGTGAGGTAGTAGGTGATCTTCGTGCCGCTCCAGAAGTGGAACGTCAGGGTCACCCGGCCGTCGGCGACCTCGTCGAAGAACGCCGGCTTGAGGATCATCCCGCCCGCGGTGTAGTCGGGCTGGAAGTGCTGCCAGAACTCCTTGAACGTGGTCCAGTTCGCCGGTCCCGCGGGGCGTCCGTCGGCGTACTTCGCCTCCATGGTCGCGAGTTGGTCGCCGTGGAACTGGGTGGGGATGGTGAACGAGGTGGTCGTTCCCGTGGCGTCGGCCTGCGTCGGCGGGTCGTAGCTGATGATGCTGATCTGCCACGGCACGCCTTGGGAGAACTGGGCTTCGATGGTGGCGTTGACGCCGTACGCGCGATTGCCGGCGAGCCGGGTGAGTGCGGCCGCGGTGAGCGTCAGGGTGGTGCCGGACACGGTGTAGTCGCTGCCGTTGACGAGGTTCGTGTTGCCCTGCCTCAATCGCCGGAACGACGTGCCGTTCAGGTTGAGCGTCAACGACTGGGCGGTGATCGCGCCGGTGCGGGGCAGGTAGACCTGGTCGGACGAGGCCGTGCCGGACCGCGTCGTCCAGCTCTTCCTGATCAGGTCGTGCAGACCCTGGTCGCGCCAGCGAAGTTCGTTGCGGTTCAGGAACTGGCCGGCGTCCCAGATCATCGTGGTGAGGTTGCGGATGCGGGCGTGGTAGCCGACCGCTTCCAGGAACTTCAGGAACTCGCCGCGTTCGATCACGCCCGGCCGGGTGTGGTCGTAGTTGAGCAGCGCCCATTCGCCGATGATCACCGGGATGCCGCGGGAGACGAACGTGTCGTGCACGCGGTCGAAGGTGCTGACGAGGTCCTGTTCCACCTCCGCGTTGTAGCGGGTGAAACCGGCGATGTTCACGCTGAACGGCCAGAAGCCGTAGAAGTGGACCGTCGCGGCGATGTTGGTGTCGCGCAACTGGTTGTAGCTCGCCAGGAACGCGTCCAGCCGGGGCTGGTCGGAGGCGGTGTGCACGGTCGGCAGGACGAGCAGGCGGGTGGCGTTGCGGCCGCCCGAGCCGCGGACGATCCGGTGGAACTCCGCGTTCAGCTCGTGCAGGGCCCTGGCGTCCTCCTCGGTTCCGGAGGTGCCGGCGAACTGCGGTTCGTTGATGCTCTCGAACACGAGCTTCGAGGGGTGGTCGCGGAACGTCGTGGAGATCTGCGACCACAGGGCGGTGTACCTCGCCAGCACGGTCGCGCGGTCGCTCGGATACGCGTTGATCCACTGCCACGAGTCGTGGTGCAGGTTGATCATCACGTAGAGGCCTTCGGCCAGGGACCAGTCGACGATCTCGCGGACTCGGCTCAGCCAGGCCGCGTCGATGGTGTACCCCGGTGCCGCACCGTGGTGGTTGCTCCACGTCACCGGGATGCGGATGCTCTTGTAGCCCTGGGAACGCACGTGCCGCAGCAAGGTCTGTGTCGTGCGCGGATTGCCCCACGACGTCTCGTCGGGGATGGCGTCCATCGTGTTGCCCAGGTTCCAGCCCGGCTGCATCGCGGCGACGGTCCTCATCGCATCACCCGGCTGCGGCTCAGCCCGGGCACCGGTCGCCGTGAGCGCCCCGGTCAGCAGCAGCGCGGCCAGAGCACAGGCGGTGAGACGAACTCGGTGCGCGGTTCTGCGTGCGTTGAACAGACTCAACACTTCACTTTCCCTTGCTGTAGATGGATCCGCGGCGCGGCGAGGCGTGCCGGTCGATCCGATCCGTCTGTGAAGGCGAGGCGACGTGGCCCGAAATCTAAGCGCTTAGATTTGGGTGGTCAAGGTTGGTGCCGCTGATCGACGAGCATTCGACAAGGTCAATTCGAGGAAAGGCAGCCACAACTGGCTCGAATGAGGGGCTCGGTCGGCAAAGGCCCGGCCTCTCCCGCTTCCTCCTCGAGAAGGAGCCGCACCGCCGTGCGGCCGATGGCCTCCATCGGTTGCTGCACGGTGGTCAGCGGAGGCGACGACAGGCGCGTGGCGATGATGCCGTCGAAACCGGTGACCGCCACCCTGCCGGGAACGTCGATGCCGGCCTCGCGCAGCACGTTCAGCACGACCAGTGCTTCCTGGTCGGTCGCGCACACGAGGACGTCGGGAAGGTGTCCGCGGGCCAGAACGGGTGCCAGCGCGGCACGGGTGGTCGCCTCCTTGACGGGTGCGCTCGGCAACGGCGGGTCGACCGCGAGCCCCGCGGCGGTGAGGGCGTCGGCGTAGCCGCCGAAGCGTTCCGCGAACTCCTCCGTCACGTTTTCGTCGCCGACGTAGGTGAATCGCCGGTGTCCGTGCTCGCGCAGCAGGTGTTCGACCAACCGGCGCATGCCCGATCGGTGGTCGACCAGGACCGTCCTCGTGCCGGCCGCGGTCGTCTCACCACCGAGCTCGACCACGGGAATCCGGCGCGCGATGCGAGCCAGGGTCTCGGCAGGCGCGGCGCCGGCGAACGCGATCAGGCCGTCGACGCGTCCGGCGACGTCGACCACGGCGGGCAGGTCGTCCGGCACGGTCCCCGATCCCAGCATCAGCGCCAGACCCCGGCGGTGGCACTCGAGTTCCACGCCCCGCTGGACCAGGTCGGAGTACAGCGGGAACAGACGGGCGTCATCGGTCGCACGCGCCCGCAGTTCGTCCACGGCGTCGCGTTCTCCGTCGTCGAGCAGATAGCTGAAGGAGTACAGGCCGATGGCGCCGGTGCGTCCCTTCGCCAGCCCGCGAGCGCTCACGTTCGGCACGTAGCCCAGGGCGGCAGCGGCGGCCAGCACGGTGTCGAGCGTCTTCTTGCGCACCCGTTCCGGTTGGGCGAACGCGAACGACACCGTCGCGATGGACACCCCGGCCCTCTCGGCCACGTCGTACACCGTGGGCCTGCGCGCCATCAGGTCGCACTCCTCGGCTCGGTCACCCCGGACATCGTGATCCACGGCGACCACGGCGTCAAAGCCGCGGCCCACTTCGTGGCTCAGGTCGTCGGTCGTCGGAAACAGATTTCGACGGTGTCACCAAATGATCCATCTCATTCCCGGGATTCTTCCTCAATCTGCGGAAGTGCTGGGAACGTGCTGGTCGGAGACTTACCGTCGAGACATTCGGTTCCCCGTGCAGAACGGAAGAAAAATGACGCGAAAGATCTGGTTCCTCGTCGGTGCGACGGTGCTCGCCACGTCGATCCTCGGGACGCCGGTGGCGTCTGCCGCCGAAGGAGAGATTCGCGCCCTGGGGGCGGCCGAGAAGATTCCCGGCAGCTTCATCGTGAAGCTGAAGCGCGACGGTGCGTCTGCGGACGCACTCGCCGGTCGCTTCGGCGCCGCGGTCTCGCGGCACTTCACCGGTTTCGGCGGCTTCAGCGTGAGGCTCACCGAGAAGCAGGCGCGCAGACTCGCGGCTGACCCCGCTGTCGAGTACGTCGAGGCGAACCAGGCCGTCCACGTCGAGACCACGCAGTCGAGCCCGCCGTCCTGGGGCCTCGACCGCACCGACCAGCGCGACCTGCCGTTGAGCAGTTCCTACTCCTACACCTCGGCGGGCGCCGGGGTGAACGTGTACGTGATCGACACGGGCGTGCGGGTCAGCCACTCCGCGTTCGACGGCCGCGCGGTGGACGGTTACGACGCGGTCGACGGCCGGCTGCCCGCCCAGGACGGCAACGGCCACGGCACACACGTGGCGGGCACCATCGCCGGCTCGCAGCACGGCGTCGCGAAGGCCGCGAAGATCGTCGCGGTGCGGGTGCTGGACGACGAGGGTTCCGGCTCGACCGAGGGCGTCATCGAAGGCATCGACTGGGTGGCGAAGAACGCCGTCAAGCCGGCCGTGGCGAACATGTCCCTCGGCGGGCTCGTGAGCTCCTCGCTCGACGACGCCGTCCGCAAGGCCATCGCGGCCGGCGTGACGTTCACGATCGCCGCGGGCAACTCCAGCGTCGACGCCTCGACCGCTTCTCCGGCCCGTGTCACCGAGGCGATCACCGTGGGCGCCACGGAACGTACCGACGCGCGCGCGACGTACTCGAACTTCGGCTCGGTGCTGGACATCTTCGCGCCAGGCAGCGCCATCACCTCGGCGTGGAACACGAGTGACTCCGCGACGAACACCATCTCCGGCACCTCGATGGCCGCGCCACACGTCGCGGGTGCGGCTGCCCGGTACCTCTCGGCGAATCCGTCGGCGACGCCGGATCAGGTGGCGTCCCACCTGATCGAGCAGTCGACACCGGCGAAGGTCGGAAATCCCGGCGTGGGTTCACCGAACCGGCTTTTGCACCTCGCGCCGACCGCCTGAGGCGATCGTCCACGAACGGGAGGAGCGTCGGCCGTGCCAGGTCCTCTTCTCCTACGCCAGGGTGCAGGCGTGCCCGTTGAGGGTGAAGGCGCGTGGGTCGGCGTTGGTGCTGCCGCTCCCGGCGGTGAACCCCATCAGCAGTGTCTCGCCAGGACGGATGGTCTGGTTGTACGACACGGCGGTCGCGAACACGTCACCGCCTGCCTGCTTCGGCGTCGCGTTCCACATCTCGGAGACCGTCTGGCCGTTGGCGAACGTCCACTTGAGCGTCCAGCCGTTGACGTCGGTGTTGCCGGTGTTGCCGATGGTCACGTCGGTGCGGAAGCCGCCGGGCCAGGTGTGCGTGACGCGGTAGGCGACCGAACAACCGTTGACCGGCTTCGGTTTCGCGGTCGTGGTGCGAGTGGTGGGGGCCGGCGCTGCAGGGGCCGGTGCGGCCGGGGATGGTGCCTCGGTCGCCGGCTGGACGCAGGGTGGCCCCCAACGGCCGAGCCGCTTCTCGGAAGCGGACGTCTCTGCCTCCTGCAGCAGGCGGTCGTCGGTCGTCTCGCTGCGCACCATGCCGAGTTCGACCGCGATGACCGCGTAGTCGGTGCCGTCCGCCAGCCGCAGGGAGCCCGCCGGCGTCGTGTCGACCGGCTTGTCGAGGAGCATGGTCTTCGCGAACGTCGTCGCCGCGTCGCTCCAGCACTCGTCCGGTGCGGCGAGCCCCTTGACCTTGATCTCCTGGCCGTCGGAGAGCTGGACGGTCCGCACGTCGACCACCTTCCGGACGGTGACGTCCTGCGCCTCGGGAGGCTCGACGAGCGTGGGGAAGTCCGGTGGGGACGTCGTGGCCAGGGCCGGTGTCTGCTGCTCGCCGCCTCCGCACGCGCCTGCCGCGCTGACGAGGAGGAGGGCGGCGACCAGGAGCCACCTGCCGGGTCTGGCGCTCACGGCGAAGTGCGGTCGTCTCATCGTTCCCCCGGTGCCCAGAAGTCTTCGGGCGAACGAACCAAGAGGTGTTCACCCGAACGGCTGATCTCGTCTCGGCAGGCTACGACGCTTCCATTGAATGCGGAAGAACCTTCCGCAATTATCGACTTGTGCGTTCGACGCATTTCGAGTCGAAACACGTCGAACAGGCGGAGTAATCGTTTTCAGGGCTCCCTGAAACGCGGAAACGGTCTCGTCGTTCGCGCATGGTGCACGCCCTGGTGCGCGTGATCGGATCGGCTTCTCGTGCTTTGACTGCGTGGTGGTGACCCGATGTCGATTCTGGATGCGGTGCCGGAGACCAGTGGCCGCAACCTCGCGTCGCTGGACGACGCCTTTCAACTGTGCGAGGTGACTGAGGGATTCGCGGCCCAGTTCTGCTGTGCGTCCGACGACCTCGTCGGGGTGGAGTTCGTCCGCCTGTTCGGAAGCGACGCCGAAGTGCTGTTGCTGGCGCAGTGTCTTTCTTTGCAGGCGAAGGGCGACGGATTCTTCCGCGAGCACCTGAGCGTCCGCCGGCAGCGAATGCGCCAGTTGCTGAAGGTGGTGGTGCACGCCGGTGGTGGTGTGCTCGTGGCCGCCGTGCAGCCGTCCGGTCAGCCGCACACGGGGTTCACCCTGAGCAGGTCGGACGCGCGGATCCTCGAACGGATCGCCGAAGGGTGGACCGTCGAGCAGGTCGCAGCCGGGATCGAGATGACGACTCGGTCGGTCCGGTACCGGATGGCGACCCTGTTGAACCTCTTCGAAGCCGGCAGTGGGCCGTCGGCGATCTCGAACGCCTACCTGTGGGGTGTGCTCGACCCGGTCGCGTGGCCACCCCGCGTTGCCCACGGCGTGGTCAACCAGTCGTGGGCCGGATGAGCACCGTCGCATGAGTCGCGCGCGGACGTTGGAACAGGTCCTGGCAGGTGTGCACGCCGCGGCCGCGGGCCGGATGGGCCTGCTCCACCTGCGCGGACCACGCGCCATCGGGAAGTCCGCCCTGGTCGGGCGGCTGTGCGACGAGGTGCGTGACGAGGCGGACGTGCTCGTGACCACCTGCCGGAGCCGGGAGGGCTTCGCCGCCGCGAGAGGGTTGTTCGGTGCGGAGACGGTCGACGCACTTCTGACCGCGCCGGACGAGTTCGCACGACGGCACGCGTTGAACGATCTGGTGGCCGGGCGCACGGCGGACCGGCCGTTGGTGCTCGTTCTCGACGACGCCCACCACTGCGACAGCGCCACCGCCCGATGGCTGAGTGCGCTCGCACGTCGCATTCCCCAGCCGCGGGTGCACGTCCTGCTCGTCTACCGGTGTTCCGAGCGCGTGGCCGCCCAGGCGGTGTTCGCCGATCTCACCGGCGCGCTGGACGCCACCAGCGTCGACCTGGGGCCGCTCGACGAGTCCGACGTGGCGGAGCTGCTCGCGCGGGAGTGCGGACTCGTGCCGGAGCGGGAACTCGTCCTCGCCGCTCTGGAGGCCACCGCCGGGCTGCCGGCCGTCACCTCGTCGTGGGCCGAGAAGTTCCGGGTCCTCGGAACGGCACCCGACGTCGAGGCGGAGTCCGCCGCCTGGCACCTCGCCTGGCTCGAAGACCAGCCGGAGCCGACGCGCGCCCACGCCACGGCCGTGGCCGTGCTCGGCAGCGCCGAGCCCACGAGCGCGGCCACGCTGGCTGGGATCTCTCCGGCCGCGGCAGCGTTGATCCGCACGGAGCTCACGGCCGTGGGTGTCCTCACCCGGAGCGGACGGTTCCGGTCTGCCTCGCTGCGCAAGCGGTTGCTCGACGCCGTGGGCCCGGATGAGCTGTGTGCGCTGCGCACCAGGGGCGCCAGGCTGCTCACGGACGAGGGCCGCGGGCAGGAGGAAGTCGCCGAACTGGTCGTGACGCTGCCGGCGCTCACCGAGGCGTGGATGACCTGCGCGCTGCGTGGCGCGGCACGGGCGGGCTCGCTGAGACCGGAACTGGCGATCAGCTACCTCCGCCGGGTGCTGGACGCCGTGCCCGGTGACGTCGGCACGCGACTGGAACTGGCGACGCAGCTGACCGCTGTCGACCCTTCGGCGGCCGTGGACGTCTACACCGAGCTCCTCTCCGACGTCTCCAGTCCGGACGACCGCGCGTCGGTCGCGGTTCGCTGTGGCGCGGTGGCACTGCGAGCGGGACGCGGGCCGGAGGCGTTCCGGTTGCTCGGGGGTCTCTTCGCGGACTCCGGCTCCGACCGGTTTCCGGTGATCGATCCCGACTTCCGCGCCCAGGTCGGGGCGATGGCGCTGGTCAACGGGTTCAGCAGCTCGGCGACCGTCGGTCAGGCGATGGACCTGGCGCGCGGCATCACGCCGCCCCGGGGCAGGGCGCAGGGCGGACGCAGGCTGGTGCAGCAGCTCGCCCGCGCCGAGGTGCTGCGCGGGGAGTCGCTGTCCACGGCGCTCGCCCACCTCCGTTCCGCGTTGCCGGCTCCTGGTGGCGAGAGGGAGCTCTGGGACGTCTTCCCGGTCACGTCGCTGCACTTCTGCGGCGCACGTGCGGAGGCGATGACGCTCGCGGACGAGATCGTCGCCGCTGCGGAGGGAAGCGACGACACCCAGATGAGGAAGGTCGCGCTCGCGGTCCGAGCAGGCCTGGCGTTCGAGGCGGGTGAGCTCTTCGACGCCGAACGGGACGCCCGCGCCGCGCTGGCGATCGCGGGCCACGACGGGGACTGCGCGGCGGCGACCGTGCTGGCGTCGGTGCTGGTGCGGCGCGGTGACGTCGACCTGACCGAGCAGCTCTTCGAACGAATGCCGGCACCGCGGGACCCGGTCGAGTACGGCTGGGCGTTGGACGCCAAGGCCCACTGGTTGTGGAACCGCGGCGACGGCGACTCGGCGATCGAGGTGCTGCTGCGTTGCGGTCGTGAGTTCGACGAGATGGGTGTGCACAACCCGGTGCTCGTTCCGTGGTGGCTGCACGTGGTCACCGTGCTGGTGCGGCTGGGCCGTTTCAGCGAGGCGACCGAGTTCGCGGAACGCGGTGCCGACGCCGCCCTGCGCTGGGACACGCCGGCCGCACGTGGTTACGCCCTGTACGCCGCCGGCGTGGTCACGACAGACGTCGAGCCCCTGAAACAGGCGGTGGTCGAGCTCGGCGCGGCGGGGGCTCAGCTGGACGAGGCGAGGGCGCTGGTCGCGCTGGCGGTGATGCTGATGCGCACGGGGGACGACAAGACGGCGCGCAAGCACCTGCGTGCGGCGATGGACATCGCGGTGCGGTGCGGCTCGACCCTGCTCGCGAACCGGACGCACGAGCTGCTGACGGCCGCCGGCGGCCGGATGAGTGCGGTGCACACCTCGCCCAAGGACGCGTTGACCGCCGCCGAGCGCAGGGTCGCCGCGCTGGCCGCGGACGGGCTGACGAACCGGGAGATCGCCGAGAGGCTGTACGTCACGATCGGCACCGTGGAGAGCCACCTGTCGAGCGCCTACCGCAAACTCGGGGCCCAGACCCGAGCTGAGCTCGCGGCGGAGCTGGAGTGAATCCGGCCGTACCATCACTCTCCGCAACGCCGCACCGAACCGCAGGTGGAACGGCACCCCAAGGTTTGGCCCGGAGCGTTGACCCGTCTTCTGCTTCTCTCTAACCTTTTCGTAGATCGTCAGAAATGTTCGTGAACCTCAGGCTCTTTTGTGGCCTTTGAGGAAAAGACTGGCATTAAACGTGTTTCGTCGACACGGCCGTGTCATCGGGAAAGGTGGATCGACAATGACGGAAAGCGCGGCTGAGTGGGCGTCTCCGGTGGATGTCAGAGCCACGTATCCGGGTTTGCGACCGGTGCGCGACACCCCGTCCGAGGCGGCGGATTTCCTGGCCGAAGTGCGTTCCGCCGGCGAGAAGTGGGCAGACGGCCACCACGGCGACGTGGTGAGCGTCCTGCTCGAGGCCGCCGGTGACGATCCCGAACTCGCCGAACTGGTGCGCGGCAGCGGCTCCATCATCGAGGAGTTCCTCGAAGGCTTCCGCCGCAACGCCGTGAAGCCGCAGAAGGATCTCGCTGCCGACCTGGTCGCGGGCCGCGAGGTGCCGAAGTCCGTGCTGCACGGTCTGGCGCCGCGCTATCTCGTCGTCATCGCTCGCGGCTCCGTGGCGGAACAGTTCACCGGCGTTCCGGACGAGATCGCCGGTCCGGGAGTGCTCAGCACCTCTCACGACGGTGACCTGGTGCTGCTGGTGCCCGACACCGACGCCGGCCGCAGGAGCCGCATCACCGAACACCTCGCCGGCCGGCTGGACGGCAACGGGTGGATCGCTGTCGCCAGGCGCGGCAGGGCCAAGCTCGCGGACGGTTTCCGCGAGGCGGCCGACGTGCTGCGACTCGTTGCCGCGGGCAGGCGCCCCAGCGGGATGTACAGCGTCCCCGACGTTCTCGTCGAGTACGCGGTGATCCGCCACCAGGAGGTCGCCCAGAACCTGGTCGACGTGATCAAGCCGCTGCGTGCCCACACCGCGCTGTGGGAGACGCTCGCCGCCCTGATCGCCGCGGACTACAACCGCAACAAGGCGGCGAACGACCTCTTCATCCACCGCAGCACGCTCGACTACCGCCTGCAGCGGATCGCGAGCGTCACCGGCTGCGACCCCACCAGCGGCCGCGGCGTGCAGGTGCTGACCGCGGCTCTGATCGCGGACTCGGTGCGCTGACCGCTTCTCCGTTCCGGGAATTGCGGGCGACGATTCTCGTTCGGACGTCTCGAACAATGTCGAAACTCCGGCAGCCTTGTGTTCGATGCATTCGACGCCTATGTTTCTGCTCCAGTTGAAGCGCTTCGATTGCTTCGGGAGTTCTTTTCCGGTCAAAGATGTTCGGAAGGGGTTTTGTGATGAGCAGGATGCTTCGCGCCCTGACCGCGATGACGGTCGCGGTTCTGCTGGGGCTGCTGGGTTCGGGAAGTGCCCAGGCGGCGACCTGGTGGACCTCGGACCAGTGGGGAACGTGGTCGAACGGCGGTTACACGCTGCGCAACAACATCTGGGGCAGCGGCGCCGGACCTCAGACGCTCTGGGCCAACTCGTACAGCAACTGGGGTGTGTGGGCCGATCACCCCAACACCGGCGGGGTGAAGTCCTACCCGCACGCGGCGAAGGCCGTGAACAGGAAGCTCAGCTCGATCGGCGGCGTGTCGAGCAGCTTCAACGTGAACGCCCCCGCGGGAGGTGCCTACACGACCGCGTACGACATCTGGGCCGACAACTACCGGTACGAGATCATGCTGTGGATGAACAAGTTCGGTCCGGTGGGGCCGATCGGGTCGTACCAGACCTCGACGTGGGTCGGCGGACACGGCTGGGACGTCTACCGCGGCACCAACGGTCACAACGAGGTCTTCTCGTTCGTTCGCCAGGGCAACACCGGCTCCGGCACGGTCGACATCAAGGCCGTGATGAACTGGATCAAGGACCGCGGCTGGTACGGCGACGTCACGCTGGGCGAGGTGCAGTTCGGTTACGAGATCACGTCGTCGAGCGGGGGCCTCAACTTCGGCACGAACAGCTTCTCCATTTCGTCGTGGTGATGTGACGCGAGCCGGAACAGGGTGTCAGCGAGGCCTGGAGACCTCGCTGACACCCTGTTCTTCTTGTGGCCGTTGCCCGGGACTCACACAGCCTGGAAGAACCATGCGACAAAGCCGGTTCCCGAATCTTCCCCAGCGGTCCTCGTTGCGCGTGCTGGTCATTCACGACTGCCGCTCCGCACCACCGGCGGTCGGCGGTTTTCTCCGTTCAGCCGGAATTCAGGTCGAAGCGGTCCCGCTCGGGGATCAGGTGCTGAACCAGATTCGCGCTCACACCCCGGACGTCGTGCTGCTCGCGGCAGGTGGACAGGAGGCGGCGGGCGCCCTGTTCGTCAGGACGCTGCGCGGTCTCCCCGGACGGCCCGGGATCGTGCTCGTGGCCGACGGCGGGCCCGCTGAGCTCTGTTTCGCCGACGACTTCGTCTCGCCCGGCGTGGCTCCGGCAGAGCTCGTGCTGCGCGTCGAGGTGCTGGCGGCCAGGCGCGCGCTGTCCGGAGCGCACGCGTCGTTGCAGGCAGGGCCGGTGTGGATCGACACGGAGGCCCGGCGGGTCCGGGTGGACGGACGCCCGGTGAGTCTGACGACGACCGAGTTCGAGCTGCTCTGCCTGTTGGTGCGCAACGCGGGCCGCGTGGTGACGAGATCGGTGATTCTCGATCACGTGTGGCGCTACGACTTCCAGGGCGAGTCGAACATCGTCGAGGCCAACATCTGCGGCCTGCGCCGCAAGCTGGCCGACGCGGACCGCTCGGTCATCAGAACGGTCCGCGGCATCGGATACCTCCTGGCCGCGGACGACCGCACCGAGATCTGAGGAACGGTTTTCCGAAAGATTTCCTGAACCTCCTTTCATGTGCCGCACCCGGCGACGTGTTGTAGTTGTCACACAGTTGAGGGGATGCGGATTCGAGAATCGACCGGCTCCCCGGACAGTACCTGAAACATTAGGAGCTGGTGGATCGTGAAGATGCGCCTCGGAATCGGCGTTGCTCTCAGCGTCGCCTCGGTCGCCGCAATGGCCGGAATGGCGGCACCCGCGTCCGCGGGTGTGCACGACTGTCCCGACTGGGGTGTGGCGTGCGCGTTCATGGACGTCAACTACGGCGGCAAGCCGATCTGGCAGGAAAGCCGGCCGGGCTACTACTCGTACACGGGTTCTTTCCAGAACACCACGTCGTTCATCAACCGGACCGGGTACACGGTCAAGCTGATCGGGCGTGAGGAGTACCTGGGTCTCTGCTTCAGCCCCGGCGTCGCCGTGCGCGACCTCCCCGACAACTGGGACGACAAGCTGCGGGCCATCGAGATCGAGCCCCACAACTACAACGGCTGCACCCACTGGGCGTGATGACCATGCGAACCAAATTCGTGCTCGGTGCGGTGGCTGCGGTGGCAGGTGTCGTGGCGGGACCGGTGAGCCCCGCTTCCGCGGCCCCGATCGACGACTGCCGCGGTCTGCAGCTGGTGTGCGTCTTCGAACACCCCAACCACGGCGGTGACGCCGTCTGGACGGGCGTGGAGAACGGCACCTACAACACCCAGTACCGCACGCGCACCACGGCGTCGAACGTCGTCAACGCGACCACCGACCGCTACGTGATCCTGCGCCCCGCCAGCGGATGGGGCGAGTGCAAGGTGTGGCCCAGGTCCGAGATCAACCTCCCCGGTCACATCAACGACAACCTCGGTCAGATCGTCATCGGCGGCTGGACCGACGTTCCGAGCTGCTGACCCCGCTCATCACAACCCGCACTACAAGTTGGAGGTAGCACGTGGAGTTCGGACGTTCTGTGCGCAGGTTCGCCGTGGGCGCGGTGGTCGCCGGGGTCGCGGTGGCGGGCGTGGTGACGCCCGCGCAGGCGGCGCCGTCGGATTCGGTCCAGGGTGCGTCGTCGTGCTCGTACTTCAAGCGCGCTCAGGTGGTCAACAAGTGGGAGGTCCTGCACAAGCTGCTCGACGGCGAGCTGCGCAACCGCACGCCGGAGACCCAGCAGATGGTGCTGGAGCGCTGGGTGAACGACACGCGGTCGACGGCGAACGAGTTCAGGGCCGAATGGAACATGTTCCAGGCCGTGTTCACCGCTCAGGTCTCGCAGACGGTGACCCAGGAGCACTCGGTCCAGCAGTTGGCGCGCAACCACGTCAACGTGCCGGGGTGGCGGACCTACTACGCCAAGGGCTCGGCACGTCAGTGGTACGTGGTGACCGACGTGACCGAGCGCCAGTCGAACTGCAGTTACCGGTCGTGGCGGGTGGAGGGCATCGTCGCCACCACCGACAGCATCGTCTGGGAGAACTGGGACGCCGGCCCTGCCTGAGCGCCGGTCGGCACCTGACTCGGTGATGATTCTGGAGATTTGAGATGAAAAAACTGCGCATCCTTTTGCTGTGCTTGGCGGCGCTGGTGACCCCGGTCGTCTTCGCGAGTCCCGCCCAGGCGGACGACAGGTGCGACCAGGCCAGGTTCTGCCTGTGGGAGCACCCCAGCTTCGGCGGGTACAAGTCGTACTGGTGGGAGAACGACCTCCAGCGCAACTACCAGTACGACATCCGGAGCTGGCCGCAGTCGAGGACCACCTCGTCGATCAAGAACAACACGGCCTACTACCTGCACATCTGGAACGCCGAAGGCAGTCACCGCTGCCTTCCTCCCGGCTACAACTTCTGGCACGTCGGCTCGGAGTACGAGGACAGGGTCACCCACCTCGGGTTGTACACCCACTGGTGCTGACCACGTCGTGACACAACGGGAAGCGCTCGGCGGGAGAGTTCCGCCGAGCGCTTCCTCGTTCAGCGCAACGTTTTTCCGTGATCGACGGAATGTTTTGGAAGATTTCTGAGTCAACCGTGGGAAAGATGACTGAAGTTCACATGCGGCTGTGGTCAAAGCCTGCTCCGGATGTAATTGTCACAACGGTGACTGGTTCAGGTGGCTTGGTCCTGTGGAGCGAACGATGAACGAAACCGGAACTGCCGTGGAGTCCGCCGAGGCGTTCGCAAGACGGGTGTTGCCGGTGTACACGGCGGCGCTGGCCGGTGACAGCTTCTGGGCGGCGGAGATCGCGGCGAAGGTGCGCCAGGTGGGCCTGCTGTGGGCTCGATCGGGGGGTGACCTCGACGTCCTGCTCGACACGGTCAACCAGATGGCCGGTGAGCTGATGGACTCGGCTCTGCGCGATCACCGCGGTCTGCAGCGGCGGTGTTCGGTGCTGCGCCGGTTCGGCGACGCCTGCGGCCGGGTCGCCGTCGAGCTGCTCTGGGGTTTCCGGCAGGCGAACCAGGACGCCTCGGCTTCCACCGGCCTCTCGCGGTCCTCGCGTGATCTCGCCCTCGCCCTGCTCGCCGGTGAGACCCGGCAACTGCGGTCGGCGGACGACCGGATCGCGCTCGGCTACGCCGTGGTCGCCGTGCGCACGAAGGGGGCGCCGGCGAACGCGGTGGAGAGCGCGTTCCAGTGGTGCGGCAGCCCCGGCACGTTGACACTGCTGCGAAACGGACGCGGCTACGTGCTGATTCCGGTGCACACGGAGCAGGAAGCCGCGCGGGTGTGCGAGCGGGTTGCCGTCGCGCTCCAGCCGCACGGCGTGTGGACGGCGGTCACGTGGGTGCGCAGCGCGCAGGTGCCCGACGGCAGGCAGACGGTGTCCGATGTGCTCGCGCTCGTGACCACCCTGCGACTGCCTCCTGGCGTCTATCGCCGTCAGGACGTGCTGCTCGAGTACGCGGCGATGCGTTCGCCCGGAACGGCCCGCGCCTTCCGGCGGCTGATCGAACCCGTCATGACCTCCGACGCGCTGCGCGAGACGCTGGAGGCTCTCATCGCCGAGGACGGCAACCGCAGCAGGGCGGCCGAACGGCTCGTCATCCACCGCAGCACCATCGACTACCGGCTCGACCGCATCGAGCAGCTCACCGGTCAGTCGCCGGGCACGTTGCCCGGTATGCGCACGCTGACGTCCGCGTACGCGTTGTGGTCGCTCTCGGAGGAGGAACCGGTGCGCGACTTCGACTTCGCAGAGCTCGGGCGGGCCTGAGGTCCTGATGTCCGGGCCGGTCAGTTGCCCGTGTTCTCGCGTGGGGCGGCACAAGTCGCCAGCGCGATGGCCAGCAGCTGCACGCCGCGGTCACTGGTGGGCTGGCAGCCCGTCAGTTGTTCGATGCGGCCGAGCCGGTAGTCCAGGGTGCTGCGGTGGATCTTCAGCGCGTCGGCCGCCTTGCTGCGGTTGCCGTTCGCCGTGATGAACGCCTTGAGCGTGGCGTGCAACAGGTCCTGCCGCAGGACAGGGGTGATCAGCGCGGTGAGCTGGTCCACCGTCGAGGGGTCCTGCAGCACCGCGTACTCGACGAGAACGTCGTCGAGCTGGTAGACGCCGGGTTGCCGCGCGCCGTCGCGCACCAAGTTCAGCACCGCATGCGCCTCCTCCCGGCGAAAGTCCACTTCGGACGATGAGCACCAGGACACGGCCAGCCAGGCTTCACCACCAAGACGTTGGTGAACCTGCCGGCACAGGTCCACGGCGCACTGCTCGTCCCGCGCCGGGACGAGCACGTAGCTGCCGTCGCCGGTGACGAGTGGGACCGCGTCCGGAACACCGCAGGCGGTGAACGCGTCGTCCAGCACGGTGGTCAGGTCACCGGAAGTCGTTCTGTCGCAATGCACTGCGACCACCGCGTAGTTGCTCGCCGCTCGTCCGTGCAGGTGCCGATCCCAAGCCGAACCGCTGGGACGTGGTTCCTGCTCGGCCGCGTACCCCTCCTGGAAGCCGGTCAGCAGCGCCTGCACGAACGCGGTGCCGGTGGCGCGGACGCGTTCCGCGAGCTCCGTGGTGTCGCCGATGGCGTGGCGCGCGGACAACGTCGCTTCGACGACGTTGTCAGTGACTTCGTGCAGCGCGGCGAGCACGGGGTCGAGCGGCCCGCGGGCGGCGGCTCGGCGCGCGCCCAGCTCGCGGAGCCTGGCGAGCTCGCGCTCGGGTGGGACGCCGGTGGCGATGGCCTCGCTGTGCGCCGTCACCGCGAGCAGCACCATCGGCCGCACGTCGGCCGGGTGGCGGCTCATCTCCAGGTCGAGCGCCGACAGCTGGTCCGCCACGATCCCGTCACCAGCCGGCGGCTCGTCGAACTGCGCACCGCTCGTGCCGGTGGTCGGTTCGCAGACCTGAGTCATGGCACTCCTTCGGTGTCCAGCCGCAGACCGGAGTCGACGGGTGACTCCTCGTGACGATGGTAGGTCCGTTTTGGCGGGTTTCCGGCTTCCTCGGGTGAGGTTCCGTGGAACTCGGGGACAGGTTGGGAATGTGCGAAACCGCCAGGCCGCCCTGGTTCTGTCCGGCCTGTTGGTGGTAGCTGGCGTGATCTGTAAGTGATTACATCAGCAGTTGTCTACTGCCAACCCGGTTCCGCTCACCGCGCTGTTCGGACTGTTCTCCGAATGTGTCGGAAAGATCATCGCGTTGCGGTGCCGGTCAATAGCCTGAGGAGCGAGTCGAGCTCGTGCGGTGAAGCTTCGGGAGGTGGGCGTTCAGTGGCGAAGCCCGTGTGCGGTGCAGAGGGTTCGCTCCTCTCCGGAGAGCGTGAACGGACGTGAAAGAACTCCACGGTGTCATCGCCGCCACCGTCATCCCCTACCTGCCCGACGAGCGCGCGCCGGCCGGGCTCCGGGTGGCCGTCGACCGGTACGAGGAACACTGCCGGTGGCTCGTGCGCAGCGGATGTTCTGGCGTGGTCGTCAACTCCTCGATGGGGGAGAGCGGTTCTCTCACCGTGCGCGAACGGAGAACGGTCACGCGTGCCGCCGTGCGTGCCCTCGAAGGGTCGGCGGACGTCGTTGTCGGTGTGCACGGTGGCGGTGGCCACCAGGTGGCGGAACGCGCGAACCACGCGGCCGAGGACGGCGCGGACGCGGTGATGTGCCTGCCACCGCTCGGTTATGAACCGACGTTCTCCGAGGTGCTGCGCCATTTCGGGGCGGTCGCGGAGGTCGGGGTTCCGCTGGTGGTCTGCAACGACCCCTGGATCTGCCAGGTGGATCTGACTCCCGAGATGCTCGCCGAGATCACCACTCTCGACAACGTGGTGGCGGTGTGCGACTTCTCCGGTGAGCCCGAGCGGACGTGGAGAACCGCGGCGCTGGTTCCCGAGGTGGTCGTGATGACGGGAACGGACAGGACAGTCGTCGAGAACGTCATCTCCGGCGCTCGTGCGTGGGTGGCGGCGTTGCCGAACCTGTGGCCAGAGCAGGCGGTGCGGTTGTTCGACCTCGTCGCCTCCGGACACCTCGCGCAGGCGCAGGCGCTGAGGCTCGCGCTCGACGGACCGCTGAGGTGGAAGGGCACGAGGGGAGAGGTGCAGATGGTCAAGTTCGGCATGGACTACTCCGGCCGGTACGGAGGTCCCTGCCGCCCGCCCCGTGACGCACTGGCCGTCGACGTGTTCGCCGAGGCCCACCGAGACGTGCAGAACTCGATCGCCGCACTGAGTGCGCGGGGGCGGTGCGAGGAGCACCGGTGACGTGATCACGCGGAACCACTACTGAGGTTGAACGTTCAGGGTCCATCAACGTGTCGCCTCTTGTTGTTTGGCGCGAAAAGCACGTTCGGGCCGATAGATGGCCCGAACGTGCTTTTCGCGCCAAACGCAACACGGGCGCGGTCAGGGCCGGTCGCGGCTCAGGCGCACGCCTTGCCGTTCATGGCGGGGGAGAGGAACGGTGGGGTGCCGCCGTTGTAGCTCGCGTTGTAGCCAACGGTCGCGGTGCCGCCGGTCGCGAGCTTGCCGTTCCAGGACTCGCTCTGGACCCGCACGGCGTCGCCCGTGTCGGTCCAGGTCCCGTTCCAGCCCTGGGTGACGGTCACTCCCGGCGCGGAGAACGTCAGCGTCCAGCCGTCGACGGCCGGACCGCCGTTCTCGATGACGATCTCGCCGGTGTAACCGGACGACCACGAGCTGACCACCCTGTGGGTCACCTTGCACGTACCCGGACCCTGCGGGGTGGTCGTGGTCGTGGTCGTCGTCGTGGTGGAGGTGGTTGTCGTCGTGCTGGTGGTCGTCGTGGTGGTCGGCTGCCAGTTGCCGGCGGCAGCCAGGTCGTACGCGCGCTGCGGGACGAACTGGCCGGCAGGCGCGATGCAGCCGTCGGCCTCACCCGGCAGCTTGACCCACAGGAACGCCGCGATCTGGCCGTCACCGGTCTGGTCGGTGCTGGGCGTGCCGATCGCCCGCCCTGCCGGGTCGCACCACTCGCTGCCGGCGGGGCCGTTGCCGTTGCGGCTGGTGTCGACCACGGCCTTGAGCCGCGAGTCGCCCACCGCGTTCAGCACCGACTTCGCGTAGGACACCTCGTCGCCGGTGAACCGGTAGTTGGAGACGTTGGTGGCGATGCCGTCGGCGCTGTTGCTGATGTCGGCCGCGCGCAGTCGTGAGGCGGCCTCGCCCGGCGACAGCCACGCCGAGTGGCCGATGTCGAAGTACACCTTGGTCTGCGCCGAACCCGACTTGAGCTTCTTGCCCGCGTAGGCCATCGACGCCTTCGTCTGGTTCTGCTGGTCGGCGGACTGGCAGTTCGACATCAGCGGCAGCACGTCCGGTTCCAGCACAATCGCCGCCGGACGTCCCGCGATGCCCGCCGCCACCTGGTCGACCCACGCCCGGTAGGCCTCGTGCGACGGCGCGCCGCCACCGCTCGGGCCACCGCAGTCGCGGTTGGGGACGTTGTAGACGACCATGATCGGGATCTTGCCCGCGGACGCGGCGGCGCCCACGAAGGCGTCGACCTCTCCCCGCACGGTGCCCGTGTTGGTGGTGGTGAACCACCTGGCCTGCGGGGTGGCCGCGAGGCGTTCCCGGATGATCGGTGCCTTGGAGTCGCCGGGGTTGGCCGCGACCCACTTGGCCGCGCTGGTGTCCGGATCCACGTAGAACGGTGACGGGGCAGCCTGAGCGCTGCCCCCGGCGGCGAGGGCGGCGACACCCGCGAGGAGTGTCGCCGCCACCACGCCGCTCGCAACAGCCTTGTTGCGCATGCGACGTATCCCCTTACAGAGCCGGGTAGGCGTTCTCGACGAGCATCTTGAACTGGGCCGGGAACCAGACACCGGCGTGCGGTGCGTTCGGCATCGCGCCGGTCAGGTTGCCGCCGTTGGACTGCTGGTCGCCGCGGAAGGCCGGGTCGCACATCGGGTCGTGCTGCTTGCCTTCCTCGTTCGGGCCACTGGTCTTGGTCGCGATGCCGTCGGACTCACCCGGCGGCTTGACCCAGACGTAGGCGTCGAAGTTCGGCCGCGGCGCGGCCACCGGGCGAAGGCCGATACCGGCACCGACCTGGTTGCACCAGTTGCCGCGGTGCAGCCGGCGGTCGACGCGTCCGGAGTTCACGTAGTCGTCCACAGTGGACCCAGTGGCTCCGGCGGGACGGTTCGCGCCGCCCCAGCCGTTGCGGGAGGTGTCGACCAGCATGCCGATGCTCGACGGGAAGCCCGCCGCCACGAATCGCCGGTGCAGTTCGGCGCCGAAGTCGGCCTCGTCGAAGTACGGGTTCCACTCGTAGAACTTCGCGGACTTGAGCGGCTGGCCGCCGACCGTCTTCATCGGATCGGCCAGGTGCGGTTCCTCGACCGGGGTGTAGTTCGCGGTGTCGGTGATGAAACCGTCGACGCTGCCGAAGCCCTTGGTGGTGCCCCTGACCACGTCGGTGTACAGCTGCACGGCCGGCACGATGTTGCTGTCCCAGCCCAGCCACGCGGAGTGCGCGATGTCCAGGTAGTTGTAGACGTTCGAGATCGCGCTCAGCTTGTTCAGCGCGTACTGGATGCCTTGCACGTACGCGCCGCTGGACTTGGCCTCGGCGCACTTGGGCTTGGCGGTGTTGGTGACGAGGTTGGGCAGCGAGTCGGGTTCGATGATCGCCACGATGCGCAGGTCGCGGTACTTCGTGTCACCGAGGATCGAAGCGATCGGGTCGATGTACTCGGCCTTGTAGCGCGCCAGACCGTTCTTGCTGATCTCGAGCTCACCGTTGGAGGCCAGCGCCGAGCAGTCGCGGTTGGGCAGGTCGTACACGACGACCTGGAACACCAGGGGCCGGCCGGCCGCGGCCTGCTGACGCAGTGCCTCGTCCAGGTGACCGCGCAGGCCGCGGCCCGCCGTGATCGCGCCGATGCGGTCCATCCACACGGCCGTCGAGTTCTCCGCCACCTTGCGCATCGCCGTGCCGAGTGCGCCACCAGTGCTGGTCGCCAGGGTGTTGACCTGGGTGACGTAGTCGGGGTTGAGGTAGCCGGCGGCACCCGCGTAGGGGTTGGGCACGTGGTCGCCCGGGTTCCCCGGTCCGGGGTCCTCCGAGGTCGTCGTGGTGGTCGTCGTCGTGGTGGTGGTGGTCGTGGTCTCGACCGGACCGCCCGTGCACGCCGTGCCGTTGAGCTTGAAGCTCGACGGCTTGTCGTTCGTGCCGGAGAAGGAGGCCTGGAAGCCGAGACTGTGCGACCCGCCGGTCGCCAAACCCTTTGCCCAGTCGGGGTTCTTCGCCGTGACGTGCTGACCGGACTGGGTGATCGTGGCGTTCCAGTGGTTCGTGATCCGCTGGTTGCCGCCGAAGTCCCACTCCAGGGTCCAGCCGTCGGAGATCGCGTCACCCAGGTTGTTCACCGTGACGTTCGCGGTGAATCCGGAGTCCCACTGGTTGGCTTGGTAGTCCACCGAACACCCGGCGGCCGCACTGGCCTGGTTGCCCACCAGTACCAGCGCACTCGCGCAGAGCGTCAGTGCCGCGACGGCTGATCCGCCGCGCACCAGATTCGTTGATCGCATGAGGGGTCCTCACAGCATCGTTGCCGGGGCTGATCTGGGAGCGCTCCCAGTGAGGTCGGGACAGTAACCAACAAAGACCAATTCAGGAAGAATTCGTCGAACTACGAATCAACGATCAGTGGTCGGTACCTTTGCACGCTCAGTGGTGCTTTGGGGTCAAGCCTCCTGCGGGGAATTGGCGTGTAACGATTTCCTTGCACGTGCAAGTTACTTTCCGTAGATGCGCCGTGTGTGGTGTTGGGCCGTTTCGGTGACGGATAACGTCCCGGAAACTTTTGTCCAATCTGTTTCGAGGGTGCTGCAGCTCGTGTCGAGTGGCGGAAATGGCAAGGCCATACGGCCTAGTAAATCTTAATTAGCCGATGTAACGGTTCGCCGATGTGAACTCGTCTCGCCCTGTTGTGGGCCGAACGGCGGCACAAGCGTTGGTGCTCGTATCGATTCAGCGTCGGCCGGTCTTCACGCTTGTGAACCGACCTGAGGGCTCTGCCCGCGTTTGCCCGCCCTTTGGCGTAGCGCGGGCGAACAATCGGCGGATGTTCGAGGGTTTGATGTCGGCAGTTGGACCAAATTGTGGGTTGACCCTCTTTTGGTGAGGTTTCTTGTCCGTTACAGTCCGCATTCTGGGAGCGCTCCCAGGTCGGCCTCTCGCAATCCCCCTGTCATTGGAGGCTCACATGCACCGGCGCATGTCGAGAGCGACATCAGCGACTGCGGCAGTCCTGTTCGCGCGGTCGGCCCCGGCTGAACCCGGGTTGTCGGGCAGACCATTCCGGTTCTGCGCGCTCACCCCGCTCACTCCCAT
This sequence comes from Lentzea rhizosphaerae, assembly GCF_042649515.1. NCBI lineage: Bacteria > Bacillati > Actinomycetota > Actinomycetes > Pseudonocardiales > Pseudonocardiaceae > Lentzea > Lentzea rhizosphaerae. The sequence continues at coordinate 45,222 of NZ_JBHRZI010000027.1, read as the reverse complement.
CGGCTAGCTCCACCGCTTCGCGGGCACCTCCCGCGGCAAGCGCAGCTCCTGCACCACCCGGCGCGGCGGACTTCGCCACGGCTGCCGGGTGAGCAGTGACTTCACACCTCGGTGCGGGACGTTCGGCGTGCGCAGGCGTCCCGCACCGAATCCAGGCCCGCGGGTCAACGGCTGACCCGTGACGGAGGAGGAACGAATGAGGTACCGGACCAGAGCGGGACGGTTGCGCAGTGGGCCCGTCGCCCTTGTCGCGGCTGCGATCGTCACCGCGGCGGTGATGCCGGCCGTCGCGCAGGCCGCGGTGGCGTGCTCGGTGAACTACAGCATCACGAGCGACTGGGGCAACGGCTTCGTCGCTGACGTCGCCATCAAGAACGAGGGCGACCCCATCAACGGCTGGACGCTCAGCTGGACGTTCCCGGACGGTCAGCAGATCACCAACCTGTGGAACGGCAGCCACACGCAGTCCGGTGCCAAGGTCAGCGTCACGCCCGTGGACTGGAACAAGAACATCCCCGCCGGCGGTTCGGTGGCCTTCGGTTTCCAGGGCACGCGAGGCGGGGCCAACGGCAAACCGACCGACTTCGCGGTCAACGGTGTGTCCTGTGGTGGCGCCAACAAGGCGCCGTCGGTGGCGGTGACCTCGCCGACGGCCGGGCAGTCCTTCCAAAGTGGACAGACGATTCCGCTGGCGGCCACCGCGTCCGACAGCGACGGCACGGTGTCGAAGGTCGAGTTCATCGCCGACGGCGTCGTCCTGTCCACCGACACCACCGCTCCCTACGAGGGATCGTGGACCGGGGCGTCCGTCGGTGACCACGCCGTCGCCGCACGCGCGACCGACAACCTCGGCGCCGTAACGACGACTGCGCCGGTGCCGGTGAAGGTGCTGGCCGGGGCGACGATCGTGGCCTCCCCGGCGACGATCAACGTCAAGCAGGGCGACAAGGCGACCTTCGCGGTGACGCTGGCCAGCCAGCCGTCGTCCTCGGTCACCGTCGCGGTCGCCCGGTCGTCGGGCAGCGCGGACCTCACCGCGGCGCCGACGTCGCTGACGTTCAGCACGACCAACTGGAACACGCCGCAGAACGTCACCGTCACCTCCGCTGCCAACGGCGGTGATCTGGCGTCGGCCGTCTTCTCCGCCACCGCGCCCGGCTTCACGCCGGCTTCGGTGACGGCCAAGGAGATCTCCTCGACGATCCCGAAGTTCCAGGAGGCGTTCCTCACCCAGTACAACAAGATCAAGGACCCGGCCAGCGGCTACTTCCGCAAGTTCGGCGAACTGCTGGTGCCGTACCACGCGGTGGAGACGCTGAACGTCGAGGCGCCCGACCACGGGCACCAGACGACTTCCGAGGCGTTCAGCTACTACCTGTGGCTGGAGGCGAGCTACGGCAAGATCAGCGGCGACTGGGCTCCGTTCAAGTCGGCGTGGGCGTCGATGGAGAAGTTCATCATCCCGGCCAAGGCGGACCAGCCGACCAACGACAAGTACAACGCGGCCAAGCCCGCGACGTACGCGCCGGAGCACGACAAGATGACCGGCTATCCGTCCGAACTGGACAGCAGCGTCCCGGTGGGAGCCGATCCGATCGCGGCCGAGCTGAAGGCGGCGTACGGCACGGACGACATCTACGGCATGCACTGGTTGCTGGACGTCGACAACACCCTCGGCTTCGGCCGGTGCGGTGACGGCACCACGGCGCCGTCGTACATCAACACCTACCAGCGCGGGTCGTCGGAGTCGGTGTGGGAGACCATCCCGCAGCCGTCCTGCGACACGTTCAAGCACGGTGGCCCCAACGGTTACCTGGACCTGTTCACCAAGGACAAGTCCTACGCCAAGCAGTGGAAGTACACCAACGCGCCGGACGCGGACGCCCGCGCGGTGCAGGTGGCGATGTTCGCCGAGCAGTGGGCGACCGAGCAGGGCAAGCAGTCGCAGATCGCGCCCGAGCTCGCGAAGGCCGCGAAGATGGGCGACTACCTGAGGTACGCGATGTTCGACAAGTACTTCAAGAAGATCGGCAACTGCACCAGCCCGACGACGTGCCCCGCGGCCACCGGCAAGGACAGCGAGCACTACCTGATGTCCTGGTACTACGCCTGGGGCGGTGCGACCGACACGAGCGCCGGCTGGGCGTGGCGCATCGGTGACGGTGCCTCGCACCAGGGTTACCAGAACCCGTTGGCGGCGTACGCGTTGGCCAACGTTCCTTCGCTGAAGCCGAAGTCGGCCACCGGCCAGCAGGACTGGGCCAAGAGCATGGACCGTCAGCTCGAGCTCCTGCAGTGGCTGCAGTCGTCCGACGGCGCCATCGCCGGAGGTGTCACGAACAGCTGGGAAGGCCACTACGGCACGCCTCCCGCCGGCACGCCGACCTTCTACGGCATGTTCTACGACGCCCACCCGGTGTGGCGCGACCCGCCGTCGAACCGCTGGTTCGGCTTCCAGGTGTGGCAGATGGAACGCACGGCCGCCCTGTACCAGAAGACCGGCGACCCGCGAGCCAAGAAGATCCTCGACAAGTGGGTGCCGTGGGCGCTCGCCAACACCACGGTCGGTGCGAACGGGGCGTTCCAGATCCCGTCCGACATGGAGTGGACCGGCGCGCCGGACAACTGGAACCCGACCTCGCCGGGCGCGAACGCGAACCTGCGGGTGAAGGTGCTCAACCACAGTCAGGACGTGGGCGTGGCGGCATCGTTCGCCAAGACCCTGCTCAACTACGCGGCCAAGTCGGGCAACGCTCCGGCACGGACCACGGGTGAGGGTCTGCTGACGGCGTTGCTGTCCCACCAGGACGCCAAGGGCATCGCCATCCCGGAGACGCGGACCGACTACAACCGGTTCGACGACAAGTACAACGCCACCACCGGTGAGGGCGTGTACGTCCCGCCGGGCTGGACGGGCACCATGCCCAACGGCGACAAGATCGGCCAGGACTCCACGTTCCTGTCGATCCGCTCCTTCTACAAGAACGACCCGGACTGGCCGAAGGTGCAGCGCTACCTCGACGGCGGTCCTGCTCCGACCTTCACCTACCACCGGTTCTGGGCGCAGGCCGAGATCGCCACGGCGTTCTCGCTGCACGCGGAGCTCTTCGGATAGCAGGTCGGCGCCGGCACCCTCACCCCCGATCAACAAAGGAGTTGTTCGCGATGCGTGTTCGAACCCTCCGGCCGGCGGCACTGCTACTGGCCGCCGTCACGGCGGTGGCGGGGCTGGTGGTCGCTTTCAGCCCACCCGAGGCCACCGCTGCCACGACGATCTGCGAGAAGTTCGGCTCGACCAAGATCCAGGGTGGCCGGTACGTCGTCCAGAACAACGAGTGGGGCGCGAGCGACGGCCAGTGCATCAGCGTCTCCGACAACGGTTTCGCCATCACCTCCGGCAACCACAACGTGCCGACCAACGGAGCGCCCGCCGCCTACCCGTCGATCTACGCGGGCTGCCACTACGGCAACTGCTCCAGCGGCAGCGGACTTCCCTTGCAGGTCAACAGGTTCGGCACGCTCTCCTCCAGCGTCTCCTACAGCACCGCGAGCGGTTCCTGGAACGCCTCCTACGACCTGTGGTTCGACCCGAACCCCAACCAGTCGGGGCAGAACACCGGCGCCGAGCTGATGATCTGGGGCAGCCACCAGGGTCCGCCGCAGCCCATCGGCAGCAAGGTCGGTACCGCGTCCCTCGCCGGTACCGGCTGGGACGTCTGGGTCGGCAACATCGGCTGGAACGTCATCTCCTACGTCCGCCAGCAGACCACCAGCTCGCTCAACCTGAACCTCGCCGAGTTCGCGAACGACGCCGTGCGCCGAGGCCAGGTGCAGACCTCCTGGTACCTGACGAGCGTGCAGTTCGGGTTCGAACCCTGGCAGGGCGGACCCGGGCTCGCGGTGAACTCCTTCTCGTTCTCGCCCTCCGGTGACGGCGGTGGTGGTGGCCCCACCACGACCACGACCACCCCGAACCCCGGCGGTCCTGCGGCCTGCCGTGCCTCGCACAGGATCACCAACTCGTGGGGGAGCGGCTTCACCGCCGAGGTGACGCTCACCAACAGCGGATCGTCGACCGCGAACAACTGGCGGTCGACCTGGACCGCGCCGTCCGGTGTCTCGGTGACCAACGGCTGGAACGCGACCGTGTCGCAGAGCGGCTCGACGGTCACGGCGACCGCGCCGGGCTGGAACCCCGACCTCGCTCCCGGCCAGAGCGTGACGGTCGGCTACCAGGCCAACGGACAGGCCGCGGCGCCGAACGGCTTCACGCTCAACGGTGCGCAGTGCTCGTGAACCTGTCCTGAAGCCGTCCCCGATCCCCCGCAGGCCGTTCGCGCCACCCGCCCGGTGTGGACGGCCTGCGGGCCCTCGGCGTGCCCAGCTCTTTCCGAATCCGCGTGAACGCATTTCCGGTGAACATTGTTCGATTCGAATGTGGTCGAAGCGCCTGTGAATGACTTGACCCGCACCTGATTAGGCACCAGCGTCGAGTGCGGGGAAATTCGACGCAATGACGCGAGAGGAAGACTCTGTGGCGAACAATCGGCGATTACGGAAGTCGCGAACGCTCGTGGCCACTGGTGCGGTGGCGTCTCTGGTCGCGGCGGCGTTCACCGTCCAGACAGCCGGGAGTGCGGCGGCGGCGGCGACCGCCGGACCCGCGCTGTCGGTGGACGTCGCGGCGGCCCGGCACGCGATCAGTCCCGGCATCTACGGCCTCAACGGTGGCGATCCGGCGTTCAACGCCGAGATCGGCCAGACGGTGGCGCGCTGGGGCGGCAACGCGTCCAGCCGGTACAACTTCAAGAACCGCACCTACAACACCGGCAGCGACTGGTTCTTCGAGAACATCGTCGCCGACGAGGCTCACTCCGTCGAAGGCGTGGTCGGCTCCAACCTCGGCCGCGGCATCAAACCGGTCGTCACCGTGCCCATGGTCGGCTGGGTGGCCAAGGACTCACCGTCGTCGCACCCGTTCGCGTGCGGCTTCCCGGCGACCCGGTTCCCCCAGCAGGACAGGTTCGACGAGTGGGACCCCAACTGCGGCAACGGTCAGCTCGACGGCAAGAACCTCACCGGCGTGCCGACCGACAGCTCGATCCCCGCAGGCGCGGCGTTCGCGGGTGAGATGGTGTCGCACCTGGTGAACAGGTTCGGCACGGCGGCACAGGGCGGCGTGCCGATCTACGAGCTCGACAACGAACCGGTGCTGTGGGCCCACACGCATCGCGATGTGCACCCCGAGCTGGTGTCGATGGACGAACTCGGCGACAAGGGCACCGCGACCGCCGCGGCGATCAAGGCCGCCGATCCGAGCGCGGCGGTGCTGGGCCCGTCCGGCTGGGGGTACTGCGAGTGGGTCGCGTCCGGTGTGGACGGTTGCGGGCCGGGTGCCGACTCGGCCGCGCACGGCGGGCTCAACCTCTCCCAGTGGTACCTGAAGAACATGAAGGACTACAGCGACGCGCACGGCGGCACGCGCTACCTGGACTACTTCGACCAGCACTTCTACCCGCAGATCAGCGGTGACAAGACGCCCGAGGCCAACGCCCTGCGGCTGCGGTCCATCCGGTCGCTGTGGGACCCGACGTACGTCGAGGAGTCCTGGATCGGCCCCGGCGGGGTCAACGCGCCGCCGCTGCAGTTCATCCGCACGATGAAGTCGTGGATCAACCAGTACTACCCCGGCACCAAGACCGCGATCACCGAGTACAACTGGGGTGCGCTGGACGACATCAACGGCGCGCTGGCGCAGGCCGACGTCCTGGGCGTCTTCGGGCGCGAAGGCCTCGACCTCGCCACGATGTGGGGTGAGCCCAAGCCGACCGATCCGGGCGCCTACGCGTTCCGGATGTACCGCAACTACGACGGCGCGGGCAGCCGGTTCGGCGACGTCAGCGTGTCGGCGAGCTCCGCGGACCAGGGTCAGCTGTCGGTGTACGCGGCGGAACGCACCTCCGACAAGGCGCTGACCGTCGTGGTCGTGAACAAGACCGGCGGCGACCTGACCTCGCCGCTGTCGCTGGCCGGGTTCGACAGCACCGGTGCGGCGCAGCGGTTCACGTACGGCCCCGCCGATCTGGGCCACATCGTGCGCGGCGGCGATCTCCCGGTGGCGGGTGGTCGTGTCGACGCGACCTATCCCGCGAACTCCATCACCCTGCTGGTTCTGCCGCAGGCCGGGTGCTCGGCGAGCCTGCAGGTCAACGGCGACTGGGGCACCGGGCACGTCGCGACGGTGACCGTCACCAACAACCGCGCCGCGGCGCTGACCGGCTGGCGGGTCAGCTGGACGTGGCCCGCCGGTCAGCAGGTCACCAACTCGTGGAGCACGACCCTCAAGCAGGAGGGCACGCGCGTGGTCGCAGGTGATGCCGGGTGGAACGGCTCGGTCGGTGCGGGTGGCAGGACCACCTTCGGGTTCCAAGCCACCGGCAGAGCAGCCGCACCCACGTTGACCTGCATCCCCGTCTGAGCAGGCCCGCTGTGAGGCCGGTCTGCCCGACCGGCCTCACAGCCAGGTGCGGGTGTCGCGCCTGGCGAGGCGCTCCAGCAGCAGGTCGACCTCGTCCCGTTCGGTCCTCGTGAGGGTCCGTTCCGGCTTGCGCTGGGCGTCGCTGCGCAGGAGTCCGCGCCGGTGCAGGACGTGCTTGCGGACCGCGAGCCCCACCCCTGGTTGCTGCTCGTAGCGGATCAGCGGCAGGTGGGCGTCGAAGAGCTCGTGCCGTTCGTCACCGGTGAGACGGACGACGTCGACCAGGAGCTCGGGGAAGCAGTAACCGGTCATGGCGCCGTCCGCTCCCCGTGCCATCTCGAAGTCGAGGAACAGGCCGCCGTTGCCGCACATGATCGACAGGCGCGGCATCTCACCGTTCTCCTCCGCCGCGCGCAATGCGCTGATCTTCTCCAGCCCCGGCCAGTCCTCGTGCTTCAGCATGACCACCGACGGCGTCTCGCACGCGATCCGGCGCAGCGCGGGCACGGACATGACGACGGAGAACGTCAGCGGGTGGTCCTGCACGACGATCGGGACGTCGGGACCGAGCGCCGTCGCGGCCTGGGTGTAGTAGCCCACGATCTGGTCGTCGGTCCGGAGAGTGGTGGGCGGCGCGATCATCACGCCGGCCGCGCCCCTCGTCATGACCTGGTCGGTGAGGGTGCGCATCGTGCCGAAGCCGGGGGCGGACACGCCGACGACCACCGGCAGGTCGGTCCGGTCCAGAACCGCCCAGGCGATCTCGACCGACTCGTCCTGGGTCAGCTTCGGCGCTTCGCCCGTCTGCCCCAGCACGGTCAGGCCGTCGACCCCGACCGCGGCGTAGAAGTCGACGAGCCGGCGGAGCGAGTCGAGGTCCAGCCGCCCGTCGGGGTGGAACGGGGTGGGCACGATCGCGTAGACGCCTCGGGTGGACCGGTTGATCAGGCTCATGGGTCGGTGTTCCTCGCGATCAGGTGCTGGGGACGAGGCCGCCGTCGGCCCGCACGAGCGACCCGGTGACTTGGGGGGGACTGGCGAGGAACGCCACGACCGCGGCGTGCTCGGCGGGGTCTCCGCAGCGGCCGACGGGGATTGAGGCACTGGTGCCGATCCGGCCGGGGACGACGACGTTGACGGTGACGCCGACGCGGCCGACCTCGCGAGCCAGCGTCTTCGACAACCGCCCTGCCGAGCGCTCCGCCGGCACCCGGCCTGCGATCCCGAGATCCATCGCGCCCCTTCCGTTTTCCCGATGAGACGGAACCGGTTTCCGTGCCGGGCGCGCAAATACCAAAATCGTGTTCTCCGGATGGTTTTTGCCTATTACCGTCGGTGACGGGAAACGGCTGTCCGAGGTTGCGGAGCTCGGCCCTGGACACCCGTGATTCGCGGCTTCAAACCGGGTCTTCGAACTTGGCCGGGCACGGCAACCGGGATGGTGACGCAGAGTGCACAGAGGTCAGCCATCGACCCTGTCGCCAGATTGATGAGGGGAGCTTTCCCGAACCTCAGGTTCAGGGCTCCGGCAAAGTCCTCAGTCCGCCCGATATGTCCGGTGAGAGCGTGCACACACGCCAGGCGTTGTTGATGAACGGAACTTTTATCGACCTGGGGTGGATGAAGGTTCCGTTCATCCACCACCACAGGGCTCATTTCCCGCCCCTCATCAACACCGGACGGGACGGCACCAGCCCCCGCGATTGCGACAGCGACGGTTGCGCGACGCGCAGTTCGTTCGCGGCCCTGTTGAAGGAACCGGCTTCGCAGATCGCGACGAAGTACTCGAGTTGACGCAGGCGCACGGCAGCGGTCAGCCCGCGAGGCCGGGCAGGAGGTGGTCCGCCGACTCCTGGAGTTGTCCCCGCAGCGCGTCGAGGTCGACGTCGACGAGGGCGTGCTGCCGCTTGCGCCAGCGCCCGGCGACCATGACCGCCTCGATGTCACCGGCGCCCGCGTACAGCGCCGTCGCGACCGGATCGGTGACCGGCCACGTCCTCGGCGCGGAGCCGTCGATCACGACGAGGTCGGCCTGCATGCCCGCCTCGAGCCTGCCGACGCGGTCGTCGAGGCCGAGCGCTCTGGCGCCTTCGACCGTTGCCCAGGCCAGCGCCTGCTTGGCGGTGATCGTCGCGGTGAGGGAGAACGTGCCGCTGGTCTGCCGGTGGTGGTCGTGGTCGCGGCCGCGCTGGTGGGCCAGTGCGATCCGGGCGGCGGAGAGCACGTCGGCGGGCGCGATCGCGTCGGTGTCGGTGCCCAGTGACGGCGCGGCACCCAGCTGGAGCAGGTGACCGGTGACGGGGGAGCCGTGGCCCTGGCCGAGCTCGTTCTCGGGTGTGCAGGTGATGCTCGCTCCCTCGTCGACCAGGATCTTGATCCACTCGTCGGTGAGTCCGGCGCCGTGCACGACGTTGGCCGAAGGGCTCAGCAGCCCGGCAGTCCGCACGGCCTCCCACCCCGGTCCCGGTGCTCCGCCGCTCTGGTGCATCGACACGACGATCCCGCGCTCGGTGGCGGCGCGGAAGTCGGCGACCGCGACGTCCGGAGTGGACAGTTGCGGGCCGCGGACCGCCAGGCCGAAGGTCAGCAACGCGTGGGTGCCGGCCGGTCCGTCGAGCAGCCGGTCGATCTCGCTCACGGGGTGGGCCGCGTCGGCGGCGGAGTACGGGGTGCCGTGCAGGAAGACCCCGCGGATGCCGGACGACAGCAGGCCGTCGATCGCCGCGTCGGTGTGGTCCGGTGTGGGGGTGTTGTGGCACCAGTCGCCCAGGGTCGTGGTGCCGCGGTCGAGCTGGCTCAGCGCGCCCGCGAGCGTGCCGGTGCGCATGTCTTGCGGGCGGTAGTGCTGGGCCACGGCGCCGTGCATGCGACCGAGGTAGTCCGCGAGCGTCCAGTTGACGCCCACGCCGCGCAACGCGGTCTGCCACGTGTGCAGGTGCGCGTTGACCAGGCCGGGCATGATGATCCGGTCCGTGACGTCGACGATCTCCGCGCCGGTGTCGTCGAGGTCGGTGCCGATTCCGGCGATGCGGTCGCCGTCGACGAGGACGTCGGACCGTTCGGCGTCGGGCCGGTGCGGTGCCATGGTGATCACCTGCGCGCCGCGCAGCAGGACGCGGGTCATCGGACGCTCTCCTGCCGGGCCACTGGCGTCATCGCGCGAGCGGCTGTCTGCGTCGACGCGAGGAAGTTCCGCGTGGCGATGTGCCCGATGTAGCCGTCGGGACGGATGAGCAGCAGGGTGTCCCCCTTGATCCCGTAGCTGCGGCAGAAGTCTTCCCCGGCATCGACGACGACACGCCGCAGCGGCGCTCCCGTGGCCGGCCAGTCGAGTTCCTCGCCGGCGGCAGCAGCGTTCGGGCCGTGGGCGACGAGCGTGAAGTGCGGACCCCGGAAGGAGTCGAACAGGTGCTCCGGTGCGCCGTCCGTGCCGAGCAACTCGGCGTCCGGAGCACGATCACCGACCTGCAGCGTCGCTGTGCGGTCGCAGTCGGTGGGTGCGAGCGGGCCGCCGTAGTAGGTCAGCGACAACTGTTGCTCGTCCTTGCCGCGGCGCAGGCTCGACGGGTCGAGCTTCGCGATGCCTTCGTACTTCTGCGTGGACAGTCCGAGCACACCCGCGGCGATCGGCAGGCGTTCGGCTTCGTAGCTGTCCAGCAGCCGCGCGTCGGCCCCTGCGAGGACCTGGCCGAGTTTCCAGCCGAGGTTGTAGGCGTCCTGGATACCGGTGTTGAGGCCCTGTGCGCCGGCGGGGGTGTGCACGTGCGCGGCGTCGCCGGCGAGGAAGACCCGGCCGCGGCGGTAGGCCTCCGCCAGGCGGATGTTGGGCCGGAACACCGACCGCCAGCGGATGTCGTGCAGCTCGATGTTGCGGTTGCGGGTGTGCGCCTGGATCCGCCGGGTGATCGCCTCCGCGCCCTCTGGCGGGTCCTCGTCCGGGGCCAGGCGGATCATCCACTGGAACAGGTCGCTGTGCGGCAGCGGGCAGGCGCCGGCGAACCGGCCCTTCACTCCCGGCCAGATGTGCCAGCGATCGCGGGACACACCGGTGGTGACCGCGTCGACGATCAGCATCCGGTCCTGTTCGTCGGTCGTGCCGAGGAAGCTCAGGCCGAGCTGGCTGCGCACGGCGCTCGAACCACCTTCGGCTCCCACCAGGTAGCGGGCCGTGATCCTCTCGGTGCCGCCGTCCCCGATCACCGTCGCGGTGACCGACGTGCTGTCCTGGACGAACTCGACGAGCTCCTGGCCGTACTCGACCCGGCCGCCCAGCTGTTCGAGCCGGTCGTGCAGCACGCTGTCGGTGCGGTACTGGGGAATCAGCCGCGTGTTCGGGTGGGGAACGTCGGTGGTGCGCTCGCGGTTGCGGAACATGCGCCACGGTGCGGCGACCGGTCCCAGGTGGATGCCGAGACGCGGGTAGTCGCTGCTGCCGGCGAGGATGTCGTCGATCGTGCCGAGGTCGTCGAACACCTCCAGCGTCCGCGGCTGGATGCCCTTGGCGCGTGAGCCTTCGAAGGAATGCGGTGCCTTGTCGATGATGCGGACGGTCACGCCGCGACGCATCAGGTCGATCGCCAGTGTGGTGCCGGTCGGGCCTGCGCCGGCGATCAGCACGTCGATGGTCCGGGAGTTCTCGAGGTCGTTCATGGTCAGAGCCGATCTGGGTGGGGAACGGCGAACGCGGCGAGCAGATCGCCGACGTCTCGGGGCCGTTCAAACGGGGCCATGTGGCCGCATTGGGTGATGACGTGGGTCTGTCGTGGCCGCAGCAGCTCGGTGACGGTGCCGAGGTGGGTGATCGGGGTGACCTGGTCGTCGTCGCCCCACACCAGCAGGGACGGGATGCCCAGCTCGCCCGTCGCGCGGAAGAGCTCCTGCCGCTCGTACAGCGGGAAGTCCTGCAGGGTCTGGAAGAACGAGTAGAGCGAGCCCTCGAACCGGTAGGCGTCGCGCACCATCGCGACCAGTTCGGCGGACAGCGCGGGGTCGCGGACGTTGTGCCCGAGGTGTCCCTCCAGCAACTTGCGGCCGAAGCGCTGGGCGACGAACCCGCTCACGAAGTCGTTGCGCAGCAATTGTTGTGGCAGGGGACGTTGACCCAGGCCTGCTGGTCCGACGACGGTGAGCGTGGCCACGGCTTCCGGGTACCGGTTCGTGTAGGCCATCGCGACGAGAGCACCCATGGAGGTGCCGACGACGTGCCACGGGGGAGTGAGGTCCAGCGCGGCAGTCAGTTCGGCCAGCTGCCGGACGAACAACGCCTCGTCGTAGGTGCGGCGCACCCGGTCGGAACCGCCCCGGCCGTAGGCGCTGCAGACAAGAGTGCGCAGTCCTCGGGCGTGCAGCTGCTCGACGGCCCTGTCCCAGTAGAACAACGGGATCGTGATGCCGCCGACCAGCACGACGAGCGCGCCGTCTTCGGGGCCCGCCAGCTCGTAGTGCGTCACACCGTCGGACAACTCGACGTAACTGCCGCGCAGCGTGCGCCGCGTCGTCTCGTCGAGCCGACGGTCCTCATCGGACGCAACGAAGTACCTCATCGCCGCTCCTCCTTCGTGCGCAGGAACTCCGCGATCGCCGTCGCCACCCAGTCCGGGTACTCCTCCGGCAGCAGATGCCCGCCGTCGGGGTGCACGCGCTCCTGGGCGTTCGGGATGTCGCGGGCGAAGTGCTGCCCGTCGATCTCGGCGCTGCGCAGGACCAGTGTCGGGGTGGAGATCCGTGTGATCTCGCCGCTGCGGTCCGGCTGGCTCGTGTTGGCGAAGTCGACGAACGCCGACCGGTTCCCGGGACGGCTCGTCAACGCGTGCACCCGATCCACCATGGCGTCGTTCACGATCGCCGACTTCGGGCCGACCGCTTCACGCAGCCCGCGTTCGGTCGCGCTGCGCGGCAGCCATCGCCGCAACACGGGGCGCAGCAAGGGATTGCGCGCCAGTCGCAGCCCGGCGGGCAGCGACTTGCCCGGATAACCCGTGGCGTTGACGAGCACCAACCCGTCGACCCGCTCGGGCGCGTCCAACGCCAGGTTCCACGCGATGTTGCCGCCCAGCGAGTTGCCGGCCACCGCGAAGTGCGGCACGTGCAACGCGGTCATGAAGCGGGCGATCGTTCTCGCGTACGTCCCGACGCGGTAGTCGCGGTCCGGCCGCGGCCCCGTCCGTCCGAAGCCGGGCAGGTCCGGGCGGATCACGTCGTAGGACGACGACAACAGCGCGGCCACCCGCTCGAAGCCCTCCAACGACGAGCCGCTGCCGTGCAGCAGCACCACCGTCGGCCCCTGACCTGCTCGTTCGTAGTGAACGCGCAGGCCGTCCACCGAGACGACCTCGGTGCCGGAGGTGGGGTTCTGGTTGCTCTTCATAATGGCTACAGTGTTGCCGTTATTGTGGGGGGTGTCAACCGGAGGTGAATACTGATGCGTGTGACCAGTTCGTCTCTGCATGCCGCCGGCGGCACCGAGTCCACTCGGCGCTCACGTGGCCGTCCCGCCGTCCCGCTGGACCGGATCCTCGCCACGGCGTTGCAACTCGTCGACGAGGAGGGCGCCGAGGCCTTGTCCATGCGGACTCTCGCGCAACGGCTCGAATCCGGCACGGCCACGCTGTACCGCCACTTCACCAACCGGGCGGTGCTCGTCGGGCACGTGGTCGATCGCGTTCTCGGTGAGGTCGAGCTCGATGACGAGGCGCTGGCGAAGATGAGCTGGGACCAGGCCTGTCAGGCGCTCGCCCAGGCGATGTTCGACACGCTGGGCAGACACCGCAAGGTCGCGCCCCTGCTCGTGGAGCAGACGCCGATCGGGCCCAACGCGATGATGCTGCGGGAGCGCAGCCTGGCCGTCCTGCTCGGCGGTGGCCTGTCTCCGAGTCTCGCGGCACGCGCCTACGCGACGCTCGCTCGTCACGTCCTGGGTTTCGCCATCCAGCTCGCCGGATCCGAGAACGCGGCCGAGCAACAGCAGGTGTCGGCGTACTTCCACAAGCTGCCGCCCGCCGACTTCCCGGCCACGCTCGCGGTCGCGGACTCGTTGCCGGTGCCGCTGGAGGACGAGTTCGCCTTCGGGCTGGAGCTGATCATCAACGGATTGCGTCAGCTGCACGCCCGCTGACTTCTCCTGGCGAACGCCGGCATCGAGTCGATTCGACACGAATGCGTCTCGGAGGAATTCGGTTCTGTGTCACGCTCGCCGCGAGCTGCCGCGGCGTGGAATCCCGAGTGGTGTCGGGGAAATCCGGGCTGGTTCAGCTCGACGTCCTGGCATCACCGAGCTCGGGAGAAGTCATGCTGAAACGCTGGCTGATCACGTCCGTGGTCACCGCACTGCTCATGACCGCGGCGGCGACCGGCGCGACCGCCGCCACAGCGCCGCTGGCGGGAAGGATCAAACCGGGTGTCACCTACAGCGGTCCGGGAACGTGGTACGACAGCGACGGTGACGGCGCGTGCCTCTTCGGGCCCTACAACGACCGAATGACCGTCGCGATGAACCAGACCGACTACGAGACGTCGAAGGCCTGCGGCGCCTACCTGGAGGTGCGGGCGTCCAACGGCAGGACCATCCAGGTGCGGGTCAACAACCTGTGCCCGTCGCCGTGCCGGGTCGGCCAGCTGGACCTGACCAAGGAGGCCTTCGCCCGCCTGGCCGACCCGGTGGTCGGCGAGATCTCGGTGACGTGGAGATTGCTCAGCCCTGCCATGTCGAGCGGGATCTCGTTGCGGTACAAGGACGGTTCGTCGCAGTGGTGGTGCGGGATCCAGGCGGTCGACCACCGCAACCCGGTGGCGCGGCTCGAGGTGCAGACGAGCGGTGGGTGGTGGAAGGAGTTGCGCCGCACCGACTACAACTACTTCCTGTCCGAGGACGGGGCCGGGTGCGGTGGCGCCATCGCGATCACCGACATCTACGGGCAGCGGCTCGTGAGCAACCCGCTGCCGATCCGGCCGGGCGTCGCCCAGTCGACGAACCTCCAGTTCGCGCAGCGCTGACGGCCGCCTCGGTTCCGAAGTGGATGGTGGTGGCGAGCCCGGTCGTCACCACCCGTCCGCACTGTCACCGTGCTGGTACCGGCCTGTTTCGACTATTTCGACGCCGATGCCGAAAAGCTTTTCAGTCCTGATCGGTTCATTCCGTACGAGGCTGCCGTGAAAACTGGCTCTTGTCGGCGACGTGATCCAGGCAATAAACTTCCCAGAGCGAGATGTTAGCGCTAACATTCGGAGGTGGTGCAATGACGCACAACCGCAGGACTTTTCTCACCGCCGGTGCCGCAGGAATGGCGGGTGTCGTACTCGGAGGCCGTGCCGACGCCGCGGTGTGGGAAAACGTTCTCTCTGGAACGTTCGCGAACTACAACACGCTGGAAGCGGCGTGGAACTACCGCTATCCCTGGGGGTCGGACCACAACGGCACCGCGCGGATGTACGGCAGCCCGAGCGACCACAACCACGTCTACCTGGAGGGAGGGGGAGTTCTGGTGGTGAAGGCGACCCGCATCACCTGGGACGAGGGCAACAGCTCCGCCGACCCGCACCTCCCGATCCGGTACCACTCGGGCGCGATCCACGCGAAACAGCACGTCCTCGTGAACGACCAGTTCCCGTCGTGGGAGGTCAAGGGCGAGTTCCAGGCGCCGTCCGCCCGCGGGACCTGGCCCGCCTTCTGGCTCACCGGCGCCACGAGCTGGCCGCCGGAAAGCGACATCCTCGAGTTCAAGGGTGACTCGCGGAACTGGTTCAACACCTACCGCAACGCCAGCGGTGGATGGTCGAACACGGTCGTGAACGTCAGCAACCCCGGCGGCTGGCACGGCTACCGGGCGTGGATCACCAAGGTGAGCGCGACCGACGTGGACATCCACTACTACCTCGACGGCAACTGGGTGGGGCAGCACCGCGGCGCCGGCTTCGTCGGCAAACCGATGTGGCTGATCATCAACCTGCAGATGGAGGGCTCGTCCGGCTCGCCGGGGCCCTCGTCGGACACCTACTACCGCGCCCGCAACGTCTACATGGGGCGCAACCGCGTCTGACCCGCCCGGCGTGAGGCTTGCCGAGACCGTGTTTTCCGAAGAATGCGCGTGCCGTCACTGACGTGGTGCGGGCCGCTGAAAACGTAAACAGCTTGTCATCACAAATACCTGACGGCTGTTGAGCAGTCCCGCATTGATTCAATAATGTCGTCGAAACGCTTCGACGTGAGTGCCGAGGAGGCGGTGGAATGATCACCATCTGCGACGTTGCGCGGCACGCGGGTGTCGCCGCGAGCACTGTCTCCTACGTGCTCACCGGCAAACGACCGATCTCCGCTGCGACCAGGTCGAGGGTTCTCGAAAGCATCCGCGTGCTCGGCTACCACCCGCACGCCGGTGCGAGGACGTCGGCGGCCAGCCGGACCAACGTGGTGGCCGTGGCGGTGCCGTTGCGGGACGGTGTGCACGTGCCGGTGCTGATGCGGATGGTGGCGGCGGCCGTCACCACCGCCAGACGCCACGGCCTGGACGTCCTGCTGATGACCGCCGATCAGGGTGTGGGCGGTCTGCGCGGGATCGCGGGCAGCGCGCAGGCCGACGGTTTCCTGGTGCTGGACGTCGAGATGGACGACGAACGGGTACCGCTGCTGCGTCAGCTCGCCCAGCCCTCGGTGCTCATCGGTCAGCCCGCGACCACCGCCGGGCTGACGTGCATCGACTTCGACTTCGAGGCGGCGGGTGCCGCCTGTGTGGAGCACCTGGCCGACGCGGGACACCGCTACATAGGTTTTCTCGGTGCGCCCACGGCGGTCTACCAGCGCGGGACGGGGTTCGCCCATCGTGCGATGGTCGGTTTCGGCGCGGCAGCCATGCGCAGGGGCGTCACGTCGACGATCAGACCGACCTCGGGTGACCACCGTTCCGTGCTGAAGGCCACCGGGGCACTCCTGCGGGCTCACCCGGCGACGACGGCGCTCGTGGTGCACAACGAGGCCGCGCTCGGCCGGGTCGCCGTCAGCCTGCGCGCGCAGGGCCGCAGGGTGCCGGAGGACGTCGCCGTGGTCGCCATCTGCCCGGACGAGCTCGCCGAACAGGCGACACCGTCGTTCACCTCGGTGGGGGTGCCGGTGGAGGAGCTCGGCCGGCGCGCGGTGGAGCTCCTGGTCGGCAAGCTCAACGGGCAGACCGTTCCGTCGCTGACCCTGCTCGAACCGAAGCTGTCCGAACGCGCGAGCACGGCCGGGGTGCCCGGCCGTGCACTTGCCCGACGAACGAACCCGTCGAGAAGCGCCTGAGTCAGGCGCTCTCGCGGAACACCATCGCCGTCGGCAACAGCACCGATGGCGGCAGACCCTCCTCGCCGGCCAGCTCCGCGAGCAGCCGCCACGTCATCGTGCGGCCCAGTGCCTCGACCTCCTGCCTCACGGTGGTGAGCGGAGGCACCGCCGTGGAGGCCAGCACGGAGTCGTCGAACCCGACGACGGCGACGTCCTCGGGTACCTTCCTGCCACCGGCGCGCAGGACCCGCAGTGCGCCCAGCGCCATGATGTCGGCGGCCACGAACACCGCGTCGAGGTCCGGCGCCCTGCTCAGCAGCTCCTCCATCGCCGAAGCTCCGCTGTCGGGCGTGAAGTCGCTGTGCACCACCAGGTCCGCGGGCCGCTGCGCCTCTCCGACACCGCGCCGCCACCCGCTCAGCCTGTCGATGCCGACGGTCATGTCCTGCGGTCCGGCGATCGTCGCGATCCTCTTGCGCCCCAACGAGACGAGGTGGCGCGTCGCGTGCAACGCGCCGGTGAAGTTGTCGGCGTCGACGAACGGGACGTTGCCGATGAGGAGGGGACGGCCTCCGACCACCACCGGCAGGCCCCTGGCGCTCAGGATCTGCGGCAGGGGATCACCTCCGTGCAGACTCAGCACGAGCGCGCCGTCCACGTGCCCGCCGCTCAGGTAGGCCACCAGGTCGTGGTTGTCGTCCGGCTGGCTCATCATGACCAGGAGCTGGATCCTCCTGCCGGTGAGCTCCGTGTGCACGCCGCGCAGCACACCGGCGAAGAACGGGTCCGCGAGCACGCGGCTGCCCTGTTCGGACACGACCAGCGCGATCGCGTTCGCCTTGCTGCCGGCCAGCGTCCGCGCCGCGTGGTTGGGGCTGTAGCCGAGGCGCTCGATCGCGAGGTGCACGGCCTGACGGGTCCGGTCGCTGACCTGCTCCCCGCCGTTGAGCACCCTGGACACCGTGGACTTCGACACCCCGGCCGCGAGCGCGACCTCCACGATGCGCGGGCCGGGGCGTCTGCCGGTGTCGGTCACGGAGTGGCGACGAGCGCGTTGCCGCGTGCGACCTGCGCGAACCACTTCGCGCTCAACTTGGGTGTGCGGACCTGGGTGTCGTAGTCGACGTGGACGATGCCGAACCGCTTCGCGTATCCCTCTGCCCACTCGAAGTTGTCGAGCAGTGACCAGCAGAAGTAGCCGCGCAGATCCACTCCCATCTCGATGGCGTCGTGTGCGGCGCGCAGGTGGGACTCCAGGTACGCGGTCCTGTCCAGGTCCTGGATCCCGTTGCCGTCGATCTCGTCGCGGAAGGCCGCGCCGTTCTCCGTGATGTAGAGCGGCAGCCGCGGGTACTGCGCGTGCAACCGCAGGAGCACCGACGTGAGCCCGTCCGGCCGCACCTCCCACCCCATGTCGGTGACCGGCGCGTCACGGCGGGGGAACGAGTGGTCCCCGACACCGACCCACGGCGACGGCGCGGTCTCGCCGGGTTCGGCGCTGACGAAGTGCTCGGTGTAGTAGTTGACGCCGAGCATGTCGAGCGGCGCCGAGATGAGACCGAGGTCGCCGTCCCGGACGTGCCGGGTGAAGCCGAACGGCTCCAGGTCGGCCAGGACGTCCGCCGGGTACCTGCCGCGGAACAGCGGGTCGAGGAAGATGCGCTGCTGCAGGCCGTCGAGCCGCCGTGCGACGTCCTGGTCGGCAGGGGACGACGGGTCGGCGGGGATGATCGGGTACATGTTGAGCGTGATACCCACGCGCGTGTACGGCGTGGCGGCCCGGATCGCTTCTGCCGCAAGGCCGTGCCCGAGCAGCAGGTGGTGCACGGCCGCGGCGGCGGCACCGGGTTCGGTGCGCCCCGGGGCGTGAACTCCGGCCGCGTAGCCGAGAAACGCCGAGCACCAGGGTTCGTTCAGCGTGGTCCAGGTGGTGACGCGGTCACCGAGCGCCTCCGCGGCGGTGGTGGCGTAGTCGGCGAACCGGAACGCGGTGTCGCGCTCCGCCCAACCGCCGGCTTCTTCCAGCTGCTGCGGGAGGTCCCAGTGGTAGAGCGTCGGCCACGGCTGGATGTCGTGCTCCAGCAACGTGTCCACGAGCCTGCTGTAGAAGTCGAGCCCGGCCTTGTTGATGGCGCCACCGTCCGGGCGCACCCGCGGCCAGGCGATGGAGAACCGGTAGGCCCTCAGCCCGAGGTCGGCCATCATCCGGACGTCCTGCGCGAACCGGCGGTAGTGGTCGGCCGCGGGCTCACCGCTGTCACCGCCGACCACCTTGCCGGGCTGCCGGCAGAACTCGTCCCAGATGGAGTCCGTGCGACCGTCCACATCGGTCGCTCCCTCGACCTGGAACGCGGCGGTGGCCGCGCCCCAGAGGAATCCCTGCGGGAAAACGATGTCCGTCACATTCATCCCTTCACGGCGCCCTGCATCACACCGGCGACGATCTGCCGCCCGAGGACGAGGAACACGATCAGCACCGGAACCGTCGCGAGAGTCGTTCCGGCGAGCACGAGCGAGTAGTCGACGTAGTAGCCGCTCTGCAGCTTCTCCAGTGCGACCTGGAGAGTCGGGTTGTCGGGGGTCAGCACGATCAGCGGCCACAGGAAGTCGTTCCAGGACTGCATGAACGTGAACACGCCGAGCATCGCGGCCGCCGGTCGGGCAGCGGGCAGTGCGACGTGCCAGAACGCGCGCCACAGGCTGCAACCGTCCATCCTGGCGGCCTCGACCAGCTCGTCGGGCACGGTGTCGACGAGGTACTGCCGCATCCAGAAGACCCCGAACGCGGTGACGAGGTTCGGCACGATCACGGATTCGAGCTCGCCCGCCCAGCCGAACTCCGCCATGGCCATGTACAGCGGGATGATCCCGAGCTGGGTCGGCACCGCCAGTGTCGCGACGACGAACAGGAACAGCACGCCGCGACCGCGGAACCGCAGCTTGGCGAAGGCGAACCCGGCCAGCGTCGACAGCAGCACCACCGACACCGTCACGGTCCCGGACACGATGAAGCTGTTGGCCAGCCCCTTCCAGAACGGGATGGTGTCGAACACGCGCACCGCGTTGGCGAAGAAGTTCCCGCCGGGCACCAGCGTGAAGTCGCCGGTCAGCACCGAGTTGTCGCGGCTCGCCACCAGGAACGACCAGTAGAACGGGAAAGCCGAGCCCAGCACGAACGCCGCCAGCAGTCCGTAGACCACGAAGGAAGGACGTTTCATCGCACGGCCCTCCTCGTGAGCCAGAAGTTGAGGCCTGCCACCGCGATCACGATCAGGAACAGCGTCCACGCGATCGAGGCGGCGTAGCCGAGGTCGAACTGCTGGAACGCCGACTGGTACAGGTAGAGCACGACGGTCTGGTACTGGTGCACGGCGCCGCCGCCGCTGCCGCCGGCGGGATCGAACAGCTTGGGTTCGGTGAAGATCTGCAGTCCGCCGATCGTCGAGGTGACGATGACGAAGATCAGCGTGGGTTTCAGCATCGGCAGCGTGATGCTGAAGAACTGCCGCACGGGGCCGGCGCCGTCCACCACCGCGGCCTCGTACAGGTCGCGGGGGATCGCGAGCATCGCGGCCAGGACGATCAGCGCGTTGTAGCCGGTCCAGCGCCAGTTGACCATCGACGCGATCGCGACGTGGCTGCCGAAGGTGTCCGCCTGCCAGTCGATCGGCGGGATCCCCACCACCGACAGCACGGAGTTGACCAGTCCGAACTGAGGCCCGAACAGGTTGCCGAAGATGATCGTCAACGCGACCAGCGACGCGACGTAGGGCAGCAGCACGCCCATCCGCCACATCGTCCTGGCCCTCAGGTTCGCGGCGAGCAACGCGGCGAGCACCACCGCGACGATCACCTGCGGCACGCTGGAGAGCAGGAAGATGCTGAAGGTGTTGAACAGCGCGTTCCAGAACTGGCCGTCGGCGAACAGCGTCCGGTAGTTCTCGAGACCGACGAACGCCGGGTCGTCCGCGCCCAGGTCCCAGTCGAACAACGACACGTAGGCCGTGTACAGCAAGGGGAAGAGCCCGATCGCCCCGAACAGCACGAAGAACGGCGCCACGAACAGGTACGGCGACACCTTGCTGTCCAGTTTGGACAAACGATGCCGGAAGGGCGGGCGCTTGCGAACCTGCTCGGCTCGCTCGCGCCGCACCTCCCTGGTGAGAAGGGTGGTCACTTGGCCGCCTTCTGGGCTTCCTGCACGGCGGTCTTCCAGGCCTCGTCGGCGTTCTTGCCCTGCTCGATCGACTGCAGTGCCGGGCTGAACACGTTGTCCTGGATCTGGCCGTCCTGAGGGCCCTTGTACTGGGCGGCCGCGACCTTCTTGGCTTGCGTGGCGAACAGCGCGCCGGCCTTGACGTCACCGAAGTAGGCGTTGGTCTGCTCCAGCAGAGCAGGGTCGCTCAGGGCCTTGACCTGGCTCGGGAACGTGCCCTTCGCCTTGAACGCCTTGATCTGCTGCTCCGGAGCCGTCAGCCAGGCCGCGAGCTCGGCGGCCTTCTGGGCGTTCTTGCCCTGCTTCGGCACGGTCAGGTACGAACCGCCCCAGTTGCCGCCACCGTTCGGGAACGCGTCGGTGACCGCCCACTTGCCCTTGTTCTCCGGACCGGCCTGGGCCTCGATCACGCCCAGCATCCACGACGGGCACGTCTTCGTGGCGAACGCACCGGCCTTGAACCCGGTGTTCCACTCGTTGCTCCACGCGACGAGCTTGGCCGACTGCCCCTTCGCCACGGCCTTCGTCACCGCGTCCCAGTCACCCCTGATCGCGGCGTTGGACTCGACGACCAGCTTGTCGCTCTTGTCGAAGTAGCCGACCTCGTGCTGGTTGTGCATGGCGTTGAAGATCTGCGAGGCGCTGTCGAACCAGGCGACGCCGCCGGACTTCGCGATGAACTGGTCACCGGCGGCGAAGTAGCTGTCCCACGTGGCGAACAACGACTTCACGGCCTCCGGGTCCGAGGGCAGCCCCGCCTTCTCGAACAGGTCCTTGCGGTAGCACATGGCCAGGGGACCGATGTCGGTGCCGTAGCCGATCAGCTTGCCGTCCTTGGTGGTCGCGGCATCGGTCTTCCACTTGAGCCAGCGGTCGCCCGCGACGTCCTTCGGCCCGATCGCGCCGAGGTCGTTGAACTGGCTCGCCTTCGACATCACCTGGCTGAGGTAGCCCTCCTCGATCGCCTCGACGTCGGCCAGGCCGGATCCCGCACCCAGCTTGGTGAAGAGGTTCTGGTGGTGGGGAGAGGCCTGGCCCGCCTTGCGCTGGGTGATCTTGATGTCGGGGTGGGACGCCTCGTACTCCTTGAAGAGGTCCTCGTAGCCGAACTCGTTGAACGTCGCGACGGACAGCTCGGTCTTGCCATCGGCGGTCTGGCTCGTCGCTCCGCCCGAACCACAGGCGGTGATGGTCGCAGCGGACATGGCGGCGAGGGCCAGGACGCTGGTCAAACGGCGGGGACGCACGGGAGAACTCCTCTGGTCTCAGCGGCGGATTCTGGGAGCGCTCCCAGACGGGCAGAGTCTGATTCAGTGCGCTTCGAGGTGTCAAGGAATCCTGATCCACTTGTAACTAAGGTCCAGGTGCTCCTGTCGTCGCGATCGCGGCCGAATCTGCCCTGAGCTGCTCTTATAGCGTTCCTGATGGGTGGCCTGGTTGCTCGTTCCGGGTCGCGCGGCAACTGGGTCCGGTGTCCGGAACGTCGCTGTCGTTCGCGCGTTTCCTGGGAGCGCTCCCAGACTTTGGGAGGCTGAACCCGTCGGCAAGATCGCGATAATCTCCGGTCAGGCGGCGGCGAGGATGCGGAGTTCCCGGTGGATCTGCGGCAGATGGAGTACGCGGTGGCGATCGCCGAGGAGCTCAGCTTCACCAGGGTCGCCGAGCGCTACCACATCGCGCAGTCCGGTCTCAGTCACCAGATCAACCAGCTCGAACGCGAGGTCGGGTCGTGGTTGTTCGACCGCACCAGCCGCCGGGTCGAACTCACCGCGGCGGGTGAGGTGTTCGTCGCGTGTGCACGGCAAGTGCTGCGCGCCGTGCAGGAGACGACTGCCGAGATCGCTTCGCTCGACGAACGCGTCCAGGGCCGCCTGCGCGTCGGCGCGCCGACGATCACGGCTTCGGACCTGGACATGCTCGGACTGTTCAGGGAGTTCCAGGAGTCCTGTCCCGCGGTCGAGCTCGTCATGTCCGACGTGGGTGGAGTGACGGCCGCGAGTCACCTCGTGACCGGTGAGCTCGAGATCGCGCTTCTGGGACTGCACGAGCACCAGTTGCCCACCGGGCTTGCGCACCACCTGCTCCGGTTGCATCCGCTCGTGGTCGTCGTCGGCAGGCGGCATCGCCTGCGGGGGACCGGCGCCACCGGTCTGGGGGAGCTGGCGAACGAGCGTTTCCTCGACTGCGGCACGGACACCTCGCTCCGCGTCCAGGTGGACGCGGCGTTCGGCAGGGCCGGTGCCCGCCGCCGGAGTGCCTGCGCGTTGCAGAGCACCGCTGACCTCACGTCGCTGGCCCTGGAGGGAATCGGCGTGACCGTGGTGCCGCGACCCGTGGCCGACGCGGTCGTCCCTCCCGATCTCGCGGACTGCGTGCTGCGCATCGACGATCCTCATGCCCTGCAGCCCATGGCGCTCAGCTACCGCGCGCCGGTGCCTGCCTCACCGGCGGCCCAGGCGTTCCTGCGAACGGCTCTCGCCCGCCTGACGCCTCGCTGACGCGGGATCGAAATCCTCGATCGTTGGCTGCACGTATTGATATTGGTCTTGGTCGTGCCGATCGGGATGATCTCAGCAGGTCGACCGAAAGGGCGTTCATGCCGACTGAGACCATGAAAGCGGTCCGGCTCACCCGGCAAGGCCCACCGGACGTCCTCAGTTGCGATGAGCTGCCTGTTCCCTCCATTCGTGCGAACGAAGTGCTCATTCGCAACGAGGCGGCGGGCATCACTTTCACCGATGTCGAGCGTCGCCGTGGCGGTTATTGTCCTTTGGCCACCCGCCTGCCCCGCGTTCTGGGAGGTGAGTTCTCGGGAGTGGTGACCGCGGTCGGTGACGAGGTCACCGGCGTGCGGGTAGGAGACCGGGTCTTCGGGATCGCCCATCCCGCCCGGTCCGGTTGTTACGCCCAGTACGTCGCGGCACCCGCCGGCGAGGTGTTCCCCCTGCCGCACGACCTCGGATTCGCCGAGGCGACGGCGTTGCTGGTGCAGGGTCTGACCGCGTACCTGATGCTGCGCGACGGCGTGCGACTCGCGAAGAACGACTCCGTCCTCGTGCTCGCCGCCGCGGGAGGCGTCGGTTCCCTCGCCGTGCAGCTGGCGCGGATCATGGGAGCGAGCCAGGTCGTCGGCGCGGCGGGCACGCCCGAGAAACGACAACTCGTCCTCGGCCTGGGCGCGGACTCCGTGGTCGATTACACGCAGCCCAGGTGGCACACCGAAGTGCTGCGCAAGACCGGCGACCGGGGTGTCGACGCGGTGATGGTCTGCGGTGGTGGCGAGATGCTCGCCGAGGCGACGGCCGGCCTGGCTCCCTTCGGCCGTCTCGCGGTGCACGGCACGGTGAACGGGGAGATGCCGGTCGTGAATCTCACGGCGGGGCTGGCCAGCCAGGTCCTGATGAACCTGTCGTTCACCTTCTTCGCTCTGCACTTCTACTTCCTGTACGCCCGCTCCGAGTTGGCGCTGGCACTGGAGGAGATGGTCCGTCTCGTGCGAGAGGGCCGGCTGCGGCTCGTCCTCGATCAGCAGTTCCCGTTGTCGGCCGCGGCAGAGGCGCACCGGCTTCTCGAGGGGCGGCGGAGCACGGGAAAGATGGTTCTGCTGCCCTGGGCGGACTGACTCGTCGAACGGATTCGACGATGGAGCGGCAGCGTTCGACGACGCATTCGACGAAACCACTTCCGGTGAAAATCGGAGCTTTCCCCGAAACGCTGCTCGATCGACGTCGAAATGGTCGAAACCTGGGCTCTGAAGCCTGGTCAGTCGCGTGCCTGAATCGGTCTGGGCATTGTCTTCCCGGTTGGATGCTCTTTAGCATCTGAGTTCCTGAACATCAGGTTTTGGAGCGTTGATGACGACACCGGGAATGTCTCGCCGCGGCTTTCTGGCGGCGCCGGGCGTCGCACTGAGAAGAACCGTCCTGGCCCTGCTGGCAGCTCTGTCCGTCACAGCCGCGACGGCGTCGCCCGCCTCGGCCTACCCCGGACCGGGCCGGGTGACGGGAGACGTCGGTGTGCACGATCCGAGCGTGGTCAAGCGCACCGACGGCAGCTACCTCGTGGCGCACACCGGCGACAACATCTCGCTCAAGACCTCCACGGACCGGATCGCCTTCCGCGACGCCGGGCCGGCGTTCCCCGGCGGCGCGCCGTGGACCACGGGCTACACCGGCGGTGGCCGCCACCTCTGGGCGCCTGACCTGTCCTACCACCACGGCCAGTACTGGCTGTACTACTCGGCTTCGACGTTCGGGTCGAACAAGTCCGCGATCTTCCTGGCCACCAGTCCCAGCGGCAACTCCGGCACCTGGACCCACCGCGGCCTCGTCGTCGAGTCCCGGACGTCGGACGACTTCAACGCCATCGACCCCGACCTGGTCGTCGACCACCAGGGCCGCTGGTGGCTGAGCTTCGGATCGTTCTGGTCCGGCATCAAGACGGTCGCTCTCAACCCGTCGAACGGCCTGCGGTCCGACTCCGTGATCCGTTCGATCGCCGGCCGCAACGGCGGTCCGATCGAGGCGCCGACCATCGTCAGGCGCGGTTCCTACTACTACCTGTTCGTCTCCTTCGACTACTGCTGCCGAGGCGCGTCCAGCACGTACCGGGTGATGGCCGGGCGCTCGACCAGCGTCACCGGGCCGTTCCACGACCGCAACGGCACTCCCATGACCTCCGGCGGCGGCACGGAGATCCTGGCCGGTCGAGGCAACGTGCACGGCCCGGGACACCAGGACGTCTTCGCCGACGTCGACAGCGATGTCCTCGTGTACCACTACTACGCCGACAACGGCGCTCCACTGCTCGGCATCAACCTGCTGGCCTACGACGCGGCAGGCTGGCCGTTCGTCTACTGAGGACACTGTGAGGCAATCTTGGGATCAGCTACCGCGCGACACCGTGGGCGCGCCACCGTCGTCCTGGCCGCCACGGTCACGCTGCTGGGTGGAACCACCAGCGCGCTGCCGACGACGGCGTCCGCCGCGATCGTCGACACCAGCGCGTCGTACGTGCTGGTCAACCGCAACAGCGGCAAGGCTTTGGACGTCTACGAGCTGGCCACCGCCGACGGAGCGCGGATCTCGCAGTACACCCGCAACGACGGCGCGTGGCAGCAGTGGCAGTTCGTCGACTCCGGCGGCGGCTACTACCGGCTGAAGTCCAGGCACAGCGGCAAAGTCCTCGACTTCCCGTCCACCGCGGACCGGACGGGCCTGGTGCAGACGACCGACGCCAACCGGGCCGGCCAGCAGTTCCGGCTCGTCGACTCGCCGGACGGGCGGGTCCGGCTGGTCAACCGC
Organism: Lentzea rhizosphaerae; assembly: GCF_042649515.1. Taxonomy (NCBI): domain Bacteria; kingdom Bacillati; phylum Actinomycetota; class Actinomycetes; order Pseudonocardiales; family Pseudonocardiaceae; genus Lentzea; species Lentzea rhizosphaerae. The sequence goes on along the minus strand of NZ_JBHRZI010000027.1, from coordinate 18,973 downwards.
GCGAGCGGCAAGGCCGTCGACGTGCTCGGCTTCTCCACCGCCGACGGCGCCGAGGTTGTCCAGTGGCCGGACACCGGGGGCACGAACCAGCAGTGGCAGCTGGTGAAGCTCGGCGCGGCCCGCACCTTCACCAACCCGATCAAGCGCAACGGCCCCGACCCGTGGCTGCAGTACCACAACGGCTACTACTACCTGGCCACGACGACGTGGAACTCCACGATCACCATGCGCAGGTCGCGGACGTTGGCAGGACTGTCGAGTGCCGCGGACACCGTGGTGTTCACCCTGTCCGGCAGGCCGAACGGGTGCTGCAACATGTGGGCGCCGGAGTTCCACCTGCTGAACGGCCGCTGGTACCTGTACTACGTGGCCGGCCAGAACGTGCCGGACTTCAACCCGACGCAACGGTTGCACGTGCTGGAGAGCTCCGGCAGTGACCCGATGGGGCCGTACACGTTCAAGGCGGACCTGGGCGACACGTGGGAGATCGACCCGAGCATCCTGCAGCACAACGGAAAGCTCTACCTGCTGGGCAGCGCGATCGACGGCACCCAGAGCCTGACGATCACACCGCTGTCCACCCCGTACACGATCGGCGGCGCCCGGCGCACGATCAGCCAGCCCACCCTGGCGTGGGAGAACCAGGGAGGGCAGGTCAACGAGGCCGCGGAACCGCTGTACCACAACGGCCGCACGATGATCGTCTATTCCGCCAGCGCGTGCTGGGGGCCCGACTACAAGCTGGGCCTGCTCACCCTGACCGGCACGGATCCGCTCAACCGCGCGCACTGGACCAAGTCGCCGAGCCCGGTGTTCCAGCGCAACGACGGCAACGGCGTGTACGCACCGGGCCACAACGGGTTCTTCAAGTCACCGGACGGCACCGAGGACTGGATCGTCTACCACGCCAACGACTCGGCGTCCGGCGGCTGCGACATGAACCGCTCGACCCGCGCGCAGAAGTTCACCTGGAACTCCGACGGCACGCCGAACTTCGGCGCCCCTGTCCGGTTGGGCACCACTCTCACCGCTCCCTCGGGCGAGACGGGCTGAGACATCGAGATGAGGAACGAGTTGATCTACATCCCACGACTGCGGTGGTGCGTCAGTGCGGCGGCGCTGTCGACGGCGGCGTTGGCGGCAGCCGCCCTCGTGTTGTTCCCGGGACCCGCTGAGGCGGCGAGCACGCCCGGTGCCGCGGCAGCCCAGAGCGGGCGGTACTTCGGCGCGGGAATCTCCGGTCATCTCGACGAGGCCGCGTACGTGAACACGTGGACCACGGAGTTCAACGGCGTCACGCCGGGGAACGAGATGAAGTGGAGCACGACCGAGCCCAGACGCGACCAGTTCAACTTCGGTCCCGCGGACGAGATCGTCAACCGGGCCCGGGACAAGCGCATGACGATCCGCGGGCACACGCTGGTCTGGCACGCGCAACTCCCCAGCTGGGTCAACGACCTCGACGCCACCAACCTGCGTTCGGCGACGCGCAACCACATCAACCAGGTCATGGGCCACTGGAAGGGGCAGATCTACGCCTGGGACGTGGTCAACGAGGCGTTCCTGGGAGACGGCACCCGCCGCCAGTCGGTCTTCCAGCAGAAGCTCGGCGACGGCTACATCGAGGAAGCGTTCCGCGCGGCCCGCGCGGCAGACCCGAACACCAAGCTCTGCTACAACGACTTCAACACCGACGGCGTCAACACCAAGAGCACGGCGATCTACAACATGGTGCGGGACTTCCGCAGCCGTGGGGTGCCGATCGACTGCGTGGGCTTCCAGAGCCACCTCAGCTCGAACTCCTCACTCGGCACCTATCAGGCGAACCTGCAACGGTTCGCCGATCTCGGCGTCGACGTGCAGATCACCGAGCTCGACGTCGGCGGCAGCGGCTCAGCCCAGGCCGACGTGTACCGGAAGGTCACCCAGGCCTGCCTGGCCGTCTCTCGCTGCACCGGCATCACGGTGTGGGGCATCACGGACAAGTACTCGTGGCGCAAGGAGGAGACACCGCTGCTGTTCGACGGCAACTACGCCAAGAAACAGGCCTACTACGACGTGCTCTACGCGCTCAACAACCCACGCGGCCCGGTGCGCGCGGTCGGGGCGGACAAGTGCCTGGATGTTCCGAACGCCTCGACCACGACAGGCACACAGCTGCAGATCTGGGCCTGCTCGACCGGATCCAACCAACAGTGGACCCGCACGACCGCGGGCGAGCTGACCGTCTACACCGGTGACTCGCGACGGTGTCTCGACGCCTTGGGCGCCGGCACCGCCGACGGCACGGCGGCGATCATCTGGACCTGCCACGGCGGTGCCAACCAGAAGTGGAACCTGAACGCCAACGGCACCATCACCAACGCCCAGTCGGGGCTGTGCCTGAGCGTGAACGGCGCCGCGACCGTCAACGGCACCCGTGTGGTCCTGGGAACCTGCAACGGCGGCGACCACCAGCGGTGGTCCTTCTGAGAAGTTGTGATCCAGAGGTCGTGTCCCCGAGCTACCGCACGGGGACACGGCTGTTCTGGACGCAGGGTGCTCCCTAGTAGGTGCTGGCGAATTGGCCAGTACCCTGGACGTAGCGGGCGTTGTACGTCGAGCAGTAGACGTACGACGTCCCGCTGCCGCCGCGGATCATCGGCCCCCTGTACTGCTGGCCGTTGGTGCAGTCGGCGATCGCCTGGAAGTAGAACTCCTTGTTCCCTTCGCACCGGACGCCGTAGGTGTGCTGGTCGTTCCAGGCGTAGCAGCTGACCTTCAGCGGCTCGGACGCGGAGGCGGGGACAGCGAACCCGCTCAGCACCGCGGCGAGCCCCAGGACGGCCAGAGCGCGATTTCTGGTCTTCGACATGGTTTCCTCTCGGTCGACACCATCAGGCCTTCCGGCCCTGCGTGCCAGGATGCAAGAGAATCCTTGCCGGACAGCGATTTCCCGAGAAGTGCGCAGAGGATTGTCCGAAGTGGCGGAGTAAGCGCTCGTCTTGCGCGAAGAGGCCCATGTCGTCAGCCTTTGAGGCGTGGGAACAGTGCCTCGGCATTGCCGCGGTCGATCGCCTCGCGCAGCTTCGCGTCGAGCGGGTAGTTCTCGTACTGCTTGGTGAGGAAGCCGATCGCGGGTGCTGGTGCGAACGGGAAGTCGCTGCCGTACGTGATGTGGTCGGGGTCGGCGACCTCGAGCAGGCTCGGCAGTGCGGCGGGCGTCGAGGACAGCGCGATGTCGTAGTAGAACTGTTTCAGCACCGCCAGGTGTTTGGGAACTTGGTGCTTCTGGTCGATCAGCGCCCACGCCTGCTGGAGCTTGTTCTTCTCGTTCAGCATCGTCAGCAGGATGCGGTAGGCGATGTAGGGGACGAAACCGCCGGCGTGGGCGAGGATGAACTTGATGCCGGGGTAGCGCTTCATCGACCCGGACAGGATCAGGCTGATCGCGGTGCGGGTGGTGTCGAGCAGGAAGTCCGCGGTGAACGAGGGGATGCCGGGGACGTCGGGCGCGGGCAGCTCGCCGGGGTGGATGAACACGGTGGTCTCCCGCTGGTGCAGGAACTCCAGCAGTGGCTGGAAGCCGGGGTCACCGAGGTAGCGGCCGTCGTTGTTGGCGAGCAGCACGATTCCGTCCGCGTGCAGGACGTCGAGCGCGTACTCGGCTTCGGCGAGCGCACCGTCCACATCGGGCAGTGTGAGGGTGGCGAAGAAGCCGAACCGGTCGGGGCGTCGCTGCACGAGTTCCGCGCAGTACTGGTTGATCTCCCTGGCCCAGCGGCGGGCTTCCGGCACGTCACCGAAGTACACGCCGGGAATGGTGAGCGAGAGGATGCCGGTCTGGATGTCGTTGCCGTCCATGAACTTCAGCGCGGAGTTCTCCGACCAGGCCGGCAGGTCCACGCCGCCGGGCCGGATGCCCTTCTCGTGCAGCCACGTCGCGTAGCGGGGAGGAACGACGTGCTGGTGGGTGTCGATCCGGCGTGCGCGGCTCATGACGTTTCCCCCGTCTTCGGTGTGACGAGCGCCGCCAGCACGCGTGGCAGAACCTCGGTCAGGAAGCTGTTGTCGGCGGTGCTGGGAGATTCGTTCAGCAGAGCGCGCTCCAGCATGGTCTCGTAGAGCGCGATGACCGTGATGACGGCGGCGTGGGGATCGACCGTCAATCGCAGGCCGAGGCGGTCGACCATGTCCTGCAGCACAGTCGCCAGAGCGTCGTGGAAGACCTGCTCGGCGGCGGCGGTCGCCGCGCGCAGCTCGGGTTGCCGCAGGGCTTGGGCGCGGAACTCGGCGTTGAGCAGGTACCACGTCTCATCAGCCGCCGGTGATTGCATGAACTGAGCCGCCGCGGTCAGCAGCACCCTGGTCACGGAGTCGCCATCACCGGGGTCCACAGTTGCCAGGCCGCTCTCCACCGCGGCGCGCAGCCGGTCCGCGCGGTCACCCATCTGTGCCTCGTACACCGCGAGGAAGAGCTCCTCCTTGCTGGCGAAGTTCGAGTAGAACGCGCCGCGGGTGAAGCCTGCCCGATCGCAGATCTGCTCGACGGGAGCGTCGCGGATGCTGGTCTCGCTGAACACCGCGTAGGCGGCTTCGACCAACCGCTGCCGCGTCTCGGACCTACGCCGCGTAATCCCTCTTGCCATCACACCAGCCCTATGAGTGACGCGATGCACGATGCATCGGATACATCGTGTATTTACGATACACGGTGTATCCGCTCTGATGGGAGCCCCGCATGTCGTCGTTCCTCTACCGGCTGGGCCGGACAGCGGCCCGTGCCCGCCTGCTGGTCGTGGCACTGTGGGTCGTGCTGCTCGCGGTCTGCGGGGGAGCGGCGTTGCTGGCGAGCCAGGGCACCGACGACACGTTCGCCATCCCGGGCTCGGAGTCGCAGGACGCGCTCGACCACCTCGGCCGGGTCTTCCCCGAGGTCAGCGGAACCTCGGCCCAGCTCGTACTGGTCGTGCCCGAGGGGCGGCAGGTCGACACGCCCGGCAACCGGGCCGCGGTCGCGGCAGCGGTCGAGCGCATCGGCTCGATCGGCCAGGTGGCCGCGGTGGTCGACCCGTTCGGGCAGAACGTCACGGGCGCGGTCTCGGGTGACGGACGCGCGGCGTTGATCGCGGTGCCGTTGAAGGTGCAGCTGGCCGACGTGGAACCGGCGACGAAGGCCGACCTGTCGGCCGTCGCCGGCGATCTGGCGAAGTCGGTGGGCGAGGGCGCGAAGGTCCACACCGGTGGCGACGCGTTCTCCAACCGGGTGCCGAAGCTCAGTCCCACCGAGGGCATCGGACTGCTCATCGCGCTGCTGGTGCTGGTGCTGATGTTCCGGTCGCTGGTCGCGGCCGTCATGCCGCTGGTGACCGCGATCCTCGGCGTGGGCGTGTCGATCGGCCTGGTGTACCTGGCCACCGTCTTCACCCCGATCTCGTCCACGGCGCCGATGCTCGCGGTGATGCTGGGGCTCGCGGTGGGCATCGACTACGCCCTGTTCCTGCTGTCCCGGCATCGCGACCAGCTCGCGGAGGGACTGGAGGTGGAGGAGTCCATCGCCCGCGCCACCGCCACCGCGGGGTCCGCGGTGATCTTCGCCGGTCTGACCGTCGTGATCGCCCTGCTCGGGCTGTCCGTGGCCGGAATCCCGTTCCTCACCACCATGGGGGTGGCGGCTGCTGTCGCGGTCGCGCTGGCCGTCGCGATCGCGGTCACGCTCGTGCCCGCCCTGATGTCCTTCGCGGGGCCGCGCTTGCGTCCACGCTCACCGAAGCCCCGCAAGCGCGCCAAACCGCAGGTGGCCCGGTGGTGGGTGCGCACGGCCACCAAGGCGCCGCTGGTGACGGTGATCGTGATCGTGATCGGACTCGCGCTGTGCGCGGTGCCGGCGCTCGAACTGCGGCTGGCGTTGCCGGACAACGGAACCGAGGAGGAAGGCAGCCCCGCCCGCGACACCTACGACGTCGTGGCGGAGCACTTCGGGCCCGGTTACAACGGTCCGCTCATCGTCACCGCCGACATCATCACCAGCACGGACCCCGTCGGGCTGGTGAACAGGCTCGCCGACGACATCCGCGGCCTTCCCGGTGTCGCGTCGGTGCCGCTGGCGACGCCGAACCCCAAGGGGGACACGGGAATCATCCAGGTCGTTCCCGCGACCGCACCCGACTCGCCGCAGACGGACGAGCTCGTCAACCGGTTGCGTGACCGCGAACAGCACTTCCTGGACGCCTTCGGAACGAAGACGGCGGTCACGGGCATCACCGCCGTGGGCATCGACGTCTCCGCCCAGCTCGGGAGTGCGTTGCTCCCGTTCGGAATCCTGGTGGTCGGGCTGTCGTTGGTGCTGCTGGCCATGGTGTTCAGGTCGATCTGGGTGCCGATCAAGGCGACCGCCGGATACCTGCTGTCGGTCGGCGCGGCGTTCGGCGCCACGTCGTTCGTGTTCCAGCAAGGACACTTCGCCGAACTGCTGCGCGTCACGCACACCGGCAGCGTCATCAGCTTCCTGCCCATCATCCTGATGGGTGTCCTTTTCGGACTCGCGATGGACTACGAGGTGTTCCTCGTCTCGCGCATCCGCGAGGACTACGTGCACCACGGCGATCCGCACCACGCGATCGAGACCGGTTTCGTGTCGGCGGCCCGCGTCGTCGTCGCGGCGGCGGTGATCATGTTCGCGGTGTTCGCCGCGTTCGTGCCCGAAGGCAGCTCCACCATCAAGCCCATCGCGTTCAGCCTCGCGGTCGGCGTGTTCGTCGACGCGTTCATCGTGCGCATGACCCTGGTCCCCGCCGTGCTCGCGCTGCTGGGCCACCGCGCGTGGGGCCTGCCGCCCAAGCTCGACCGGGCGTTGCCCGTGTTCGACGCTGAAGGCGACGGTCTGGTTCACGAGCTGCGGCTGGCGGACTGGCCGGGCACCGACGAAGCAATCAGTGCACGCGAGCTGAGCCTCGACGACGACCGCGGGCAACCGGTCTTCCGGGACGTGGACCTCCACCTGCCACACGGCGAAGTGCTCGTCCTGCACGGTGTGGGCGCGACCGGCAAGACCGCGCTGCTGTTCACCCTCGCCGGACGCGTCACCAAACACCGTGGTGATCTGAAGGTCCTGGGCCGTGTTCTGCCACAACACGCCCACGCGCTGCGCCGGGAGGTGGCCGTCATTCCCTGCCGTGCCAACACCAACCCCGTCGGTGAGGCCGCCGCCGCTCTCGCCGACGGTGTCGGCCTGGTGCTGCTCGACGACATCGACGTCGTCCTGCGCACCGATGCCCGGGCCGCACTGCGCGGCCTGCTCGCCCGGCGCACCGCGTCGTTCGTGGTCACCTGCCAGGACCCCGAGCGCATCGCCGACCTGCTGCCCTCCACCGCCCACGTGCGCGCCGTGCGCCCGCAGCCCGTCGAGGTCTTCTGATGCTCAAGCCGTTCGCCAACTCGGCCCGCGCCCTCGCTTCCGGCCCGCTGACGTGGAAGACCTGGACCGGGCTGATCCTCGTGCCGGTCGTGATCACGGGTCTGCTGGCCTGGGCGTTCGCCACGCCCGACCGCAACCACGGCACGGCCACCGCCGCCGTGGTCAACCTCGACGAACCCGTCACCGTGAACGGCCAGATCATCCCGCTGGGCCGGGAACTGGCCGGAAAACTGACCCACAGCACCGATTCGCCGTACAGGTGGGTGCTCACCGACTCCACCGACGGCGCGGACGGCCTCGCCGACGGCACCTACACCGCCGTGGTGACCATTCCGAAGGACTTCTCCGCGCGCGCCACCTCCACCGCCACGGCGAAACCGCTGGAGGCGACCAGGGCCGTGCTCAGCGTGCAGACGACGTCGTCCGCGGGCGTCATCGACCCCGAACTGTCCGAAGAGGTCGCCCGCACCACCCAGCAGTCTCTCGACCAGCAGGTCGTGGAAACCTACCTGGACAACGTCTACATCGCCTTCGGCACGATCCACGACCAGATCGGCAAGGCGGCCGACGGCGCCCGGCAGCTCGCCGACGGCACCGGCCAGCTCGTCCCCGGTGCCCGGCAGGTCGCCGACGGCTCGGCTCAGCTGAGCACCGCCGCCACCCAGCTCGCGGACGGGGCAGCTCAACTCGCGTCCGGCACCGCTCAGCTCGCCACCGGCTCGTCGCAGCTGGCCGCAGGCCTCACGCAGGCACAACGCGACACCGCGCAACTCCCCGCGCTGACCAGGCAGCTCGCCGACGGCGCGAACCAGGTCGCCCAGGGCAACGAACAACTCGCCGCCACCGTCGTGCCGCTCGCCAACCGGATCATCGCCGCGATCGACGCCCTGCCCTCCGCCGCGGCCAGTGCCGCCGAGTTCCAGCGGCTGGCCGGCCAGTGCGCCGGCACACCGGAGTTCTGTCGCGACCTGTCAGCGGCCGCCGACAGGTTCACCGCGGACGCCGGACGCATCGACGGCGCCAAGGCCACCGTCCGCGACGCCGCCGTGCGAGCGCGCGACTCCGTGCAGGCACTCGCTTCCGGCGCCCGTCAGGTGGCGAACGGCAACGCCACCCTCGCCGCCCGTTCCGCAGAGCTCGCCACCGGCATCGCCGACGCCGCCACCGGCGCGCGGAGGCTCGACGCGGGAGTCCGTCAGGCCAACACCGGCGCGCAGCAGCTGTCCACCGGCGCGGGACAACTCGCGACGGGAGCCACCCAGCTCGCCACCGGAGCCGGGCAGCTCGCCGACGGCGTGAACAAGGTCGACGAGGGTGCACGACAGCTCGCGACGGAGCTCGACAAGGGCCGCAACCAGGTGCCGTCCTACACCGATGCCGAACGCGCCCACCTCAAAACCGTTGCGGCCGACCCCACCACCGCCACGGTCGAGAGCACCTCTGCGGGCAACCTCGGCATCCCCTTGTTCGCCGCACTGGCGTTGTGGGCACTGGCCCTCGCCACCTACCTGGTCACCCAGGCCGTGCCGGGAGCCGTGCTGACCGCCCGCGAACCGACGTGGCGCATCATCGTCCGCGCCGCCGTGCCCGGTGCCACCGCCGCCGCACTGGCAGCGCTGGCCATCACCGCCGTGGCCGTACCCGCCCTGCACCTGAACTTCGCCCGCACCCTCGGCTTCCTGGCGGTCGCACTGCTCGCGGCCTGCGCGTTCGTCGCGCTGAACCAGGCGATCACCGCCCTCTTCGGCCGAGGCGGCCGGCTGGCAGCCCTCGCCGTGCTCGTGCTCACCGCCGCCACCGGCATCGTGTCCACCCTGCCCGGACCACTTCACGCGCTCGCGGACTACCTGCCGACCCGTGGAGCGGTGATCGCTCTGCGGGCTGTGGCGACCGGAGGGCCGGGCCTGACCACGGGAGTGGCGCACCTGTGCGCCTGGCTGCTCATCGGCGGCCTGGCCACCGTGCTGATCACCGACCGCCGCCGCTACCTGTCCACCCGGCGGCTTCGCCTGCGCGCCGACCACCTGGCCGTCGCCGCCGCGTGACGCCTTCCTCGAGCTGTGAAGGCCCTTAACGGGGTGCTAGAGCTCCCGTCGCTGTGCATCGTTGTCACGCAGCCGCACTTGCCGACTCGCGCTGGTCCTCGGACCGCAGCCGGCCCCCCTTCGAATACGACCACAACATCCGCCGGTACCACTGGGCCGGATACGTCATCCCTGCCGTTCTGGTCGCGTCGTCGATCGCCGGAGCTGCAGTCGTCAGTGTGGGAACAACGACGCCAGGACCAGGCATCTCCGGTCAGGGCTTGAGCCAGCGGTCGAACCAGGCACGGGTGCGATGCAGGACGTCGAGTTGGTGGTTGCGTTCCTGGATCGAGTGGCCCTCTCTGGGGTAGATCACGAATTCGTGCTCGGCGCCGAAGTGGCGCAGTGCCCGGTGGAAGTACACGGCTTGGCCGAGGGGGACGTTGGTGTCCTCGGCGCCGTGCAGGATGAGCACCGGGGTGCGGACACGGCTGGCAAAGGAGACCGGGCTGACCGCGTCGTGCGGGTGTGGGCCGATCCCTTCCCACCCGATGCTGCCGCTGAGCGCGCCGTCGAGCTGGCCGTGCTCCCCGGTCGCGGCGAGCATCCCCCAGTCGGTGATACCCGCGTCGACCAGCGCGGCGCGAAACCGGTTGGTCTGCCCGATCGCCCAGGCGGCCATGAATCCGCCGTGGCTGCCGCCGGCGATGCCCAGTCGGTCGGGGTCGGCGATGCCCTCGGCGATGAGCAGGTCGATGCCGGTCAGGATGTCGGTCCATTCCTCCCGGCCGACCCTGCCCGCGACGCTGGCCGCGAACTCGTGGCCGTGGCCCTGGCCGCCGCGCGGGTTGGGCAGGAACACCGCGTATCCGGCGGTGGCCAGCCACTGTGGCCGTGCACTGTGGAACGAGAACAACTGGAGGCGATCGGCGTACCGGTCGTCGGGGCCTCCGTGCACGATCGTGACGAGCGGGAAAGGGCCGTCCGAAGCGGATTTCCCGGCCGGCAGTACGAGCAGACCGTCCAGATCGAGGCCGTCGGCGGCTCGATAGGCCAGCGGTCGCTGGGTACCGAATGCGATGTCGTCCAGTTCGGGGCGGGTGTCCGTGATCTTCCGCAGCGGCCCGGTCGGTGGCCCGACATGAACGTTCGTGGGTTGGTAACGGGTGCCGGTCAGTGCCGCGACTGTCTTGCCTGCTGGGGTGGTGGTGAGGGCGTCGAGGTGGCCGGGGTGCTGCGACAGTGGTGTGGGACCGTCGACGTCGAGCCGGGCCAGGGTCGTGTTCAGGCCGTTGGCGAAGACCACCAGCGGGGCGGCGTCGGTCTGGCACAGTTCGGTGGGGCACATCGGCAGGTCGGCGGTGCGGTTGCGGCGGACGCGGCTGCCCATAGCCAGGTCGAACACGGCTGTGCCGGCGTGGAGGACCGGTGGGGTGAGGGCGACGTAACCGAGGTGCCAACCGTCTTCAGCCGGCCACCAGGCCAGGGAGTGTGCGTCGACCTCGACCGGTCCAAGGTCTTCCGCAGTCCCCGTGGCGGGGTCGAACAGGTGCAGCTGGCCGGTGCGGGGGCCGTAGTCCTTGTCGGCGCTGGCCTGGGTGAGCACGGCGAGCGGGCCACCGTCGGGTCGTTGCCGCAGTTCCACGACGTGCCGGCCGTCGAACACGTTCGGGGTGGTGACGTGGCCGGTGCGCAGGTCGAGCAGGCGCAACCGGGCACGCGGTTCGTGCTCACCGACGACGATGGCGTCATCACGGTCCTGGGCGCGACGCGTGTCCTGTTCGGTGGGCTCGTCCTCGGCGAGCAGCGCGATCAGGTGGGGATCGGCGAGCGGCAGGTGGTCGACGATGCCGGCGCGCCAGTTGGTCACCGCGATCACCACGCCGTCGGCGGGGCTGAGCCGGTGCAGTTGCGGAGTACCCCGCTCGGCGCGGTCGGACAGGAAGTACAGCGTGCGCGAGTCCGCGGACCAGCGGGGCAGGGACTCCGTCGCGGTGTCGGCGGTCACCCGGCTCCACACACCGTCGCCGTTGATGTCGGCCAGCCAGAGTGCGGTGTCGAGGTGGTCACTGATTCGGCTGATGGGGGCGAGGACGTAGCAGAGCAGATGCCCGTTCGGAGCGAGAACCGGTGTCTGCGGGACGCGACCCTCGACCACGAGTTCAGCGGTCAAGCCTGTCATGTGATCAGTGTGCCAACGTCAACAGCACACCACGTGGACGAGTCACTGCGCTCGGAAGTACTACGACCTCGGCGACGGCTACTGCACCCACGACTTCTTCGCCAAATGCCCGCACCGGCTCGCCTGCGCCCGCTGCCCGTTCTACCTCCGCAAAGAATCCAGCAACGGGCGCCTGCTCGAAGTCGAAGACGGCGTCGACCAGATGCTCGAACGCCTCATCCTCACCAGCGAAGAACGCGCCGCCCTCGAAGGCGACCGCGACGCGCTGACCGCGTTGGCCGAGCGACTGGCCAAGATCCCCACGCCCGCAGGCCCCTCGCCGGAGCAACTCGGCGTCGACCGCCCATTCATTGCCCTGCCCACAGTCGCGGACAGCATCGCCGGAGGTTCACCATGAGTTGGTCCAGTGGCCGGCCCCGACTGGCACCTCACACGACTCCGGTGTTCCGGGCCGACCTCGGAGTTTCTTCGCCGGTCAGGACATCACGCCAACGACTTCCGCATCACCGTGCAGACGGTCTCATAGCGGCGAACAACACCGTCCGGTCCTTCCGCATCCCAGGCATCCGGCTTCCGGTCGTAACCCACGTAGCCCAACCGTTCATACAGTGCGCGGGCGCGACGATTGCTCTCCTCGACGCGCAACTCTGCGCGGTGCAGTCCGCGATCGAGAATGCGCTGCTCAGCTGCTTGAACCAGGAGAGTTCCGACGCCGCAAGACTGCAGAGCAGGGTGCACAGCGAGCTGCCACAAAGTTCCAGCGCCCGGATTCACCTGGTAGTCGACTCCGCCGATCGCCACGGGCATGTCCGACGGCGGACACACCGCCAGGTAGTCCACCATCCCGGCCTGAGCGCGCTCCAGTTCCCGGGCGACCTGCGTCAGATGCAGAGCCGAACCAGACCACGAGCACCACTGCAGATCTTCCTGACTCAGATCACGCACCGACAGCTTCACGACTACCTCGGCCACCCGACGCACCTCCTGCTGATCAGCCTGACCACCACCGCGACCACCGGCAACGGAATTTCCCACGAGATGCAGCTTGTCTCCGGGTCGATTCGTGTCCTGCGACCAACCGATCGTTACCGGATGTCCGCAATAACTTGCCCGTTCCACGGCGACGCGGGCTGGCGATGGATCCGTGACCACGACCCTGATGTTGGGGCGCAAGCAGTGGAGTTCGACAAAGCCATCCGCCATGACTATCCACACGCGACCGACCAAGGCCAGCCGTTGCGCGGACAGTACTTTCTTCACCGCTCCTGCAGACCACTGAACGAAGTCGATCTCGAACCGCGCATCAGTTCGCGGCGCTCTTGTCAGTCTGCGAGCGGCGAGTCAAGCAGCTTCGGGTTCGCCGGTCAACGAGACCTCGCGTGGAACGGTCACGCCGTAGAGCTCGTTCGGCGTGCATCGCAGAGCGGTGCACAAGGCCTGCAAGGGTTCGGTCTTCACCTGGGTCGGCTCGTTGTTCATCAGCGCGTACACCGACGGCGCGGACAAGGTGAAGTTGGCACGCTGAGCCAGTAGCTCTCGCAGGTCTTTGCCTGTCGCCGCCGTTGATCTAACTCGGCCGCGGGAAGGTAGCTGTCTGTCCGCGAAATGGCCAACGGCCCCCGCCGGTGGCCCCTTCGGCTCTGTTCGCGCGTATGACGAGGGCCAAGAGTGGTGGTGGCCGGGGGGCGCTGACAGGGCGCACCTCACAATCCAGACTGGGGATCGACGTGTACAAGGTGGCATGGAGTTCCTTACCCGCGCTCTGCGGTGCCGTGATCATGGCTGCGAGCGGTGTGGCGCCGGTGGTCGCCCGTGCCCAGCCGGACGCGGCGGCTGGGCGGTTCACGATGATCGAGCTCGAGGTGCCTGACGGTACGACCAGCAGCCAGGCATCCGGGGTCAACGATGTCGGCATGGTCGTGGGCACAGTCCAGTCCGCCAACGGATACCAGCAAGCCGCCATGTGGGACCGCGACGGGCGGTTCGCCACGTTGAAGGTCCCTTCGGGGTTCTCGAGCTCCGCGATCGACATCACCGACACCGGTGTGATCACAGGCATGGCGTGGAACGAAGTCGTGCAGCACTCGGTCCGGTGGAACCGCTACGGAGTCATGACGGTCCTGCGGCCGTTGGTGCAGGACGGCGGCACCGGCGTCGGGCCGGTCAACCACCACGGCGTCGTGGCTGGGTTCGCCCGCGCCGCCGACGGCCTGTCCGACGCGGTGCGCTGGGACCAGCATGGACGACCCACCGACCTGGGTACGCTGCCTGGTGGGCAATCGAGTGTCGCCAACAGCATCAACGACCACGGTGTCGTCGCGGGCATCGCGACCACGCCGGACGGCTTCGGCCGCGCCGTCACCTGGGACCGCGACGGCGGCATCACGGAACTGCCCACGCTCGGCGGCTCCACCGGACTGGGGCAGTGGATCAACGACCACGGAGTGGTCGCGGGAGGCGCCAGCACCGCTGGAGCGGACGAAATGCACCCCGCGCGGTGGGATCGCACCGGTCGGGTGACAGCTCTGCAACTCCCGTCGTACGGCCATTTCGGTATCGCCTACGCGGTGAACAACAGCAACACCGCGGTGGGCGTGACCGACGGCCGCGCCGCCCGGTGGGACAACAACGGCAGGGTCCAGCTGCTGCAGGGAGGCATGGGTGGAATCGCGTTCAGGATCAACGACCGGGGCGTGGCCATCGGCCGCACCGATGAGACGAGTTCCCACGCCGTGTCCTGGGACCGCAACGGCATGATGACCGACCTCGGGATGCTCCCCGGAGACGAGTGGAGCACCGTCCGCACGATCAATGACCGCGGCGACATCGCGGGATACTCCATCGGTTCAACCACCAGGGCGGTGCTGTGGCAGGCACGGACCGGTTAATCATCAGGCGTCTCACCCTGCCCATCACTCGCCCCACCGCGCGGTTCCAGAACCTGCCCTGTGGGCCGTGGCCTGCGGTGATCGCGGCTTGGACTACCGTAGTCACCCGATGCTCGGTTGCCCGGTCGCAGTCGTAGCACCAACGACTCGCTCTTGTTGCGGGAGCTGCGGAGACATCAGTGGTCTATTCCTGCCGAAGGAGTCCGACTGGCCGTGTAGACCCCGTTTGTGTACAGATTTGTGTCCCGCAGGCCGATGCGGGCAGTTGTTGGTGTGCGCGAAAAACCGAACGGCCCCTCATCTGTGCTTGGGTTCTAGGAGTCGTCGCAACATCCCAGTTCAGGGGATGCGATGGACTTCGAGATCCGGGACCGGTCGATCAACCAGGGCCGCCGTCGTCTGACCCGCGAGCGTGAGGCCTATCTTGCGCTCGTGAGCAGTCGGGAAGCGTGCAAGATCGTCGGGATCAACGTCCGGACCGGCAAACGCTGGCGCAACGGCAGTAACCCGACAAGTGGCAGAGCAGGGGCGCCGCCGATCACCTCGGCGGCGCCTTCTGTTGTGCGGGGCCGGTTTCTGGCGTCGTCGATGCCCACGGCAGCGCGGTAGGAGACGGCACGTTCGGAGTGCAAGGAGTCCCAGCACCTGAGGACGGCGTCGACGAGTTGGTCTGCGCCTTCGACGTCGAGGTAGGTGTCCTGCTGGCCGGCGAAGCTGGCGTCGGGAAGGTCCTCGGCGGTGGTGCTGGAGCGCACCGCCACCTTGCCGCCACCGAGCTGCTCGTAGGCGTCGATCAGTTCGGATTCCAGCAGGTGCCGCGACCGGTAGGCCTCGACGGTCAGGCAGAACCCGTCCGGGACCCGCTCACCCGCCTTGGTCATCTCGCCCAGTCGGGCGGCCTTGCTGCCGACCAGGTCGAGCAGGGAAGAGTCGATCTCCGACAGGCGGATCAGGTTCATGTCCGAGTCCTCCTCGCGGGTCAGGTCAGTTCCACTACCCGTTCGACCTCGGAGGCGTGAGCACAGCAAGTACGTAGGACCTCGCTCATCGACGCCGAAGTCTCAGATCACTGGTGGCCCGCGTCGGCCCTGGGAATGGCCCCACGGTCGGCGGTGGGTGTACGCAGCAGATGGACTGCCACGACGATGGTCCAGCTGAATCCGGCGAGCAGGGAGAGGTGTTCGAGCAAGCCCGCAGGAGCGGGGCGCCAGATGTCCATGGTGTCGAGGCGGTAGGCGATACCGGCGGCGAAGGCGAAGATGATGACGAGGGCGCCGGACAAGCGGGAGTAGATCGCCCAGTTGCGGCTGGTCTGCCCCAGCCGTCGAGCCAGGATGAAGGCCGCCGCGCTGAGCCCGGCGAACAGCGCCAAGCCCGCTACCTGGTGGACAGCCCCGCCGGCGGTGACTCCGGTGGCCTGTTGCCCAGGCGGATAGCCGAGCGCGGGGTCGGTGGGCACGAGCCCGGCGAGGACGAGCCCGGCTGCCGCAGCCGCCAGCATGAGCGGGCCCCAGGTGGCGCCAGGGCCCGACTTCAACGTGCGGCGTAGTCCGAGTGCGAAGGCGGCCAGCAGCAGGCCCCCGAGGACGAAGTTGGCGGTCTGGAGCCAGGCGTGGTCGCCCGTGCCGAGTTGGCTGGCGCCGTGGTGCCACAGGCTGTAGCCGGTGCGGGTCGCGCCGTCGGCCCACAGGATCACCTCCAGGAGCGCGCCTGCGGCGATGCCGCTGGCCAGCAGCGCTCGTGAGCCGGATTGGGGGCTGGTCACCGGAACGGCCTCCTGTTCTTCGCGACAGCGAGCATCGCGCGCCGACCAGACTTCCCGGCTCTCCTGTTGGTACCTCCCACGAACCCGTGGCGGTACAGTTATTTTAGCTTATTCTGAAACTTCTGTAAGAAGGTGTTCGGGCGGCTGGACGTGAGCCGTTTGGTGGACCTCCCAGGCGGCGGCGAGAACAGGGCCACGGGTGAACATCAGCGCCAGGTGTCTGCCGCGGCCGCCGACGAGGACCTCGCCGGTGCGGAACTCCGGTGGGATTTCATGGGCGACCGGGGAGGTGGTGACCACGGTCATGGCGTGGTCGCGCGAGTCGGTGGACCCGCCGTCGACCGGACCGAGGCCCGGCCCGTTCCGGTGGAAGCGGATGCGGTGAATCCGGTTGCCATCGGTCTCGGCCTGGCCCCGGCGCCAGCCGTGGAGGCGGACAGCGCGGACGCGGCGGCCCCACCTGACGAGGCCGATCACCCCTGGCGGCAGCAGCGTCGCCGACAGCACGAAAGCAACCACGGTCAGGAGATTGGGCAGGAACGGAGCGTTGGACACTCCCGGGGCTGCGATGCGCTCCGGGTCGTCGCGGTCGTAGAACACGGTGATCGGGTCGCCCGCCTCCAGCGCCGGGCTGCTGTCGTCGAGGTTCATCGAGCGGGTCCGCTCCACGCCCGCGACGGTGAAGCGCACGTCGATCGTGCCCGCCGCACCACGCAGGCCCGGATGCACGCCGACCACGACGCCCGGAGTGGGCTCGCCGGTCGCGAGCAGCGCGTCGGCCCTGTCCACCAACAGGTTCGCGCCCACGACGAATCCGGCGAACAGCAGCAGGCCGATCAAGGCCATCGCGCGGCCACGACGACGCAGGCGCCGCACCGCCACCGTGGCCACCGGCTCCGGCACGGAGTAGCTGCCGGGCCGCGTCAGATCATCCATGCCGCGCACGCACACCGTGCGAAGCCGCAACCGGCGCACGTCCTCGACCCCGGCTTCACGCATCTCCGCCCCACCTCCGTTCCTGGCGAAACTCATCACCCCCGCGACGGGTTTCGCAGCACCTCGCCGCCAAGCCTGGTGATGACTTCGGCCACTCGGGCCGGTGCGAGGGTGTTCGCGGCGTGGCCCTGGCGGTGCAACCGCACGCGTTCGGTGTTCGGCATGGCGTGTTCCAACGCGTCCAGCCGTTCGCCCAGGTGCGCCGGGCTGCGTTCGCCGCCGAGCAGCACCACGGGCACGTCTATCCGCGCGTACGCATCCAGCCGGAGGCCCACCTCGTCGATGGCCGCACAGTCGTCGAGCTGGTGCCGTGCGAGCCGCCGCAACCGGGGAATCAGCGGGATGGATGCCCCCGACATCCAGGCGACCCACGCCGGAGTTCGTACGATGTCGCGCAGGAAAATCGCCATCGCCTTGCCGGGGTGTCCGGCAGTGATGGCGGCTTGCGCTCGCCTCAAGGCTTCTCCGCCGAGGAGTGGTCCGATCACGCAGGGCGGTTCGTACAGCACCGCGCCGGCGAACGCCTCGGGCAACGACACCAGTGCCTCGAGCGCGAGCACCGCACCGGAGGAGTGCCCGACGATGAGCATCGGTTCGTCGATCAGCCGCACCAGGGTGCGGACGTGCTCGACTTCGGCGGCCATCGTGCACGCTTCGCCGGTCTTGAGATCCAGCCGGTACTGCCGGCGGTGCAGTCGCAGCACTCTGAACCGCGACCTGAGCCGCGCGGCGACACGTGCCCACGACGCACCGTCGTCCATGCCACCGTGCAGTAACAGGATCACCGGACCTCGTCCTTCGTCGTACGCATGCACGCTGCTGCCGTCGGGCGCCGTCGTAGTGATCATCGGGGGACCTCCGGATAGTTCGTAGTCGCGCTCGTTCCTGTCCGCGCCCCATGCGTCAAGCGGGTGCTGCCGACGCGATCGCGATCTGCGAGCTGTCGATCATCGGAATCGTGCGCGGAACGAGCACCACGACACACCTCGCCCCAAGAGACCAGCGGCATGAATGCCTTGCAAGACAAGAGAAAGAAGAGCAACTCGGTATCCGGGTGCTGGTGAGGCCGGACGAACGCACGGATCAGCGTTCGGCCGGGTGTCCCGTCTTGCCGGACTGGGCGGGGGAGAACGCGGAGGATGATGGCAGCCGGGGCATGGCACCTCGAGTCGTGTAGCCGCCGCCACCGTGTTGTGACGAACGGGCCGACCAGGCTTCCCGGCGCTCCACCCGTCAAGATGCCGTAAAAACACGTCGGAGGCAAACCTCAGGTGACGTGGAGGCACAGGTTGAGCTGGCAGCCGACGCGCAAAGACGGCGTAAAGATCGCGTCGGAGCGGGGTCTGTCCAGGTATTGATGAGACGTGGCGCGCTGAGGAGCCGCGTGTCATCGCTCGGTCTCGCCGGGTGCGTCCTGGACCCCTGCGTGGTGGAGCTTGGTGACGTCGCTGTTGTTCCGTACCGGGTTTGATGGAGACCATCAAGCCTGGATGATGAGGACTGATGGCCCCACCGAAGAAGTACCCAGACGAGCTGCGTGAGCGGGCGACCCGGATGGCCGTGGAAGCGCGCCGGGACCCGGCGTCCGCGACCGGGGCGATCAAGCGGATCGCCGAGCAGCTCGGGATCCATCCCGAGGCGTTGCGGACCTGGGTCAAGCGTGCGGAGACCGACGCCGGGGACCGGCCGGGTACCACCACCGGTGATGCGGAGCGGCTCGCG
>NZ_JBHRZI010000026.1:63172-85756 GCF_042649515.1 Lentzea rhizosphaerae | reverse complement strand
TCATCACCGCGGCCACCGCCGCCACGTGCTCGACCGACAACGCGCCCTCGGCCACCGCCTCTGCCGTGAGCGGAAGCACTGGGGCGAGTTCACTACCGGTCGGGGTGATCTCGCTGGTCAGCAACAAGGCAGTGTCGATCCACCGTGTGGCGACGTGCAGATCCCAGCGGACAACATGCCGCAACACCTGCGGCAGATTCCTGTACCCGAGCTCGCTCGCGGCCCCACGCCGATCCAACTCGGCAATCATCTGCAACGCCGCATTTTCACGGACCCGGATTTCCGTCACCTCGTCGACAAGACTGCGGAGCAGCTCGTCGGTGGAGAGGAGGCGGGTTTCGATCACGTGTTCTACTCTACCGCAAGATCACAACAAGATAACGGGAAATGTCGAACACAATCGAGTGAATCACCCAGCCGACCCCACCCCGGAACACGATGCCGAAGGCGAGCCGTACAGGGCTCTGCGAACGCAGGCAAGCGGTAATGAGGCGAGCCGAACAACCCACCGCAACCACGCACGAATGCGATTGGGGCTTGACTTTGGGAGCGAGGTGCTAGCCTTTTCGGATCGGGCGGGTGCGGAGCATCCGACCTTTTCCGCCCGACACAGCGCCTCGCAAGGGCCCCGAAGTCAAGCCCCAATCGCAATCGTCGCGAAGCGGCGATGACGCAACCAAAGCTCGTCATACGACCCACGCAACCACCAACACAAGGCGACCACACTGCCCGGCCGAGTTCGAAGACCCGGCACACCCGCGCTTGATCGATCCGACACGTTCAACCGGTTGTGAAGAATTCTCACGTCCTTCACCATCGGGCCTCATGCGCCTGATCACGCTCGCCGCCGCCGTCGCGCTCACGATCCCGGCCACACCCGCGGTCGCCGCCCCGGCCGCCCCGAAGATCGCCACCTACAACGTCTTCATGCTGTCGCGGAACCTCTACCCGAACTGGGGTCAGGTGGCGCGGGCCGACCTGATCGAGAGCACCGGTGTGCTGAACGGCCAGGACGTGGTCGTGCTGCAGGAGGCGTTCGACAACACCGCCTCCGACCGGTTGCTCGCCAACCTCCGCGACACCTACCCGCACCAGACGCCGGTCCTCGGCCGCAGCACGGCCGGGTGGGACGTCACGAGCGGGGCGTACAGCTCATCGACGCCCGAGGACGGCGGGGTCGCCGTGCTGAGCCGGTGGCCGATCACCACTCGGGTTCAGCACGTCTACCGGGACGCGTGTGGCGCGGACTGGTTCTCCAACAAGGGTTTCGCGTACGTGCGCATCGACGCGCCGTCCGGGCCGTTGCACGTGATCGGCACGCACATGCAGGCCGAGGACTCCTCCTGCACCAGCGCGCCGTCGGGGTACCGCACCAAGCAGCGCGCCGAGATCAAGGCGTTCCTGGCCGCCCGCAACATCCCTGCGTCCGAACCCGTCTACGTGGCCGGTGACATGAACGTCGTCAAGGCCGGCGACGAGTTCCCGCGGATGGTCGCCGACCTGGGCGCGGCGACGCCCGAGATCGGCGGGCACCCGTTCTCGTGGGACTGCGCGGACAACAGCGTGTGCCGTGACCAGTACGGGCCCGAGTACGCGTCCGAGCACCTCGACTACGTACTCAGCATTCAAGGACCGGTGCTGCGCAACGAGACGCGGCGGGTGAAGAGTCCTGAGTGGTCGATCTGGTCGTGGGGGCGCAAGTACACCTTCACGGACTTCTCCGACCACTACCCCGTGTTCGCTAGCTGAGGGCGGCCACCAGCCTCTTCGCCTGCACCACCGCCTTGCTGGAACCCTTGCGCGCCGCGACCTCCGCGAGTCCTTCCACGTCACCGCCCGGTTTGAGCTGCTGGGCCAGTTCGACGGCTAGCTCGATCACGTCCGCGACCCGGTTGTGGGTCCACAGCTTCGGAAGGAGAGCCACCAGGGCGTCCCAGATCTGCTCCAGCGCGCCTGACCGGGCGGCGTCGCGCAGGCCCGGCACCACCCGGTTCAGCGGGAGCTCGCCGCGGTGCACCAGGAGGCCGATGATCTCGCCCAGCGGCTTGCCTTCGAGCTGGGAGCGCGAGGCCAGGATCAGCAGGGCGTCGACGGCGTGGGCGCGGTTGACCGTGAGCTCGGCGCCGAGCCCGTAGGCGAGTGCCAGGTCCATGCCGATGCCGGTCGGGCCGTCCGCTTCAGCGAGCATCGGCAGCAACGGGCCGTCGCTGCCGCCCTTCGAGTAGAGCCGGTTCGCGAAGTGCGGCACGAGGCGTGCGGCCACGACGTCGCGGTGCGCGGGCAGGACAGCCGGCCACCACTCGATCAGCGGACCCCAGTCGCCGTACCCGTACCAGTGCTGCTCCGGATCGGGCAGGCCCGGCGTGACCGTGGCGAGCAGCCGTTTCTCGGTCACCGCCGGCCGGTAGTAGCCGTAGTCGGCGGTGGTGCGGATCTTCTCGGCCAGCGCGACCACCGGATCGGTCCGGTCGGCGAGCCACCTGCGGAGCAGCCGTCCCGTGTTGCCGGGCAACGACGCGAAAGCCTCGGGTGCGACGTCGCGAGGAAGGCGCTGGTAGGCCTGTTCGAGGTCGCGCGGCCACGGTTCCCAGCCCTCCGCGTCGGCCTTGGCGAGCCGTTCCAGCAACGTAGCGGCGTCGAGCAGGCCGGACGCCTCGGTCGGGGTCGAGACCAGGGCCGGGCGCGGCGAGTGCACCAGGCCGTTCCTGATCTCACGCAACCGCAGGGCGAGCTGGTCGCTGATCGAACCCGGCTGTGTCCGCTTGAGCTGCGTCAGCCACTTGCGGGTGGATTCCAGCAACGACGCGATGGACCCCGACCACGTCGCCGGTTCGGACACGGCGGCGATGATCGCGATCAGCTCGGACCAGGGATCGCTCTTCGAGTGCTCGTTGTAGTAGGAGTTGCGGTTCTGGATCCACGGGTGCTTGTCGTAGATCGGCCCGAACGCCTTGGCGACCGCGTCCCTGTCCTGCCAGGCGAACCGGACCACGGCCTCGATGATCCGTTCCGCGGTGACCGCCTCGACGTGCCCGGCGTTGCGGCCGAACAGCGCCCGCACCTCGCCGGTCAGCTCGTCGAGCGTGGCGATCGGTTCCGGCCACGGACGGGGTGTGAACGGGGCCAGTGCGACGGTTTCCTCCACGAGCGCCTGGCCACCGAGTTGCGCGGCGAGGTCCGCCGGCAGCTGCTCGGCCAATGCCAGAAGCTCGGCCCGAGTGGCCGCGCTGATCTTGGCCAGGTGTTTGGCGACGAGCTTGACCGCCTGACCTCGCAGGTCGTCCGACTCGTGCGCGAACAGTTCCGCGACGACGAGCACCACCTCGTCCGGCCTGGTCTTCGCGTGCTTGCCGAGCCAGGTGAGCTGGGCGCGGACGAGCTTCTTCTCGGTGCGCCCGAACACCCACCGGCTCGCGTCGCACAGCAGGTCGAAGTCGAGCCTGCCCGCCTCGTCCAACGACCTCAGCCGGTCCTGGGCCAGTGTCGCTACCGTCGAACGGGAGTCCGGCAGCATCGCGACGTAGTCCCGCGCGTGCTCGGCCACCTCGTCCTGCGTGACCTGCAGAACCTCGTGCAGCGCCAGGAAACCCTCCATCTCCTTGGCGCTGCCGCCTTGCTGGAGCCGCGCGAGGCAGCCGTCGAAGAGCACGGTGCGGTCGGCCCGGCCACGCAGGAAGGACGGCCATTCGCGGGTGTTCGCGAAGCTCACGCCGGCACCGACGACCTCGAGCAGACGGGGGATCAGCACGTCGAAACCCGGCCGCCAGCCGGTGTGGCCGCCGGCGTTCAGGAAGTGCAGCAGGAACCCGTCCGAGTCCGGCGCGTTCTCCCCGCAGAACTCCAGGATCACCCGCATCAGGTCGTACCGGCGCAGCTCCCTCGTCGGCATCTTCGCGGCGAGCCGCACGAGCAGCTCCGGCATCCACGCGAGGTCCCGCCGCCGCAGCACGTCGATCAGCTCAGCGATGCCGTTGTTCGGGAACTGCGGGTGCCACCAGATCTGATAGCGCAGCAGCCACGGCGCGAGCGTCGACGCGTTCTGCAACAACCCCGCGCCCGAGATGGCGAGCGTCGGCCCGTGGTGCCAGCTCCGGTCGCCCGCCCGGTGCTTCTTCTCGAACGCGATCAGGTCTTTGGCGAGCTCCTTGCGCTGCTCCGCAGTGAGTGCCTGGAGTGCTTCGGCGAGCGGCACGGGTTTGTCCGCCTCGATCAGCTCACGGATCTCGTCGAACGTCATGCCTTGCTCCTGACCATGTCCGCCGCCAGCACGTGCTTGCACTTCCCGCGCCCGCCCCGATATTCGGCCCACCACTGACACGTGCAGGCGTCGCCGTTCACCCGGTAGTCGCCGACCACCGCGGTGTCACCGTCCCAGCTGACGGCGTTCTGCTCGACGAGCGCCCTCGCGTTGCGCAGCCTGGGGTTCATCGCCTGGATGTCGGTGCCCTCGTACGGCAGCTCGCGGTGGAAGTAGGACGCTTCCGCGAGGTCGTAGCCCACACGTCCGGCCGTGCCGAGCTGTGCCAACGCGTCCTTGACCCGGCCGGCGGTGAGCCCCGACCGTTCGGCGAGGTCCGCGATGTCCACGCGGGGTTCGAAGTCGAGCAGTGCGCCGATCAGTTCGGCGTCGGTGTCGGCGTCCCCTGCGGCCAGGCCGTCGAGGACCGCGCCCTCACCGGACAGGCCGCGGCTGACCTCCGGGGAAAGCACGAGCGTCAGCCGTTGCGCGCCGAGGTCGACCTCCCAGCCGCTCGCGACCGGTTTGCCGTCGGCGGGCGGGCCGTACAACCTCACGGCTTTGGCGAAGCGCAGCAACGGGATGAGCGTTTCGAGACGGTTCGGACCGGCCAGGCACACGGCGTTGGCGGACGCGGTTCCGCTGAGCCGCAACGACTTCCCGGACGGCACCGCCCACACCGCGGCTCGTCCTTTGGGGAGCGTGCGCAGGAACCGCGTGGCGTCGGCGGGGTTCAGCTCGGCCTTCAGGTCGAAGCGCGAGGTGAGCACCTGGGTCTCGGCGAAGCCGCGCAGCCAGCGCGGCGGCAGCGGGACCTTCTTCTCGACGACCGCGCCGTCGAGCGTGCCGACCTCGACCTGGTCCGGCCCGACGGTCAGGTGCAGCGGATCGCCCTTGGTCACCCGTGCGAGGGCCCGGCGCAGCGGTTCGTTGACGTCGACGTTCGTGGTGCCGCGGTCGTGCACTTCGCCGTCGAGCGCGCCGCTGAGCACGTCGAGCCGCGCGTACACGCCGCAGCAGCCCGAGAACGACTCGAACCGCAGCCTGTCGCCGTTGCAGGTGACTACCGGGTCGCGCAGGCGTTCGGTGGTGGGCTGGAAGTAGCGGGTTCCCGCGATCTTCGCGATGGCGAGCAACGCCGTGGCGGCCTGCTGCGAGTCGGCGAGGAATCCGGTGAAGAAGCGCGGGTTCGGCGCGCGGCCGCCGGAGGTCTGCAGGCCCAGGGCGCGACGCGTCTCGTCCAGCCGGGAGTCGGCGACGTAGGCGTACGAGTGCATCGCGCCACTCTAGGGAACAGATGTTCGATCGTGGGGCGGAACGATCAAACGTACCGGCGCAGCAGGTCCTCCTCCGTCTCCCGCCGCACGACCTGCCGCGCCACGCCGTCGCGCACCGCGACGACCGGTGGCCTGCCGACCTGGTTGTAGTTCGACGCCAGCGCGTGGTGGTACGCCCCCGTCACCGGCACCGCGAGCAGGTCACCCGCGTGCACGTCGGCGGGCAGCGGCACGTCCTCGGCCAGCACGTCACCGGCCTCGCAGTGCCGCCCGACCACGGTCACGGGCTTTCGCGCGCCACCGCGACCGACCAGCCGCACCGCGTACTTCGCCCCGTACAACGCGGGACGCGGGTTGTCGCTCATGCCGCCGTCAACCGCCACGAAGGTCCGAACACCGCGCTTGACCGCGCAGACCCGGTACAGCGTGACGCCGGCGTTCGCGACGATGGACCGGCCGGGCTCGATCAGCAGCTTCGGCACCGGTACGCGGTGCAGCGCGCACTCGTAGTTCAGCGTTCCCCGCACCCGTTGCGCGAAGCCGAAGAGGTCGAACGACGACTCGCCGGCCAGGTACGGCGTGCAGAAGCCGCCACCGAGGTCGAGTTGCTCGACGCGCACGCCGCACGACGCGATCAGACCCACCATGCGCCGCACGGTCTCCTCGTAGGACGCCACGTGCCGGACCTGGGACCCGATGTGGCAGTGCAGGCCGGTGAGCCTGAGCGACGGCTGCTCGACGACCCGCAGGATCGCCTCGAGCGCGGCGCCGGAAGCCAGTGAGAAACCGAACTTCTGGTCCTCGACACCCGTCGTGATGGCCGCGTGGGTGCGGGCGTCCACGCCGGGCGTCACCCGGATCATGACCTCCTGGCCGTGCCGGGACAGGGCGCCGAGCTGGGCGATCTCGTCGAACGAGTCGACGACGATCCGCGACACCCCGTGCTGCAGTGCGGCTTTGAGGTCCTCGCCGGTCTTCACGTTGCCGTGCATGACGATTCGCTGCCCCGGAAAGCCCGCGGCTCGGGCCAGGGCCAGCTCACCGGCGGAGGACACGTCCAGCGACAGGCCTTCGGAGGCCATCCACCGGTAGACCTCCGGGCAGGGCAACGACTTGCCGGCGAACACCACCTCGGCCTCCGGCAGCGCACGCAGGAAAGCCTTGGCGCGGTTGCGCACCGTCGCCTCGTCCAGCACCTGGCACGGCGTGCCGAACCGGGCAGCGAGCCGCGTGGCGCCGACTCCACCGATGACGAGGTCCGACCCGGCCAGGTGAGTCCCGTCCGGCCACAGACCCTCCTCCAGCACCGGCTCGATGGAACATCCGGTGCTGGGCAACAACTCCGCGAGCGTCATGCGTCCAGCACACGCCTGACGGGAGCCCGTGCCCAGGTCCCGGACGAGACCCTGACACGGGCAACCCTCACCTTGACGCGATCCTGACGAGCGCCGTAACCCAGGTCACGGGTGCCGCGTCAGAGCTCCAGCCGGTACCCCATCCCGGGTTCGGTGATGAGGTGACGCGGATGGGCGGCGTCGTCCTCCAGCTTCCGCCGCAACTGCGCGAAGTACACCCGCAGGTACTGGGACTCGTTGACGTGCATAGGTCCCCACACCTCCTGCAGCAGCTGCTTCTGCGACACGAGACGCCCCGGATTGCGCGCGAGGACCTCCACCAGTCCCCACTCGGTCGGCGTCAGGTGGACCTCGCGGCCGTCTCGCTGCACCTTCTTCGCCGCCAGGTCCACGACGAACGACGACGTCTCGACCACGGGATCCCCTGCCTCACGCGCCAGACCCCGCCGCACGGCCGCGCGCAGCCTGGCCAGGAGCTCGTCCATCCCGAACGGCTTGGTGACGTAGTCGTCGGCACCCGCGTCCAGGGCCTCGACCTTGGCCGAGGAGTCCGTGCGCGCGGACAGCACGATGATCGGGATCGTCGACCAGCCGCGCAGGCCCGCGATCACCTCCACGCCGTCGATGTCGGGCAGGCCGAGGTCCAGCACGACCACGTCCGGCTTGCCCTCCACGGCGACGCCCAGGGCGGATTTGCCGTCGTAGGCCGTCATCACGTCGTAGCCCCGTGCGCTGAGGTTGATCCTCAACGCGCGCACGATCTGCGGTTCGTCGTCAACCACCAGTACGGAGGTCATCGGATTGCGCTATCTACGGCACGGTTCAGCGCGGTCACGTTGACGGTGGTCACGAAAGTGCCAGAGGTGTTGGCAGCGACCAGCTCGCGCACCTTCTCCACGGTGAGGCCGGACGCGCGGGCCACGCGGGGCACCTGCAACGCCGCGTAGTCCGGGCTGATGTCCGGGTCGAGGCCGGACGCCGACGCGGTCACCGCGTCCTGCGGCACGTCGATCTCCGGCACGCCCTCGCGTTGTGCCACGGCGGTGCGGCGTTCGGCGACGACCTTGTCGTAGTCGGTGTTCAGCTCGCTCTTGTTCGAGCCGCCGGACGCGGGCAGCGTCGCCGCGGACGGACGTGGCTGGAAGTACCGGTCGCCCTCGCGGACGACCGCCACCAGCGTCGTGTCCTGCGCCTCGGCGTTGGCGCGCAGGCCCGGCAGGCGGGACACGCCCCACACCGTCAGCGGGTAGAGCACGCCGAGGAGCACGGTGAGCGCGAGCAGGATCCGCAGACCCGCCCACGACTGCTTCAGAAAGTTGTCCATGTCAGCCGATCCCCGGGATGAGTCGCACGAGCAGGTCGATCAGCCAGATCCCGGCGAACGGCGTCACGACGCCGCCCAGGCCGTAGATCAGCAGGTTGCGCCGCAGCAACGCCGAGGCGCTGGACGGCCGGTATCGGACGCCCTTCAGAGCCAGCGGGATCAGCGCCACGATGATCACCGCGTTGAAGATCACCGCCGACAGGATCGCGGACTTCGGTGTCGCGAGGTGCATGATGTTCAGCTTGTCGAGCGCCGGGTAGATCGCCGCGAACATGGCCGGCAGGATCGCGAAGTACTTCGCCAGGTCGTTCGCCACGGAGAACGTCGTGAGCGCACCGCGGGTGATCAGCAGCTGCTTGCCGATCTCCACGATCTCGATGAGCTTGGTCGGGTCCGAGTCGAGGTCGACCATGTTGCCGGCCTCCTTCGCGGCCGAAGTGCCGGTGTTCATCGCGACGCCGACGTCCGCCTGGGCCAGCGCGGGCGCGTCGTTCGTGCCGTCACCGGTCATGGCGACGAGCCGGCCGCCCTCCTGCTCCTTGCGGATCAGGGCCATCTTGTCCTCGGGCTTCGCCTCGGCGAGGAAGTCGTCGACGCCCGCTTCCTCCGCGATGGCCTTGGCGGTCAACGGGTTGTCGCCGGTGACCATGACCGTGCGGATGCCCATCGCGCGCAGCTCGGCGAACCGTTCCTTCATGCCGGGCTTCACGACGTCCGAAAGCCGGATGACGCCGAGGACCGTGCCGTTCTCCGCTACGACGAGAGGTGTGCCGCCCTGCGCGCTGATGTCGTCCACGACCTCGCGGGCCGTGTCGCTGAGCTGGAACGCGGACGCCGCGCCCTTGCGGATGACGCGACCGTCGAGGTCGATGCCGGACATGCGGGTCTGCGCGGTGAACGGCACGAACTCGCCGGTCTTCTCGTGGTCGGACGCGGGTTGGCCGCCCGCGAGCTCCAGGATGCTGCGGCCTTCCGGGGTGTCGTCCGCCAGGCTCGCGAGCCGCGCGGCCGCCACCAGCGTCTCGTGGGACGCCGGGCCGAGCGGGATGAACTCGGTCGCGCGCCGGTTGCCCCACGTGATCGTGCCGGTCTTGTCGAGCAGCAACGTGTCGATGTCGCCGGCGGCCTCGACCGCCTTGCCCGAGGTCGCGAGCACGTTGCGCTGCACCAGCCTGTCCATGCCCGCGATGCCGATGGCGGACAGCAGCGCGCCGATCGTGGTGGGGATCAGGCAGACCAGCAGCGCGGTCAGCACGACGACCGACTGCTCGCCGCCGGAGTAGATCGCGAACGGCTGCAACGCCACCACAGCGAGCACGAAGATGATCGTCAACGTGGACAGCAGGATCGTCAACGCGATCTCGTTCGGCGTCTTCTGCCGTTGCGCGCCTTCGACCAACGCGATCATCCGGTCCACGAAGGACTCACCCGGTTTGGTCGTGATCCGCACGACGATCCGGTCGGACAGCACGGTCGTGCCGCCGGTGACCGCGCACCGGTCACCTCCGGACTCGCGGATCACGGGTGCGGACTCGCCGGTGATCGCGGACTCGTCGACGGTCGCGATGCCCTCGACGACGTCACCGTCACCGGGGATCACCTCACCCGCCTCCACGACGACCAGGTCGCCGACCTTCAGCTCGGTGCCTGCGACGACGTCACCGTTCAGCATCCTCGCGACGGCGTCCTTCTTGGTCCTGCGCAACGAGTCCGCCTGCGCCTTGCCGCGGCCTTCCGCGACGGCCTCCGCGAGGTTCCCGAAGAGCACGGTGAACCACAGCCACAGCGCCACGGCGACGGTGAACACGCTCGGGTCGGTCGCCGCGAACACGGTGACCAGCACCGAACCCACCCAGACGACGAACATGACCGGGCTGCGGAGCTGGTGGCGAGGGTGGAGCTTCCGCAACGCGTCCGGAACGGCGGCGGCGATGCCGGGTTTGGTGGTCACAGCAGTGCCTCCGCGATGGGACCGAGAGCGAGAGCGGGAACGAAGGTCAGCGCGGCGACCAGCACGATCGAGCCTGAGAGCAGCGTCGCGAACAGCGGCCCGGTCGTGGGCAGCGTGCCCGCCGTCACCGGCACCTTCTTCTGCGCCGCGAGGGAACCCGCCAGCGCCAGCACCGCGATGATCGGGACGAACCGGCCGAACAGCATGCACAGCCCCAGCGACGACTGGAACCAGTCGCTGGTCACCGTGATGCCGCCGAACGCACTGCCGTTGTTGTTCGACGCCGACGCGTACGCGTAGAGGATCTCCGACAGGCCGTGCGCTCCCGGGTTGTTCAACGCACTCGGCGTGCTCGGGAGGATCGCCGCGATACCCGCGCCGATCAGCAACACCGCCGGCATCGCGAGGATCGACACCGCGGCGGCCGTCACCTCCTTGCGTCCCAGCTTCTTGCCCAGGTACTCGGGCGTGCGGCCGACCATCAGCCCCGCCAGGAACATCGCGATGATCGCCATCACCAGGATGCTGTAGAGGCCTGTACCGACACCGCCCGGCGTCATCTCGCCGAACAGCATGTTCAGCAACGTGCCGCCGCCGCCGAGCCCGGTGTAGCTGTCGTGCCAGGAGTTCACCGCGCCGGTCGACGTGCCGGTGGTGGAGTTGGCGAAGAGCGCGCTGCCCGCGATGCCGAACCGGAGCTCCTTGCCCTCCAACGGCCTCAGGCCCGCGGCTTCGGCGCCCCAGATCACCGCCAGCATCGCGGCCCAGATGGTGCCCATGACACCGAGGAGGACGTAACCCTGCTTCCGCTCGCCCACGAGCTGCCCGAACGTGCGGGTCAGCGCAACAGGGACCACCAGCAGCAGGAAGATCTCGAACAGGTTCGACCACTCGTTCGGGTTCTCGAACGGGTGCGCCGAGTTCGCGTTGAGCACACCGCCGCCGTTGGTGCCGAGCTCCTTGATGGCTTCCTGGCTGGCGACCGGGGCGTTCGCGACGACCTGACCGTCGACGTCCACACCGGACCTGAGCGACATCGTGACACCCATGACGATCAGCACGAGGGCCGCGACGAACGCGATCGGCAGCAGGATCCTCACGGTGCCGCGGGTGAGGTCGACCCAGAAGTTGCCGAGCCTGTCGGTCCGGTGCCGGACGAACCCGCGGACCAGCGCGACCGCCACCGCCAGTCCCACCGCCGCCGACACGAAGTTCTGCACGGTCAGCCCGATCATCTGGACCGTGTGGCCCATCACGGTCTCCGGCACGTACGACTGCCAGTTCGTGTTGGTGACGAAGCTGACGGCGGTGTTGAACGCCATGCCCGGCCCGACGTCACCGCGGCCGAAGTCGAAGGGCAGCAACGACTGGACTCGCTGGATCACGTACAGGAACACGATTCCAGCGAACGAGAAACCCAGCACGCCGTACGCGTAAGTGCTCCACTTCTGCTCGGCGTCGGGGTCGATCCGCGCGAACCGGTAGATCGCGCGTTCCAGCTTCGAGTGGCTCCTGGCCGTGAAGACCCTGGCCATGTGGTCGCCGAGGGGGCGGTACGCGACCGCGAGGGCCGCGACGAGAACGCCGACCTGAACCAGGCCGGCCACGAGAGGTGACATCAGAACTTCTCCGGCCTGACGAGCGCGACGAACAGGTAGACGATCAGCAGCAACGCGATCACGCCCGCGACGGCGTTCGCGACGACACCCGTGCCGCTCACAACTTCTCCAGTCCGCGCACCGTCAGGCCCAGCACGACGAAACACCCGATCAGCAGCAACGCGTAGGCCAGGTCGGCCATGACGCCGCTCCCTTCAACGACAAGGCTTCTTGTTGACGCTCGGAAGCGTGCATCAGGAAACCCCTGACCAGGCGATGCCTGACAACGTCCTTACGGCGTCAGGCCCGGCGTTTACGCGTTCTTGAGGCCGGGGAGACGTGGGTCTCATCCGATGGGGCCAGCGCGGGTGACGGTGTGTGAGATCGTCGATCGGTGACGGTGCTGAAGGAGGTCGCCGCGCTGCTCCCCGCGAAGGGCCTGGTCGCGGTCGACGGGGTGGACGGCGCGGGCAAGACGACGTTCTGCGACGAGCTCGCCTCGGTGTTGCGGGCGCAGGGCCGTGCCGTGGTGCGCGCGTCGGTGGACGACTTCCACCACCCGCGCGCTCGTCGCTGGCAGCGAGGCCGGATGTCGCCGGAGGGGTTCTTCCTGGACAGCTTCGACTACGAGCGGTTCACCGACTACCTGCTCACGCCGTTCGCGGCCGGGCGGCCGTTCCGGCGCGCGAGCCACGACCTGGCCACCGACGAGTACGTGGACGCCGAGGCCGAGGTCGCGCCACCGTCCGCGCTCCTGCTGGTGGACGGGATCTTCCTGCACCGCGACGAACTCGTGGACCACTGGGACTTCTCGGTGTTCCTGTCCGTCGACTTCGCGGTGTCGGTGGGGCGCATGGCGTTGCGCGACGGCAGTCCGCCCGACCCGGACGACCCGCGCAACCGCCGGTACGTCGAAGGGCAGCGGCTGTACTTCGCCACCTGCGATCCGGCCCGTCGTGCCGACCTGGTGATCGACCACAACTGAAGTACGGTGTCGGCGTGACCGAGCCGGCGAAGAAGACCGTCCAACTGCCCCAGTGCCCGCAGTGCGAGTCCGACGACCTGCGGCCCTACGGCAACGGTTCCAAGTGGATCTGCCCGAGTTGCCGGTTCCTGGCGCCGTGCTGCGAGCCGGACACCGCCTGCAACTGGTAGTGCCTGATCGCCGAATCCCTTGCCCTGCACGCGGAACTCGGCCCCGTGACCCCGGACGCCTCCAGCGGGAGCTGGACCGCGCCCGCAGAATCGCCGCGCAGGTCTGAAGATTTCCGCGCACACGAAAGGGGCACCACCCGAAAGCGGTGCCCCCTCGTCACGTCAGATCACTTGCCGCTGCGGTACGCCGTCCAGGCGCTCTGCATGCGGTTGTTCTGGCCGTTGGTGAACTGGTTGTAGCAGGAGTCGTACGAGTAATCCATGTAGTTGTGGATCGGGTCGAGACCCGCCAGACGGCAGGAGTCGCGGCCTTCCGGGCACCCCGAGGTGGAGCTCTTCTGCGCCGGCGTGTCGGCAACCTCGTCGTTGGTCGAGGTGCAGCCGCCCTGGAAGGTGTGCCAGAGGCCCATCCAGTGACCGGTCTCGTGCGTGAGCGTCTTGCCCAGGTTGAAGTTCGTCGCCGAACCGCCCGGAACGCTCGTGTACTTGATGACCACGCCGTCCATCTTCGGGTCACCCGCGTACCAGCTCGGGAACGTCGCGAACCCGAGGTTGCTGGTGTCGGTCGACCACACGTTGAGCGTCGAGGCCGTGCCCACGCGCGTGGCCGTCTTCATCGCCCGTTCCGTCGACGCGGTGTCCACGCCGGTGAACCAGGTGTTGTTCGACCAGCGCTTGGTCTCCTGCAGCACGAACTTGAACCCGGTGTTGGCGGCCGTGCCCTGGAGCTCGGCGCCGGCGAAGCCCTGGTTCAGGACCTCGATCTGCTTGGCGATGGTGGCGTCGGAGATCGCTCCGACCCCGCCCGTGCCGGTGACGACGTGGAACACGACGGGGATCGTGCCACCCACCGCCGCCGCGGAGAGATCGGCGCGGTTGAGCGCCTTCTCCGCGATCTTCTTGCGCAGGTCGGCGTTCATCCGAGCCGCCTCGGCGTCGCTGACCTCGTTGCGCTCCTGGCCGTGGCTGCCGGGCAGCGCACGGGCCGTGGCGTGCTCGTCCGCGCACATGACCGAGTCACCGGACGCGGTCGCGGCGGGAGAGCCACCGAGCAGGGTGATCGCGCCCGCTGCGAGCAGGCCGGCCGTGAGGGCGGCGTGGACGCGCTTTTTCGTTTGGAACATTGAGCTTTCCTCCATGCAGGGTGGAGGAATAGTGACTCACGCATAGGTCCTTTGTGGATCTTGACGTATTCACAGAATACGAACGTCGTGGGCCGGAAGGCCGCTCCACCACCGTGCGTAACGCTTGTAGACCTGCGGTTCGCGGTCGCCGAGGAGCTTGCGGAGCTCGGCCGCCTCCTGCGCCAGCCCGTCCCAGTCGTCGTCCCTCAACGCGTGAAAAGCCGTCGCTTCAACGCTTCCGTCCTCGGTCGTACGCCAGACCCCTGCCACGTGGCCGTCGACGAGCAGCGTCGGCAGGGTGTCGCCGTTGTTGCGGATGACTACTTTGCGGTACTGCTCGGGGATGATGCGGCTGCGGTCGGCGTAGGCGAGCAACGTGCTGTCCCACATGGCCATCAGCCGTGGCGGTGCCGGGGTGTCTTCGTCCGGGATTGTCCGATTTGGAACGTCGTGGTGGTCGCCGTCCTTCACCACGTCGACCAGCTCCAGCGCCTCCCGGATGGCACCGCGCGGCAACATGCAGAACTGGTTCATGTCGAGCACGGTCGCGGGCCCGAACCCCGTCAGGTAGCGGCGCAGCAGCTCGGCCAGGCACTCCAGCTGTTCCCGCGGCTCGGTCGTGACGGACTGGTAGGCCGGTCGCAGCCCGAACGACCACGGCCCGCCGGTCGGAGCGTGCACGAGCCCGGCGTAGGTGCGCAGCGCCCACCAGACGCCGGGCTGCCCGACGTCGCCGACGTGCGAGTGCAGCAGTTCCTCGACCTCCGCCTTCTGGCGGGGTGTCCGCGCGAACTCCAGCAGGTGCTCCAGCAACGCGTCGGCCTGCTCGACCGTGATGTCCATGCCCTTGAACCGCTTGTCGTACAGCCGGGAGGCGCGCAACGCGGGCAGCATCGCGTGGTGGAACACCTCCCGGTCGGCCGCCGTGACGGCGTGCAGGGTGAGCCGCATCAGCGACGCCTTGCGGACCACCCCGCTGGTGAACGCCTCGTCCAGGTCCGCGGGGTCGAAGCCCTCGATCCGGTTCCACAGCGCGATGTACGGTGACGCCGGCTCCTGCGCCTGGATCGCCACGATCCTGTCCACGGCGGTCACGACGTCGACCGGTTCACGCCGCAGCAGCATCTGCCGGTCGAGCGTGGCGCGGTTGAGCTGACGTGCCGTGAAAGTCATGCCCGCGATCCTGGCTCACCGCAGCTTCGACGGCCACCAGATTCGCCCGCCGATGTCCACCGACAACGCCGGCACGAGCAACGACCGCACCAGCAACGTGTCGAGCAGGACACCGAACGCCACGATGAACGCGATCTGCGTGAGGAACAGGATCGGCAGCACGGCGAGCGCGGCGAACGTCGCCGCCAGCACCACACCGGCCGATGTGATCACGCCGCCGGTCAGGCTGAGACCGCGCAGGGTCCCCTCGACCGTGCCTAGTCGCTGCGTCTCCTCGCGGACCCTGGTCATCAGGAAGATGTTGTAGTCGATGCCCAGTGCCACCAGGAACACGAACCCGAACAGCGGCACCACCGGGTCGGAGCCGGGGAAGTCGAAGACGTGGTTGAACACCAGCGCCGAGACGCCCATCGTGGCCGCGAACGACAGCACGACCGTCGCGATCAGCAGCAACGGCGCGAGCAACGACCGCAGCAGCAGCGCCAGCACCAGGAAGATCACGACCAGCACGATCGGGATGATGAGCAACCGGTCGTGCTCGGACGTCGCCCTGGTGTCGAGCAACGTCGCAGTCTGCCCACCGACCTTCGCATCGTCGATCCCGTGCACCGCCGCACGAATGCGCTCAACCGTCGCGACCGCCGCGTCCGAGTCAGGCGCGTCCTTCAGCGTGGCTTCGACGCGGACCAGGCCTTCCGCGGTGCCGCTGGGCCTGACGTCGGCCACGCCGTCCACCTTGGACTTCTCCAGCACCTCGGCGGTCCTGCCCTCGGGCGCGATGATCACGGTCGGTGAGCCGGTGCCGCCGGGGAAGTGCCTCGACAGGACCTCCTGCCCCGCAACGGACTCGACCTCGGTCAGGAACACGTCGGACTGGGCGGTGCCGGACGCCTTGAGCTGCGGCAGGAACGCCGCGCCGGCGAGCAGCACCAGCGCCGTGACGATCCAGATCGTCCGCGGCCTGCGGCGCACCAGCCCGGCCACGCGTCCCCAGAGGCCGGTCGTCTCCGGGTGCGGCGAGCCGAGCTTCGGGGAGAACGGCCAGAACGCGCCGCGTCCGATCAGCGCGAGCGTCGCGGGCAGGAACGTCATCGTGGTCAGCAACGCCGCGCCGATGCCGATGGCCGCGACCGGCCCGAGCCCCTTGTTGGAGTCGAGGTCGCTGAACAGCAGGCACAGCACGCCGAGGATCACCGTCCCCGCCGACGCCGCGATGGGCTCGACAGTGCCGCGCCAGGCCGTGCGGATCGCCGTGTACTTGTCCTCGGTGTCACGCAGTTCCTCGCGGAACCTCGACACGAGCAACAACGCGTAGTCCGTCGCCGCGCCGAACACGAGGATCGAGAGAATGCCCTGACTCTGGCCGTTGAGCGCCAGCACGTCGTTCTTGGCGAGCAGGTACACGACGAAACTGGCCAGTCCGAGCGCGAACACCGCCGACACGAGCACGACGACCGGCAACAGCGGACTGCGGTAGACCACGAGCAGGATCAACGCGACCACCGCGCCCGCGACGATCAGCAGCAACCCGTCGATCCCGCCGAACGCTTCGACGAGGTCGGCGACCTGCGCGGCAGGCCCGGTGACCAGCACCGTCAGCCCCGCCGGAGCGCCACGCGCGCCGTCGCGCAGCTGCACGACCGAGTCGCGGACCTCCTTCGCGGGGTCGAGCAGCACGACGATCTGGGCGGCGTCCTTGTCGTTGGGCGCGGGGATCACCGGCGACGCCTGGAAGCCCTTGCCTCGGTCGGCGAGGAACTTCCTGTCCTCTTCGGTCAGTCCGCCGGACCGTTCGACCACGACGATCGCCGGGATCGCGTTGGTGCGCTGGAACTTCTTCTGCAGCTCCGCGACCTGCGTGGACTCGGCGGAGTTCGGCAGGAACGCACTGCTGTCGTTCTCCGAGACCTCCGACAGCTTGCCCGCGTACGGCCCGGTGAAGCCGCCCAGCGCAAGCCAGACCACGAGCAGGACCCCGGCGAGGACTCGCATCAGTCATTCCTTCGATCGTCGAACGTTTCGATGGTCGAAACAGTATGCTGACACGGTGAGCGACGCAAGTGACTACGACCTGAGCATGCTGGTGCGCGCGTTGGTCATGGAGTCCAACCGTTTTCTGGAGATCTTCAGCGCGGCGCACGAGCTGCACACCACCGACATGACAGCCCTGAACCTGATCATGACGGCCCGCTCCCCCATGACCCCCGGCGCGCTCGCGAAGGCGCTCAACCTCAGCGCCTCCGCGACGACGTCCGTGCTGGACCGGCTGGCCAGAGCCGGTCACGTGGTCCGCGAACGCGACCCCGACGACCGCCGCCGCGTCGAGCTGCGGGTCCTCGCCGACGCGCAGGCGCTCGCCGCGACGTTCTTCCAGCCGCTGGCCCGCGAGTACTCCCAGGCGTGGGAACGGCTCAGCCCCGCCGACCGCGAGGTCGTGGCGAGCTTCCTGAGCACCACCACCGAGGCGACGGCACGGGTGCGCGACGAGATGATCGGTCAGCCCACCGGCAAACGGCGTCCGCAGACGAGCAGCAGCAACTCCTGAGCGGGCCGCCGCACCGGCTCGCCCTCGCCGAACGTCCAGTCGAGGTCCGTCGCCTCCAGCCGCTTGCCGTCGAGGTCGGCACCGAAGTACTTGACGTGACGCCGGCTCACGCCGCCGAGGACGATCCTGAGTCGCTCTGCCGGCACCTCGCGGTCGATGCCGAGCGCGACCGTGATGTCCAGGCCGTGGATGACGTCGTGCGACAGCGCCCCGGCCAGGCCGCCGCCCGGTGGCGTCCAGGGGTGGTCGATGTTGGCCTTGAGGGCGTTGAGGAGGTGGCCGGTCGGCAGGGTGGCGTCCTTGCGGGCCATGCGGTTGGACGCGTGGTTGAACCTGCCGCCCGACTTCAGCATCTCCAGCAGCACGCGGGCGCCCGAGCTGCGGAACGGCAGCGTCGTGTGCGCGATGACGTGCTTCACGGTCCAGCCCTCGCACAGGCTGGGCGCGTCCCACTGCTCCTCGGTGAGGCCGCTCAGGAGTTCCGCCTGGTCACGCCGTTCCGCCGCCACCGCGGCCATGATGTCTTCTGTCATGCCCTACTTACGGACCGGCGCGGCGAAACTCATCGGTCCGGTCCGAGCGGTTCGAGCCTGGCCGGCACGTGCTTGTGCCAGGGAGTTCCCGCCCACTCGTCGCGGTCCTCCGCGGCCGTCAGCTCGTTCGGGGCGACGCCCGTGCGTTCCCCCACCGTGAGCCCGAGGCCGTTGGGAAGCGAGATGTGGCCGGGGCGCATGGTGTCCGTGGCGTCCACCGACACCTCCGCGCTGCCGCGACGGGTCGTGAGCCTGACCCTGTCGCCCGTCGTGACACCCAGCCGCGTCGCGTCGGTGACGCTCATGCGCAGACGGCCGTCCGGGTCGCGCCGCCGCCAGCTGGGGTCGCGCATGATGGTGTTGGCCGTGAACGCGCGCCGCTCTCCCGCCGACAGCACGAACGGCCAGTCCAGGTCCTGCCCCGGAACCGGCCTGTCCCGCAGTGCGGCGACCGCGGTCAGCAGTTCCGGCACGTCCAAATTGATCCGGGTTTTGGGAAGGCGCTGCCACGACGCGTCGTACTCGTCGTCGGTGATGTGCACGCCGTGCGGGCCGTTGACGATCGCCTCGAAGAGCCGTTCGCCCGCCGTGATTCCGGAGCCGTAGCCCGCCTTCTCGACGCCGGCCGGGTTCTTGCGGGCGCACTCGTGCGCGGCCATCCACAGCACGGCGGCCGCTGACGCGTCGTGCGGCAGCGTCGGCCCGAGGGTGCGGTACAGCAGCACGGACGCGAACCGCCGCTTCGCCGGGTCCGCGAGCACCGCGAGGAACGCCTGGGCGAACTCGGCGCGTCCCGCCGCCGCAGCGGCACGCAACGGCGCATAGTCGTCCTCGGTGAGCGCACCCGACGCCTCGACGAGCCGGGCGTGGATCTCCGGTTCGGGCAGCACGCCGTCCGGCGCGGCCACGACGGGGTGCCGCAGGTGGAAGATGTTGCGAGGGAAGTCGAAGTTGAAGAACGTGGCCTCGAACTTCTCGAACTGCGTCGGCGCGGGCAGCACGTAGTCGGCCAGGCGTGCGGTCTCGGTCATGGCGACGTCGATGACGACCACGAGCTCCAGCGCGGCGAGCGCCTCCCGCATGCGCGCCGAGTCGGCCAGGGAGTGCGCGGGGTTCGCGCTCTCGACCAGCATCGCCCGGTAGCGGGCAGGGTGGTCGGTGAGGATCTCCTCGGCGATCACGTTGCACGGCACGAGACCGCTGATGATCCGTGCGCCCGCGACCGGGCTGCGCGGGCCCTCGCCGTCGGCGTACCCGCGGTCGCGGCCGATCGGCACCAGGCTGGAGGGCACGTACTGGGTGCCCGGCTTGCCGAAGTTGCCGGTGAGCAGCCAGACGAGTTTCTCCACGTAGCTGACGAGCGTGGAGTCGCGGTTCATCTGGACGCCGAGGTCCTCGAACACCGCCACGGACCCGGCGGCGGCGATCCGGGCGGCGACGGCCCGCACCAGCGTTTCCTCGACGTCGGCGACGGCGCAGTAGTCGGTGACCGGAACCTCGCGCAGGACGGCGGTGACGGCGTCGAGGCCGTCCGCGTGCTCGGCGAGCCAGTCCGCGGCGATCAGGTCCTCCTGCACGAGCACCGCGGCCAGCGCGGTGAGCAGGTAGAGGTCGGTACCGGGCCGGACCTGGAGGTGGAAGTCGGCCAGCTCCGCCGTCTCGGTCCGCACCGGGTCGATCACGATCATCGACCTGGCCGGGTCCTTGGCGATGTCCTTGAGCACCGAGCGGGCGCGCGGGAAGCCGTGCGACTGGTAGGGGTTCTTGCCGACGAACAGCGCGACCTCGCAGTGCTCGAAGTCCGCGCGGGTCATGCTGCCGAGCACGCGGGCGTTGACCCAGAACTCGCCGGTCTTCTCCTGCGCGAGCGCGGACGAGCGGTAGCGGGCACCGAAGGCCGCCAACGTGGCGGGCGAGTAGGCGCCACCGAGGTGGTTCCCTTGACCGCCGCCACCGTAGTAGAAGATCGTTTCCCCGCCGAAGGTGTCGCGGACCTCGCCCAGACGTGCCGCGATCTCGCTGATCGCGGTGTCCCAGTCGATCTCCTCGAAGCCGCCGTCGGGCCGCCGCCGCAGCGGACGGGTGATCCGGCCGGTGTTGCCGTTCTGGTGCAGGTCGAGACGCAGCGCCTTGTTGCAGGTGTAGCCGGCCGACGCGGGGTGGAGCTTGTCGCCGCGGATCTTGTCGAACGACCGGCCGTCGTCACCGACGAGGATCTCGATCCCGCAGTTGCACTCGCAGAGGATGCAGGCGCTGGGTTTCCACATGGGCCAGGCTCCTAGTCTCGTCGCTCCAGCAGGGGCGCGATCTCGGTCAACACGTCGTCCAGCGGGCCCAGGTCGCGGTGCGCGCGGCACAGGATGATCGCGCCCTCGATCGCCGACACGACCAGCGTCGCCAGCCGCTGGGCGCGTGGTGCCGCGAAACCGCTCTCCTCGAACGCCCCGGCCAGGCCTGCCTGCCACTGGGCGAAGATGTCCCGCACCACGTCACCGGCGTCGGGGACGAGGTCGCGGCTGTCCATCGCCACCGCGGCGACGGGGCAGCCCGCCCGGAAGTCGGTCTTGGTCAGCGCCCGCTTCCAGAAGGCGACGAGGCGGTCCACCATCTGCCGCGCGCCGCCTTCCGCCTCCGCCGACTCGCGGACCATCGTGGCGATGTAGTCCCCTGCCTGGCGGATCGCGCCCAGGACCATCTCGTTCCGGCCGCCGGGGAAGTGGTGGTACACGGACCCGCGCGGCGCACCGCTGTGCGCCAGCACCGCGTCGACCGTGACACCGGCCGCGCCGCGTTCCCGCAGCAGCAGCACAGCGCTGTCCAGCATCCGCTGCTTGGTGCCGCGCCTGCTCATCACACCTCCTCCCGGACTCTGGAGTATGGCAGAGACCATAGTCGCTGGTCGACAGCTGTCCGCGTAGGGTCGGATCGTGATCGAGACGCTGGAGCCGTTCCGAGTCGAGCTGACCGGGTACTGCTACCGCATGCTCGGCTCCGGCTTCGAGGCCGAAGACGCCGTGCAGGAGACGCTCGTGCGCGCGTGGAAGGCCTACGACAGCTACGACTCGTCGCGCGCGTCGCTGCGCACCTGGCTGTACCGCATCGCCACCAACATCTGCATCGACATGCAGCGCAGCGCCCAGCGGCGCGCGTTGGCCATCGACCTGGGGCCGTCCGGCGGCGAGATCGGCGCGCCCCTGTCCGAGCGCGTCTTCGTGCAGCCCGTGCCCGACGCGAAGGTGCTGCCCGAGGACCAGGCGATTCGGCGCGAGACGATCCGGTTGGCGTTCGTGGCCGCGTTGCAGCACCTGCCGGCCCGTCAGCGCGCCGTGCTTCTTTTGCGCGACGTGCTGGCCTGGCCGGCTGCCGAGGTCGCGACCCTGCTGGACATCTCGGTCGCGTCGGCGAACAGCGCACTGCAACGGGCGCGGGCGACGTTGCGGACCGTCGACCCCGGCGAGCCGCTGAACCCTTCCGACCCCGTGCAAAAGTCGTTGCTGAGCCGCTACTGCGAGGCGTTCGACCGCCACGACATGCGCACTCTCGTGGCGCTGCTGCACGAGGACG
The DNA here is from genome assembly GCF_042649515.1 of Lentzea rhizosphaerae. Lineage (NCBI taxonomy): Bacteria > Bacillati > Actinomycetota > Actinomycetes > Pseudonocardiales > Pseudonocardiaceae > Lentzea > Lentzea rhizosphaerae. The sequence continues at coordinate 63,920 of NZ_JBHRZI010000026.1, read as the reverse complement.
CCACGACGTCGATGCCTCCGTTCGGCTGGTGGCTGCGGGGCCGCGGCCCGATCTCGGTGGTGCTGAACGCCCCCGACTCGCCGTGCGCCGGCGCGTGGCTGGTGCCGGTCCGGGCCAACGCGTCGCCCGCGTACTGGCAGATGCGGCCCGGCATGGACCGGCCGTTCGGGCTGGTGTTCCTCGACGTGCGCGGCGGGCTGGTCACGGGGGTCACGACGTTCCTGAACGTCGAGGAGCTGCTGCCGATGTTCGGAGCACCGATCAGTTCTGGACGGCCGGGTCGTATCTCTGTGGACGACTAGGAGGAGTCCATGGCGATCCAGCCCATCATCGTGACCCCGGACCTCGAGCGGGTGCAGGCGTTCTACGAGCAGGTCCTCGGCGCGACCGAGGTGTCGCGGTACCCGGACGACGGCCCGGTGTTCTTCAAGATGCTCAAAGTCGGCGACGGGGAGCTCGGGCTCGTCGCCGAGGACCCCGGCGAGCCCGGGCAGCCGCGGATCGTGCTGAGCATCGGGGTGCCGGACGTCGACGCGTTGCTGCCGCTGGTCGAACCAGCGGGTGGGCGCGTACGGGGACCGTCGAACGACATGCCGTGGGGACAACGCGTTGCGCACGTGTTCGACCCCGACGGAAACCCCGTGAACCTGACCCAGGAGCTCTGCGGAGACTGAACGGTCAGGGTTCGTCTCGGCGTGTCGCCAGCGTGTCCCCCCTTGTTGTTTGGCGCGAAAAGCACGTTCGGGCC
>NZ_JBHRZI010000026.1:0-63124 GCF_042649515.1 Lentzea rhizosphaerae | reverse complement strand
ACTGAACGTGGTGACACCCTGACAGTTCAGCCACGCCACTACGCTGGCCCTCGTGATCCGGATCGTGCCGTCGGACGAGGTGCCGTGGGAGGACGTCGAGGCGATCTTCGACGGTTCCGAACCCGGCAAGTGCCACTGCCAGCGCTACAAGGTCAAGGGCTGGATGTGGCGCGACTCGACGCTGGACGAACGGGTCGCCGCGCACACCGAGCAGTCCGCGCGCGGCAGCGGGCTGGTGGCCTACGTGGACGACCAGCCCGCCGGGTGGGTCGCGGTCGAACCCCGGTGCGACTACGCGAAGCTCCTCGACATGCCCATCCCGTGGAAGGGCCGTTCCGAGGACAAGGACGACGACGGCGTGTGGGCCGTGACGTGTTTCGTGGTGCGCAAGGGTTTCCGGCGGCAGGGCCTCACCTACGAGCTGGCTGCGGCCACCGTCGACCACGCACGTGCGCACGGTGCTCGCGCGGTCGAGGCGTACCCGATGATCGCGGCGCCCGGCCAGAACGTCACCTGGGGTGAGATGCACGTCGGTGCGCGGCAGGTGTTCGAGGAGGCCGGGTTCACGCAGGTCACCCATCCCACCAAACGACGCTTCGTGATGCGGGTGGACTTCTGATGGACTTCGACGAGATCGTCATCGACACCGAGCGCGGGCCCGTTCCAGCCCTGACCACGGGCGACGGCCCGATCGTCGTGTGCTGGCACGGTTTCCCCGACCACCCGGCGTCGTTCGGCCCCCTCGCCGAACGCCTCGTCGCCGCGGGCCGTCGCGTGGTCGCGCCGTTCCTGCGCGGACACCACCCGTCGACCGTGGACGAGCTGCCGTTCGGTGACGGTCTGACGCTGGCCGCCGACGCCGCCGCGGTGAACGCCGCACTGTCCGACCAGCCGCTGGACGTGATCGGGCACGACATCGGTGCCGGGGTGGCCGGGCGGCTCGCGGCCGTGTGGCCGGAGCGGGTTCGGCGGGTCGTCACGATGTCCGTGCCGCCGCCGGGCGCGTTGGGCACGATCTTCGACGATCCCGCGCAGCAGCAACGGTTCTTCTACCTGTTCCTGTTCCTGTTGCCTGGCGTCGCCGAGGCCCTGTTCAACGACGAGCTGATCGGTTACCTGTGGCGCACGTGGTCGCCGGGGCTCGAGGTGCCGGAGCACGTGAGGCAGCTGTACGCGGATCCGGGGGTGCGGGCCAACGCGCTGAAGCTGTACCGGGCGAACTTCGACCGGTCGCTGCACGACCCCGCCCTCACCGAACTCGCGAGGATCTCCGAGAAGCCCGCGCCGATCCCGATGCTGGTGCTCGCGGGTGCCGAGGACGGGTGCATCACGCCCGACAACTACAAAAGCGCCGCCACGGGTCTCGCCCCGGGGTCGCGGGTCGAGATCGTGGCGGGCGCCGGGCACTTCCTGCAGCTAGACCGCCCCGACGAGGTCGCGGCGCTCGCGCTTGACTGGCTGCGCTGACTTCCGGATCCGGCCCCACGGCTTGAACACCGACAGGACGTAGGCGAACAGCAGCAGCGTCGGCGCGACTACGACCGGGTGCAGCAGATCGGACGGGATGACCGCGCTCGGGTCGCCCGCCAGCATGCGCTCCCCGATCCGTGCCGCCTCGGCCACGCCCGGCCGCAACGCGAACGCGATCAGCAGCGACATGCCGACGTTCATGAAGAGCTTGACGGCGACCCACCAGTACCTCACCAACCCGTACTTGCTGCCGACGCCGAGCACGACGCCCGAGATCATGCAGACGACGCTGGCGCCGAACATGGGCCAGATCGCGAACACGTCGACCGCCTGGATCGCGATCGCCGCGGTGACGACGTCCTCAGTGGACAGTGCGACCACGACGAGGATGCCCAGTGCGAGGTCGATGCCGAGCCACGCCGCCGCCGACAGGACGTGCACGAGCAGCACGGCCTTGCGGGCGCGGCCGCTGAGCTTGCGGGTGGTAGTCATCGCGGTGCACTCCTTCTCTCGTGGTGTCGCGTCTTACTCTCGCGACCACGAGGGCGTGCATCATCCGCTCACGTTCTGATCTCGCGTACGTCAGTTTGCGTACGCCTCACCCGCCCGGCGTCACGATCCCGCGCTCGTACGCGAACACCACCGCGTGCGTGCGGTCCCGCAGTCCGAGCTTGGCCAGCACCCGCGACACGTGCGTCTTCACCGTCGTCTCCCCCAGGAACAACGACGCCGCGATCTCCGCGTTCGACGCACCCTTGGCGAGCTCCACCAGCACCTCGAACTCGCGGTCGGTCAGCTCCGGCGGCCGGGTGCGCTCACGGGCACCGGTGCTGAACCGCGCGATCACCCGCCGCGTCACCTCGGGCGACAGCAACGCGTCGCCGCGCGCGACGACCCGCACGGACTCGACGAGGTCCTCCGGCGACGCGTTCTTCAGCAGGAACCCGCTCGCGCCCGCCTGCAACGCCTCGAACAGGTAGTCCTCGCGGTCGAACGTCGTCAGGATGACCACCCGAGTGCCGTCACCGGCCGCGAGGATCCGCCGGGTGGCTTCGAGGCCGTCCATGCGCGGCATCTGCACGTCCATCAGCACGACGTCGGGCCGCAGCCGCGACACCAGCTCCACCGCGTCGGCACCGTCACCTGCCTCGCCGACCACCTCGATGCCCGGCTCCGTGCCGAGGATGACCCGGAAGCCGGCACGGACCAGGTCCTGGTCGTCGGCCAGCACGACTCGCAAACTCACGCCTTCTCCTCCGTAGGCAGTGATGCACGGACCAGATAGCCCGCATCACGCCGTGGTCCTGCTTCCAGCGAACCGCCGTGCACGGCCAGACGTTCGCGCATCCCGACCAGTCCGAAACCTGCGTCGGTGGACGATGAGGGTCCACGGCCGTCGTCGGTGATCTCCAGTTCGAGTGCGCTGTCCAGGAAACGCATCCGTACGTCCACGTGTTGCGCGTCTGCGTGTTTGACCACGTTCGTCAGCGCCTCCTGCACGACCCGATACGCGGACAACGCCACACCGGACGGCACCTCTCTCGGTGCGCCGTACACGCCGTGCGAGACCTCCAGGCCCGCAGCGCGCGCGTTCTCGAAGAGTTCCGGCAGATCGTCGAGGCCGGGTGCCGCCCGCAAGTCCTCCTGGGCGTCCGCGCGCAGCACGCCGAGGAGCCCGCGCAGTTCGTTGATCGCGGTCCGCGCGGTCTGCTCCACGGTCTGCAACGCGTCGCGCGCCATCGCGGGATCGGAGTCCAGCACCCGGCGCGCGGCACCGGCCTGGATGCCCATCACGGACACGTGGTGCGCCACCACGTCGTGCAGGTCGCGGGCGATGCGCAGGCGTTCGGCCGCGATGGCACCGGCGGTGTTGCGCTCCTGCGAGCGCCGCAGCTCCTCGGCCTGGAACTCGAGCTGCGCCCGGCGCCGTGCCGCCGTCCACGCCATCTCGCCGACCACGTAGGCGAACAGGAAGAAGAAGATGTTGAACTCCAGTCCGTAGAGGACGGAGGCGAGCAGGGGATCCAAGGGGCCCGCGGCGTCCTTGAACCCTGCCGTTTTCGGGCCGATCAGGGCGCGCACGAGGCCGAAGCCGAGCCACAGGAACATCACGACGATCACACCGATGCGCGACCAACGCGCAATGAGCCGGTTCTGCTCCCACGCGCCGACAGTGAAGATCGCGAGGAACAGCACGGCCGACGGCACCAGGTTGTCGCCGACCTGCCGCCACTGCGCCGCGATGAACACCGCCGACACGACGAGCATGACCGCCAGCGGGTAGCGGCGACGCACCACCAGCGGCACGGACAGGGCGAGCACCCACGCCAGCTGCTCGCGCAGGCCGGGAGCACGTCCGAACGCGAAGGCTCCCATGCTGTTGATCAGCACGGTGGCCTCCACCGCGCACAGCACCACGATCACCGCGATGCCGACGTCGCGCCGCCGTTGCGCGGGCGTCGGGCCAGGCCGGCGCCATTCGTTCCACACGGGCTCTTCCACCGGATCACGGTACCTGTCGCGAACTTTCCATCGGCAATCGAAGTTGTTGTGCCTCGAAGGTGTTTCGGAACACAAAATTGGACTCACCGGCAGCCGCTACCCAATAATTCCCGCTACCCACGAGTAACCACCCTGCGACAAGGTCTCGGATGCCCATTCGCCAGCTATTCCTGTGCGCCACCCTCCTGCTGCCCGCACTGACCGCCTGTGCCACGAATGACAAGACTGACACCAGCATTCGGACTGGGCCTGGCGTCACCCCTGAATCGATTTCGCTCGGTGTGTTGACAGACATGACAGGACCGTTCAAAGGTTCTTCTGTTTTTCGCATCCGCGGATATGAGCTCTATCTGGACCAGGTCAACAAACGCGGTGGCGTGTGCGGGCGGCGCATCGAGCTGAAGCAGAAGGACCACGCGTACGACGTCCAGAAGGCGCTCGACGGCTATTTCGACCTGGAACCGCAGGTGCTCGGGTTCATCGACGTGCTCGGCCAGCCGATGACCGCCGCCATCGAGCCTGACCTGATGCAGACGCGAGCGCTGACCGTGCCCGGTTCCTGGGCGGCCGACCTGCTCGGCAACCCGCACATGATGATCGTCGGCACCACTTACGACCTCGACGTCATCAACGGCCTCGACCACTACAAGCGCAAGGGTGTGCTCACCACCGGCGACACCGTCGGCCACGTCCACCTCCGCGGCAGCTTCGGTGACAACGCGCTGGAGGGCAGCAGGTTCGTCGCGGAGAACTGGGGCATGAAGGTGTCCGAGCAGGCGGTCACCGAGACGACCGCCAACTTCGCCGAGCAGATCGCCGCGTTGAAGGCCGCCAACGCCAAGGTGCTCGTGTTGAGCCTGACTCCCCCGCAGGCCGCCGCCGCGGTCGGCATCGTGGCGCAGCTCGGCTGGACGGTGCCGATCCTCGCCAACGCCGTCAGCTACGACGCGGCGATCATGCAGTCGCCGGTCGCGCCGGTCTTCGCCAAGCAGGTGCTGATCCCCACGCCCGTCGCGCCGTGGAGCGCCGACGCGCAGGGTGTCCGCGAGCTGCGCGACAGCTACCACCAGCGGTTTCCAGGCGAGGAAGGCACGCTGAACACCGTGCACGGCTACACGGTCGCGATGGCGTTCGTGGCCGTGCTGGAAAAGGCGTGCGCCAAGAAGGACCTGAGCCGTGACGGCGTGCTGCGCGCGTTCCACGACACCAACTCGCTCAACACCAAGAGCCTCACCGGCGAGCTGCGGTTCTCGTTGGTGGGCAGGCCGTCCGCGACCCAGTCGTACATGAGCCGGCCGGACGCGAAGGTGCCCGGCACGCTGAAGGTCGAGGAAAACCTCATGGAGTCGGAACTGGTGAAGCTCAAGGGAACCCGCGCCCGTTGATCTACGGTTGACGGATGGGCCTCGATCTCACGGTGCTCGGGTGCGCGACCCCGTACCCGAGCACGGACAACCCCTGTTCCGGCTACCTCGTGTCGCACGGCGACACTCGCTTGTGGATGGACGCGGGCACCGGCACGCTCGGCCCGCTCCAGCGCCACACCCGGCTGGAGGACCTCGACGCGATCTGGATCTCGCACCTGCACGCCGACCACAGCGCCGACCTGCTCACCACCTACTACGCCCTGCTCTTCGCGGACGTCGAGCGCGACCGGATCCCGTTGTACGGCCCGCCCGGCATCGCCGACCGCCTCGCCACTTTCCTCACGAACGGCCCGCAACGCAGCCCTGTCGAGGACGCGTTCGAGATCACCGAACTGCACCACGGTCACAAAACCGCGGTCGGCTCCCTACGGCTGACGACGGCGGCCGTCGAGCACGGCATCCCCGCGTTCGGAGTGCGGATCGAGGCGGCGGGCGCGTCGCTCACCTACTCCGGTGACACCGCACCGTGCCGGAACCTCACCGAGCTGGCGAGCGGCACCGACGTGCTGCTGTGCGAGTCGGAGAGTGCCGTGAAGACGTCCGACATGGCCCATCACACGCCGGAGGACGCGGGCGAGACCGCGACGGCGGCCGGCGCACGCAGGTTGGTCATCACGCACGTGGGCCGCTTCCTGACCCCGCAGGAAGCGGTCACCCGTGCCTCGGCCCGTTACTCGGGGCCGATCGACCACGCCGCGCCGGGCGTCACGTTCAGCGTTGGTTGATGCGGACCAGATTCCCGGCCGGGTCGCGGAACGAGCAGTCCCGCACGCCCCACGGCTGGTCCTCCGGCTCCTGCAGCACCTCGCCGACGCCTTCCTTCTCCACCCACGCCTTCGCACGGTCGAACGTGCCCTGGAGGTCGTCGGCGGCGAGCGAGAGGGCCGTGTAGACGCCCTTCGCCATGAGGACGGCGATCGTGCGGCGTTCCTCGTCGCTCACGCCGGGGTCGGCGGCGGGCGGGTGCAGCACGATTCCGGTCTCGGGCTGGGCGGGCGGGCCGACGGTGATCCAGCGCATCGTGCCCTGGCCCACGTCCTGGCGGACCTCGAAGCCGAGCGCGTCGCGGAAGAAGCCGAGGGACTTCTCGGGGTCGTCTGCCGGCAGGAACGCCGAGGCGATGATGACTGACATGGCGATCAACCTAATCGGACGGACCCGCCGCCGCTTCTTTATTCCTGATCGGACGCATCACGGCTTTGGCGAGGCAGTTCGGGATGCCCTGGCCGTCTTCGGAGGCGACCTTGCGGTACTGGCTCGGTGACATGCCGACGAGCTCCGAGAACCGCGTGCTGAACGTGCCGAGCGACGTGCAGCCGACCTCGAAGCAGACCTCGGTGACGGACATGTCGCCGCGGCGCAGCAACGTCATCGCGCGCTCGATGCGCCGGGTCATGAGGTAGCTGTACGGCGACTCGCCGAACGCCGCGCGGAACGCCCTCGACAGGTGTCCGGCGGACAGGTGGACGCCGCGCGCCAGTGCCGCGACGTCGAGCGGCTCGCGGTACTCGCGGTCGATCCTGTCGCGGACCTTGCGGAGCAGCACGAGCTCCTGCAGGCGCGGGTCTTGGGCGGTCACGACAACAGCCTAAGACCCGCGCCCGACAGATCGCTGACGAATCGATCAGGTGCTAGCAGGCGCCCTGGTCTCGCCAGACGCCCCACTCACCGGTGGTGCCGGGCTCCTCACCCTTCGTCCACCACTGGGCGCGCCACTTGCGGCCCTTGTGCGACACCTCGTTGCCGCCGGTGTAGACCTGCTCGCGGTCCCACGCGGGCAGCGAACAAGCCGGGTTCGACGTGGTGGTCGTCGTCGTGGTGGTCGTGGACGTCGGCGTGCTGCCGCCGCCGATCTTCGGGTAGTCGGCGGTGATGGCGTACGACTGACCGCCGAACGTGAACACGAAGTTCGACGGCGTCGAGATCGGCAGCTGGTAGCTGACCGTCATCTCGATCGACGCGCCCGGTGCGAGCGACTGCCACGACGGCAGCGTGAGCTCCGCCTTCTGGAAGTCACCCTTCAGGCCGCCCACGTTGGAGCCGCTGTGGCCCTTCGTCACGACCTTCAACCCGAAGCCGGACTGGTCGGCCATGCTGCCCGGCGCGCTGGTGCCGTAGTCGAACGAGATCTTCGTGCCACCGGGGATGGTGACGGTCGACCGGTTCGTGAACTTGATCTTCGGCGTGATCGGGTAGTTGTTGTCCCCCAACGCGAAGCCGTACACGTCCACGTCGACCGCGAGCGCCTGCGACTGCTGCGAGGCCGCCTTCGAGGCACCGTAGGGCGCGGCGCCGTTGAGGCCGGTGTTGATGGTCGACAGCAGCGTGTCACCGATGAAGTACTCCTTCTTCACGGAGTCGTACTTGTAGTCGCCGGCGAGCTCCCAGATCATGATGCCGCCGAGCCCCTTGTCGCGCACGTACTTGGCCTTCTCCGCGATCGACTGCTCGGTCTCGGTGGAGAGGAACACCTTCTTGTCGTTGTTCCACAGCCACGGCGACTTCAGCGTCGCGTCGTAGTACGGCGCGTAGGTGCCGGTCAGGCGGTCCGTCGGGTCGTTGACCGGGTCCAGCCCGTACTGCGAGGAGTACGAACCGGTGACCTTGGCTTCGAGGTTCTTGGTGTGCCACAACGGGTTCACACCGGACGGAACCTCAGCGCCACCCGCCGTGACGTCGTGCCAGAGGTTGTCGATGCCGGTCGCGCCGTTGCCGCACGGCGTGGTCGAGCCGACGGACGAACCGGTGCCGGGCGGGCACTTCGACTGGTCCGGCAGCGCGGCCTTGCCCCACAACCCGTTCGTGCCACCGGTGACACCCTGCCAGCCGCGCGAGTAGAACGGCACGCCGACGTTGATGCGTCCGGCCTGCATGGCGCCGCGGTAGTAGTGGTACGCCCAGTCGGTGTTGAGGTAGCCCATGCCCTCGTACTGCGGCGCCGTGTACACGCCACCGGCCGAGAGTTCGCCGTCCTTGCCGTCGTCGTAGAGCGCGGCGTTCGGCCCGACGAAGTGGTTCCACGAACCGTGCAGGTCGTAGCTCATGACGTTGAGGTAGTCGAGGTACTTGACGACCTGGTACGACTCCTGGCCGCGCAGCAACCAGCCGGACGCGGGCACGGCGGCGGTGAGCAGGTAGTGCTTGCCGTCGGCGGCACCGGCGCGGTCGAGCTTCTCCCGCAACGTCTTCATGATGGCCTGGTACCCGGCCCACAACGTGCCGCGGTTGGCGTTGGAGATCCAGAAGTCGTCCGGGTTGCCCGCGTGGTTGTTGGAGGTGGCGTACTCGTAGTCGATGTCGGCGCCGTTGAACCCGTACTGGCGCAGGAAACCCACCACGCTGTCCGCGAACGTGTCGATCGCCGCCTGCGACTGCCCCAGCTTGTAGAAGCCGCCCGACGCGTTGCGCGTGCCGTCGGCGTTGAAGAAGCCACCGGTCTCCGCCCAGCCGCCGATCGAGATCAGCGTCTTGACGTTCGGGTACTGCTTCTTGAACTTGGTGAGCTGGTTGAAGTGCCCCTTGTAGGACAACGACGGGTCCATCTCGGCACCGGCGACACCGGGCCACTCCATGCCGATCGACGAGTTGTTCGCGTCGTTCGCACCGACCGAGATCTTGTTCTGCGCGTCGATGTGCGCGAACGCGTAGTTGAGGTGCGTGACCTTCGACCAGGGGATGTCCTTGGCGAGGTACCCCGGCTGACCGTTCTTGCCGGTCCTCCAGCTGGTGAAGTACCCGATGACGCGCCGGGACTTGTCCGAGCCCAGGTTCTCGCGGCCGGCGGTGTCGTAGACGGTGCAGTAGGGCACGTCGACGCCCGCCGTCTTGTACAGCCCGTCCGGCCGGCAGTCCTCGTGGGCGGCGGCCGCGGTGGGCGCGTTGGTCACAGCTATCACTGTCCCGGCTAGCAGGGCTAGCGCCGGGACCACTCTGGCGAGCAGTCGCAAGGGAAGGACCTCCTGGCTAGGGCGGCGGCCACTGCCCGGAACGGTAAAATGGTCCAGACCTTTACGTCAACAGGTTGATCACTGACAACGTTTGCGGCAGCAGAACGCGATCACTGACATTGGATGTCAGTGATACCGGCATAGCGTCCTCCCCATGAGTGCAAACGACTTCGACTTCTTCCACGGCCGCTGGCACGTCGCCCACCGCAAGATCGCCGACATCCCCGGACGCGGCACGGAGTGGGTCGAGTTCGGGGCGGAGACCGAGTGCCGGCCGATTCTGGGCGGCGCGGCGAACGTGGAGAGCCTGCGCGCCGACGGCTGGGAGGGCATGACGCTGCGCCAGTACGACCCCGAACGGGAGGTCTGGCGCATCTGGTGGGCCTCCACCCGCGCGCCCGGCCACCTCGACCCGCCGGTGGAGGGCCGGTTCGAGGGCGACCACGGCGTGTTCTTCGGCGACGACGTGGTCGGCGGGCAGGCGGTGAAGGTCCGGTTCGACTGGACTGCGGGTGCCGAACCTGTCTGGCAGCAGCAGTTCTCCTACGACGACGGTGCCACCTGGGAGACGAACTGGATCATGCGGTTCAGTCCGGTCGCGTGACCGGGAAGGTGGAAGAGCCGGGGCGAGCAAGCCCCGGCTCCTCTAGCCGATCTGGGTCAGCGCGAGGCCGCCCACCATCAGCACAACACACGCCAGACTGTGCACAACGGGGTTGCGGACCAGCAGCGCCACGAACTCCCGCAGGAACGCGCTGGGCACGAAGTACCAGGCCGTCGGCGCTCCGATGACCTGCAACCGCAGGCCCTGCTTGCGGGAGAGCACGGCGGTGCGGAACACGTGGTAGTTGTTCGTGACGGCGACGACCCGGCCGGTGAGGCCGCGATCGGCGAGCAACTTCTTGCTGTAGCGGAGGTTCTCCTCCGTGGTGGTCGCCTGGTCCTCCAGCACCACGTCCTCGGCGGGCACACCGCGTTCGAACAGGTACTCGCTCATCGCGAACGCCTCCGACACGTGCTCGTCGGAGCCCTTCCCGCCTGTCACGACGATCACGGGCGAGCGGCCCGCCTCCTGTTCGCGCCGGTACAGCCGCAACGCGCGGTCGAGCCGGTTCGCGAGCAGCGGCGGCACGCGGGAGCCGAGCAGGCCGGCGCCGAGCACCACGATGCCGTCGAACCCGCTGCGGCGCCCGGTGCGGCCGTAGATCACCGAGTACAGCAGCAGGCTCACGAACAGGAACGCGATGTAGGCCGACACCAGGAAAAGGCCGATCGCGCTGCCGCGGACCCAGTCGTTGGGCTGGCTGATGCCCCACGCGAAGTAGACCATCTCGCCCAGCAGTGCGAGACCGGCGAGCAGCGAGAGCAGGTTGCCGAGCGACCGGCCCTCGCGGCGGACCATCACCAGGCCGTTGGCGAGCAACGCGAGTGGGAGCAGCAGCAGGCCCAGCACGGCGAGCATGAACGCGAGCACCAGCGGCAGGCTGAGCACCGGGTTGTCCCGCCCGGCCTCCGCCAGGAGCAGCAACAACATCACCAGCGCGATGCCCAGCCAGACCGCGTTGCTCAGCCTGCGACGGTCGCGCAGCATCCCGTAGACGAAGAAAACGGCAGGGATCAGGAAAAGCAGGGCGGCCAGCACCGGCCAAGGGTAATACCGATGATCACTCGGTGCTGTCGGATCCCGAGGCGGGTTCCGGGGCGGGCTGCGCTGCGGGTTTCGGTCGCGGCCTCAACCGCACCGCACCGGCGGTGAGGTCGAGCGGACCGGTCTCCTCGTAGTCCTCGCCGGTGCCGGAGTCCGTCGCCTCGGTGCGGAGCTTGCGCCCCGGGAACAACTCGCCCAACTGACCCATGCCTTCGACCCTACCCTCAGAACAGGGCGATGAGCAGCACGATCACGGCGATCGCGACGATGATCGGGATCAGCGCGCCGGTGGGCGGCCTGCGGTAGTGGCTGCGGACCGTGGTCGTGCGGAAGAAGCTGAACGGCGCGCTGCGGCGGTGCCGGCGAACCCAGGGCATCTCGTCCTCCTCACAGTGACTTCCTAGATCGGGGATACCCCGGTCCCGAGGCGGTCGAGTACTCCAGCCAGACCAACCTCCGCCACCTCCTGGTCGCCGATGTCGTTGCCGTACAGCACCTCGTGCCACGGCCCGAGCCGGTGCCAGATCAACGCACGTCTGCGCAGCTCCCGGTCCACGCCGTAGGTGTCCGCGAACGCCTCGGCGAACTCGGGCGGCGTGTCGTGCAGCGCCCACGCCAGGTCGATCGCCGCGTCCCCGACGTGCAGGTCACCGAAGTCGATCACGCCGGTCAGCACGCCGTCACGGCCGAGCACGTGCTCGGGACCGAGATCGCCGTGCACGAGCGTGTCCGCGGGCAGCCCGTCGAGCTCGGCCAGGAACTCCTCGCCGCCGGGCACCCGCACCTCGGCGCGGAAACGCTCCACCGGCAACGGCCTGGGTCCGACGCCGCGCCGCACCGCCTCCGCCACGGGCGCCGCGTGCAGCGCGAGCAGGAACTCGCCCAGCTGCCTGCCCTGCACCGCGGTCGACGCCGTCAGTTCCTCGCCGGGCACCAGTTCGTGGCGCACCACCACCGGATCGCGCGACACCACCACCGGCACCGGGACAGGCAGCGGCAGCAGAGGAGCGAGCCACGGCATGACCACCGACTCGCGTTCGAGCTGCGGCCCGACCTCGGGACGGCGCGGCCGCCGTTCCACCCAGCGTTCGTCGACCAGCACGGCCGTGCTGTCCCAGCCCTCACCCAGGTACGTCACGCGCCCAGTGTTACCAGGGGTCAGAATCTCGGGGTGGCCGCCACCGTCTCCTCCAAGCTGCTGTCGCTGCTCGGCACGTTCGACAGCAGGCACCGCCGCCAGACGCTCAGCGGCATCGCGCGGCGCAGCGGGCTGCCGATCAGCACCGTGCACCGGTTGCTGGCCGAGCTGGCCGAGTGGGGTGCGGTGCGGCGGCTCGACTCCGGTGAGTACGTGATCGGGCGGCGGATCTGGCGGCTCGGCCTGCTCGCGTCCGGGGAGGTGGACCTGAGCCGGGTCGCGGAGCCGTTCCTGCACGATCTGCACGCCGCGACGCGGGCCGTGGTGCACCTGGCCGTGCGGGAGGGGACGGAGGTCCTCTACCTCGACCGGGTGTCCGGGCACGCGTCGGTGCCGATCGTGAGCTCGACCGGCAGCCGGTTGCCGCTGCACTCGACCGGCGTCGGCAAGGTGCTGCTCGCGCACGCGCCCGCGGACGTGCAGGAGGAGGTCATCCAGCACAGGCTGACCCGCTTGACCCCGTACACGGTCACCGAGCCGGGACGGATGCGCGCGCAGCTGCACCGGATCAGGCGTGACGGGTACGCGCAGACGTTCGAGGAGATGACGCTCGGGGCGTGCAGCGTGGCGGTGCCGGTCGAGGTGGACGGGCACGTCGTCGCGGCGCTCGGCATCGTGGTGCCGGATCTGCGCAACGTGCGGGCACGGCTGGTGGCGGCGTTGCAGGTCGCGGCGAAGGGCATCGGGCGGACGCTGCAGCCGGGTTTCCACCCACCGGAAGACGGTATTGGATGACGCACGTCACAGGCGGTTGAATCTTCAACCGTGGCAAGTGAAAAGCGTGAGCTCATCATCGGCGGCGAAAACGTTCCCGCGTTGGACGGCCGCACCACTGACGACCTCAACCCGTACACGGGTGAGGTGTACGCCGTCGTCGCCGCGGCCGGGACCGCCGACGTCGCGCGTGCCGTCGACGCGGCGGAGGAGGCGTTCGCGGAGTGGTCCGCGACGCCGCCGTCGGCCCGGCGGCGAATTCTGCTGAAAGCCGCCGACGTGCTGGAGTCCCGCACCCCGGAGGCCATCGCGCTGATGGCCCAGGAGGTCGGTGGCGTCGCCGGTTGGGCCGGTTTCAACGTGATGCTGGCGGCCGGCATGCTGCGCGAGGCGGCCGCGGCGGTCACCCAGCCCGTCGGCGAGGTGCTGACGACGGAGAAGCCGGGGCAGCTGTCGCTCGCGGTGCGGGAGCCGCTCGGCGTGGTGGCGGCGTTCTCGCCGTGGAACGCGCCGATCATCCTCAGCACGCGCGCCGTCGCCGCCCCGCTCGCCGCCGGCAACACCGTGGTGATGAAGCCCAGCGAGGACGCGCCGATCGCGGCCGGGCTGTTCATCGCCGACGTGCTGCACGAGGCCGGGTTGCCGGCGGGCGTGCTCAACGTCGTGACGAACGCACCGTCCGACGCCGCGGAGATCGCGGAGGCGCTGATCGCCGACCCGCGGGTGCGGGCGGTGAACTTCACCGGGTCGACCGAGGTCGGCCGCATCGTCGGAACCCTTGCCGCACAACACCTCAAGCCCGCGGTGCTGGAGCTCGGCGGCAAGAACTCGTTGCTGGTGCTCGACGACGCGGACCTCGACCACGCGGTCGAGGCGGCGACGTTCAGCGCGTTCTTCAACGCCGGTCAGATCTGCATGTCGGCCGACCGGATCCTGGTGCACGAGTCGGTGGCGGAGGAGTTCACCACGAAGTTCGCCGCCAAGGTCGCCTCGCTCCCCCACGGCGACCCCGCCGACCCCGGCACGGTGATCGGCCCGGTGATCACGCCGCGCTCCGCCGACCGCGTGGCCGCACTGGTCGCCGAGGCGGTCGAGGCGGGTGCGCGCGTGCGGGCCGGTGGTGACGGCGTCCCGCACGTGCTGGACGGCGTGACGCCGCAGATGCGCATCTTCACCGAGGAGATCTTCGGCCCGGCCGTCGTCGTGACCACGGTCGCGGACGACGACGAGGCAGTCGCCATCGCCAACGACACCGAGCACGGCCTGACCGCGGGCATCCTCACCGAGGACGCACGGCGCGGCCTCGCCCTGGCCCGGCGGATCCGCACCGGCATCGTGCACGTCGGCAACCAGACCGTGGACGACGCGCCGCAGGTGCCGTTCGGCGGGGTCAAGGCCAGCGGGTACGGCAGGTTCGGTGGCCGGTGGGGCATCGAGTCCTTCTCCGCCACCCGCTGGGTCACCGTCGCCAGCGACCACGGCCACTTCCCGATCTAGCTGGTTTGGCGCGAAAAGCACGTTCGGGCCATCTATCGGCCCGAACGTGCTTTTCGCGCCATAAGCAGGTTAGGGGGTAAGGCCCGCTTCGTGCGCGACGATTGCCGCCTGCACGCGGTTCTGCGCGTGCAGGCGGGTCAGGATGGCGCTCACGTGTCCCTTCACCGTGCCCTCTACCAGGTCTAGGCGCCGGGCGATCTGGGCGTTTGAGAGGCCCTCGGCCAGCAACGCCAGCACGTCCCGTTCGCGCGCTGTCAGCGACTCCACCAGGGACTTCGCCCGGCCCGTCCGGCCGCCGCGGAACCGGGTGATCATCCGTGCCGCGACCTTGGGGGCGAGGTAGGCGCCGCCGGACGCCAGCGCGTGCACACCCGCGATCAGCTCGCGCGGATCGCCCGACTTCAGCAGGAAACCCCGCGCGCCGCCGTCCAGCGCCTGTTCCAGGTAGCCGTCGTCGTTGAACGTCGTCAGCATCGCCACCCCGAAGCCGAGGCGTGCCAGCTCGCGTGCCGCCTCCAGCCCGTCGAGGCGCGGCATGCGGACGTCCAGCAGCACGACATCCGGCCGGTGCTTCAACGCGAGGTCGACGGCCTCACGCCCGTCGGACGCCTCCGCCACCACCTCGATCGCCTGATCGGAACCGAGGATGGCGCGCACACCGGCACGCACCATCGCCTCGTCGTCGGCGAGCAGAACCCGGATCACGACTCCCCCGCGTGTGGAAGCGTGGCGACCAGCTCGAACCTGCCCCCGCCACGGCTGACGCGCAGCGTACCTCCCGCGAGCCGCACCCGTTCGCGCAACGCGACCAGGCCCAGGCGGCTGCCCGCACCACGACGCAGGCCTGCGTCGTTGCTCGCCTCCACGACCGTCGTCGCGTCCTCCGACGTGACCTTCAACAGCAGCAAGGACTTCGGCGCGTGCTTGGCGGCGTTCGTCAGGGCCTCCTGCACCACCCGGCGCACGGTCGGCTCCACTGTGGACGGAACCACACCGTCCACGGAGAACTCGACCCGCAACCCCGCCGCCACCGCGCGGTCCACGAGGTCCCGCAACTCCAGCACGGACGGCGGGTCGCCCTCCCTCAACAGGAGCACGAGGTCCGCCAACCGTTCCGTGGCCGCGGCCGCCGTCACCCGCAGCTGCGCCGCCGCGTCCTGGTGCTCGGCGGGCACCGTCATCTGCAGCGCACCGGCCTGCAACGCGATCAGGCTCAGCTCGTGGCCGAGCGTGTCGTGGACCTCGTGCGCGATCCGGGTGCGTTCGCGCAGGTGAGCGGCCTCTGCGCCGGCGGCAGCCAGTTCGGCCTGCTGGTGCGCGACGCGCCCGAGGAACCACGGCAGCGCCACCGCGAGGCCCACCACCGCCACCGCCACGAGCCCGGCGCTGCACCCCGCCGCGAACAGGACGGCCGGCCAGGCGGAGTCGGTGCGGCGGCCCAGCAGGAACGAGGCCACGAACAACGGGATCAGCACCGCGACCGTCCACGGTGGAACGTTGTCGTGCATGGCGAACGAGAGCGCGGCCGCCACCGCGACGCACCCGCCGAGCGCCACGAACCTCATCGCAGCCACCTCACGACCCCCACACCGATGTTCATCACGCTCGACACGCCCAACCACACCACAAGCGGCAACGAATAGTGCATCAGTTGGAAGAACGTCATGTCCCGCCCGCCGTACAGGACTCCCAGCAACGCGGGCAACGCCAGCAGCACGCCGAGCGGCACGAACCTCAGCACCTGCCACGCCTTGTGGAACCTCCGCGGCCGCCGCAACGCGCGAATTCCCAGCGCCAAAGACAACAACGTCAGTCCCGCAAGCACGAGATCGATCAGCAGCCGGTACGACGTGGGCTCCGGCGGTGTCCTGCCGTCCACGAGATCGGCAATGCCGTTCTCCAGCGCGTACGTGCCCTCGTTGCCGAGCGTGAGCCCGCTGGTGGACATCACCGCGATCCCGTACCCGGACGGGGTGATCAGCTGCCCGGCCGTGGCGGTGAACCAGATGCCGTTGTGCCGCAACCGACCGTCGGAGTCGGCCTTCCAGCCCATGCCGTCCTGCGGCGCGAGCGAAGGCTGCTCGGCGAGCCACTTGGCCATGTCCGCGGCCGTGGTGATCACGCCGTCCGACCCGGTGACGAACCGGTGTGGCTCGGTGAGCGGACCCGAGAACCCGTAGGCGTATCCGTAGCCCTTGCGGAAGTCCGGCGGCAGATCGCGTGGAGTCACGTCGATCGCGACGGTGTCCCGCATCCCGAGGGGTTCGAAGACGTGTTTCTTCAGGTAGGCGTTGAAGTTCTCGCCGGACGCGAGCTCGACCAGCCGCGCGGCCAGGTGGTAGTTCGTGTTGGTGTACCGGAACTGACCGTCGGGGACGGCCTCCCGCAGCACCTCCCGTGCCCGGTCGAGCGCCTCCGCGGGAGTGTTCGGCTGCGACAGGCTCTTCTCCGGCAACGTGCGGTCGCTGATGCCCGACGTGTGACCGAGCAGCTGACGCGGAGTGACCCGCGAGTCGAAGACGGGACGGTCCAGGTCGATCTTGCCCGCGTCGGCGAGCTGCCGGACGGCCAGTGCCGTGAACGACTTGCTGACCGACGCGATCGCCATCTTCGTGTTCCCCGTGATCGGCTCGCCCGCCGAGTCGCGCCCGTGGCCCTCGACCGCGATCACCTGATCTCCCTTGGTGATCGCCACCGCGACGCCCGGATGGGAGGCCTCGCCGGCGAAGGTGGACACCAGCAGCGTGAGTGCTGCACCCCAGATGTTCATGTCCCAGAACGTATGGAGCGCGAGCAGAAAGAACCCGACCCGAAAGACAGAGCGGACCCCCGACGAAAGTCAGGGGTCCGCTCGGGAACTCAGTGACCCGCGGCCATCTCCGCCGCCAGCCTGTCGTCACCGCTCTGCTCCTTGAGCGGCTTCTCCTTGATGAACACCACCGCCAGCAGCGCCAGCACCGCGAACGGTGCGCCCACCAGGAAGATCTCCGCCGTCGCCGTCGCGTAGATCTCGGCGATCGCGGCCTTGACCTCGGGCGGCAGCACCGACAGGTCCGGCACCTCGCTACCGCCCGTGCCGCCCATCGGCCCGAACTTCTCGGCCGCGAGCGACGAGACCTTGCTCGCCAGCACCGCGCCCAGCGCCGACACACCGACCGCGCCACCCAGCGAGCGGAAGAACGTCAGCGTCGACGTGGTGGCGCCGAGGTCCTTGGCCGGCACGTCGTTCTGCGCCGCCAGGACCAGGTTCTGCATCAGCAGGCCGACTCCGACGCCGAGCACGAACATGTGCACGGACACCATGAACACGGTGGTGGTCGCGGTGATCGTGGACAGCAGCAGCATGCCGCCGACCATGATCACGCCACCGGCGACCAGGAACGCCTTCCACCTGCCGAACTTCGTGATCAGCTGTCCCGCCACGGTCGACGAGATCAGCAGGCCGAAGATCAGCGGCAGGCCCAGCAGACCCGCCTGGGTCGGCGTCTTGCCGAGCGAGAGCTGGAAGTACTGCGAGAGGAACACCGTGCCGCCGAACATCGCGACACCGACCAGGGCGCTCGCGATGGTCGTGAGGGAGACGGTGCGGTTGCGGAAGATCGACAGCGGCACGATCGGGTCGTGCGCCGTGGCCTCGACGCGCACGGCGGCCACCAGCAGCAGGACGCCGAGCGTCACCAGGCCCGCGGTCCAGCCCGACCACCACTCGAACTTCTGACCGGCCAGCGAGGACCAGATCAGCAGCGTCGAGACACCGGACACGATCAGGAACGCGCCCAGGTAGTCGATCTTCGTGTCCTCCTTGCGCACGACCGGCAGGTGCAGGGTGCGCTGGAGCAGCCAGATCGCGGCCAGGGCGAACGGCACGCCGACGAAGAAGCACCAGCGCCAGCCCAGCCACGACGTGTCGACCAGTACGCCGCCGATCAGCGGGCCCGCCACGGTGCCAACGCCGAACACGGCGCCGAACAGGCCGGAGTAACGCCCGAGCTCGCGCGGCGGGATCATCGCCGCCATCACGATCGTCGCGAGTGCCGTGACGCCGCCGGCGCCCAGGCCCTGCACCACGCGGCTGACGATCAGCATCTCGATGTTCTGCGAGAAGCCCGCGATCAGCGATCCCGCGACGTACAGGCTGAGCGAGGCCTGGATCAGCAGCTTGCGGCTGTAGAGGTCGGCGAGCTTGCCCCACAGCGGTACGGTCGCCGTCATCGCGAGCAGCTCGGTGGTGACGATCCAGGCGAAGATCGACTGCGAGCCCTTCAGCTCGGCGACGATCCGCGGCAACGCGTTCGACACGACGGTGCCCGCCAGGATGGCGACGAACATGCCCAGCATGAGGCCGGACATGGCCTGCACGACGTCGCGTCTGCTGTGGACCGGCGTCACTTCTGCTTCGGTGGTCATGATCCCCCTTCGTGGTGGTGCGGCACGTGAGCCAGGCCGGTGGCGAACAGGTCGAGCGCCTCACCGACGAGATCGCCCAGCGAGACACCGTCGTCCTGCGCCCAGCGCGTGATCGCACAGCGGAACGCGGCGGTCCCGGCGGCGACCAGCAGGCGCGGGTACAGGTGCGAGACCGGCAGTCCCGCCCGCCGCGCCACGGCGTCCGCGAGCAGCTGCTCGGACTCCGCGTTGCTGGCGAACGCGCGGACCAGCAGGTCCGGCCGCTGCATCAGGACGTCCTTGCGCAGCAGCCACAGCTCGCGGGCGTGGTCCATCTCCTCGGTGACCTCGGCGAGCACCGAGGACCGGTAGGCCTCGAACGGGCTGACGCCGGCGTCCGCGGCGACGATGCGCCCGGCCATGCGCGGACCCAGTTCCGGGTCCGCACCGATGAGCGCCTCGTCCTTGCTCGCGAAGTAGTTGAAGAAGGTCCGCACCGAGACGTCGGCCTCGGCGGCGATCTCCTCAACGGTGACGTGGTCGTAGCCCCGCTCGGCGGCGAGACGCACGGTCGCCCGCTCGAGCGCGGCACGCGTGCGGCGCTTCTTGCGGTCGCGCAGGCTCTCCCCCGGCTGGTTCACGGGGCAAGCGTACAGGATCGTTTTGCAGTGACTGCAACTTTGCAGAGTGTGAAGTAGGTCGCCTACGACCAGGGGGTTTTCGGCTTGGCCTGGAGCTCGCCGTCGACGTAGAGGTCGACCCTCTCACTGAAGAAGCAGGCCATCCCACCGATTTTCTGGCTCTCGGGCAGCGGGGACCGGTAGATCCACACGAGGTCCTCGTGGACCTTCCCGTTCACCTCGACCGACCAGTACGTGGCGGTGCCCTTGTACGGGCAGTGCGTCTGCGTGTCCGACGGCCTGAGCAGATCGAACCGGACGTCGCTCAACGGCAGGTAGTACCGCGGTGGAAGGCTCGTCTCGAACAGGATCCGCGGCTGCGTCGAGGCCGCCAGCGTGACTCCGTCGAGCGCGACCCGCACGTGCCGGGAGCTGCCCAGGACGTCGACCCGCTTGTACGGGTCGCGCGGGTGCACGTAGATCGGCTCGTCCTCCTCCAGCCACTCGTCCATGGCGGAGAACTCGAACCGGACGAGGTCCCGCAGCTCCTCGATCGGCGAGTCGGGGTAGGTCAGCGCCGCGCCCTCGGCGGTGCCGCCCGCCGTGACCACGTCGTGGAGCACGCCCTCGCCCCTGCTCGGCGAGTGCTTGGTCTCCCCCGTCGGCTTCAGCTCGGCGCGCACGGCGGAAAGCGGCAGGTAGTAGGCCGGGTAGTGGGGGATCTCCCAGACGAGGTGCGGCGAGGTCGTGTCCGCGACCAGATCGCCACCGAAGTACGCACGGACCCGCTTCGCCGAGGTCTCGACCCGGACCCGGCCACGCTGCTCATTGCCCATGTCCCATACCAACACGGGACGGGCGGGCGGGCTTCCCGGATCAGGCGTTGCCGTCGAAGAGGCTCGTGACCGAGCCGTCCTCGAAGACCTCCTGGATCGCCCGTGCCAGCAGCGCGGCGATGCTCAGCACCGTCAGGCCGGGGAACCGCCGCTCGTGCGGGATCGGCAGGGTGTCGGTGAGGATCACCTCGCGGGCCTTGCTGGCGACGAGCCGCTCGTAGGCGTCGCCGGACAGCACGCCGTGCGTGGCGACCAGGACGACGTCCTTCGCGCCCTGCTCCAGCAGCTGCCGTGCCGCCGACGTGCTCGTCAGCGCCGTGTCGATCATGTCGTCGACCACCACGCACGTGCGGCCCTCGACGTCACCGACGACGCGGTTGGCCACCACCTCGTTGGGGCGCAACGGATCACGGGTCTTGTGGATGAACGCGATCGGGCAGCCGCCGAGCAGGTCGGCCCACTTCTCGGCGAGCCTGGTCCGCCCGGCGTCCGGCGACACGATGGTGAGGTCCTCGCCGTGGTACCGCGCACGGACGTGGTCGGTGAGCAGCCACATCGCGTGCAGGTGGTCGACGGGGCCGTCGAAGAAGCCCTGCGCCTGTGCGGTGTGCAGGTCCACGGTGACGATCCGGTCCGCGCCGGCGGTGCGGAACATGTCCGCGACGAGCCGCGCCGAGACGGGTTCACGTCCGGCGTACTTGCGGTCCTGCCGGGCGTACGGGTACGACGGCACGACCGCGGTGATGCGCTTGGCCGAGGCGCGCTTGAGGGCGTCGACCATGAGCAGCTGCTCCATCAGCCAGTCGTTGATGGGCGCGCTGTGGCTCTGCATGACGAACGCGTCCGCGCCGCGCACGGACTCCTCGAAGCGGACGAAGATCTCGCCGTTCGCGAAGTCGTAGGCGGCCTGCGGCGTGATGGCGACGCCCAGGTGCTTGGCCACCGACTCCGCGAGCTCCGGGTGCGCCCTGCCGGTCAGGAGGATGAGCTGCCGCTTCGCGATGCCCGGCTTGCCGCTGACCATCGTTCACGCTCCACGTTCGTCTGGCGAGGAACCCGATCGTTCAACATTGCCTCGAGATCACGCAAACGGCGCGTCCGGCCGATGAGATTCCACGTTGCCGGGCACACCGGATTACCCCTATCGGGCACACCCACACGTAGTCCTGTAGCAGGTCCTGACCCCCACGCTCGGTATAGATCGGGGGAACCGGATTCACCTCATGGGGTACGACGAGTGTGATTCCTTGATCAGCGTGGTTGAGGAGGCAATGACCATGCCTACGCTCCTCGCATGCCTGACAACCAGGACACACCGGGACCGACACCGCAGGCCCAGACCGCGAGCCCGGTCGTGATGAGCACGCCGATCCACGACCAGATCGCCGACCGGCTCGGAGTTCGCCAGAAACACCGGCGTTCGGACTGACCGGCGTCCCATTTGGGGCGGTCACGACCTTCGGCGGTAACGGTCCCGGTCGCGAGCCGGTAGGAAGACCCCTCTGCGGACAAGAGGGGAGCTTGTCGATGCGACTCACCGTGCTGGCCGCCGCGGCCGCACTCATGATCACCGGAACGCCCGCGGTCCAGGCCGACCCCGGCGTCCCCCGGATCGGCTGGACGGCCTGCGGACCCGACCACCCCGGCTTCGAGTGCGCCTCCGTGAAGGTGCCGCTCGACTACGACAACCCGCGCGGCGCGACCACGACCATCGCGCTGGCGCGCAAACCGGCCACGGACAAGGCGAACCGGATCGGGTCGCTGTTCCTCAACCCCGGCGGACCGGGTGGTTCCGGCGTCGACTTCGCGCTCCGTGCGGGCGAGAGGCTGTCGGCGAACCTGCAGGGCCGCTTCGACATCGTCGGCTTCGACCCGCGTGGCATCGGCAAGTCCGATCCGTTGCACTGCTTCGCCAGCGAGGCGGATCTGAACAAGTTCTTCGAGGGGATTCCCGGTTTCCCCTACCAGGCGAGCCAGGAACGCCCGTTCTTCGAGCGCTACCGCTCGCTCGGCCCGGAGTGCCGCGACGACCAGGCGATCGCGCGGCACATGAGCACCGCCGACGTCGCCAGGGACATGGACCTGCTGCGCCGTGCGGTCGGTGACCGCAAGATCAGCTACCTCGGCTTCTCGTACGGCTCGTTCCTCGGCGCCACCTACGCGAACCTGTTCCCCAACAACATCCGTGCGCTCGTGGTCGACGGCGTGCTCAACCCGGTGCTGTGGTCGAGCGGGCGGCAGATCGAGTCCGACCGCATCGCGACCAAGGAGGAGTTCCGCGAGTTCCTCCGCAACTGCGACGAGGCCAACTGCGTCTTCGGGCCGAACTCGGAGAAGCGCTGGAACGCGTTGCTCGCCTCGGTGCGCGCCAAGCCGATCCAGCTCGGCGACGAGGTGTACACCTACGACGCCGTGATCAACGCCGCGCTCGGCGCGATGTACTCGCCGCGCGACTGGCCGGACGCCGCGGCGCTGTTCGACCAGCTGTCCGACGCGGCGGCGGGGCTTTCCGTCACGGCCGCGGAACCGGACTACCCCAACGGTTTCGACGCGTACAACGGCAACGTGTGCGCGGACACCGAGTTCCCGCGCGACTTCGGCGCGTACCGGGCGACCGCTCGGTACGCGGCGGCGGGTTCGGAGTTCGGGCCGGCGTGGTGGTGGGGCAACGCGGCGTGCGCGAACTGGCCGACCAACCACGACCGCTACACCGGACCGTGGCGCACCCGCACCAACGCACCGGTTCTGGTGGTGGGCAACTACTTCGACGGTGTCACGGACTTCCGCGGTGCGCAGGCCGTGAACCGACAGATCGCTGGTAGCCGTCTGCTCGCTTATGCGGGTTGGGGGCACACGGCGTACGGGGTGAGCAAGTGCGCGACCGACCACACGAACGCATACCTGCTCAACGGAACGCTGCCCGCCGTCGGGACGGTGTGCCCGGCGAACCCGAACCCGTTCCTGCCCACCGCGGCGGCCGTCGAGCCGCTGTTCAAGCCCGCCCGGCGGTAACGGCGTCTGCAAGTACCACCAACACCGAGTTGGTGGTACTTGCAGACGCCCTCAGCACCCCGGTGCGAGCTCCTGAGCCAGTTCCACGGCGGCACGCGCCGGGTCGTGGCCGAACCGGCTGCCGAACGCGTCGTGCACGCGCCACCCCGCGTGGGTGAGCGCACGCCAGCGCGCGAGATGCGCCCGCGTCCCTTCCGGATGCGGGCGCGTCTCCACCGCGACGGCGTCTTCCTTCTCCCCCACCACGAGGTCGACCCGCCACTGCCCCACCGGATAGCCGGTGCGCACGGTCAGTCCGGTGGCTTTCAGCTCCTCGGCCAGCCGAGCCGTCCAGGTATCCTCGGGGTCCGCGCCCGCCGTTTCCGTCGGCGCGATGTCCGCGTGCCGCAGGTACTCGCCGATCAGTCCGGGTGGTTCGGGTGCTGATGCGATCACGTGGACCTTGCGGCGCGCACGGGTCGTGAGCACGGCCAGCAGGTTGCGGTCGTTCACGAACCGCCAGGCGCCCGGTTTGGCGTCCGCGGCGAGGCTGATGACGACCTCGTCGAACTCACCGCCCTGCACGCCGTGCACCGTGCCCGCGCGCACGCCACCCGTGGTGATCTCGTCCAGCGTCAGCTCGTTCAGCAGCGCATCTTCGAGTGCGTCTGCTTGCGCGCGGAACGGCGTCACGACACCGATGGACCGCACGCCCGTGGCGACACGTTTGCGGACGTGGGCGAGCACGGCGTCGACCTCGGCCTGGTTGACCCCCTTCGAGGTCCGTTCGCCGTCGACGCGTTCGGTGTCGATGCAGTCGACGTCGGCGATCGCCGGGTGCGTGGTCAGCAACGCGATCCTGCCGTCGTAGAACTTCGCGGCGGCGAACCCGATCAGGTGCGGCGCGCAGCGGTGGTGCTCGTCGAGCCAGTGCACGCCCGCGGTCGCGGCCGCGGCGTCGAACAGGCTCACCTTCGGCACGTCCAGCCGGTCGCGCAGGTCCTGCGTGCCCTCCGCCTCGACCGCCGCCTGCACTGCCTGGTCGCTCACGAACGACACGTGCCGCAGCTGCCGCGGATCGCCCCCGATCACCGCGGACCGCCCGCGCAGCAACGCGGGCGCGGCGAGCGGCTGGTCGACGTGACTCGCCTCGTCGATGATCACCAGGTCGAACATCGCCGGTACCGGCGGCAGGATGTCCTCCACGTCGGACAGCGTCCCGACCCACAACGGCAGTGCTGCCACGAGGTCCGCGCTGTCGATCTCCGCCAGCCCGCGCCGTCGTGCCGCCCGGCCGGACCGCAACGCCTTCGCGAGCGCGGCCACCGCCCGGCGCGCGCCCGAGCCGCGGCGGCTCACCGAGTACTCCTCGAGCCACAAGGCGGTCGCCTGCCTGCTCGCGGTGTCCTGCTCGGCCAGCAACGGCCGCAGCTCGGCGAACGTGGTGCCGCCGTTCGCCCCGAGCCGGACCGCGGCCGCCGTCTGTTCGGCAGCTTCGATCGCGGCGGCGAGGTCCTCCGGTGACGCCTGGTTCGCGCCGGTCAGTTTGCGTGCTTTGCCGAGCGCCCAACCGGTGCGGAGTCCACTCAGGAACCCTGTGCGCGGTTCGAGAAGGCCGTACAGCTGTGGGAAATCCACGCCCGCGTCGAACGCCTTGGGTGCCACGGAACGATGTGCGGCCATCAGTGCGTGATGCTTGCGCGCTTCCGCGGCGAGCTTCTCATCGTTCAACGCTTGTGCGACCGTGCGTTCCACACGGGCAACGGCGGCCGCAGCAGCACGCCGGTTCTTGTCGAGTTCCTTCAACCGGTCCGGTCTACTGGTGGCGTCGAGCCCGTCACTGAGCTCGCGCGCCATCTCCTGCCGCAGTTCGGAGTCGCCGAACAGCACCGGCACCGGGCCACCCGCACGGCGCAACGCGGCACCGAGCACGTCGGCGGCATTGCGGGTGCGGCTCGCGAGCAACACGGACTTGCCCGTGGCCACCGCGTCGAGCGCCAACGCGGCGAGGGCGTGTGTCTTGCCCGAACCAGGCGGTCCACCAACAACGGTGATCCGTGCACGACGTGCGTGCTCCACGGCCAGTTGCTGACTGTGGCTGAGCGGCAACGCCGAACTGATCGGCTCGTCGTGGTCGTCCGGTGCGGTGCCGGCCCCGTAGAGCGCGGCGAACGCGGAGTCCTCGATGCTCTCCTTCGCGGCCCACTCGACCAGCGCCGACCCCTGCTCGGTCGTCACGACGGGCTCGCCCGCGTGCAGCCCGGCCCCCATCGCCACCGCGAGCTGATCACCCGAGATCAGCTTCTGGGGGTCCTCGCGGACGATCGGCACGTCGTCGAACCCGGCCTGCCGCAGCGTTTCGGTGATCCACTCCTCGGTCGGCGCGAGCGCGGCCTCCCGTTCCGCCGTCTTCGCCCAGTCGTCGATCCACGGGAACACGCCGGCGTCACCGGCCACGTGGAAGGCGTAGTACGCCCCAACGCCTTTGTGCAGGCGCACGGGCCGTGAGATCAACGGCAGGCACACGCGCCGCCGCTGCCCGCCGATCTGCGCGGGTCCCGCCAGGAACGCCCACCCGAGCCGCAGCAGCCGGTCCTCCTGGTGCAGCGCGTCGAACGCGGCGAGGTGCGCGGCCTGGCCACGTGCCTGCTTCGGCGCGTTCCACGTGACGGGCTCCCCGTCCTGCTGGAGGGTGATGGCGCGCCACGCCGGTTCGTGGTCGCCGAGCCACAGCAGACCCGCCGCCTTCGTCAGGTCGAGCTGGACCTTCTGCGGCTGCTCGGCGGCGCTCAGCCGGGCCAGGGTGCGCAGGACGGCGGGCACGTTCACGCCGCACATCGTGCCATCGAGTCCGTCACGCCAGGTAACCTCGGCACCTGTGGAGGATCGTCCCGCCGGGCTCTCCGAGAACGACCTGAGGTCTGGGCTCGCCGAGTTCGGCATCACCGGGTCGTTGACGTACGCACCGGTCGGTTTCGGCGACTACCACTGGACGGTGGCAGACCGGTGGTTCACCTCGGTTGCCGACCTGACCAACAAGTCCCACTGCGGTACCGATCCGCTCGCCGGGCTGCGGCGCGCGATGGACACGGCGTCCGCCCTGCGGCTCCCGTTCGTCGTCGCACCACTGCGGACGGACGGCGGCGAGACGGTCGTGCCTTTGAACGACCGGTACGCGCTGAGCGTGTTCCCTCTTCTGGAAGGCAGGTCCGGTGGCTTCGCCGACCGGTTCGGCGACGAGGAACGCGACGAGGTGCTCACGCTGCTCGCCGAGCTGCACAGTTGCGCACCACCCGGTGGCGCTCCGATCGCACCGGTCGATCCGGACGGACGGGCAGAGCTCGAGGAGTTGCTCACCACGCCCGGTGAGTGGGTGGGCGGACCGTTCTCCGCCGGCGCACGCGAGGTGTTCGTCGCGAACATCGACAGGATCCGCGACCTGCTGAGCGAGTTCGACAGGCTGGCCGCGCAGGTGTCGCCGCGGCTGGTCGTGACGCACGGCGAACCGCATCCCGGCAACCTGGTCCGCACACAGGACGGCTACCGCCTGGTCGACTGGGACACCGTGGGGCTGGCGTCGCCCGAACGCGACCTCGCCCTGCTGGACGGTGATCTCACGAGGTACACCGAGCTGACCGGCCACGAACCCGTCGCCGCGGGCCTCGCCCTCTACCGGTTGCGCTGGAGCCTCAACGACATCGGGCAGTACGCGGTGTGGCTGAAGGGTCCGCACGACCGGACTCCGGACACGGAGGTGGCGTGGCGAGGGTTCCGGGAAACCCTCGCCACGCGCTGACTCACAGCGTCAGGCTCCACGTGTCGATGGTGCCGACATCGGCGGTGGCCGCGTCACGGACCTGGAGCTTCCAGGTGCCGTTGCGCGTCTCCGACGACAGGTTGACGGTGTAGGTCTGGTCGATGTTGTCCGCACTGCCGCCGGCGCGGTTGTGCAGCGAGTAGGACGACCCGTCCGGAGCGATCAGGTCGACCACGAGGTCACCGCGGTAGGTGTGCTTGATGTGCACCTCTACCTGGCTGGTGGCCGACGCGTTGCCGGTGCAGCCGCTGACCGTGATCGAGCTCGACACCGTCGAGGTGTCCGGGATCGCGACGTCCGTGTCGTTGGTCTGCTTGCCGCACGTCGCGGAGCCGACCGTCCACGTGAACGACGTGCTGCCCGAACCGCCCGCCGACGCCGTGGCCGTGACGGTCACGTTGTAGGTGCCCGCGGTGGTCGCGGTACCGGTGACCAGGCCGTTCGAGGAACCGATCGACAGGCCGGTGGGCAGCCCGGTGGCCGACCACGTGTACGGCGCGGTGCCGCCGGACGCGGACAGCTGCAGGTTCGCCGTGCCGTTCAGCGCGGTGGTCTGCGCGCCGGGGTTGGTCACGCTGACACCCGGAACGCCGCCGGTGTTGGTGCGCAGCAAGCGGTTCGGCGAGTTGGTGCCGGCGCTCGTGACCTTGTTCGGCGTGGCCGCGGCGATGATCGCGGCCTGCACCTCGGCCGGGGTCTTGCCGGGGTTGTCCGCGAGGTACAGCGCCGCCGCGCCCGCCACGTGCGGCGAGGCCATCGACGTGCCGCTCATCGTGGCGGTGCCGGTGTTGTTGCTGTAGGACGCCGAAACGATGTCCTGTCCGGGCGCGAACAGGTCACTGCAGGTGCCGTAGCTGGAGAACGACGCGCGGGCGTCGGTCCTGGCCGTCGCCATGACGTTGATCGTCTCGGTGACGCGCTGCGGCGAGTACTTGCAGGAGTCGTCGTTGAAGTTGCCCGCCGCGACGACGTAGGTGACACCGCGCTGGATCGACGCACGGACGGCGTCGTCGAGGACGCGGCTCGGCTCGTTCGCGGTACCGGTGTAGAGGCTCATGTTCGCGACGGCCGGCAGCACGGCGTTGGCCGTGACCCAGTCGACGCCCGCCGCCTCGGTGGAGACGGAGCCGCCGCCGGAGCAGTTGAGCACGCGGACGGCCTTGAGCTTGACGTTCTTGGCCACGCCGTAGGTGGCGCCACCGACCGTGCCGGACACGTGCGTGCCGTGACCCTGGCAGTCCTTGCCGTTGCGGCCGTCGGTGAACGCGTCGAACCCGAAGCTCGCGCGCCCGCCGAAGTCGGCGTGGTCGTAGTTGATGCCGGTGTCGATCACGTACGCCGTGACGTTGGCGGCGTCCGTGCTGTAGCTGTACTTGCTGTTCAGCGGGAGGTCGGCCTGGTCGACCCGGTCGAGGCCCCACGACGGCGGGTTGAGCTGGTCGCCCAGTACCTGGACGGTCCGGTCCTGCTCGACGTAGGCCACCGCCGGGTCGGCCGCGAGGCGCTTGGCCTGCGAGGCCGACATGGTGGCGGAGAAGCCCTTGAAGGCGGCCTTGTAGGTGAAGCCGATCTTGCCTCCGTAGCGCCCGACCAGGCCGTCGGCGTTGCCCCGAACGGCCTCACGCGCCATGGCGTTGTCTCTGAGCACCACGATGTAGCTGTCCTGGACGGAGTTCGGCGCGTTCTCCGCGAGGATCTGCCCCTCGGGCTGTGCGGCCACAGCCTGTGGGAGCGCTAACACCGTACCGACGGCGGCAACCGCCGCCACACCGAGCGTGCGCAGGGTGCGTCGATTCATCACTGCTCCTTGTTTGCAGGGAAACCGCGTGCGAACGCGGGCCGGCCCTCGACGGCCCATGGAGATGCGTTCACACGCGGTTGCGAAACAGCGTCAGTCCGCAAGCGGACGTGATGAATCTTTAGTTGAGACAACGGTGAGTACAAGCGACTTTCGTACGGTTGTCAGCCGGCGAGCGCGAAAAGTTCGTCCGGGCGGCCAGACTGCTTGAGCACCGCCAGCGACTGCTTCTCCAGCTGACGGATCCGCTCGCGGGTCAGCCCGAGCTCCTCGGCGACCTCCTGGAGCGTGCGCTCACGGCCGTCCTCCAGGCCGAAGCGCAGGCGCAGGATCCGCACCTGCCGTGCGGGCAGGACGTCCAAGAGGGACCGCACGCCGTCGGTGAACTCCTGGCGCTCCACGAGATCCGGCGCCGACACGCCGTCGGTGTCCTGGATCAGGTCGCCCAGCACCGAGTCGCCCTCGTCGCCGACCGGCGTCTCCAGCGACACGCAGGTGCGTGCGGCGTCACGGAGGTCCTGGACGCGGCTCGCGGAACACTTGGCCTCGACGGCGATCTCCTCGACCGTCGCCTCCCGGCCCAGTGCCGCGGAGAGCTTCTGGCCGATCTTCTTGAGCTTGTTGACCTCCTCCACGACGTGCACCGGCAGGCGGACCGTGCGGGTCTGCTCGGCGAGACCCCGTTCGATCGCCTGACGGATCCACCACATCGCGTAGGTGGAGAACTTGTAGCCCTTGGCGTAGTCGAACTTCTCGACCGCGCGGATCAGGCCGAGGTTGCCCTCCTGCACGACGTCCAGGAACGGCAGCCCGCGGAACGAGTGCTTCTTCGCGACCGACACGACCAGGCGCAGGTTCGCGCGGATCATGTGGTCCTTGGCGCGCTCGCCCTCGGCGGCGATGCGCCGGAGCAGCCGGCGGTCGTGCGAGCTGTCGCCGGTCTCCAGGAGGTGCGCCGCGTAGACACCGGCCTCGATGCGCTTGGCGAGGTCGACCTCCTCGGACGCGGTGAGCAGCGGAGTGCCGCCGACGTCGCGCAGGTACTGGCCGACCAGGTCCGCGTCCTGCTGCCCGGACACGCGGTTCTTCAGATCTGCGGGCATGACAAATCCCCTTCCGGTAGCAGGTAGGTGCGTGACGCTGTACGCGAGTTTCGTGTCGGTCGTCCGGTCGCCCCTTCGGGTCAACCGCCGCAGGCGATTCGGCGCGAAGCGGTGGCCGGACGACCGACTCCCCGACGAAACTCGCCGCCGTCTGCGGAGCAGCGGCAGTGCACACTGTGTAACGGTTCAGAGGCCTTGGTCATTCCGCGGTTCGGGCTGTGACCTCAGCCTCACCTTCGTGATCGCGTGGTGCTCGACGGCCAGCACCTCGATCTTCCAGCCGGAGACCTCCACCACATCGCCGGGTTCTTCAGGGATGCGGCCGAGGAGCACCAGCACCAGGCCTGCGATCGTCGCGTACGGGCCGGCAGGCGGGTCCCGCAGCTCGACGCCGACGTCCGGCAGGTCGTGCACCGGGAACGTGCCGGGCAGCTCGATCGAGCCGTCCGCCTCCGCCCGCACCGCGACCACGTCCGAGTCGGTCTCGTCGTAGATCTCGCCGACGATCTCCTCGAGCAGGTCCTCCAGCGTCACGATGCCGCCGACCGCGCCGTGCTCGTCCACGACGAGTGCCATCTGTTCGTGCTCGGCCTTCATGCGCCGCAACGCGTCCGTGACGCGCACGGAGTCCGGCAGGACCATCGCGGGCCGCACCACGTCCGCGAGCGCCACGTCGTCGTCTAGCAGATCGCGCAGGTGCACCACACCGACCACGTCGTCCAGGTGACCGTCCTTCGTCACCGGGGCCCGTGAGTGTCCGGACCTCGCCAAGATTTCCCGTGCGGTCGCGGTGTCCAAACCTGCGTCGAGGACGGTGACCAGGCGGCGCGGGACCAGGACCTCGCGCAGCTTGCGTTCGTGGATCTCCAGCGCGCCGGTCATGATCGTGCGCTGCTCCGGGTTCAGGTGCTGTTGCACCTCAACGAGATCACGCAGTTCCTCCGCCGACATCTGCTCGTCGTCGGCGTCCGGGTCGCCGCCGAAGATCCGGACGACGAGGTCGGTCGACTTGCTGAGCAACCACACCACCGGCCGTGACACGGTCGACAGCAGGTCGAGCGGGCGAGCGATGATCTTCGACCAGCGCACCGCGTACTGCATCGCCAGGCGCTTGGGCGCCAGTTCCCCCAGCACCAGCGTGACAAACGTGAGAATGATGGTGACCAGCGCGATAGCGACCCCGTTTGCCGCTGCACCGAGGAATTCCAGCAACGGCACGAGAGGCTGCGCGAGAGAGACGGCCGCCGTCGCCGAGGCGAGGAAACCGGACAGCGTGATGCCGATCTGGATGGTCGCGAAATACCTGTTCGGATCGCGTGCGAGGCGCACGAGCGTGTGGCGTCCTTCGCGCTCCAACGACCGCAACTGGCCTTCCCGCAACGACACCAGCGCCATCTCGCTGCCCGCGAAGGCCGCGTTGAGCAGCACCAGCACAGCGACCAGAGCGAGGTTGAAGCCATAACCGTCCACACGTTTGGGGTAGCACGCGTGGTGGTATTTCGCACCCTGACGGCCATCTTGAGCAGCCAGGAGGGCCTCAGGCAAACGAGGTGGGGAAAGAGATGGATGCTCCCGAGGTGCTCAGCGCCTCCGCGAGGACCGTGTACGCCCTGCCGGAGGACAAGCCCGATCTGGCCGCCGTGCGCGCGTGGGCGTGCAGTCTTGTCAGAGATCTCTCTGAGGACATTCGGCTCGACGTGCTCCTCGTGTGCACAGAACTTGCCAGCAACGCCTACGAGCACGCTGAGGGGCCACGGACCGTGCGGGTGCATAGGCACGCCGACGTCATCCGCATCGAGGTGGACGACCACACTCCGGCCGAGCTTCCGCACTTGGGCGAGTCACGGCTCGGTGATTCGCGGGGGCGTGGACTGCTGTTGATCGCCCAGATCTCTCGTTGCTGGGGTACGCGCGACTTCGTCGGTGGCAAGACCATCTGGGCCGAGGTGAGCGCATAGGCCGTCTGTGCGTTCTGCACAGAAAAGTCATGACACCGCACGGATGGGGCTTGCCGGGCGTCGCCTCGACTCTTGAGGCATGACGACAACGGTTTCTCCGGCGGTCAGGCCGCTGGTCCGCCACGGGTTCGAGATGCTCGCGGCGATGCTGATCGGGATGGCTCTGCTGGGGCCCCTGTGGACACCTGAGCGCGTCGAGTTCGCCGCCCTGTGGATGGCGGTGTCGATGTCCGTGCCCATGGCGTTGTGGATGCGCTATCGCGGTCATGGCCGGATCTTCGAGATGTCCGCGGCGATGTTCGTGCCGTACCTCGTGCTGTTCGTGCCGTACTGGCTCGGCGTGCTCGACGGTGATGCGGTGGAGATGGGCGGGCACGTGCTGATGCTGCTCGCAATGGTCGCCGTGATGATCCGCTACCGGCACGAGCACGGGACACCTACTACGAATCCGGTCATACGCGCGTTGGGCGACCGTTGGCCGATGGTTGTTGCTCTGGCCCTGTCGTTCGACTTCTGGCAGACGCCGCTCGTACCTCCCGTTTGGACGCTGCTGCTGTGCCAGGCGGCGTACCTGTTCTGGGGCCGACGCGCGCCACAGCTGCAACTCGCGGTGTTCGGCGTGTACGTCGTGTTGGCCGCTGCGGTGATCGTGGCGTCGCCTTCGCTCGGGGTCTTGCTGATCGCTCTCGGGTGGGGTGCGCACGCCGTGTGGGATCTCGTGCACCACGTGCGCAACGCCGTCGTGCCGCGCTGGTGGTCGGAGTTCTGCGGAGTGTTCGACCTGGTCGTAGCGGTCACGATCCTGCTGAAGTGGTTCTAGGCTGATGGCGATGAACGATCTTCCGCACACCGCGCTGCGCGGAACCCTGCACGTGCTGTGGGCGAGCTGTCTCGTCGTGCCGCTGATCGCGGTGCTGCGCGAACCGTCCGCCACGCGCTGGCTCGGCGTGCTCGGACTGCTGGTGCTGGCAGTCGCGTACGCGGTGACGTTGCGCGGCGGCCCCGTCTGGGTGCTCGTGGCGGCGACCCTGATCTCGATCCCGCTGGTGGCGCCCGTCGGTCCCCGCGAGATGTCCACGTGGGCGTGGATCGGCGGCGCCGCGGCCGGTTTCGCGCCACTGCTGCTGACCGGCGTGTGGCGGTGGCTGGCGGCGATCTGCGCGGTCGTGCTGACGGGGGTGGTCGGCGCGTTCGTCGCCCACTACGCCACCACGTACCAGATAATCGCGCTGGCGGTCGGGGCGACGATCATCGCGATGGCGGGCCTGCCGATGTGGTTCGCCGGCCTGCTGGCCCAGGCGCGGGCGGGCCGTGAGGCGCAGGCGGAGCTGGCGGTGAGCGAGGAGCGGCTGCGGTTCGCCCGCGACGTGCACGACCTGCTCGGCCACCGCCTCACCGTGATCGCCCTGAAGGCCGAACTGGCCGGCCGGTTGGCTCCGACCGATCCGGAGCGGTCGGCTGTTGAAGCGTTCGAGGCGCAACGGCTCGCCTCCTCGGCGCTGGAGGAAGTGCGCGACGCGGTGCACGGCTACCGCGCGGTGAACCTGCCCGAGCAGCTGGAGGCGGTGCGGAACGTCCTGCGTGAGGCCGGCATCCGTTGCACCGTCACGGAAGTCCCGGTGCACGGCGAGAGCGCCACCCAACTCGCCCTGGCGCTGCGCGAGGCGTGCACGAACGTCCTGCGCCACAGCCACGCGACGTGGTGCATGATCGACGTCGCGGTCGTGGACGGGGAGGTGCGGATGACCGTCACGAACGACGGCACCGAGAAGCCGTCCGGTTCCGGCAACGGCCTCCGCGGCATGAGCGAACGCCTGGTCGCGGTGGGAGGCAAGGTGTCCGTGGAGCAGTCGGCCGACTCGTTCACGCTGCAGGTCGTGGTGCCCGCGTGATCAGGGTGCTGCTGGCCGACGACGAGGAGCTGATCCGCGACGCCCTGGCGGCCCTGCTGGACCTGGAGCCGGACCTGGAGGTGGTAGCCCGAGCCGGCGACGGCAGGGCGGCCGTAGAGGCAGCCCTCGCTCACCGCCCCGACGTGGCCGTGGTCGACCTGCAGATGCCCCTGCTCGACGGCCTGGAGGTCACCGAGGAACTGGCGCGGACCCTGCCGTCGTGCGCGGTGGTGATCCTGACCGGCCGAGGCCGACCCCCACACCTGCAACAGGCGCTGCAGGCGGGAGCAAAGGGCTTCCTGCCCAAGGGCTCCCCCGGCGGCACACTCGCCGACGTGATCCGCCGCGTCCACTCGGGCTCGCGCTGGGTGGACCCGGCCCTGGCAGCCGACGCGCTGGCAGCACCCCCGTGCCCGCTGACGCAACGGGAGCTGGAGGTGCTCAGGCTGAGCGAGTTCGGCACGCCGGTGGCGGAGATCGCCGCGCGCACCTCGTTGTCGGCAGGGACGGTGCGGAACCACCTGGCTGCGGTGGTGGCGAAGCTCGGAGTGGGGGGTCGGGCGGAGGCTTTTCAGGTGGCGCACGAGCACGGGTGGCTCTAGCGGGTCGAGGCAGGTCGGGGTGGTGGCGTCGCCAGTGGGCGAGCTCGCGTCGCTGCGGGCGGACGCTGTCGTCTCCCCGGTTCTAAGCACCTGGTCCGCAACCGCGCTGCCTGGTTTTTGGCGCGAAAAGCACGTTCGGGCCGCTAGATGGCCCGAACGTGCTTTTCGCGCCAACAGGAACAGCGACGGATGGGAGTTTGGCTAGCTGTATGGCAGCGCGGAACCAGCGGTTTGGCGCGTGCGCTGCGTCGAACCCACACGTACGCCCCTCACACCCCGCGACCGCGACGATGTCACGACCTCACGCCTCCGCGGACGTGCCCGACGTGAGCACGTCGAACGCGTGCCTGCGGTGCTCCGCGAACAGCTTCAGCGCCCCGTCGACGTTGCCCAGCCTCAGCGCCGCGACCAGGTCGCGGTGCTCCTCGCGGATCTGCTCCAGGTAGCCGTGCGTGCTCACGTTCACCCGCGTGATCAGGAACAGGTGCACCTGCGACCTGATCGCCTGCCAGGCCCGGGTCAGCCGCGAGTGGGCGGCGGCCGCGTACACGGCGTCGTGGAACGCTATGTCGCACCGCACCATCTCGTGTGGGGTGTCGGCGCGGTCCATGGCGGTGGCGGCCTTTTCGATCAGCTCCAGTGACTCGTCGGAGGCCTGGTCGACCACTCGGCGGACAGCCAGGACTTCCAGGGCGCCGCGCAGGCTGTCCAGTTCGGCGACGTCCTGCACGGACAGGGCCGTCACCGTTGCGCCGCGGTGCCATTCGGTGCGGACGAGGCCCTCTCGTTCCAGCGACTGCAGGGCCTCGCGGATCGGGCCGCGGCTGACCTTCAGGGCCTCCGACAGCTCCACCTCCCGCAGGGGCGCGCCCGGTGCGTAGCGGCCGTCGAAGATCGCCTCGCGGATCACGTCCGCGACCTCGCTGCTCAGGCCTCGCCTGCGTGCCGGTCCCACCGTCATGTAGCAATGTTAACATTGCTACATGACGAACATCCCACGCTTTCACCTCGCGATGCCCGTTGACGACCTCGACGCCGCGCGCCGCTTCTACGGCGAGATCCTCGGACTGGAGCAGGGGCGGAGCTCGGACACCTGGGTCGACTGGAACCTGCACGGCCACCAGTTCGTCACGCACCTCGCCCCGCGTACCGAGCGGGTCAGCAACCCCGTCGACGGGCACGACGTGCCCGTGCCCCACTTCGGGCTGGTGCTGACCGTGCCGGAGTTCCAGGTCCTGGCCGAGAAGCTCCACGGCGCCGGGACGAAGTTCGTCATCGAGCCGTACGTGCGGTTCAAGGGTGAGCCGGGCGAGCAGTGGACGATGTTCCTACTGGATCCGGCGGGCAACGCGCTCGAGTTCAAGGCGTTCGCGGACGACTCCCAGGTGTTCGCAGTCTGAAGACCCCAGCCCGAGGACCCCAGCCTCAAGCCCTGAAGGCCGAACCCTAAAGACCCGTTAAAAATCTTGCACGTCGCGCAAGTTTCGGTAGCGTGGGAGTGACGCCGAGCCACGACCTGGTCACGCCGGGTCAGACAGGGAGAGGCCATGACCACGGCCGAGCGGCAGCGCAGCGCTCAGGAGCTCATCCGCCCGCAGCTGCCCTCCGAACTCACCAAGCGCGACGGATGCCCGTTCGACCCGGCCAGCGGGCTGACCGAGTTGAGCGGGCAGGGGCGGATCCACCGGATCGAGCACAACGGTGAGACCGTCTGGCTCGTCACCGGGCACGAGGAGGCGCGGGCGGTGCTCGCCGAGCCCAGGATGAGCTCCGACCGGATCAACAGCCCGCGCGCCAGGAAGCTCATCTCGCCCGAGCTGCACGCCGAGCTGTTCCCGCCGCAGCGCAGGGCCGGGTCGTTCATCTTCATGGACGCCCCCGAGCACACCCGTTTCCGCAGGTTGTTGACCGGGCAGTTCACCGTGCGGCGGATGCGGGACCTGACGCCGCGGGTGCACGAGATCGTCACCGCGCAGCTCGACGCGATGATCGAGAAGGGGCCGCCCGCGGACCTGGTGCACGACTTCGCGCTGCCGGTGCCGTCGCTGGTGATCTGCGAGCTGCTGGGCGTCGACTACGGCGACCGCGACGAGTTCCAGCGCCGCACGGCCAAGCTGCTCAGCCTCACCACGACCATCGAGGAGCAGATCAAGGTCAACACGGACCTGGGCCTGTTCATGCGGTCACTGGTCCGCGACAAGCAGAAGAAACCGGGAGACGACCTGCTGTCCGGGCTCGTCCGCGACACCGACCTCAACACCGACGAGCTCACCGGCATCGCGAACCTGTTGCTCATCGCCGGCCACGAGACGACGGCCAACATGCTCGCGCTCGGCACGTTCGCACTGCTGGAACACCCCGACGAGTTCGCCAAGCTGCGCGAGCACCCCGAGCTCGCCGAGAACGCGGTCGAGGAGCTGCTGCGCTACCTGTCGATCATCAGCATGGGTGTCTCGCGGCACGCCAAGGAGGACGTCACGATCGGCGGCGCCACCATCAGGGCCGGCGAGACCGTCGTGGTGTCGGTGCCGGCGGTGAACCGCGACGAGAGCCAGTACGACAACCCGCACGAGTTGCACGTCGACCGGCCGCGCGGGCACCACGTGGCTTTCGGGCACGGCATCCACCAGTGCCTCGGCCAGCAGCTCGCGCGCGTGGAGATGACCGTCGCCTTCACCGAACTGCTGCGCAGGCTGCCGACGCTGAAGCTCGCCGTTCCCGCGGACGAGGTGCCGCTGCGCACCGACATGTCGATCTACGGAGTGCACGAACTGCCAGTCACCTGGTGAAACCTGCGCCGAGCTGGTCGATCATGCGGCCGACCAGCTCGGCCGCCGTGTACCGCTCCGAGGCCTGCGGCGTGTCCAGCCACCACTGCACGACGGCGCGCAACGTCGCGAGGATCGTGGACGCCGTCACCGCCGGGTACGGGTCAACCGAAGCGTCGAGCCCGCACCGTTCCGCGATCGCCGCGGTCAGCTCCTGCTCACGGGCGGAGTAGGCGGCGAACACGTGCGGCAGCAGCGCCGGGTGGCGACGCAGTTCACGCGACCGGCGAAGGCGCTCCAGGTCGACGTGCTGCGGGTAGATCGACTGCAGCGCCCCGCGCAACGCGACGAGGACCGGTTCGTCGTCGGGCCTGGCCGCGAACTCCCGCACGAACGTCTCGGCCGTCTGCTTGTCGCCGGCCATGACCGCGTCCTCTTTGGACGAGAAGTAGTTGAAGAACGTCCGCAGCGACACCCCGGCGGCCCGCGCGATCTGCTCCACCGTCACCCGGTCGAGGCCGTGCTGCACGCACAGGCTCCATGCGGCGTCCCCCAGGGCTTCCCTGGTAGCCGCCTTCTTGCGTTCGCGCAGGCCCGTCATGGCGGAAAGATTAAGGCGTCCCGGAAATTGGTGTAGACCTTGTCACCCGGGTGGGCACCTCACTACGGTCCGTGAGAACGCTCTCACGACCTACGGAGGACCGGGTGCGCCTACTCGGAGTCATCGTACTGGCCGGCGCCCTGCTCACCGCCGGACAGGCCCATGCCTCTCCCCCGCGAGCAGCCGCCCCATCAGCGTCCCCATCAGCGTCACGGCCGACCGTCACGCTCATCACCGGAGATCAGGTGCTCACCGGCCAACGGGCGATCAGACCGGCGCCCGGCCGTGAACAGGTCATGTTCACGACCTACACCGCGCAGGGCCACGAGTACGTGGTGCCGAACGACGCCATGCCGCTGATCGCGAACGGCCGTCTCGACGAACGCCTCTTCGACGTCACCGAGCTCGCCACGTACGGCGGCGCCCTTCCGGTGATCGTCACCTACCCCGAGGGCACCCTCCACGCCCAGTCGGGCATCCAGTTGACCAGCATCAACGGCGTCGCGTTCGATGCGACGAAGACGCCGGTTGTCGGAATGTCAACATCCACCAAGTCGACATCTGGAATGTCAACATTGGACATGTCGGCATCCGGCATCAAGAAGATCTGGCTCGACGCCAAGCGCGAGGCGACCCTCGACCGCAGCGTCCCCCAGATCAACGCCCCGGCGGCCTACGCGGCGGGCTTCACCGGCAAGGGCACCACCGTCGCCGTCCTCGACACCGGCGTCGACCAGACCCACCCCGACCTCGCCGACCGCGAGATCGGCGAACGCAACTTCACGTCCTCCCCCGACGCGGGCGACCACTACGGCCACGGCACGCACGTGGCGTCGATCATCGCGGGCACCGGCGCGAAGAGCAGCGGCAAGTACCGCGGCGTGGCGCCGGACGCGCGCATCCTGGACGTGAAAGTCCTGGGCGACAACGGGTCCGGCCAGGACAGCCAGATCATCGCCGGCATGGAGTGGGCCGTCGAGCAGGGCGCCCAGGTCGTCAACATGAGCCTCGGCGGCTACGACACGCCCGAGATCGAGCCCCTCGAAGAGGCAGTCAACCGCCTCACCGCCGACAAGGGCACTCTGTTCGTGGTCGCCGCCGGCAACAGCGGCCCCACCACCAGCACCATCGGGTCACCCGGCACCGCCGACGCCGCGCTCACCGTCGGCGCCGTCGACGACCAGAACAAGATCGCGGAGTTCTCGAGCCGCGGGCCTACCAAGGCCGGCACGCTCAAGCCCGACCTCACCGCGCCCGGCGTCGGCATCGTCGCCGCCCTGCACTCCGACGGCAGGATCGGCCCGCCCGTCGCCGACGGCTACACCTCCCTCGACGGCACGTCGATGGCCACGCCGCACGTCGCGGGCGCGGCGGCCCTCCTGCGCCAGCAGCGCCCGAACCTCACCGGCGCGACGCTCAAGGCGAGCCTCACCGGCAGCACCACGCCGACGGCGAATCTGACCCCGTTCGAACAGGGCTCCGGCCGCGTCGACGTCGCCAAGCTGATCAAGCAGAACGTGACCTCGAACCCGACCAGCGTGAGCTTCGGCTCCCACCGGTGGCCGCACTCGGGCACGCTGACGAAGGAGATCACCTACACCAACGCGGGCTCGGAGCCCGTCACCCTCGACCTCACCACCGAGACGAACGGCAGCCTGTTCAGCGTCTCCCCCGCGAAGCTCACCGTTCCCCCCAACGGCTCCGCGACCGCCACTGTCACCGCGGACATCGCCGAGCAACCGGCGGGAGGCGTCTTCGGCGGCGCGGTGGTCGCGAGCGGCGTGCGCACGGCCGTCGTCGCCGACCTGGAGGTCGAGAGCTACGACGTCACGATCACCGGAACCGAACGGTCCGGCGCGAAGACGAACTCGACCTTCGCGTTCCTGATCAACGTCGACACCGGCGCCCGCGTCTGGCCGAACAGCGAGACCGGCGTCGCCCGCCTCGCCAAGGGCCGGTACGTCCTCACGGGCAGCGTCATGTCGTCCAGCGGCCCCTACACCCACGACGTCATCAACTACCCGAACCTCACCGTCACCGGCGCCACGACGATCGACCTCGACGCACGGCAGGCGAAACCGGTCCACGTGAAGCTCCCGGTCAGCGCGCAACTCTCGTTGCTGCAGACCGGTTTCGAACGCACCCTCAACGGCACCAGCTACACCATCGGCAACTTCTCCGTCGGCGGCGTGATCGACCACCTCGGCGTCGCGAGCCTCGGCCCCGACTCGACCGAGGTGACCGGCAAGATCGCGACGTTCTGGAACGCGGGCCCCGACTTCTACGGACTCGCCTGGTACCGCAAGGGATCCGCACCGAACGGCCTGAACAAGACCGTCGCGAAGAGAGACCTGGCGACCGTCAAGGTCGACATGCCGGCGCTCAAACCGGGCCAGAGCGCCAGCATCGGCCACACTTCGGCGCCCGAGGGCCGCGCCGACTGGGGCTACGGCTCGCTCGACAACCTGGCCCCGGGTTCGCGCACCGAGCACTACGGCGGCGAGGGCGGTGACTGGTCGCGCAGGTTCAACCTGTTCGACGAAACCGGCAACATCGGCGCACTCGTCGGTCCGCTCAGGCACTACCGCCCGGGCCGCTCCTACCTGGAACCGTTCAACCGCGCGGTGTTCGGCCCAGCGCTGCCCGAGACGCGGGACGTCCCGCACTCGTTCCGCACCGGCGACCTGGTCCGGATCACCGTCCCGCTCTACGGCGACAACGCGGGGAACGAGGGCTACGGCCCCGTCACCGAGGCCAGGACCACGCTCTACCGCGACAACGTGAAGGCCGTCGAAACAGCCGAGGCGGGCTGGGCGCTGCTCGACGTCGAACCGGGCGCCGCGAACTACCGCCTGGAAACCACTGCGACCCGCGACAACCCGTTGAGCACCAAGGTGTCCGGCGTCTGGACGTTCCGCAGCGACACCACGGCCGAGCGGACAGCGCTGCCGCTGAGCGTCATCCGCTTCACCCCGCAGCTCGACGACGACGGCTACGCCCAGGCCGGCCGGATGCTGGCGGTGCCGATCTCGACCCAGTCGCAGACCGGCTCGGTGAGGATCACGTCCGTCGAGGTCTCCTACGACAACGGCACGACGTGGCGCGCGACCCCGGTCACGAGCAACCGCGTGCTGCTCGCCCACCCGAGCACCGCCAAGTCGGTTTCCCTGCGGGCCAAGGCGTCCGGGCACGGCCAGACCGTGGAGCAGACGATCATCAACGCCTACCTGCTCCGCTAGCCTGGGGATCATGGGGACGGCGGCGCGTGAACTGACCGACGAAATGGTGCTCGACCACTGCGCGCCGCCGCCAACCAGGAACACAGCCCACACGGTGACCATCCCCGGTCGTCACGTCGCCGACGTCGCGCGGCACCCCGACGGCCGGCTCGCGGTGATCACCTGGTCCAGTCCGAAGATCGACCCCGGATTGCTCAACCCCGCGCTCCACGTCGTCGAGACCGACGGCACCGTCACCGATCTCGGTGCCACTCCCGCCGACGCGGGCAACCCGGTGTGGTGGGGCGACGAGGTCGTCTACCTCGCCCTGACGCCACCGCACCTGCAGGGCGGCAACGCGGTGTTCGACCAGCGCCACCGCAACCTCACCGCGGGCATGTCGGCCTGCCCGGTCGAGCTGGTGCAGGACGACGACGACGCGCCGATCGTCGTGGTCGCGACCGGACTGGACACCGAGTTCCACCGCCTCGGCGGTGGCCTGCTCGCCCGCATCAAGGGTTCGCACAAACCGCGCGCGAGCATCGACGGCATCCCTTGGGGCACACAGGAACGCCTGCGCTACCGGGCGCAGGACGGGCTCGACCTCGACGGCCTCCTCGTACTCCCGATCGGCAGAACCCGCGACGGCGGGCCGTTCCCGCTCATCACCCTCGTCCACGGCGGCCCCTACGACCGCTGGGCCGACGACCTCCAGCTCCAGTGGGTGCCGTCGGCGCAGTGGTTCGCGCATCAGGGGTTCGCGAGCTTCCTGCCCAACCCCAGGGGGAGCCTGGGCAGAGGGCACGAGTTCGCCGCGAGCGTCTCGAAACGGGTCGGGCAGGAGGAGTGGCACGACATCGAGACCGGCATCGACCTCCTCGTCTCCGAAGGGGTCGCCGATCCCGATCGGCTCGGCATCTCCGGCTGGAGTCACGGCGGGTTCACGGCCGCCTGGGCGGCCACGCGGACCGACAGGTTCAAGGCCGCGCTCGTGGGCGCGGGCATCTCCGACTGGCCCAGGCTGATCGCGACGGGCGAGTGGGGCGCTTTCGAGGCGGCACTGGGCGACGGGCCGGAGCACAGCCCGCTCACCTACGCGGACCGAATCCGCACGCCGTTGTTGATCGTGCACGGCGCTGACGACACCAACGTGCCGCTGGAGCAAGCCGAACTGCTGCACAGGGCCGTGAAGCACTCCGAACTCGTCGTCTACCCCGGCGAGGGGCACTCCCTCAGAAAGCGTGAGCACAGGTTGGATCTGCTGAACCGAGCCAGAAGGTTCTTCGCGAAGCTCTGAAACTTGCGCAACGCTTTCGCAAGCGATGCAAACAGGCAGCAAGCCAACGCAAGCGAAGCCCATCGAGCCGGAATCAATTTTGAGCGGACGTTCGGAAGCGAACCTCTCGCACCTGCCATCACCCAGCCGCTGGTGATCGCCCCTGCACCGTCGACGACCGGGTTCAGCGCCCCGAACTGCGACGCATCTTTCCTGTTCAGAGCTTGATGTCGCAAATTTGCGCAATCACGTCGAGATATTGCGGTAATCTGCTGGTCACTTCTACGGTGAGGCGCGCCACACCCCCTCGCGTCCCCACCGAGAAGGGCCAAGCACGCCATGTCACCGACGACACGCGTTCGCTCCCTGCTAGCCCCGCTGACAGCACTGATCACCGCCGCGGCCACCCTGACCGTCTCCCCTGCCGCGCAGGCCGCGCCGGTGCGCCTGGACCTGCAGAAGCAGACCCGCATCGACCAGGTCACGCTCTCCGCCCCGAGGAACAGCACCGAAACCTTCGCCGTGCAGACGAGTCTCGACGGCAGAGGCTGGTCGACGCTCGTCGCGGAAGCGCCGCACGCCTTCTCCAACGGCAAGGTCACGTTCCAGGTCGACCCGACGCTCGTGAAGCACGTCCGCGCCACGAAGACCACGGCCAAGCTCGAGGTCCACGAAGCCGCGGTCGGTGCCACGCTCCAGGCCACCTACAGCGCCAGCAGCACCAACCAGAGCTACGGGCCCGGCAACGCCGGTGACGGCAACCAGGGCACGTACTGGGAGAGCGCGAACAACGCGTTCCCACAATGGATCCAGGCCGATCTCGGTGCCGCGCTGAAAGCGGACCAGGTCGTGCTGAAGCTACCGACCGCGAACTGGGGCACGCGCACGCAGACCCTCGCCGTCCAGGGCAGCACGGACGGAAACACCTTCACCGA
Organism: Lentzea rhizosphaerae; assembly: GCF_042649515.1. NCBI lineage: Bacteria > Bacillati > Actinomycetota > Actinomycetes > Pseudonocardiales > Pseudonocardiaceae > Lentzea > Lentzea rhizosphaerae. The sequence goes on along the minus strand of NZ_JBHRZI010000026.1, from coordinate 19,920 downwards.
CCTGGTGCCGAGCAGGGGGTACGAGTTCAACCCCGCCGCGAACAACACCGTCACCATCGACTTCACCGCGGCGACCACGCGGTTCGTCCGGCTGCGGATCACCGCGAACACCGGCTGGCCGGCGGGTCAGATCAGCGAGTTCGAGGTCCACGGTCCCACGACGGGTGACACGCAGGCGCCCACCGCACCGGGCAACCTCGCCTTCACCCAGCCCCAGGCCGGGCAGATCCGGCTCACCTGGAACGCGAGCACGGACAACGTCGGCGTCACCGGCTACGACGTCTACGCCAACGGCAGCCTCCGCACCACGGTCACCGGCACCACCCACACCGACAGCCAGCCCGACGGCCTGCGGGTGACCTACCACGTGATCGCGAAGGACGCGGCGGGCAACCAGTCCCCCGCCAGCAACTCCGTGACGAGGGAAGGGACCACCGGCACGAACCTCGCGCAGGGCAGGCCCGTCACGGCCAACCACAACGTGCACAACTTCGTCGCGGCCAACGCCAACGACGGAAACCTCGGCACCTACTGGGAATCCAACGGCCTCCCCGGCATCCTGACCGTCCAACTGGGATCGAACGCGGACCTCAGCTCGATCGCGGTCAAGCTCAACCCCGACGCGATCTGGGGCGCCCGCACGCAGAACGTCGAGGTCCTCGGCCGCGAGCAGACCGCCACCGGCTTCACGAGCCTCGTCGCGGGGCGCGACTACCGCTGGGACCCGTCGACCGGCAACAGCGTCACGATCGGGCTGTCGGCGCGCGTCGCCGACGTGCAGCTGCGCATCACGTCCAACACGGGTGCGCCCGGCGCGCAGGTGGCGGAGATCCAGGTGTTCGGCACCCCTGCCCCGAACCCCGACCTCACCGTCACCGGCACGTCGTTCACGCCGGCGAGCCCCGTCGAGACCGACCAGATCACGCTGAACGCGACCGTCCGCAACGCCGGCAGCGCCGCGTCCGGAGCGACCGACGTGACGTTCTTCCTCGACACCACCGCGGTCGGCACGGCACAGGTCTGCGCGCTCGCGGCCGGTGCGCAGGCCAACGTGAGCACCACGATCGCCGCCCGTCCGGAAGGCTCGTACCAGTACACCGCCAAGGTCGACGAGACCAGGAAGGTGGCGGAGCAGGACGAGACCAACAACGCCCGGCTGCACCCCGACCCGCTGGTCGTGACGCCGGTGCCGAGCTCCGACCTCGTCGCCGTCCCGTCCTGGTCGCCGAGCAACCCGAGCAACGGCCAGAACACCACGTTCAGCGTCGCGCTCAAGAACCAAGGCACCATCAACAGCGCCGCCGGTGCCCACGGCATCACGGTCACGATCCTGAACAGCAGCGGCCAGACGGTCCGCACGCTCACCGGCAGCCACACCGGCATCATCAACGCCGGTGCCACGACCGCCGCGGTCACCCTCGGCACCTGGCAGGCCGCCGACGGCCGCTACACGATCCGCACGACGATCACGAACGACGGCAACGAGATCCCCGCCAAGCAGGGCAACAACACCAGCGAGCAGTCGTTGTTCATCGGCCGGGGCGCGAGTGTTCCGTGGCAGCACGTGGAGGCCGAGGACGCGACCGTCGGCGATGGCGCGCAGGTGCTCAGTCCGAACAGGACGATCGGCGACCTCGCCGGTGAGGCGTCCGGCCGTCGCGCCGTCACGCTGAACGGCACGGGCCAGTCGGTCGAGTTCACCACGAGTGCACCCACCAACACCGTGGTCACCCGGTTCTCCATCCCGGACAGCTCCGGTGGCGGCGGCATCACCTCGACCCTCAACGTCTACGTCAACGGCCAGTTCCACAAGGCGATCGACCTGACGTCGAAGTACATGTGGCTCTACGGCAACGAGGCCGAGCCGGGCAACTCGCCGGGAGCGGGCGGGCCGCGGCACATCTACGACGAGGCGAACGTGCTGCTCAACCAGACGTTCCCGGCGGGCACGAAGATCAAGCTGCAGAAGGACGCGGCCAACACCACGAACTACGTGATCGACTTCGTGAACTTCGAGGAAGCCCGCGCTGCTGCGAACCCCGACGCGGCGCGCTACGCCGTGCCCGCCGGGTTCACCCACCAGGACGTGCAGAACGCGCTCGACCGCGTCCGCATGGACACCACGGGGAACCTGGTCGGCGTCTACCTGCCCGCCGGCACCTACCAGACGGCCCAGAAGTTCCAGGTCTACGGCAAGGCGATCCGGGTGATCGGTGCCGGTCCGTGGTTCACAAGGTTCCAAGCGCCGCCAACGCAGGAGAACACCGACATCGGCTTCAGCGCGCAGTCGTCCGCGAGCGGCTCGACGTTCAGCGGGTTCGCCGTGTTCGGCAACTACACCGCCCGCATCAACGGGCCGGGCAAGGTGTTCGACCTCGCCGGCGTCCAGAACACGACCATCGAGAACATCTGGGTCGAGCACATGATGTGCCTGTTCTGGGGCAACAACGTCGACAACAACACGATCAGGGACAGCCGCATCCGCGACCTGTACGCCGACGGCCTCAACATGACCAATGGGTCGGCCGGCAACCGGATCTCCAACATCGAGGCGCGCTCGACCGGTGACGACGCGTTCGCGCTGTTCGCCGCCACCGACAACGGCGGAAGCGGCCAGCAGAACAACACCTTCGAGAACCTGAGCGTGCTGACCCCGTGGCGCGCGGCAGGTCTGGCTGTCTACGGCGGCAAGCTCAACACGTTCCGCAACATCTACGTGGCGGACACGCTGACCTACTCCGCCGTGACGATCAGCTCGCTCGACTTCGGTTACCCGATGGAGGACTTCGGGCCGGAGCCGACGACGTTCAGCGGGCTCACGCTGGTGCGGTCCGGCGGCCACTTCTGGGGTGCGCAGACGTTCGGCGCGATCTGGATGTTCTCGGCCTCCAAGAAGTACACGGGCATCCGGGTGAGCGACGTCGAGATCATCGACCCGACGTACAGCGGAATCATGTTCCAGACCAAGTACAACGGCGCGGCCGAGAACATCTTCCAGGACACCGTGCTGGCAGGCGTGAGCATCTCGGGTGCGCGCAAGAGCGGTGACCAGTTCGACGCCAAGTCCGGTTTCGGCCTGTGGGCCAACGAGATGCCGGAACCGGGTCAGGGCCCTGCCGTCGGCGCGGTGACGATCAACGGGATCCGCTTCAGCAACAACTTCCAGGACATCAGGAACACGACCTCCACTTTCACGATCACCATCAACTGATTTCCCTGCCGTGAAGGAAAATTCGATGAAGAACACGCTGTTGAGGCGTGCGGTGAGCGCTGCGCTCGCAACCGCACTGATGATCTTCGGACTGACACCCGCGGCAGGAGCAGCGGTCGTCAGGCTGTCCGCGAACCTGACCGCGTCGAGCACCAACGGCCCGTACGGCGCGGGCAACGCCGGTGACGGCAACCAGGGCAGCTACTGGGAGAGCACGAACAACGTGTTCCCGCAGTGGATCCAGGCCGACCTGGGCGCCGCGCGAGACGTCAGCAAGGTCGTGCTGCGGCTGCCCTCGAACTGGGAGCAGCGCACGCAAACGCTTGCCGTGCAAGGAAGTCAGAACGGCTCGCAGTTCAGCGACCTCTCCGGGTCGAGCGGCAGGGTGTTCTCACCCGCCTCGAACAACACGGTGACGCTGGACTTCGCGGCGACCAGCGTCCGGTACGTCCGCGTCACGATCACCGCGAACACCGGCTGGCCCGCGGGTCAGCTCAGCGAGTTCGAGGTGCACGGCGAGTCCGGTCCCGTCGACCCGCCGCCGGGCGACAACCTCGCCCAGGGCAAGCCGGTCGAGGAGTCCGGGCACGTGCACGACTTCGTGGCGGCCAACGCCGTCGACGGCAACACCGGCACGTACTGGGAGTCGAACGGCTTCCCCGGTCACCTGACCGCGAAGCTCGGTGCCAACGCGGACCTCACCTCGGTCGTCGTGAAGCTCAACCCGGACCCGATCTGGGGCGCGCGCACGCAGAACTTCGAGGTGCTGGGCCGGGAGTCGAGCGCCACGGCGTTCGCGACCCTGAAGGCACGCGCGGACCACCGGTTCGACCCGGCGAGCGGCAACACCGTCACGATCCCGGTCACGGGCAGGGCCTCCGACGTGCGGCTGCACTTCTACTCGAACACCGGCGCGCCCGGCGGCCAGGTCGCCGAGTTCCAGGTCTTCGGCGCTTCCGCACCCGCTCCCGATCTGACCGTCACGAACCTGACGTGGACGCCGTCGAGCCCGACCGAGGCGGACGCGATCAGGTTCACCGCCACCGTGCGCAACGGCGGCACAGTGGTGTCGGGTGCGACGACGGTCAACGTCACGCTCGGCGGCACCGTCGCGGGCACCGCGCAGGTCGGCGGGCTCGCTCCCGGAGCCACGGCCGCCGTCACCGTCGACGCCGGCCGGCGGGGTGCCGGGTCCTACGCGGCCGCCGCCACCGCGGACCCGGCCAACCAGGTCGCGGAGAGCAACGAGGGCAACAACACCTTCACCTCCGGCTCCCCTCTGGTCGTCGGCGCGGCACCCGGCCCGGACCTGCAGATCACCGGCATCACGCCGAACCCTTCGTCACCGGCGGCGGGCCAGCAGGTGACGTTCGCGGTGCAGGTCAACAACCGCGGCACTGCGGCAGCGGGCGCGTCGGTCACGCGCGTGGTCGTCGGCAGCAGCACGCTGAACGCCAACACCGGCGCCATCAACGCCGGCCAGACCGTCACCGTCAACGTCGGTTCGTGGACCGCCACGAACGGCGGCGCCACGGCGACCGCGACCGCCGACGCCACCGGTCAGGTCGCGGAGACCAACGAGAACAACAACACCGCCACCAGGTCCATTGTGGTCGGACGCGGCGCGTCGGTGCCGTTCACCAGCTACGAGGCCGAAGCAGGCCGCTACCAGGGACAGCTGCTGGAGGCCGACGCGAAGCGCACGTTCGGGCACACGAACTTCGGCAGCGAGTCGAGCGGCCGCAGGTCGGTGCGGCTAGACGCGCAGGGCCAGTTCGTCGAGATCACCTCGACGGTCAGCACGAACTCGATCGTGGTCCGCAACTCGATCCCGGACGCGGCCGGTGGCGGCGGCCAGGAGGCGACGATCAGCCTGTACGCCAACGACCAGTTCGTGCAGAAGCTGACGCTGTCCTCGCGCCACAGCTGGCTCTACGGCTCGTGCGACGACCCGGAGTGCCTCACGAACCGGCCGGGTGGCGACGCCCGCAGGTTGTTCGACGAGACGTCGTCGTTGCTGGCCAACAGCTACCCGGCGGGCACCCGCTTCAAGCTCCAGCGCGACGCGGGTGACAGCGCGCAGTTCTACGTCATCGACCTGATCGACCTGGAGCAGGTCGCACCCGCCGCGCAGAAGCCCGCCGAGTGCGCGTCCATCACGCAGTACGGCGCCACGCCGAACGACCAGACCGACGACGCGGACGCGATCCAGCGGGCGGTGACCGCCGACCAGAACGGCGAGATCCCGTGCGTGTGGATCCCGGAGGGCAGGTTCCGGCAGGAGAAGAAGATCCTGACCGTGTTCAACAGCGGTGGCTACAACCAGGTCGGCATCCGCAACGTCACGGTCCGCGGCGCCGGCATGTGGCACTCGCAGCTGTTCTCGCTGACCCAGCCACAGGACGCGAACACGATCAACCACCCGCACGAGGGCAACTTCGGGTTCGACATCGACGACAACACGCAGATCTCCGACATCGCGATCTTCGGCTCCGGCCGGATCCGCGGCGGTGACGGCAACGCCGAGGGCGGGGTCGGCCTCAACGGGCGGTTCGGCAAGAACACGAAGATCACCAACGTGTGGATCGAGCACGCCAACGTCGGCGTGTGGGTCGGCCGCGACTACGGCAACCTGCCCGACCGCTGGAACCCCGGCGACGGCCTGCAGTTCAACGGCATGCGCATCCGCGACACCTACGCCGACGGCATCAACTTCACCAACGGCACCAGCAACTCCACGGTGTTCAACTCGTCGTTCCGCACCACGGGCGACGACGCGCTGGCGGTGTGGGCGTCGAAGTACGTGAAGGACCAGACCGCGGACGTGGGCAAGAACAACGCGTTCCTCAACAACACGATCGCGTTGCCGTGGCGTGCCAACGGAATCGCCATCTACGGAGGTGCGAACAACCGCGCGGAGAACAACATCATCTCCGACACGGCGAACTACCCCGGCATCATGCTGGCGACCGACCACGACCCGCTGCCGTTCTCGGGCACGACGTTGCTCGCCAACAACGCGCTGTACCGCACGGGTGGCGCGTTCTGGGGTGAGGCGCAGGAGTTCGGCGCCATCACGCTGTTCTCGCAGAACCTGCCGATCCCCGGTGTCGTCATCCGGGACACGGAGATCCTCGACTCCACGTTCGACGGCATCCAGTTCAAGGGTGGCGGCAGCGGTATGCCGGACGTCGCGATCACCAACGTGCGGATCGACAGGTCGAACAACGGGTCGGGCATCCTGGCGATGGCTCAGGCTCGCGGTTCGGCGAGGCTGACGAACGTGACGATCACGAACTCGCGGGACGGTGACATCACCGTCGAGCCGGGTTCGCAGTTCGTCATCAACTGAGCACCTGGCCAGAAGGCCTGTCCGAAACCTCTGGGCTCGCCGGCCCAGGTCCCGACGTGGATGAACGGCGCTTTTGTCCACCTGAGGTGGACAAAAGCGCCGTTCATCCACGTGAGATCGTGGCAACTAGATCACTTTTGGAACCACCTCCGGCCGGGTATTCCCTGGCCGGAGGTGGTGTCACATGTCCGCGGTCGTGGTCGGTTTCGACGGTTCGGACCTCGCGAGGCGTGCCGCTCTCTGGGGCGCCGAGGAAGCTTCCCGGTGCGGTTGTGCTCTCCAGGTCGTGCAGGCGGTCCGCGCTCCACTGCCCGAGCCCATTTTCGCGCCGATGTCCGCGCCGGTGCCGGAGTTCGTCACCGAGGAGACGATGTCACGCGCCGCCGAGGACCACCTCGCCGAGCTCGCGGCCGAGATCCGGCGGACCTGGCCGGACCTCGAGGTGTCCACCCGCGTGCAGCTCGGCCGCCCCGCCGAGGTGCTCGCCGGCGAGCCCGGCGACCTGCTCGTCCTCGGTTCGTCCGGCCGGACCGGCATCGCGGAGATGTTCCTCGGTTCCACCGCGGCCGAACTGGTGTCGACCGGCGGACGTCCCGTCGTCGTAACGCGGTCCGGGCCCGTGGACGGGCGGGTCGTGGTCGGCGTCGACGGTTCCGAGACCTCGACGGACGCGATCGCGTTCGCCTTCGCGTTCGCCGCGAGGCACGGCCGTGAGCTGCTGGCGATCCACGCGTTCAACGACGTCGGCTGGGCCGAGCTGCCCGAGCAGGACGTCGACCACGTCCGCGTGGACCTCGCGAAGCTGCTCGACGAACAGCTGGCGTCGCACATCGCCCGTCACCCCGAGGTGCACGTGGCGCAGGAGGTCGCGTTCGACGCTCCCGCGCGCGCGTTGCTCCAGGCGGCCGACGGCGCTGCGCTCATCGCGGTCGGAAGTCACGGCCGCGGCGCGGTGAAGCGTGCGATCCTGGGTTCAGTGAGCCACGCTGTGCTCCACCACGCGCCGTGCCCGGTCGCCGTGGTTCATCGGAGGTGACGCGAGATGCGCGGGTCAGCGGCCGTGCTGTTGTGCCTGACATTGGTTACGACGTTGGCTGCGTGCGCGGGTCAGGTACCGCCGCCACAGCTGCCCGCGTCGAGCACTCCCACCAGTGACACGTCGACGCCGAGCATCCCCTCTCCGACGCTGCTCTCCACGAGCCCGTCGCGGGCGCTGGACGTCATGACTGTGCGGGGAACCGTGTCGACGGGTGTGGAGCCGGGGTGCGTGCTGCTCGACACCGGCTCGACCCAGTACCTGCTGCTCGGCGCCGACCCGGCGATCGCCGTGGCGGGCGCGCAGGTGGAGGTGACGGGGAAGCCCGATCCCGGTGCGATGACGACCTGCCAGCAGGGCACGCCGTTCACCGTCGTGAAGACCCAACGCGTCGGTTAGAACCCTTCACAGTTCTTCCAGCTCCTCGCGCCAGTCCGTGAACGGGTCTGCGAACTCGAGCTCGTCCGCGAGGGCGAGCTCCTCGTCGGTCACCACCGCGTCCATCAGCGCGGCCGTGATCGCCTCGGGCGAAGCGGAGGCCGTGATCACCACGACCTCCTGCACCCTGTCGCCCGGCCACGGCCCGAGGTTGCCGACCCGCAGCGAGCCGCCCGCGGACTCGAGCCACAGCGCCTCGTCCGGCTGACTGACCACCCACACCCGGCCACGAGTCCGCACCACGCCGTCGAGCAGGACGTCCATGGCGTGGTGCAGGCGCATCGGGTGGAACGGCCGCCGCTCCCGGAAGCGGACGACCTGCACGCCGTGTTCTTCCGTGAACGGCGGCTGCCCGTGCAACAGCGATCCGAAGCCGTCGTCGAACCCTCCGCGCCGGGCGCCGTCCGGGATGGCGGCGAACAGCGCGGGCACGTCGAGCGCGGCCAGGTCCTGCCGCGGCGCAAGCGGGTTGAGCCGGTCGAGCACGGCGTCCAGCACGGGATCGGTGCCGGTGACGACAAGCGCGTCGGCGAACTCGGCCTGCCCCACCACGACCTGGGAGACGGTCCGCTCGTCACCGTCGGCCGCGGCCCTGCCCCGTTCGGCGAGCGTCGCGTCACCCGTCGCGTCGGCCAGCCACGTGGCGTGGTCGACGACGGTGACGACGGCCTCGACGTGGACGTCGGTCTCGCTCAGGGCGAAGCACACGGCCTCCGGTTCGAGCACGGGGTCCAGGTGCACGATCACCTTGCGGTCCAGCTGCTCCAGCAACGGGATCAGGTCGAGCCGCAGGGTGCACGACACGCAGCCGTGCGCGAGTTCCAGCACCGTCAGCACGCCGTCGACCCAGCGCCGCACGACACCTTCGGCCAGCCCGCTCAGGTCGTGGCGGACCAGCACCGACTCCGACGTCACGCGCCAGATCTCGTCGGCCACGTCGTGAGCCGCGAACCCCGCTACCAGTACGACCTCGGTTCCCATGACCGCAGCCTAAATGAACATGATTGTCATTTCAACTCTGGGCTCCGATGTGGACGGTCCGCGTGCGGTCGACGGCCGGTCGTCAGGCGTGCTCGTGCAGGTCAGCGAGGTCCCACTCCGGCAGCGGGTCCTCCAGCGTGCGCCAGAACTCCACGCCGGCCGCGAGCTCCTCGTCGGTCAGCAGCGCCGGTTCCAGACGGCGGCGCGGCTCGTCGAGGTCCAGGCCGACGCCGATGAAGACGAGCTCCTGCCGCGCCTGTGGGGAGTCCAGCAGCTGCCCCGGCTCCAGCGTGAGGTTCGGGCCCGCCTGCGACCACACGGCCAGCACGTCGGGTCGCGTGGCGATGTGGCAGAAACCCTTGCTGCGCAACACACCGTCCCAGTCGGACAGTGCCGCCACCAGCCGGGCCGGGTGGAACGGCCGTGCGGCGCGGAAGGCAACCGACCGGATGCCGTACTCCTCGGTCTCCGGGGTGTGCCCACCCGCCAGTTCCTGGGCCCAGCCGGGGGCCTGCGCCGCGGTGATCGGGTCGTAGCGGCCGGTGTCGAGGACCTCGCTCAGGTCGACGACGCCGCGGCGGGTGTGCAGCAGGCGGGCGGCGGGGTTCAGCCTGCGCAGCACCGCGTCGAGAGTCGCAAGCTCGTCAGCCGTGACCAGGTCGGTCTTGTTGACCACCAGCAGGTCGGCGAACTCGACCTGGTCGACGAGCAGGTCGGAGATCGTGCGCTCGTCCCCCTCGGCGGCGGCCAGGTCGCGGTCGGCGAGCTGGTCGCCGGTCGTCAGCTCGCGCAGGAAGCCCGCCGCGTCCACGACGGTCACCATCGTGTCCAGCTGGGCGTGGTCCGACAGGCTCGTGCCGTCCTCGAACGTCCAGTCGAAGGTGGCGGCCACCGGCATCGGCTCCGAGATGCCCGTCGACTCGATCAGGATCGTGTCGAACCGGCCGGACCGCGCCAGTTCCCCGACGCTGTCGAGCAGGTCCTCCCGCAACGTGCAGCAGATGCAGCCGTTGGTCAGCTCGACGAGTCGTTCCTCGGTGCGGTCGAGACTGCCCTGGCCTGCGACCAGGGCGGCATCGATGTTGATCTCACTCATGTCGTTGACGATCACCGCCACCCGCCGCCCCTCCCGGTTCGCGAGCACGTGGTTGAGCAACGTGGTCTTCCCCGCGCCGAGAAAACCGGACAGCACGGTGACAGGTGTACGCCTCATGCGGACATGATAATCATCTTCATCAGGCGAGAGCGCGACGGAGGAAGTCGGAGGCCTGGTTGATCGCGGCCTCGGCGGCGTGCGTACCGCGCAACGCGTTCAGCATCACGAAGTCGTGGATCGCGCCCGCGTACCGGACGGCGGTGACGGGCACGCCCGCCTCGCGCAGCTTGTCGGCGTAGGCCTCGCCCTCGTCGCGCAGCACGTCGGCCTCCGCGGTGATCACCAGCGCCTGCGGCAGACCCGCGAGCTGCTCCTTCGTGGCGCGCAACGGGGACGCGGTGATCTCGGCACGCTCGGCCGGGTTCGTCGTGTACTGGTCCCAGAACCACTGCATGCCGTCACGGCGCAGGAAGTAGCCCTCGGCGAACTGCAGGTACGAGTCCGTGTCGAAGTTCGCGTCGGTCACCGGGTAGAAGAGCACCTGGGCCTTGAGCTGGACGTCTCCGCGTTCCTTGGCCTGCAACGTGAGCGCCGCGGCCATGTTGCCACCGACCGAGTCGCCGGCGACGGCGATGCGCGAGGCGTCGAGGCCGTAGTCAGCGCCGTTGCTCAGGATCCACCGCGCGGCGGCGTAGTTCTGGTTGATCGCGACCGGGTAGCGGGCCTCCGGCGAGAGCGAGTAGTCCGGGAAGACGACGGCGGCGCCCGCCTTCGTGGCGAGCTCACGGACCAGGCGGTCGTGGGTGTGGGCGTTGCCGAAGACCCAGCCGGCGCCGTGGACGTAGAGGATCACGGGGAGCACGCCGGTGGTGCCGGCGGGCTTCACCACGCGGACCTTGAAGCCGTCGAGCTCGATCCACTGCTCGTCGATCGCGGGCTTCTCGATCTCGCCCGACTGGACCTCGTCGACGGCCTTGCGACCCTCCTCCGGGGCGATCTCGAACAGGAACGGCGGCTGTGCGGTGGCGGCGGCGAACTCGGCGGCGGCGGGCTCGAGGACTGGACGCTTCATGGCTTTCCTCCTGGCGTTCCGGGGTGGATGCCACAAAGGTATTGCGCGATTAAATCGTGCACAACGTAATCGTCGCCTCACGCGGTCCGGGAATAACTTCCGCACGACTCGCGCACCGTCAGCGTCGGCCACAGCACGACCCGGTGCACCGGGCGGTCCAGCGGATCGGCGAGCCGGGCCAGCGCGAGTTGGGCGGCCAAGGCGCCCAACCGGTGCTTCTGCGGGCGCACGGCCGTCAGCGGCGGATCTGACGCCGCGGCCACCTCGTCGTCGTACGACACCACGGCGAGGTCGTCCGGCACCCGCACGCCCCGCTCCCGCGCTCGTTCGAGCAGACCAATCGCCTCGCGGTCGGCGTGCACCAGCACGGCGTGCACGGAGGCGGCCAGGCACTCGTCGATCACCTCGTCGACCGCTCGAGTCCACTGTGGAGAGCCGTACGGCGGCACGTCCAGCACCGGAACCCCGTGGAACGGCAGCTCCAGCGACGACACGGCCGTCGTCCAGCCCGCGCGGATCGCGTCGCTGTGCGGACTCTCCCGTGACGTGACCAGACTGATGCGGCGGTGGCCGAGCGTCGCCAGGTGCCGCACCGCGAGCCCCGCGCCGATCGCGTGATCGGTCACGGCGGCGTCCAGCGCGATCGTCGGCAGCTCCGGCGGTGGGAGTCGTTCCACCAGCACGACCGGAACGGACTGCGCGCCCAGCCAGCGGAGCAGTTCGACGCCCGCCCTGCCGGTCGTGCTCGGTGCGACGAGCAGGGTCTGCACGCCGCGGTCGAGCAGCTCGGACACCTTGCGGCGGTCCTCCGCGGCGTCGTAGCTCGACGCCCGCAGCACCAGCCGCCCGCCCGCCGCTGCCACCGCGGTCTGCACGCCCTGGATCACCGCCGGCCAGTAGTACTCGACCGACGGCGCGACCATGCCGACCAGCGGGTGCGTGGCGGCGGGACCGACCACGGACTGCGGTCCGCGCGGCGACGGTTCGGCGTGCCGGGGCATGGTGATCCCACCGTGCACGCGCACCACCAGGCCGCGGTCGGCGAGCGCCGTCACGTCCCGGCGCACCGTCACCGCGGAGACGCCGAGCAGCTCCACCAGCTCCGGCAATCGGACGGTGCCCTGCGTCCGGACGGCTCGCAGGATCAGCTCATGGCGCTGAGCAGCCAACTTCTGGGTCATGTCTTCGCTTCTGATCGTTCCCGAGCGTTTCTGATCGTTTCGTTGACCGGTGAGTGTGCCACGCGTTGAGGTGTCCTCCATCACTCCAGCAGGAGGGTCAGCAATGGAGCTTTCCCCAGCGCTGCGGGCCCGCGGTCTCTCACGCCGCGGTTTCCTGCGCGCCACCGCCGCTCTGGGCGCGGCAGGTCTCGCCGGCGGCTGCTCGGCGACCGCCGCACCGCCCGGCGCCACCAAGGTCACCATCTGGTCGTGGCTCACCGGCATGGACAAGTACGTCGCCGCGTTCAACGGCGCGCAAAGAGACGTCTTCGTGGAGCTGCGGGTGATCGCGGCCGGCCTGTCCGGCGGGTACGCCCAGCAGACCAACGCGATCAGGGCGCACAACGCGCCGGACGTCCTGCACGTCGAGTACCAGGGTCTGCCGCAGATCCTGCTCACCGGCGGCCTGCGCGACCTCACCGCGGACATGGCCGACCTGGAGAGCCAGTACTCCCCCGCCGCGTGGCGCGGGGTCCGGCCCGACGGCAGGACGTGGGGCGTGCCGATGGACCTCGCGCCGATGGTCTTCTACTACCGCAAGGACCTCTTCGACCAGCACGGCATCGCGTTGCCGCGCACGTGGGACGAGTTCCGCGCGGCGGCAGCGGCGGTCAAGCAGGTCGACCCGCAGGCGCGCATCTGCTCGTTCCCGCTCAACGACGGCTCGTTCTTCGCCGGCATGTCGTGGCAGGCGGGCGATCCGTGGTGGACGGCGCAGGGCGACACGTGGGCCGTCGACATCGCCGGTGAGGGAACGCTGCGCACCGGCTCGTTCTGGCAGTCGATGATCTCGGAGAACCTCGTCGCCGGTGTCGTGCACGGCACGCAGGACTGGATCGCCGGGATGCACGACGGCAAGCTCTGGGGCCTGCTCGGCGCGTCCTGGAGCGTCGGCACCCTGGGCCGGTCCATCCCGAAGGACACCGGCCGCTGGGCCGTGGCGACCATGCCAACGTGGAACGGCAAGCCCTCCAACGGAGTGCAGGGCGGCACGGCGTTCGGGATCTCCGCGGAGAGCGAGGTCCCCGAGGCCGCGATGACGTTCCTGCGCTGGCTCAGCACGAACCCGGACGTGCCGAAGATCGGCAGCACCTTCACCACGCCGTTCCCCGCGCACTTGCCGAACCGGGCCATCGCACGGCAGGCCTACAAGGGCGGTTACTTCATCGGCGATCCGGTCTACGACGTCCTCGACGAGGCGGCGAAGCGCGTGCCGGACTGGACGTGGGGACCCAACGCGCTGCGGCTGTTCTCGACGATCTCCGACTCGTTCGGACCGGTCCGCGGTGGCGGAACGACGTTGCCCGACGCGCTGAAGAAGATCCAGCAGAGCGCCGTGGCCGACATGCGTGCCAAGGGACTTTCGGTGCGGGAAGGGAAATCGGCATGAGCGTTCTCGCGCCCGAACGCACACCTGTGCTGGAAGAACGGTCCGCGGAGCCGGCCGTGCGGACCCGCAGGAAGGACTTCGCGGGACTGGTGCTTGCCATCCCGTTCCTGGTGCTGCTCGTGGGCACGGTGCTGGTTCCTGTGCTGTACGCGCTGTACCTGAGCCTGTTCACGGAACGCCTGAGCGGCCTGGGTTTCTCCGGGCCCGAGCACGTGTTCGTGTGGCTCGGCAACTACGTCTCGGTCGTCGCGGACAAGGCGTTCCACGCGGGCCTGGGCAACGTCGCGCTGTTCGCGTTGGTGCACATCCCGAGCATGCTGATCGGGGCGCTGGTCCTGGCTCTCCTGCTGGACTCCGCCGTCGTGCGGCTGCGGCGGATGTGGTCGCTGGCGGTGTTCGTGCCGTACGCGGTGCCGGTGGTCATCGGCGGTCTGATCTGGGCGTACCTCTACAGCCCGACGATCGGCCCGATCAAGAACCTGCTCGGCGTCGATCCGTTGAGCGACACCGCGGTGCTGCCGTCGATCGCGAACATCGCGACGTGGCAGTGGGTCGGCTACAACATGATCATCTTCTACACGGCGTTGCAGGCCGTGCCGAAGGAGATCGTGGAGGCCGCACGGGCGGACGGCGCAGGCGGGTTGCGCACCGCGTGGTCGATCAAGATCCCGGTGATCCGGCCGACGATCTTCGTGGCGGTGGTGTTCACCGTCATCGGGTCGTTGCAGCTGTTCACCGAACCCATGGTGCTCAGGGGCTTCACCGGCACGGTGACCAGCACCTGGACGCCCAGCATGTACGTGTACGAGGCCGCGTTCGTGGCCGGTGACAACGGGCGCGCCGCGGCGGCGTCGGTGCTGCTCGCGGTGATCTGCGCGGTGCTCTCCGCCGTCGTCATGCGCTTCTCGACTCGGAGGTCGTCGCGGTGAGCGTCGTGGACAACAAGTCCCGCTGGGTGTCCGTTCCGGCGGTGCACGTGATCCTCGTGGTGGCGGCGCTGTACAGCCTGCTGCCGCTGGTGTGGCTGGTCACGTCGTCGACCAAGTCGCTGGGCGACTTCTCCACCACCGGCGCGTTCTCGTTCGGCGAGTGGAACCTGTGGGCCAACGTGAAGGCGTTGTTCGCCCAGGAGAACGGCATCTTCTGGCAATGGCTGCTCAACTCCGTGCTGTACGCGGGCGGTGGAGCCGTGCTGGGCGCGCTGATCTGCGCCGCGTGCGGGTACGCCATCGCCAAGACAAGCTTTCCCGGCCGAAAGCTGTTGTTCGCGCTGACGCTCACCGGTGTGCTCGTGCCGACGACCGTGCTGGCGCTGCCGATGTACCTGCTCGCGTCGGAACTCCGGGTCGTGGACACGTTCTGGGCGGTGTTCATCCCGTTGCTCACCAACCCGTTCGGCGTCTACCTCGCCAGGGTCTACGCCGACGCGTCGGTGCCGGACGAGGTGCTGGAGGCCGCGCGGGTCGACGGGGCGGGCCAGCTCCGCACGTTCTTCACCGTGGCGCTGCCGATGATGCGACCGGGTGTGGTGACCGTGCTGCTGTTCCAGTTCATCGGGATCTGGAACAACTTCTTCCTGCCGCTGGTGCTGCTGACCGATCCGAAGCTCTTCCCCGTCAGCCTCGGCCTCTTCCAGTGGAGCACGCGGCAGAACCAGTTCCCGCAGTACACGCCGCTGGTGATCACCGGGTCGCTGCTCGCGGTGCTGCCGCTGGTGGTGGCGTTCCTGGTGCTGAACCGGCAGTGGCGCAAGGGTCTCGCGGCGGGGAGCGTGAAGTGAACCGTCCCGAGGTCCTCCTCGCGATGAGCCAGGACGTCGCCGATCTCCAGTTCGGCCCGCGTGAGCTGGAACGACTGGGGAGGTTGGCCCGCGTCGGCAATCCCCTGGTGGCGCAGGACTTCTCGTCTGCCGCGGTCCGCCGCCGCCTGGAGTCGGTGGAGGTGCTGATCACCTCGTGGGGGTGTCCGCCTCTGGACGCCGATGTGCTGGCGGCGGCACCCCGGTTGCGTGCCGCCCTGCACGCGGCGGGCAGCGTCCGGTCGCACGTCGGTGACGCGGTGTTCGACCGCGACGTCCTCGTCACGACCGCCGCGCACGTCAACGCCGAACCCGTGGCGCAGTACACCGTCGCGGCGATCCTGTGGGCGTTCAAGAAGGTGCCCTTCCTGGCGGCCGACGCCCGCCGCTACCGCGAGGACTGGGGCTACCGCGAACGGCGCGGCGAGCTCTCGGGCCTGGGCCGCACGATCGTGCTGGTCGGGTTCTCGCGGGTGGGCCGCCGGGTCGTGGAGCTGCTGCGGCGGCTGCAGCTCGGCCGGTTGCTCGTGGTCGACCCGGTGGTGGACCCCGCGCTGGTGCGGGCGGCGGGCGCCGAGCTCGTGTCCCTGGCCGAGGCACTCCCCCAGGCCGACGTGCTGAGCCTGCACGCCCCCGCGCTGCCGGAGACGCACCACCTGATCGGAGCGGCGGAACTGGCCGCGCTGCCCGAGCACGCCACTTTGGTCAACACCGCGCGAGGGTCCCTTGTGGACACTGCCGCGCTGGAGGAGGCCTGTGCGCACGGACGCGTGCACGCCGTGCTGGACGTGACCGACCCCGAACCGTTGCCCGCGTGGTCCCGGCTGTACGACCTGCCGAACGTGGTGATCACGCCGCACGTGGCCGGGTCGCTGGGATCGGAGACGAGGTTGATGGCCGCGGCGGCACTCGACGAGCTGGAGCGGTACGTGAGCGGGCAGCCGCCGTTGGAGCCGGTGACGAGGCACGGGTTGACGGTGCAGGCATGATCCTTCCTCCCGAGAACCGCTTCCTCTCCCCTCACACGGGCTGGACCCGCCAGCACTGGGAGGCCACCGCCGACCACGTGCTCGACTCCGTCAACCCGTACTGGTCCCCGAGGTGCGCGCGCATCGACCTCCCCGGCGAGCCCAGCCGCTACGGCCCGATCTCCGACGGCCTCGAAGGGTTCGCGCGCACGTTCCTGCTGGCCGGGTTCCGGGTCGCGGGTGGTGGCGATCCGAAACTGCTGGAGCGGTACGCCTGGGGTCTCGCCGCCGGCACCGACCCGCACTCGCCGGAGGCCTGGCCGCGGCCGGACCAGCTGGGGCAGGCCAAGGTCGAGGCCGCGTCGATCGCGCTCGTCCTGCAGATGACCAAGCCGTGGCTGTGGGACCACCTCGACGACGGCGTGCGCGACCGCGTCCTCGGCTGGCTCGGCACCGTGGTCGGTCAGCCGTACCCGCCGATCAACTGGGTGTGGTTCCGGATCGTCGTCGAGTCGTTCCTGCGCGAAGCCGGTGGCGAGTGGTCGGTGGAGGACGTCGAGCACGACCTGGCGCTGCACGCGTCGTTCCGTCGTGAGGGCGGGTGGCTCAGCGACGGCGAAGAGCGCGCGTTCGACCATTACACGGGCTGGGCGCTGCACCTGTACCCGTCGCTGTGGACGCACCTGTTCGACGTCCCGGATTCGCTGTGCTCGCAGGAGACCCGCCAGACCTGGTCCGACGACCTCGCCCGGTACCTGGAGGACGCGGCCGCGCTGCTCGGTGCCGACGGGGCACCGCTCATGCAGGGCCGCAGCCTGACCTACCGGTTCGCGGCCGCGGCGCCGTTCTGGGTCGGCGCGATCACGGGTGTGGCGGAGCCCGGGCTGGTGCGGCGCGCGGCGTCGGGGGTGCTGCGGTACTTCGTCGACCACGGCGCGCTCGAACCGGACGGCCTGCTGCGCCTCGGCTGGCACGGTTCCTGGCCAGCGCTGCGCCAGGCCTACTCCGGTCCTGGCTCACCCTACTGGGCCTCCAAGGGCGTGCTCGGTCTCGCACTGCCCGCCGACCATCCCGTGTGGACGGACGTGGAACAGCCGCTGCCGGTGGAGACGCACGACTTCACCCGCGTGATCACGGCGCCGGGGTGGCTGGTGTCGGCGAGGCGTTGCGACGGCATCGTCACGACGGTCAACCACGGCACGGACCACGCGTTGCCGGGAGACCAGCGGGCGGACTCCCCCCTGTACGCGAAGCTGGGCTATTCCACGGCGACGATGCCGTGCGCGACCGACAACTCGGTGGCGCTGGTCGACCCCGAAGGCGCCGCCAGCCACCGCGCCGGGTTCCGGACGTTGTTCGTCGAGGAACTGCCCGGTGGTGTGGTGGCCGGTGCGTCGCGCGGGCCCGTGCGCTGGGTCGACACCAGCGCGGACGACTCACCCGACCACGGTTCCGGCCGCAGCGGTGAGATCGTCGAAGGGCCACCGGTGCTCGTGGTCTCCGTCGTGCGCGACGGCGTGGAGATCCGCATCGTGCGGGTCGACGGCGACACGGACGCGCGGCTGCGGCTGTCGGGCTGGCCGGTCGCGGCCGACCTGCGGCCGCACGCGGAGTCCCTGACAGGGCCCGAGATCGTGGTGACCGGTGCGCGCCTGCGTTCTTCGCTGTGCGCCCTGCGCGGGTTCGACCTGGCCGGCGTCGACACCGAGTCCGGGTCGTCGCCGCTGGGCAAGTTCGTCGCGGTCCCCCGGCTCACCACCGCCGGGCCCGTGCCCCGCGGTGAGGTGCTTGCCGCCGCCGTGCGCCTGGACCGGGGCTGCGGCGCCTTCACCAACCCGCTCTTCCTGCCGCACGGCGACGAGGTCGTGCTGCGGTGGAGCGACGGGCTCGACACGAGGATCACCCTGCCCAATCCCTAGGAGGAGCCGTGGTCACCCGCAGGACAGTGTTGTCCGGTGCAGCCGCCGCCGTCGCAGCGACGGCGGTGGGCACCAACGCCAGTGCCGACCAGACCATCGCGATCGACCCCAGCACGAGCTACGGCACGTGGGAAGGCTGGGGCACGTCCCTCGCCTGGTGGGCCAACGTGTTCGGTGACCGCGACGACTTCGCGGACCTGTGGTTCACCACGAAGTCCGTGACCTACAACGGAACCGCGCTGCCGGGGCTGGGCATGAACATCGCCCGCTACAACCTCGGCGCGTGCAGCTGGAACAGCGTGAACGGCGAGAGCATGGTCGCCTCACCGAACATCCCGCGGTTCAAGCAGATCGAGACCTTCTGGCAGGACTGGCGCAACACCGACCCGGCCTCGTGGCAGTGGGGCGCCGACGCGAAGCAACGGGCGGCCGTCGTCAAAGCCGTCGCCCGTGGCGCGATCACAGAACTGTTCTCCAACTCGCCCGCGTGGTGGATGTGCATCAACCACAACCCTTCCGGCGCCGCCAACGCGAACAGCAACAACCTCCAGTCGTGGAACTACCGCACCCACGCCTCCTACCTGGCCGAGGTCACCCGGCAGTTCCGCGACCGCTTCGGCGTCACGTTCCGCACGGTGGACCCGTTCAACGAGCCCGCGTCGGACTACTGGTCGGCGACCGGCAAGCAGGAGGGCTGCCACTTCGACCCGTCGCTGCAACGGACCGTCCTGCAGCACCTGCGCGAGGAGCTGAACAACCGCGGCCTGTCCGGAACGCGCATCTCCGCGTCCGACGAGACCAGCTACGACGTGGCCCGCAGCACGTGGAGTTCCTTCGACGCCACCACGAAGTCCGTCGTGAACCAGATCAACGTCCACGGCTACCAGGGCTCCGGCGGCCGCCGCGACCTCCTGTACACCGATGCCCGCTCGGCCGGAAAGGTGCTGTGGAACTCCGAGTACGGTGACAAGGACGGCACCGGTCTGTCGATGGCGAGCAACCTGTGCCTGGACTGGCGCTGGCTGCACCCGACGGCGTGGTGCTACTGGCAGGTGATGGACCCGACCCCGGAGTGGGCGTTGATCGCCTACGACCCGAGCACGCTGCGGGCGGGTGCCGTGCAGAACAAGCTGTACGTGCTCGCGCAGTTCACCCGCCACATCCGTCCGGGCATGCAGGTGATCTCCGCCTCCACCGGGAACGCCGCCGCGGCCTACGACTCCGCCGCCCGCAGGCTCGTGCTCGTCGGCGTCAACACCGCGACCTCGGCGCAGACGATCACCTTCGACCTCACCAGGTTCGGCACCCTGCCCACCGGGCTGGTCACCCGGTGGTCCACCTCGACGACCAGCGGCAGCGACAGGTACGTCCAGCGCACCGACGTCCGGCTGGACGGCAAGCTGCTGCGGGTCCCGTTCGCGGCGGGACAGGTGCAGACG
>NZ_JBHRZI010000025.1:0-99821 GCF_042649515.1 Lentzea rhizosphaerae | reverse complement strand
CCGCCGAACTTAATTTGCCCTGCGGGTCGAGCGCCACAAGCGCTCCCCGCAGGGCTTTTTCACGTTCTACGACGTGCTGCGGCGCCATTCGCTGGGAAGCACGCCGAAGGCGGTCCGGAATCGGCGGGTGAAGTGGGTCGGATCCTTGAAGCCGCAACGCCGGGCGACCCTCCCGATGGACAGGTGCCGGGAGCTGGGA
Organism: Lentzea rhizosphaerae; assembly: GCF_042649515.1. Classification (NCBI taxonomy): domain Bacteria; kingdom Bacillati; phylum Actinomycetota; class Actinomycetes; order Pseudonocardiales; family Pseudonocardiaceae; genus Lentzea; species Lentzea rhizosphaerae. The sequence goes on along the minus strand of NZ_JBHRZI010000025.1, from coordinate 99,622 downwards.
TGAGCCAGCTCAGCCTTCGCCTGGTCGAGCCTGCGGGCGATGATCCACTGCTCCAGGCGCAGGCCGGCGTTCGTGCAGACGCGGTGCAGGTGGCGAGGTGAGATGGCGAGCGCCGCGGCGATCGTGCCAGGAGAGAGGTCGGGATCGCGCAGGTGCTGCCGCACGTAGGCGCGGACCTGGACGATCAAGGTCTGCTCGACGACGTCACGGGTGCCCGCCACGTCCTCGACGGCTGTCGCGATGAGGGCGCGGGCGAGCTCGATGCTCGCGGCACCCAGCATTCCGGCCGCCGGGCTGCCGCTGAGCAGATCGGCGTTCCGGGAGAGGTCCATCAGGTGGTTGCCGAACAACCCGTACAGCGGACTCGATCTCAGTCGCGAACCGGCTCGTCTGATCATCTCGCCCGGCAGTGCCAGGTCCGCAGCCGAGGTGTTGAGCGACAGCGCCGCCCCACGGCCGCGCCACCCGAAGCTGAACGGCCGGTTGACGTCGACCAGCAGCACTTCCCCGGCCCGCACTGCCTGGGTGGTCGCTCCCACCTGGTAGCGGGCAGCGCCGGCCTCGTGCACACCGATGGCGATGTGCTCGCCCGACGCCGAACGAGCGGACTTCGTCGTGCCGATGTTGGCGAAGCCGTTCGAGTCGGCCCGCAGGATCGACGCGCTGCCGAACGACCAGAGGTCCACCCGCGCCCGCACCGGCTCGTCGTCCGCCAGCTCCACCCGTCCCGTGCCGGAAGCGTCGCGCAACGTGGTGATCAGCGCGTCCCGTCTGTCCCGCAACGGAATCGTCGTCGTGTCGAGCAGAAGTGCCATGCCGAGTCCCCCTGGTGTGGCGGTGTGAGCCGACGGCACGGCGCTGTGAACCGATTCGGCACGCGTGCTGGATCTTAGATTCGAGTCATGAGTTTCGTCACCGCCGCCGATGGGGCGCAGATCTTCTACAAGGACTGGGGCAGCGGGAAACCCGTGGTGTTCAGCCACGGCTGGCCGCTCAACTCGGACAGCTGGGAAGCGCAGATGCTCTTCCTGGCGAGCAACGGCTGCCGCGCGATCGCACACGACCGGCGAGGGCACGGCAGATCCACGCAGACCTGGCACGGCAACGAGATGGACACCTACGCCGACGACCTCGCGGCGGTGCTCGACGCGCTCGACCTGCGCGAGGTCACCCTGGTCGGGTTCTCCACCGGCGGCGGCGAGGTCGTCCGCTACGTCGGAAGGCACGGCACCGCGCGGGTTGCGAAGATCGCGCTCGTCTCCGCGGTGCCGCCGTTCATGCTGCAGACCCCGGACAACCCCGGTGGCGTGCCGATCGAGGTGTTCGACGGGCTGCGGACGGCTTCGCTCGCCGACCGTTCGCAGCTCTACCGCGACCTCGCCGACGGGCCGTTCTTCGGCAACAACCGTCCGGGCGCGGTGGTCTCCCAGGGCACGCGGGACGCGTTCTGGCGGCAGAGCCTGCAGGCAGGGCACCGCAACGCGCTGGAGTCCATCGCCGCGTTCTCCGCCACCGACTTCCGCAAGGACCTCGAGGCGATCGACGTGCCGACGCTGGTCATCCACGGCGACGACGACCAGGTCGTGCCGATCGACGTGGGTGGAAAGGCTTCTGCAGCAAGGATTCCCGGCGCCACGCTCACGGTTTACGAGGGCGCCCCGCACGGCATCACCGACACCCACAAGGAGCGGCTCGGCGCGGACCTGCTCGCCTTCGTCAACTCGGGAGAGGCTGCACGATGAAGACCATCGTCCTGGTCCACGGTTTCTGGGTGACGCCGCGCAGCTGGGAGCACTGGGTCGACCGCTACCAGCGCGCCGGCTACCACGTCGTCGCGCCCGCCTACCCCGGCTTCGAGGTGGAGGTCGAGGCGCTCAACGCCGACCCGTCGCCCATCGAGGACGTCACCGCGCCCGCGATCATCGAACACCTCGAGTCCGTCGTCGGACAGCTCGACGAACCGCCGATCATCATCGGCCACTCAGCGGGCGGCGCGTTCACCCAGGTCCTGCTGGACCGCGGTTTCGGCGCGGCGGGCGTGGCGCTCAACTCGGCGCCGACCGAAGGCGTGCTCGTCACCCCGTTGTCCCAGATCCGCTCGACGTTGCCGGTGCTGAAGAACCCGGCCAACCGGCACAAAGCGGTCGGCCTGACCCCGGAGCAGTGGCGCTACGCGTTCACCAACACCTTCACCGAGGAGGAGTCGCTGGAGCTGTACCAGCGCTACCACGTCCCGGCGTCCGGGCGGATCCTGTGGGGCGGTGTGCTCGCCAACTTCATCCCCGGCCCGCAGGACATCCACGTCGACTACCACAACGACAAGCGCGCCCCGCTGCTGTTCGTGTCCGGCAGCGAGGACCACATCATGCCGCCGTCGGTGCAGCGTTCGAACGCCAAGCACTACAAGTCGGACACCGTCACCGAGATCCGCGAGTACGAGGGCAAGGCCCACCTGCTGCCCGCGCAGGAGGGTTGGGAGCAGATCGCCGACGACGTCCTGGCCTGGGCCGTCGACCAGGCGGGCTGGCCCGGCGCGTGAAGGACGTCCGCATCACCCACATCGGTGGACCCACGACGCTGATCGAGGTCCACGGGTGGCGGCTGCTCACCGATCCGACGTTCGACGCCCCCGGCCGGAGGTACGCCTTCGGCTGGGGCACGTCGTCGCGGAAGCTGACCGGTCCCGCCATCGCCGCCGCGGACCTGGGCGCGATCGACGCCGTGCTGCTCACCCACGACCACCACGCCGACAACCTCGACGACGCCGGACGGGCCCTGCTCGCCGAGGTCGGCACGGTGGTCACCACGACCTCCGGTGCCCGGCGGCTCGGCCGTGGACGCGGCCTCACCGCGTGGGCCACCACCCTCCTCGAAGCTCCCGGCCGACCGCCGATCGAGATCACCGCGACGCCGTGCCGCCACGGTCCACCCCTGTCCCGTCCCATCACCGGCGACGTCATCGGCTTCGCCCTGCGATGGGACGGCCAGGACCACGGCGCGCTGTGGATCTCCGGCGACACCGTGCTGTACGACGGCGTGCGCGAGGTCGCCGGCCGCGTCGAAGTCGACCTCGCCGTGCTGCACCTCGGCGGCGTCCGCTTCCCGATCACCGGGCCGCTGCACTACACGATGACCGCCACCGACGCCGTCGAGCTTTGTCGTTCGGTGCGGCCGCGCACCGTCGTTCCCGTGCACTACGAGGGCTGGCAACACTTCCACGAGGGCCGCGCTCTCATCGAGCCGGCCTTCGCCGCCGCACCCGATGTCCGCGTTCGCTGGTTGCCGCTCGGCATCGGAACAGACCTCGCCGAGTGAGCAGCCACCTCGCTACTGAGGTTGAAGGGCCGGGGTCTGGCCCGATGCCGGTGGGTCGGGGAGCACGCCGGAGCCTGTGACGCAGTGTCCCAACCGGACTTCCCCCGAATCTTTCGGAGCGAAGGGCGCGGCGCCGGTGATGTCGTCGCGCTCTCCTGGCCCGTTCGCGCCCAGTTGGCGGTAGTCCAGGACAAACGCAATCGTTTGCTGATCACACTACCTATCAACCAACTCAGCGGCAGCCGGGCGTAAGAGCGCTCTCACCCGCCCCGCCGGGCTTCGGCGAACCGTCGCTGATGTCCCACGAGTCGGGGATCAGCCCGAGAGGGCGAACGAGACCACTGTCATCACGGCCACGATTCGTGTTGTGCCTCCTGTTGTCCACCACGGCGGTATCGGCTCACGCTGCTGGGATCCGTTGCACACCGCTCCCACCTGGTACGAGAACCTGGAGTTCGACCGCGGCACCATCTGGCTCTCGAACCTGACCGGCAACGCCGTCGAGCAGTACCGCCTGGACGGCACCTTCCTACAGTCGATCCCGCTGCGCGCCCCCGGTGCCATCCGCAAAGGCCCGGACGGCCTCCTCTACGTGAACTTCGGCGACGACAGCCCGGAAACCCGCCCCTTGCCCTCCGGGGTGGTCCGCCTGACCCCCGAGCCAGAGGTGTGGATCGGCGGCGACACCCTGAGCTCCGCCAACGGCGCCGAGTTCGACCGCCGCGGCATCCTCGTCCGTCACCTCGACATCGCCTACCCCAACGGCATCGTCACCATCGGCAACACCGTCTTCACCAACATCGTCATCGACCCGAAGTCCGCCATCGTCCGCATCACCGGCAACCGCCAGACCCGCCTCGAACTGGGCGCACCCGACAAAGGCCTCGACGACCTGGCCGTAGGCCCCGACGGCAAGCTCTACGTCACCGCCTACACCAGCGGCGAGCTCATCAAGGTCGACCCGTGGACCGGCGCCCACTACACCTTGTTGTCCGGCCTCAAGAACCCGACTGCGGTCCGCTTCCTGCCGGGCACTCGCACGATGTTCGTCACCCACGCCTCGGGCGCGGTCCTGAAGGCCCGCCTCTAGAACAGCCGGTTCGCCAGGCTCGCAACCGCTTGCGCGTCGCAGTCGAGGAGCAGTTCGCGCAGGTTCGCCGCGGCCTCGCGGTCGGAGTAGGCGAAGCCGAGTTTGGCGATCGTCGCGCCCCACTGGACATCGTCGCCTACCGCGTTGGCCAGGTCCTGCCAGCCGCCGCGCAGGCGGTGCAGATACGCCGGCCACCTGACCGCGATCTCGGCGACGGCGACCAGTTGGCAGGCCTCCTCGACATCTGAGGTCTGGAGCACACGCAGGTAGAACTGCCAGGTGTTGAGGAGCCGTTTCTCCTCGCGCACCGATTGCTCGGGCTGGGCACGGAGCCGCTGCCGCAGGTGCTCGCGGACGTCCGGGTGCCGCTCGATGGCGATGATCTCCTGCTCGATCACCTCAACGGTTGCAGACTCCGTGAGCAAGCCGGAGTCTGCAGCGGCTACCCCTTCGGGGTGGACTACCTGAGTTTCGCGATGCACCGGCCCGAGTTGCGCCAGCAACACTTGGTCGACGTTGTCAGCGGTGGTGCGGGGCAACCGGACCGGGAGTTGGACGAGCTTGCGCAGGAACGTCCATCCGGGACTCGGGTCGTCGGGGTGCGTCACAATCTTCGCGTCAGCGAGTTCTTTGTACGCGTGGTCGACGTGGGCCGCGACGACGGCGGTGTCGAGGCCCAGCACGAACCTGGTGGCGGGGAAGTCGTCCGACAGGAACACGTTGATCGCCTCGAACACCTGAGCCGTCGTGCGCGGTGTGCACCGGTCGAGATCGTCGATCAACAGGATGACCCGGTAGTCGTACGCCTTCAGGTCGCGGAGCAACTCGCGGACGTCGTGCTGCACGAGGTAGAGGTAGCCGGAACGGGCGTTGTAGTACGGGTCGCGGATCAACGGATCGGTAGTGGTGCCGGAGAAAGCGTTGCTGACGACCGGCCCGGCGAACAGCTCGCCGGGCAGGAACGCCGAAGCCTTGCCGAACAGGTACCTCAGCGCCGTGTGCAGGACACCCGCGGTGGCCAGCCCGGCTGTCACCCACCACGCCCAGTCGAAGTTCCACTTGGCCAACGCGTTCAGCACGGAAACGCCTAAACCCAGCCCGGCGAGAGTCAGCAGCGGCGAGAGGATCCGCTTCCACAGCTGGCGTTGCAGGTGCCGGCGATCGACGCGCTTGGCGTTGCGGGTGAACCAGTACCGCTCGACGTTGTTGCGGTGCGGCATGATCGCGGACTCGGCGGCCTCGGTGACGACCTTCGCGAGTCCCGCCCACACCTGCTCGCTCGACTGGTGCCGCCACGGGTTGAACGACACCACGAGCGGTTTGACCATCGGCTTGATCTTCGTGGGCTGCTGGCGCGGCGGTTTCATCCCGGCCGGTGGCGAGTAGAGCATCCAGTCCGCCTGGCACACCGTGAACCAGAGCCGCTTCCGGACGGCGGTGGGTGGGGTGGGCATCTTGTTCTTCAGCAGCTCCAGCAGCGTGCTCTTGCCCGAACCCCACGCGCCCTCGACGGTCAGTACGGTCGGGCCGTCGTCGTCCTCGTCCGGTCGCAGCACATCGCGCAACCCGTCCACCAGCGTGCCGCGGTCGAGCAGGTCCTCCGACGCGACACGGTCGCTGAATCCACGGGTCGACACGAAGCTGACCAAAGGCGGTACGGGAAGCCGGGGGTTCCAGATGCGCAGCCTGCCTGTCCTGCCACCAGATGCGATCCGGGGTCGTCCGTCCGGCCCCAGGTAGACGACCAGCGCGGAGACCCGCGATGACTGGCTTTGGCGGATCAGTTCACCGGTGCGCGGATCCCAGATCCGGACTGAACCACCCTCGCTCCCCGACACCAGGAGCGGCTCACCCGAAGTTGGGCACAACGCAAGCGTCGTGATCTGGGTGGAGTGGCCGGACAGCCGACGAGTCTCGCGGCCGCGTGCGTGCGGGCGCAGGACGATGTCCGCACGGTCAGCCACGGCATCCAGATCACCGAACGACACAGACATGCGCGGACCGGGCACCTTCTCCCAGTGTTCGCGGGTGCTGCCCCCGTAGCGCTCCCCGGTGTTCGCCAGCACGATCTCCGGCGGCTGTCCGTCGAAGAACACCTGGAGCAGTGGGCTCCCCGCGTCCTGGGTGTTGACCGCTAGATCGTTGATGGGCAGCTCGAATTCGATGGTGCGTTCGAGCTCCATCTGTGGCGGCTCGGCTGAGGTCACGCCCGGGAAGGTACCGAGTTTCGTTTCCGGGAGGTTTCTGTCTGGTCGGGGTAGTGCGTAAACGGCGTAACAGGGGTGAAGATGTGGACCATGGAACGCCGAGCCCGCACCTCAGGACTGCGCCGCAGCCGCACGGTCACCACGCCGAGGCTCGGTGAGCTGTTCAACGGCTATCTGAATCCCCAACGGCCGCACGCCGACGCCTACGACGAGATGTTCTCCACCGACAACGGTGTGCGATCGGCTTATCGCGCGCTGTACGAATCGGTCGCTCCGTCGCAGGTCAACGAGCTGAACGCGCGTAGTGAAGCGCTTGGGCGGGCGTTTGTCGACCAGGGCATCACGTTCAGTCTCAGCGGGCAGGAGCGGCCGTTTCCGCTCGACCTCATTCCTCGCATCATCACGGCGAGTGAGTGGGCGAAACTCGAGCGCGGCATCGTGCAGCGGGTGCGGGCATTGGAGATGTTTCTCGCGGACATCTACGGCGACGCTCAGATCGTCCGGGATGGAGTGTTGCCGCGGCGTCTCATTACGTCGTGCGACCACTTCCACCGTGAAGCCGCCGGCATCAATCCGCCCAACGGGGTGCGCATCCACGTGGCGGGTGTTGACCTCGTGCGGGACGAGCAGGGGACGTTCCGGGTTCTCGAGGACAACCTGCGGTGTCCGTCCGGGGTGAGTTACGTGATGGAGAACCGGCGGACGATGGCTCGGGTGTTTCCGGACCTGTTCGCTCGGCATCGCGTTCGTGCGGTCGGGGACTATGCGGTGCACCTGCTCAGGGCCCTCAGGAATGCTGCTGCGCCCAACGCTGCGGATCCGAACGTTGTTGTGCTCACGCCTGGGTTGGCCAACAGCGCGTACTTCGAGCACTCGTTGCTCGCGCGGCAGATGGGTGTGGAGCTCGTTGAGGGGCGGGATCTGTTCTGCCGCGACAACTTCGTTTACCTCCGCACGACTGAGGGGGAGCGCCAGGTCGATGTCATCTATCGGCGCATCGACGACGACTTCCTGGATCCGGTGCACTTCCGGCCTGACTCGGTGCTGGGGATCGCGGGGCTGTTGAACGCGGCGAGGGCGGGCAACGTCGTTGTCGCCAACGCGGTGGGGAACGGGGTGGCGGACGACAAGCTCGTCTACACCTACCTGCCGGAGATCGTGCAGTACTACCTCGGCGAGAAGCCTTTGCTGCCCAACGTCGACACGTTCCGGTGCTGGCTGCCCGACGAGCGGACGCACGTGCTGGACAAGCTCGAGGAGCTGGTGGTGAAGCCGGTCGAGGGGTCTGGCGGGTACGGGATCGTGTTCGGGCCGGAGGCGTCGCCGAAGGAGTTGAACTCGCTGCGGAAGCGGATCAAGAGCAATCCGCGCGGGTGGATCGCGCAGCCCGTGGTGCAGCTGTCGACCGTGCCCACGAAGGTCGGGGACAAGCTGGCGCCGCGGCACGTGGATCTGCGGCCGTTCGCGGTCAACGACGGCAACTTCATCTTCGTGCTGCCCGGTGGGCTCACGCGGGTGGCGTTGCCGGAGGGGAGTTTGGTGGTGAACTCCTCGCAGGGCGGCGGGTCCAAGGACACCTGGGTGCTCGCGCCGAAGTCGTCCACTGTGGAGCGGGAGCTCGCCGAGCCCGGGCTGGCCGGGGCTTCCGAGATGGAGTCCGCGGCGGCCGAGCAGGGGCCCGAGCTGACCACTTCCCAGCAACAGCAACAACAGCAGCAGTAGGGAGGCGCGCGAAGTGCTGGCACGCAACGCGGAGTCGCTGTACTGGATCGGCCGCTACGTCGAACGAGCGGACGACACGGCGCGCATTCTCGATGTCTCGGTCCACCAGCTGCTGGAGGACGCGACGGTGGATCCGGACGCCACGTCACGGCAGCTGCTGACCGTTCTGGGGATCAAGCCGCCGGTCGGGACCGAGCAGTTGGACGTGTGGTCGCTGACGGAACTGGTGGCGTACAACAAGGACAACCCCAGCTCCATCGTGTCTTCGGTCAACAGCGCGCGCGAGAACACGCGTGGTGCGCGTGAGGTCGTGTCGACCGAAATGTGGGAGTGCCTTAACGCGATGTGGAACGCCGTCGCGGAGAGGCAGACGTACGCGCGCACGATGGGGCCGCACGCGTTCTTCTCGTTCGTGGAGGAGCGGGCGGCGATGTTCGCGGGGCTTGCGGACTCCACGATGTCGCGGGACGACGGGTGGCGCTTCTTAGTGCTCGGGCGGTCCGTTGAGCGCGTGGACATGATTGTGCGGCTGTTGCTTGCTCGTGTGGGGGACAGGGCGTCGTCTCCTGGATGGGTCACGGTGTTGCGTTCGGCCGGTGCGCACGACACGTACCTAAGGACTTATCGCGGCGCGTTGGACGCGTCGCGCGTGGTGCAGTTCCTGTTGTTGGACAGGCTGTTCCCGCGGTCGGTGTTCCACGCGCTGCGGCAGGCTGAGGCGTGTTTGGAACAGCTGGAGAACCAGCCGACGGTGCGGGTCGGGGCACGGGCCGAGGCGCTGAGGTTGCTGGGCAAGGCGCGGAGTGAGCTGGAGTTCCTGCGGCCGCACGACTTGCTGGACGACCTGCCGAAGCGCCTTGCCGCACTGCAGAAAACGGTCCGTGACGTCGGTGAGGCCGTGTCGCAGCAGTACTTCCACGTGGCGCCGTGGGTCGCCTGGACGAACACCGAGGTGGGCTGACCATGAGCTGGCGCGTACGTGTCGTGCACACGACGGGTTATGTGTACGAGGCACCGGTTGTGCAGTCGTACAACGAAGCGCGGCTGACTCCACGTGGCGACCGACGGCAGAACGTCGTCGTCTCGCGCGTTGAAACGAGTCCGGCGACTCGCGCCTACCGGTACACGGACTACTGGGGAACTGAGGTCACGTCGTTCGACCTGCACGCGCCGCACACGGAACTCAAGGTCGTTGCGTCGTCGGTGGTGGAGACGAGTTCGGAGATCGAACCGGTCACCACCGGTACGTGGGCGGACATGCGCGAGGAGAACCTCGTTGACCGGTACACGGAGTTTCTGGAGCCGACGCGGTACACGCCGCGCAACCGTGAGCTGCTGGCCAAGGCGCGCGAGCTGAAGAAGGGCAACTCGCCGTCGGACGCCGTGCTGGCCGCTTCGCAGTGGGTGTGGGAGCAGCTGAAGTACCAGCCGGGGTCGACCGGAGTGCACAGCTCGGCCGTTGACGCGTGGCAGGAACGCAAGGGCGTGTGTCAGGACTTCGCGCATCTGACGTTGGTGTTGTTGCGCGGCATGGGGATTCCTGCGCGGTACGTCTCCGGTTACCTGCACACGAAGAAAGACGGTGCGCCGCGAGAGACGGTGCGCGGTGAGTCGCACGCGTGGATCGAGGCGTGGACCGGTGGATGGTGGGGCTACGACCCGACGAACGCCATTCCGGTCGGGCCTCGGCACATCTGGGTCGCGCTGGGGCGGGACTACGCGGATGTGGCGCCGTTGAAGGGGATCTACTCGGGTGGGGCGGCGACGGCGCTGGAGGTGACGGTCGACATCACGCGCCTCGCCTAGGATGTTTTCACCCGAATGAGCTTCTTCATTGGAGCAGGTGCAATCCCTAGCGTCGGTCCTATGACTGTGACCACATCGACCGCGTGCAGCAGGGCTTTGGGTGACGAGCTGCGCCGGCTTCGGGAGACCTGCACCGATCTGGGCGGTGCCCACATGGCCATGCGGCTCGGGTGGCACCCGAGCAAGGTGACCAACATCGAGAAGGGCAAGGCGCGCGCCAGCGAGATCGACCTGGTGCAGTTCCTGACGATGTGTGACAAGGACATCGACTTCTTCGAGAACTTCCGGAGGCGGTACAAGTACGCCTTCGACGAGTACGTGGTGCAGGTGCACGAGGAGCTGCGAACGGTCGCGTTCGCCGAGTCCACGGCCACGACGATCACCAGCTACTCCGCGCGAGGCATCCCGGGGTTGGTGCAGACACCGGAGTACGCGGACGCCCTGTACAGGGTGGGTGGGTTCGTCGCGGAGGAGCGGATCCCGAACCTCGTGCGGTTCCGCATCGAGCGGCAGGCGATCCTGCGTCGGCACGATCGGCCGACCTGCGTGTTCTTCGTCCACGAGCTGGCACTCCGGCAGAAGGTTGGAGACAACCAGATCATGGAGGACCAGTACGCGAGAATGCTCTTCAGCGGGTTGGACATCCGGATCGTGCCTGCGGACGTCGTGGTGCCTTCGTCGGGCTGCGTCCTGTGGTCGTACGAGAAGGCGGCGTCGGTTGTCTACTGCGAGGCCGACCTCGTGAACGTGTTCGTGCAGGACCCGGGCGCGATCGCGCGGACCAGGCTCCTCTTCGATCACCTGGAGCAAGTCGCGTTGGATGCGGGACAATCGCGGACGAAGCTGGCGGAGTACGTCAGCCCACCGCGAGAGGAATTCGATGGCCGGGGACCGCGTCTGGCGTAAGAGCAGCTACAGCGGAGCGACAGAGGGCGGCGAATGCGTGGAGGTGTCGTTCGCTGCTGACGTGCTGGTTCGTGACTCCAAGAACGCCGACGCGGGCACGCTGATGTTCAGCGCACCCGCGTGGCGTGCGTTCGTCCGCATGTAGCGGACGGGGTGCCTGACCCGATTGTGCAGACGTGTTCGTTGCACATGGGGGTAGGCCGACGTTCGGCAGGCTCGCGCTCACGGCTGCGATTGTGGGCAGTGTCTGGTTCGCGCACACCGTCGATTGGGATCCAGTCTGGGACTGGGCCCGACGGTCGGGGTTGCCGTTCGCCGTCGTCGCGTTGGTACTCGCGGGTTCGTGGGCACTGAAGTCACGCCGCGGCGAGACGATGCAGGCGCTTACGGGGCGCAGCATTCTGGTCGGCTCGGTCGTGGTGCTGGGGATCGGTGTCACGGCGGCCGTGTTGCTGATCAGGCACTACGGCGGAGGAAGCGCGTCGCAGCAGCTCGACGTGATCCGAACCGCGGGGACGATCGTCGTGGGCACGGGCGGAGCTGTCGCGTTGTTGCTCACCGCCCGGCGGCAGAGGTACACCGAGCTCACCCTCGCCCACCAGCGTGAGGTGGCGATCAGCACCGAGTTCGACGCGACCGAACGACGGATCACCGAGCTGTACACGAAGGCGGCCGACCAACTCGGTTCGGAGAAAGCAGCTGTGCGCCTGGCTGGGCTGTACGCGCTGGAACGGCTGGGCGAGAGCTCTCCCGGCCAACGGCAGACGATCATCAACCTGCTCTGCGCCTACCTCCGCATGCCGTACGAGTATCCGGCTGAAGACGAGCCGAAGCGGGACGCGGTCGAGGAAGAGCACGTCCGCCGTGCGGTTGTGCGTGTCATCGGACGCCACTCGATCGCCGGGAACGACGAGTACTGGCGCGTGCCGCAGATCGATCTCTCCGGAGCCGCACTGCGCAAGGCGGAGCTGGCAGAAGTGGACTTCCGCCTGGCCAAGTTGTCCGGTGCCGACCTCGCCGGAGCGAATCTCAGCCAGGCCAACCTGAGGGGTGCGGATCTCACCGGCGCGAACCTCGCGGGCGCAAGGATGTCGATGGCCGACTTGGTCGCCGCCGACCTGACGGACGCCGATCTGAGCAACGCCAGCCTTTTCTGGGCGAGGTTGGCGCCCGCCAACCTGAACGGTGCACGGCTGGTCGAGGCCGAGTTGCGCCACGCCGATCTCCGTGGGGCGGCTCTGCTCAGGGCTGTGCTGGACAGAGCCGCCATGTCGAACGCCAAGTTGTCGCGGGCGGGCCTTCTCGGCGCGTCTTTGGTGGCGGTTGTGGCGAGGAACGCTGACCTGTCAGGCGTTGTGGCCCGCGATGTCGACTTCACCGACGCCACACTGACCGGTGCGAAGGTCGCCGACGCGGACTTCACCGGGGCGAAGTTCGACGGTGCGAATCTCGTCGGTGTCGATCTGATGTCGGCGACCGGTGTGCCGCCCGATCAGCGCCAGCCGTGACGTTCGCGTAGGGCGTCCACGACCTGGCCGAAGGCGGCGGGTGCCAGCACGGCACCCTCGCGCCGGATGTCGTCGTCCGAGTCCAGCGCGAAGACCCGGTCGAGCCGCAGGTAGGACGGCCGGCCATCGCGGTCCCAGGCGCCCGCGCCCAGCTCCAGGTAGTCCTCGCGCGGCTCCTTCGAGGAGAGCATCAGCGCGATCAGGTCGCCATTCGCGTGGCCCACGACCAGCAGCGGGCGGTCCTTGCCTCGGGAGGCGTCCTCCTCGAACGGCACCCAGGCCCACACGACCTCGCCGGGGTCGGCGTCGCCGTCCATCTGGGGCGAGTAGTCGAGCTTGGCGGCCTGCGCCGCGTCGTAGATCTCGCGCACCGCTCCGTGCGCGGGGCGGGGGTCTTCACCGTTCATCAGCACGAGCGCACCTTAGACGAGCAGGCGTCACTCGTCGTTGATCTCCGGGGCGGGGCCGGCGTCGGTCGTGCCCCCGTCCTCGGCGAGCGGCTGGACCACCGTCGTCCTGCCCTCCCGGTTGACCCTGATCACGACGTCCTGCTCGTCGACGTCGATCTCGATCACGATGCGCATGGTGGTTCCCCTCTCGTGGTCAGGAAAGGACGGCGAACCGGCTCTCGAAGGTGACCGTGGCGGCGGTCAGGTTCTTGACCGTGATCCAGTACGTGCACTGGGTCGAGCTCGCCCGCTCGACGGCGACGTCCCAGTCCAGCTGCGGTGCCCCGGACACGGCGGACGTGGGCATGACGTACCAGACGACGTGCCACCCGACCGGCCACCCCCAGGTGAACCAGCGGTGCGAGGTGTTGGGTGCGAGGCTTGCGCTGAACTGCGTTCCGGTCCACATGGCGGTTCCCCGATCAGGTGCTGAGAACGTCGTAGCGGCCCTCGAAGCGGACCGTGTGCGGGCTGGAGTTGGTCACGGTGAACCAGTAGGTGACCTGGGTGGTGGCACTGGCCCGTTCGACCGCGACCGACCACGACAGCGTGGGTGTGCCGGGGCAGATCAGCGTCGGCATGATCGTCCACACCACGTGCCAGTTCGCCGGCCAGCCGAACGTGAACCACCGGTGGCTCGTGTTGCCCGCGATGGTGCCGAACCACTGCGTGCGCGGCGGCAGGGCCAGGCAGTTGGCGTACGGCGGCGGGCCGCTCGCTCCAGCTGCCCTGAGCTGCAGCTCCGTGCGCCACCTCGCGAGCACCGCGTTCGTCTTGCTGTAGGTCGGGTCGAAGGTCAGCGCGCCGTCGCTCCCCCTGTGGAACACGTCCGCGCCGGTCGGTACCAGGGTCGCGGCGGGGTCGCCCTGCACCGACGCCCACGTCGCGCGCGGCACCGGACCGGGGAAGAGCGCCGGGTCGACCACGTACGTCTCGCCGGTCGTGAGCGTGAGCGTCGGCGCCACGTGCCAGAACCAGCCCACCGTGCAGTCGGGCTTGTTGAAGCTGACCACGTGCAGGCCGCCGTAGATCCACACCTTGTCCGGCTGCACCCCGGCGCCGATCATCAGCCGGCACATCTCGTGCGCCCGGCCCCAGCAGCCGTCGTCGGGATAGGTGAAAGGAATTCCCGGTGCGATCGGGTTCGCGGAACACGCCGTGCGGTTGTTGACGAGGGTGAACACCTCGTTCGCCTTGGCGAGCGTCACCGGTGTGCCGAGAACTTCGCTCTCACCGGTTTCCACGCTTTCCGCGCGCACTTTTGGGTCAGGCCGGACATCGATGATCTCGTGTTCGTCGAGGGTTTCCGTGACGAGCACCGGTTCCTGGTTCTCCTGCGCCCGGCGCAGCGCGGCCAGCAGTTCGCCGAACTCGCGGTTGGTGCGCGACAGCCTGTGCCGCGCGTGCGAGACGACCAGCTCGACGTCGACCCCGTCGTCGCTTTCCCGCAGCTCACCGACCACGACCGGGAGCGGGCACAGCACCTCGACGATCACCCCGGTGGCGGGATCGACCTCCACGTACGCGGTGAGGCCGGCCGCGCGCATCTGCTCCAGCGCGGCCAGCCAGCCGGTGGCCCGGGAATCCTCCAGATCGAGCCGGGCACTGCTGCCGCCGGCGAACACCACGGCGTGATAGCGCGTTTCCGCGGCAGCCACGAGCGTCAACTCGCTGACTTCTTCGACCAGAACGTTTTCGCGCGGCATCGCACGACCTCCCCCGCCCGCGATCCTTCCTCTGATGCGGACCCGGAAAAAGCCTGGGGGAGGAGCGCATTACGCGCACAGAGCCGAAAGCCCCGACCGATCCATGCCGGTTCCGAATGCGCTGAGCCGTCGGAGTGACGCGGAGCCAGGAGCGCCCCGGTGGTGCCTCGACCAGCCAGTGGTGCAGGGCACTCCGGCCACTATGGGACCATAAGGGGACACCCGTCCGATTTCCTGCTGAGGACCACCTTGACCACGTTCGCCGACACGACCTTCACGCCGCCGGAGCTCATCCGGAACTTCTGCATCATCGCTCACATCGACCACGGCAAGTCCACGCTGGCCGACCGGATGCTGCAGATCACCGGCGTGGTCGAGGCGCGGGCGATGCGCGCTCAGTACCTCGATCGGATGGACATCGAGCGGGAGCGCGGCATCACCATCAAGGCGCAGAACGTGCGCCTCCCGTGGCAGGTCGACGGGCAGGACCACGTCCTGCACATGATCGACACGCCCGGCCACGTGGACTTCACCTACGAGGTGTCCCGCGCGCTGGAGGCCTGTGAGGGCGCCGTGCTGCTGGTCGACGCCGCGCAGGGCATCGAGGCGCAGACGCTCGCGAACCTGTACCTGGCGATGGAGAACGACCTCACCATCATCCCGGTGCTGAACAAGATCGACCTGCCCGCCGCGGACCCGGACAAGTACGCGAAGGAGATCGCGCACATCACCGGCTGCGAGCCGGAGGAGGTGCTGCGCGTCTCGGCGAAGACCGGCCTCGGCGTCGGCGAGCTGCTGGACGAGGTCGTGAAGAAGGTTCCGGCCCCGGTCGGCGAGGCGGACTCCCCGGCCCGCGCGATGATCTTCGACTCGGTCTACGACACCTACCGTGGCGTCGTCACCTACATCCGAGTCGTGGACGGCAAGATCACGCCGCGCGAGCGCATCAAGATGATGTCGACGGGTGCCACCCACGAGATCCTCGAGGTCGGCATCGTCTCGCCCGAGCCCAAGCCGTCCCGCGGCCTCGGCGTCGGCGAGGTGGGCTACCTGATCACCGGTGTGAAGGACGTGCGCCAGTCCAAGGTCGGCGACACCGTCACGTCCGAGAAGAAGGGCGCCTCCGAGCCGCTCGCCGGCTACCGCGAGCCCCGCCCGATGGTCTACTCCGGCCTGTACCCCGTCGACGGCTCCGACTACCCGGAGCTGCGCGAGGCGTTGGAGAAGCTCCAGCTCAACGACGCCGCGCTGACGTTCGAGCCGGAGACGTCGGCCGCTCTCGGCTTCGGTTTCCGCTGCGGCTTCCTCGGCCTGCTGCACCTGGAGATCACCCGCGACCGCCTGGAGCGCGAGTACGGCCTCGACCTCATCTCCACGGCCCCGAACGTCGTCTACCGCGTGATCATGGAAGACGGCACCGAGCACGTCGTGACGAACCCGTCCGACTGGCCCGAGGGCAAGCGCGCCGAGGTGTACGAGCCCGTCACCAAGTGCACGATCATCGCGCCGTCGGACTACATCGGCGCGATCATGGAGCTCTGCCAGGCCAAGCGCGGCCAGCTCGGCGGCATGGACTACCTGTCCGAGGACCGCGTCGAGCTGCGCTACACGATGCCGCTGGGCGAGATCATCTTCGACTTCTTCGACTCGCTGAAGTCGCGCACCCGCGGCTACGCGTCGCTGGACTACGAAGAGTCCGGCGAGGCCGAGGCGGAGCTGGTCAAGGTCGACATCCTGCTGCAGGGCGAGGCCGTCGACGCGTTCTCCGCGATCGTGCACAAGGACCACGCGTACGGCTACGGCACGCGCATGGCCACGAAGCTGCGCGAGCTGATCCCTCGTCAGCAGTTCGAGGTGCCGATCCAGGCGGCGATCGGGTCACGCGTGATCGCCCGCGAGACGATCCGCGCGATCCGCAAGGACGTTCTGGCCAAGTGCTACGGCGGTGACATCACCCGCAAGCGCAAGCTGCTCGAGAAGCAGAAGGAAGGCAAGAAGCGCATGAAGATGGTCGGCCGGGTCGAGGTGCCGCAGGAGGCCTTCGTCGCCGCGCTGTCCACTGAGGAGCCGAAGGGCAAGAAGTAGCCGCAGTGGCACGTCTTCATGTCGGCTGCGCGATGTGGAACCACAAAGCGTGGCTCGGGCGGTACATGCCGCAGTCGCACCCCGCCGGGGAGCGACTGCGGGCCTACGCCGGCTGGTGCAACGCTGTCGAGGGCAACACCACGTTCTACGCGACACCCGCTCAGAAGACGGTCGAGACCTGGGCGCGGCAGACCGACCCCGGCTTCCGGTTCGTGGTCAAGCTGCCCAAGGTCGTCACGCACGAGCGCCGGCTGGCAGGCGTCGAGGCCCCGATGCGGGCGTTCCTGGACGCGATCGAACCTCTCGGCGAACGTGCGGTCCTGTGGACCCAGCTGCCCGGCTCGTTCGGCCCGACGGACGTCGACGCCCTGAGCCGCTTCCTGCGCAGGCTGCCCGCCGGCCTCCAACGCGCCGTGGAGGTGCGTCACCCGGTCTTCTTCTCCGACGCCGGCGCGGCGTCGCTGCTGGAGGGGGCGCTCGCCGGCGTGGACGCCGAGTGGGTGCCGTTCGACACGACGGTCTTCTTCCGCAGCCCGCCGACCAGCGAGGCCGAGCAGGAGGCCTGGGACCGCAAACCGCGGTTGCCGCGGCGGACGCGGGCGCTGACCGGCCAGCCGATCGTCCGCTACCTGGGCCGGGACTCGGTCGAGGAGACGGTCGAGGGGTGGCGGCCGTGGACCGACGTCGTCGCCGACTGGCTGCGGGAGGGGCGGTCGCCGACGGTGTTCGTGCACACTCCCGACAACGACGTCGCGCCCGAGCTCGCCCGCCGGTTCCACGACGAGGTGCGGGCGCTCGTGCCGGATCTCGAGGCACTGCCCGAGCCCGAGCCGATCGAGCCGCCGACCCTGTTCTGAGCGAACAGATCGCTACGTGTTCAGGTCGGCGTCAGACGTGAGCTGGGTCCGGCTTTCGTGCCACGACTCGGTTTCCGAGGCTATGTTCTCCTGGTGTCGTCACAGGTTCCGATCTGGGTACCCATCGTCGTAGCGCTGCTCGGTTTCGCCGGCGTCATCCTCACTCAGATGCTGAATGCGCGCAGGGAGAACCGGCGCTGGCAGCTGGAAGCCGAGCGCGAGGAACTGCGCTGGAGCCGTGAGCAGTCGTCCCGATCCCGCGAAGCGCGCGCTGCGGCGTACGCGGAGGTCATGGGGGCCATCGAGGCGCTCGACATCGTGCTCTACGAAGGCCGGCGTGCGCGGGAGGACGGCAAGTCCCTCGGTGAGCTGGTCACGTCCGACATCCGCGAGGCCACCGGCAACACCCGTCGCGCGCTGGGACCGGCGAACGTGCACGCCCCAGAGGCGATCCGGGACCTGATGCCGAAGGCCATGATGCCTCGCATCCGGCTCTCGCGGCTGGTGCTCGACCCCGCGAGCGAACCGACCGGCATGAGGTCCGAGTGGGACGCGGGACAGGTCGGCTACCGGGTCCTGCGCGCCGAGATGCGGCGGGACCTGGGGCTCGACGCCGAAGACCTGGAGGTCGTGCACGCGCAGTACCGGGAGAAGCCGGCGCGCTAGCGCGTCAGCCGCACCTGGTCCAGCAGTTGGGCCGACGCGCTCGCCCAGGTGAACTTCGTGGCCAGGCGGTCGCGCAGGTCGGCCACCCGGCGGAACTCCGCGTCGCGGTCCCGCAGGGCACTTTCGATCACGGCGCTCCACTTCTCCACGTCGCGGTCGTCGTCGCCGGTCACCGGCACCACGATCCGCGCGGCCTCCTCCGGTTCCACCTCCTGCAACAGGTCCCCGAAACCGCTGGCATCGCTCACCAGCACCGGTGTGCCCGCGGCTACGGCTTCGGCGGCCACGAGCCCGAAGCCCTCCGCGCGGGAAGGCATGAGCACCAGGCTGGCACCGCGCAGGTCGGCACTCAGCACCTCGGCCTTGGTGGTGTACGGCCGCACCTGCACCGGAAGCGACGGGTCGCCGGCCCACTCGCGCATTTTGTTCTCCAGGGCCGTGGACTCGTTGTCCGGCGCGCCGCGGACGAGGAGCACGACGGGCGGGGTGCCAGGGCGGCGCCGGAGCCGTGCCTCGTTGAACGCGCGCGCTGCGAGGTCGAGGCCCTTGAGGCGATCGTCCTCCATTCGGCCGGTGACGAGCACGATCCATCGATGCCGTGGCGGGCTTCGGTCCACTGCGTTCTGCGAGTCGAAACCAGGGTCGTACCGGAGCAGCTTCGAGACGTCTTTGCCGCGCCGCTCGAAATCCCAGTGAAACCAGCCGTAGATGCGCGGTCCGACCGCGACGACGTGGTTGGCGTCGGTCCCGAGCGCCAGCTCGATCTCCTGGCGCTCCTCGGCGAGCGCGGCCACGTCGACACCTTCCTTGGGTTTGTGCTGCTCGATCTCGTCCGGGATGACATGCAGGAAGTGAAGGCGTTCGGCGTCCGGGAAGTCCCGTGCCAGGCGCCTCGCGGCCAGACCCGTCCACCTGCCGTGTCCGATGATGAGATCCGGGGGAAGGTCTTCCAGCAGAGGGACGGGGTAGGACAACCTGTCCGAGTCTGTTGCGCCTGGTATCTGTTGTGCCTCAACGAGAGTGACCCCGGCATCGGCCGCCTCGCGCCGTTCTTCGTCGGTGACCTTGAGCACGACGCAGGTGACCTGGGCGGTGGAGGCGAGAGAGAGGCACAGCAGCCTGTTGAAAGTGGGCACTCCGCCGCTCGTCGGGGACCACGCGGCGGCGAGCGCCAGCACGTGCGGCCGGTTCGTCGCCGAGGCGTCCGCGGTCGGCTGGTGCTGTGGCAGGACCGGGCCGCCGTACTGGGGACGGAGCACGACCCCAGGCAGTCCGGTGAGGCGCGGCGGAAGCACCGGAAATTCCAGCGAAGGGGATTGCGAGCCGAAGTGAGTGACTCTGTCCCATTCGTACAGCAGGCGTGCTCTGATCTCCGCGCTCGTGGTCGGTGGTGCCGGCTCGTCGAGGTAGCTGCCGAGCAGCGTGGCGGCACTCGCCGTCATCCCGTGCTCCAGAGCGACGAAAGCGGCGCACCAGATGAAGGGGGGTGCGTGTCGGTGTTTGCTGTTCGGGAACCGGTCGAGCACCTCCTGTGCGGCCGCCGGCTCTCCCACTGCCAGCAGACAGAGCGCCTTGTGGAGCGTCAGTTCCGGATAGCTGGCGTATTTTCGGGGGCCATTGCCGATCACGTCGATCGCATCGGCCCAGTGGTTTCTGCGCTCCAGTCGCAGGGCCTGCGCGAGTAGGTGCTGGGGTTCCAGCTCCTGTGTCATCGTCGACAGCCAGTCGCAGAGCTCGTCCAACAGCTTCTGGTCGGATGCCTCGGCAGCCAGCTTCACGGTGTGCGCTGCGATCCGCGTTCTGTCCGTGCCCGCGCGATTGATGCCTTCACGGAGAACGGCAACAGCCTTCTCGGTGAGTCCCATCTCGTTCAGAAAACTGCCGAGCAGCTGGTAGATGATGTACAGGTTCTTGTTGGGTGCGACGTTTTCAGTCGCTTCGCGCGCTGCGGCGATTGCTGCGTCAGGGCCGTCGGACGTAGCCCGGACAAGCCTGATCCACAGCACCCAGGGGACTTCGTTGTCGACATTCGTGGTTGCCAGCTTGGCGAACCCGGTTGCGCGTTCGAGGTCGCCGGGAGCGCCGCGGTCTCTCAAGCAGACGGCGAGATGATAGTGCGTTCCGGGTGTGCCCCATTGGTTGTTGAAGATTTCCAGCAAAGTGATCCGTGCGTTGCGTTCCGCGGCCGTCCTGGTCGGTTGAGCGTTCGATCCGTACCGGTTCTTGATGTAGTGCCGAATGGGCTTTATCGCCTCCAGCAACTCCGCGGTCGCACCTGCGGCCGTGAAGTGGTACCGAGCGCCGTCCAAGCCAAGTGCGAGCGTGTGATCGTGGACCGTGGTTCGCCCAACCGCCTTGAGCTTGCGCGCGTACCACTTTCCCGCGCGGACGTGCGCCTCTCGCCGTGCGTGCTCGGCGGCCGGTTCTTTGTGGGTCGCGTTCACCTCACGCAGCAACGGGTGAACCTGATAGCGGCCTCCGAGGTCGACCTCGGAGGGGTCGGCGGCACTGCGCACCTGGAGGAGATACCTGTCGCGCGACTGCCGTACCAGGCTGCGCACGTCGGCGCCTGCGCGGCCCATCGCCTCGGTCAGTTCCCAGTTGGACCAGTCGCGCAGGACGGACATGTCCTGGAGGAACCAGTTCGTCTCCTCCGGAAGGCCTTCCGCGGCTTTCGCCAGCAGCTTGCGTTCGATGTCGTTGATCAGCTGTGGATCGACCGGCTCTGTGAAGTCCGTTTCCGCCAGTGGCAGCAGCTCCGCCAGTACTCGTGACTTGAGCAGCAGTCCGAGCAGGCGGAGGACCCTCGGGTTGTGCCCCAGGCGATGCGCCACCTCGAGCCGCCGGCTCTCCGGGAACCTGGTGGCCGCGTCCTCCGGGGCCAGCTGCTGCAGGACGATGCCCACGGCGTCGGCGTCGTCGTGGGGTGGTGGCAGTTCCACGACGTCGAACGACTCGGCCCACGACCAGTCGACGTGCCGGTTGGAGACCAGCAGCAGATAACCCGCGTCCGCCGGGCGCCGACCGAGTTGTTCCAGCAAGCGGGCGATCGGCGGTGATGGATGGCCGTCGGGTTCCAGCATGCGCTGGAACTCGTCGAGGACGACGAGCGCGCCCGCTCGCAGGAGCACTCGGAGCGTCGCGGCCAGACCGGTCACGCCGGCGATGGCGGTCCTCAGCGTCGTGTGGCCTCCGTTGCCCAGCTCCTCGTCGATGTCGTCGAGAAGGCGCGAATCGACGCTCGTGGTGTTGGCCGGAACGTCGACCCAGACGGTGGCGATCCCCTGACTGTTCGCCCAGTCCTGCAAGGGGCGCACGACCCCATCCGACTTGCCGACCCCCGAGATGCCGAAGAGCAGTCCGGAGCCGTGTCCGTCCTGCCGCCATCTGCGCCAGAAGTCCACCACCACCGAGCGGCGCCGTGCACCGTCCAGCCTGGATACAGGGGCTGTCCCGTGCTCGTCCACCGCCACCTCGTTCCTCGGTCTCACAACATTCCTCTACATCGCGATGCGCTCGCGGGGCGCTACACGCCGTGTTTTGCTGTCTTGGCAACGAGATTTGCCAGTCTGGCACAGTTGCGCGCACCTTGGGGGCATGACGACGACAGCGCAGGAGTTCTGGGAGTCCTTCTACTCGGAGCGGGACCAGGTCTGGTCCGGCAAGCCGAACCCGTTGCTGGTGCGGGAGGCCGAGCGACTGACGCCGGGGAGCGCGCTGGACATCGGGTGCGCCGAGGGCGGCGATGCCGTGTGGCTCGCGAAGAGAGGGTGGCGGGTGCTGGGCGTTGACGTGTCCCAGGTCGCGCTGGACCGCGCCCTGAAGCACGCGTACGACGCCGGCGTCGAGATCGCGGTGGAGCGGCACGACCTCAAGGTGACGTTCCCGGAAGGCCTTTACGACCTGGTGAGCGCGCAGTTCCTGCACTCGCCCGTCGAGGAGGACGGCGAGCGGAACAGCATTCTGAAGAGGGCTTCGCAGGCGGTGGCGCCGGGTGGGTACCTGATCATCGGTGGGCACGCGGGTGCGCCCTCGTGGTCCGAGCACCAGCACTACTACTTCCCGACGACCAAGGACGTGCTCGACCACCTCGGGCTCGCGGACAACTGGATCGTCATCACGGACGAGGTGGTCGAGCGGCCCCTCGTCGGGCCGGACGGTCAGGAGGAGTCGCGGAAGGACAACGTGCTGACCGTCAAGAGGTTGTTCTAGAAACGCGAAGGCCACCCGCGGCAACGTTGCCGGGGTGGCCCAGGGATATCTCGTCAGGCGGTGCGCATCAGGCGGTCCATCGCCTGCCGGTTGATGATCGAACGGAGCTCGCTCGTCTCGTCGGCGCTGTGGCGCGACATGATGGCGTCCAGTTCGAGCCGGTCGCTCTCGGTGGTGTAGCTGGCCAACTGCCGCTCCAGGCTCCGGCGCTGAAGGCGAGCGTCGCGGCGGGAGGCCAGGCTCGAGCGCAGGGACTTCACGGACAGGTCGTGGCGGGTCATTTGATCCTTCCAATCTTGGTTACGGTTCGATAATACACCCTGCTCAAGCGACCTGTACCGATGAAGAAGGTTAGTTAACTCACGAACTCATCGAGCAACCCCAGCGCCTGGGCGTACTTGATCTTCAAGCGATCTTGCGTGGCGGCGTCGAGGCGGGCCAGGCGCGCCGGCGACAGGTTGTCCGCGATGTCCGCGCGCTTCACGGTCACCGCCAGCGGATCCGCGGCCACCCGGCGCAGGTAGTCCTCCTGAGGTTCGCCCGGCAGGTGCGACAGAGCCACGACCGCGTCAACAACAACGGCAGGACATCCGCGCGCGAGCAGATCCGAGGCCGTCACCGCCGTGTCCTCGATGACGTCGTGCAGCACGGCGGCCATCTGTGTGTGTTCACCCGTCACGGATGCCATGACCCGCAACGGATGTCCGATGTACGGGCGGCCCGACTTGTCGACCTGGCCGTCGTGGGCTGCGGTGGCGATCGTGATGGCGTCTTCGAGGGTGAACACGCGCATCAAGCTAAAGCAGCGACACGTCCACCGCTTGGCCCATGGCCGAATAACCCGCATCGGTCAGATGCAAGCGATCCGGCCGTGCGAACTCTTCGCGCAACCAAGTCGGGCGCGCGGGGTCCCGCACGGCCGAATCGAAGTCCACGACACCGTCGAACGCGCCCGATGAGCGGATCCAGGAGTTCACTGCCGAACGCACGGCCTCGCGCGCGTCGGTGTAGTTCGCGTAGCCGCCCATCGGTGTGATGGTTCCGCCGAGCACTCGTACGCCGTGAGCGTGCGCGAGAGAGATGACGCGGAGATAGCCCTCGCGCAGCTCCTCGAACGTGGCGTCCGGCTTGGCTTTGATGTCGTTGATCCCCTCCAGCACGATCAACGTCCGCACGCCGGACCTCGCCAGCACGTCGCGGGGCGTCCGCGAGATCCCTGACACGCCGTAGGTGCCGTCGCGGAGGAGCTGGTTGCCGGAGATCCCGGAGTTCACGACGCCGAGCGCGGTCCGCGAGGCGAGCACGTCGGTCCACCGCCGATGCGCACCGCCGGTGGAGCCGGAGCCGTCGGTGATCGAGTCGCCCAGTGCCACCACGGATCCGCGCACCGGTGAGGTCACGGCCACCTCGGACAGGTAGTACCAGGAGGAGACCTTCTGCGTGAACGCCGCGCCGTCGAGGTCGTGGGCGTGGTCGCCAGGCGCCACGTAGTTGGTGGACAACGCACTCCGGTGGTACGTCGCGACAGCGGGCGCCGACGACGCCCAGATCGAGACGGCCACGGAGGAGTCCGCGACCGTGCGCAGCGCCACGGGGTCGGAGAGCACCTCACCGCCGCGCGGCACGACGACGGACTCGCGGCCGCGGAACGTCACCCGTCGAGCCTGCATTCCCAGCGCGGCACCGGTTCCGGCCGGCGCCACCGACACCTTGCCGACGGTCAGGTCGCCGGAGCTGAAGACGTTCGAGAGCCTCACCCGCACCGTCGAGCCGCCCACGGTCAACCGGACGACGTTCCGGACCGTGTAGGACGTGCCGCTGACATCCGATGAAACCGGTGTCTGCATCGCCGAACCCCAGGCGGCGACCCAGTCGGGAGAAGCGGTAGCCGGTGTGGTCAACCCCAACAACAAAGCCAGAACAGCCAGTACGCGCATGTCACTCCTCGGCAACAGGCGGCGGCACCCTCACCCTAAATACCTCCGATGACCAGTGCAACGCTTGACCAGGCGTAGTGGTCTAGTCCATTTTTAGTCCAACTCACAACATGGCCGCCGCATGATGTGTGGAGGTGGACCATGTCCAAGACCAGACGAGCAGCGATAGCGCTGCTGTCCGCGCTGTTCGCCTGTGCCGGTCTGGTGTTGGTGATCAACGGCAGCGCCGTCGCCGCGAACCTCGCCGCCAACAGCGGTTTCGAGGCCGGCAACCTGAGCGGCTGGACCTGCACCGAGGGCACGAGCGTCACCACCGGCACCAAGCGCACCGGCAACTACGCGCTGCAGGGCGCGCCCGCCGGGCAGAGCAACGCGCGGTGCCAGCAAACCGTGACGGTGCAACCGAACACGGCCTACAAGCTCACCGCGTGGGTGCAGGGCAGCTACGTCTACCTCGGCGTCACCGGTGGCGTGGAGAAGAGCACCTGGACACCGGGCACGAGCGGGTTCCAGCAGCTCACCGTCGACTTCACGAGCGGCAGCGCCACCAGCGTCACGATCTACCTGCACGGCTGGTACGGCCAGCCCACCTACTACGCCGACGACGTCAACCTCGACGGTCCTGGCACACCGCCTACGACGACGAGCACGACAACCACAACGACTACGACCACTACCACCACCACCACGACCAGCAATCCGCCGAACACCGGACTGCCCAAGCACGTCCTGACGGGCTACTGGCAGAACTTCTACAACGGAGCGCGCGCGCTCAAGCTGGCGGACGTCCCCACCACCTACGACATCGTCGCGGTCGCGTTCGCCGATGCGACGACAACGCCGGGACAGGTCGCGTTCACCCTCGACTCCGGGCTGAGCAGCCAGCTCGGCGGTTACACCGACGCGCAGTTCAAGGCCGACATCAGGGCCCTGCAGAGCCGCGGCCAAAAGGTGATCATCTCGGTCGGCGGTGAGCGCGGCACGATCAGCGTCGGCAACTCGACGGCGGCGACCAACTTCGCCAACAGCGTCAAGTCGCTGATCGCCGACTACGGCTTCAACGGCGTCGACATCGACCTCGAGAACGGCGTCAACTCGACCTACATGGCCCAGGCGCTGCGGAGCATCCACGCCGGTGGCGGCACCGTCATCACCATGGCGCCGCAGACGATCGACATGCAGAGCACCGGCGCCGAGTACTTCAAGCTCGCGCTGGCCGTGAAGGACATCCTGACCATCGTCAACATGCAGTACTACAACTCCGGCTCGATGCTCGGCTGCGACCAGCAGGTCCACAGCCAGGGCACGGTCAACTTCCTGACCGCGCTCGCGTGCATCCAGCTGCAGAACGGTCTGCGCCCCGACCAGGTCGGCCTCGGCCTGCCCGCGTCACCGTCGGGCGCCGGCGGGGGCTACCAGTCGCCGTCGAACGTCAACAACGCGCTCAGCTGCCTCGCCCGCGGCACGAGCTGCGGAACGTTCAAGCCGAGCACGACCTGGCCCTCGATCCGCGGCGCGATGACCTGGTCGATCAACTGGGACGCCTCGAACAACTGGCAGTTCGCCAACACGGTTGCCCCTCATCTGGACTCCCTGCCCTAGATGACGGGCCCGTCGCCGTCACGTCCACAGTGGACGTGACGGCGACGCCGTTCGGACCAAGACCAACGTTCCGTCATCAAAGACACACGTGTTTCGCCGGGCGTCGGCCGTGCGGTCCAACTAGGTTGTTCTCATGTTCCACACGCTGGCCGTGCCCGTCATCGCCGCGCCCATGGCAGGTGGTGCCTCCACCCCCGAGCTGGTCGCGGCGGTGAGCGAAGCAGGCGGGTTCGGGTTCCTCGCGGCCGGTTACATCACCGTTGAGCAGCTCGCGGAGAAGATCCAGCGGACCAGCGAGCTCACGAGCAAGCCGTTCGGGGTCAACCTGTTCGTGCCGGGCACACGGCCGACGGCGGACATCTCCTCCTACGTGCAGCGAGTCACGGCCTACGCCGACAAGGTCGGTGCGGTGCCCGGTGAACCGCGCTGGGACGACGACAACTACGCGGCGAAGCTCGAACTGGTGCTGGCGCTGCGGGTTCCGGTCGTGTCGTTCACGTTCGGCCTGCCCGACGCCGACGACGTGCAGCGCCTCAAGGCGACCGGCAGCACGATCGTCGTGACGGTCACCACACCGAGCGAGGCGCGGCAGGCCAAGCAGATCGGCGCGGACGTCCTGTGCGTGCAGGGCGCGGACGCCGGGGCGCACCGCGGCACGTTCACCGACGACGGCATCTCGCCCGGCGGTGGTGAGCTCTACGGCACGCTCGCCGCGATCCGGCTCGTGCTCAGCGCCGTCGACCTCCCGGTGATCGCGACCGGTGGCCTGGTCAACGGGGCCGACGTCGCCGCAGTGCTGGCCGCGGGTGCGGTCGCGGCGCAGCTCGGCACCGCGTTCCTCGGATGTCCCGAGGCCGGAACCGCTGCCGCCCACCGGGAAGCACTCGCCGAAGGGGGCCGCCGCACGGCGCTCACCAGGGCGTTCAGCGGACGGCCCGCGCGGGGTCTGGTCAACCGGTTCCTGATCGAGAACAGCCCGCACGCGCCCGCCGCGTACCCGAACGTCCACCACCTCACCAAGCCGGTGCGCGCGACCGGCGACCTGGAGGTCATGTCGCTGTGGGCGGGCACGACCTACCCGCTCGCGACGGCCGGACCTGCGGCCGAGATCGTGCAAAAGATCAACGCGGAGCTCGTCGAAGCAGTCAATTCCTTGGCGTCGCGGTTCCGTCGCGGCTAAGAAGGAGAGCGTGACCTCGCTCGCAGATGACATGTTCGCCGTGGCCATGGACCGGGAGCCGCTGTTCGCCTCCCTGGTCGGTGTGCCGGGCTGGGACGATCGGCTCGAAGACCTCAGCCTCGACGGCGACCAGGCGATCCGTGAGCGTCTCGCCGACGTCCTGCGGCGTGCGGAGACCAGCGACGAGGATCCCGTCACGCTCGCGGTGATCAGGCACCAGGCCCAGGCGATCACCAACCAGATCGACGCTCGGCTGGTCGAGCACACCGTGGCTGAGGGGCTGGCCGCACCGCTCAACAAGCTGCTGACAGAGGCGCCGCAGGTGGCCATGTCCCAGCGGGTCGGGCAGGTGCCGCGGTTCGTCGGCCAGGTGGCCGCACGGGTGCGCGACTCCGACCGCAGGCCGTTGCGCCGGCACGTCCAGAGCACCGCGGCACGGCTCGAAGGCTTCCTGGGGTCCCCCGCGCAGGAGTGGGAAGGCGACAGTTCCAGCGACATCCGGACGTCGATCGCCGCCTACCGCGAGACCCTGCTCGACCTCGGCGACCTCCGCGACGACGACCACGCGGGCCTGTGCTGGCTGCCCGACGGCGAACAGAACTACCTCAACCTGGTCCGTGACTACACGACCACCTCCCGCACCCCTGCCGAGCTGCACCAGCTGGGTCTCGACCTGATCGCCGCGCTGCGCGAGGAGTACGCCGAGATCGGATCACGGCTGTGGGGCACGCGCGACGTGTTGGCGATCTTCCACCGGTTGCGCACGGAACTGTTGTGGGACAACGAAGAAGACATGGTCGCGAGCGCCGTGGAGGCCATCGCGCGGGCCGAGGCGGAGGCGCCGAAGTGGTTCGGCCGCATGCCGAAGGTCGGCTGCGAGGTCAAGCTCGTCGGCGAGGCGGAACGCGGGACCGCGCCGATCGCGTACTACATGCAGGCACCGCTGGACGGCAGCCGTCCCGGCGTCTACTGGGTGAACCCGTTGGGCGTCACCGAACGCAGCCGCACCCAGTCCGAGACCACTGCGTTTCACGAAGGCGTGCCGGGCCACCACTACCAGACGACTCTCGCCGCCGAGACCGAGCTGCCCAACATCCGCAAGTACGCGTCGATCGAGGCCTACCTCGAAGGCTGGGGCCTCTACTCCGAACGCCTGGCCGACGAGATGGGTCTGTACTCGTCGGACGAGCAGCGTCTCGGCATGCTGTCGGCGGACGCGATGCGCGCCGGACGGCTGGTGGTCGACACGGGCCTGCACGCGTTCGGCTGGTCCCGTCAGAAGGCCGTCGACTACCTGCGCGAGAACACCGTGATGCCGGAACCGGAGATCCAGTCCGAGATCGACAGGTACATCGAGGTGCCGGGCCAGGCGCTGGCGTACATGGTGGGGCGCATCGAGATCCAGCGGTTGCGCGCCGAGGCCGAGTCCAGGATGGACGGCCGGTTCGACGTCAAGGCGTTCCACGACCTCGTGGTGGGAAGCGGGCCGGTGCCGTTGTCCACTCTGGACGATCTGGTCACGGCGTGGTCGGGGAGGTTCTGATGTCGTTGTCCGACGAGACGTTCCGGGCGATGATGGACTGGAGGCCGGTCTTCGCCACGGTCGTCGGCGTGCCCGGCTGGGACGACCGGCTGGCCGACCTCAGCGTCGAGGGCGAGCAGGCGTTGCGCGCCAGGCTGACCGACATCCTCGGGCGCGTCGACGCGAGCGACGAGGATCCCGTGGCACAGGACGTGATCCGGCACCAGGCGACCTCGATCATCACCCAGATCGACGCCAGGCTCGTCGAGCACACGGTGGCCGCCGCGCTGAGCGCGCCGGTCGCGGAACTGCTCTCGGTGGCGACCCAGGTGGACTTCTCGCAACGGCTGCCCGCGGTCCCGACTTATCTGCGGCAGGCGGAGGAACGCCTGCTCAACACCGACCGCAGGCCGTTGCGCAGGCACGCGGTGAACGGCGCGGCCCACCTAGAACGGTTCCTCGCCTCCCCGAAGCAGGAGTGGGAGGGCGACGCGGACCTGCGCCCGGCGTTCGCCCGGTTCCGGGAGGTCCTGCTCGGGCTGCCCGGCCGCGACGACGAGCAGGCGGGGCTCTGCTGGCTGCCCGAGGGCGAGGCGAACTACGCCAAGCTGGTCCGGGACTACACGACCACCTCGTACACCCCGGCCGAACTGCACGAGCTGGGGCTCGACCTGATGGCACGGCTGCGCGAGGAGTACGCGGAGATCGGCTCACGCGTCTGGGGCACGTCCGACGTGCAGGAGATCTTCCAGCGTCTGCGCACGGACCTGTTGTGGGACAACGCGAACGAGATGCTCAGCAGCGCCGTGGAGGCGATCGAGCGGGCCGAGGCCGAGGCGCCGAACTGGTTCGGCCGCATGCCGAACGCACGGTGCGAGGTCCGGTTCGTGCCGGAGATCGACCGCGAGTCCGCGCCGCTCGCGTACTACCTGGACGCCGCACTCGACGGGTCCCGTCCCGGCATCTACTTCCTGAACCCGTTGGGCGCCACCGAACGCAGCCGCACGCTGTCGGAGGTGGTGGCGTTCCACGAGGCCGTGCCGGGCCACCACTTCCAGCTGACGATCGCCGCCGAGACCGAGCTGTCGAACCTGCGCAAGTTCGCGTTCATCGACGCCTACCTCGAAGGCTGGGGCCTCTACACCGAGCGGCTCGCCGACGAGATGGGCCTGTACTCGTCGGACGAGGCACGGCTCGGCATGCTCGGGCTCGACGCGATGCGCGCCGGACGACTCGTGGTCGACACGGGCCTGCACGCGTTCGGCTGGTCCCGCCAGAAGGCCGTCGACTACCTGCGCGAGAACACCGTGATGCCCGAGCCGGAGATCAATTCCGAGATCGACCGGTACATCGAGGCTCCGGGGCAGGCTTTGGCGTACATGGTGGGGCGCCTGGAGATCCTGCGCCTGCGTGCGGAGGCCAGGGCAGCGATGGGCTCGAGGTTCGACATCAGGGCGTTCCACGACCTGGTCCTGGAGAACGGCGCCGTGCCGTTGTCCACGCTCGGCAATCTTGTCACCGCTTGGTCGGAAAGGATCTGATGTCGCTCGCTGATGAGATGTTCCAGGCAGCCATGGACTACAAACCGTTCAGGGCCGCGATGTTCGGCGTGCCGGGCTGGGACGACAAGGTCGACGACCTGAGCGTCGAGGGCGAGCAGGCGCTGCGGGCCCGCGTCGCCGACATTCTGCGCCGGGCCGAGACGAGCGACGAGGACCCGGTGACCCTCGGCGTCATCCGGCACCAGGGCCAGACGATCGTCGACCGCATCGACGCCCGGCTGGTCGAGCACACCGTCGCGACCGGGCTGGGCACGCCGGTGAACGGCTTGCTCATGATGGCGTCGCAGGTGGACGTCTCCCAGCGCGTCGACAAGTTCGCGCGTTACGTCGAGCAGGCGAGCCAGCGGGTCCGCGACTCCGACCGCAGGCCGCTGCGGCGACACCTGCAGGCCGGCGCCCAGCGCGTGGAGAGCTTTCTGGCCTCCCCGGTGCAGGAGTGGGAAGGCGACCACTCCGCCGAGATCCGCACGGCCGTCGCCGGGTTCCGCGACGTGCTGAACTCGATCGAGGACGGCCGTGGCGACGACAAGCCCGGCATCTGCTGGCTGCCGGACGGAGAGCGCAACTACGCGAACCTCGCCCGCAACTACACCACCACCTCCCGCACGCCGGACGAGCTGCACCGGCTCGGTCTCGACCTGATCGCGTCGCTGCGCGAGGAGTACGCCGAGATCGGTTCCCGGTTGTGGGGTACGAGCGACGTACCGGAGATCTTCCACCGGCTGCGCACGGAACTGTTGTGGGACAACGAGGCCGAGATGGTCGCGAGCGCCGAGGAGGCGATCGCGCGGGCCGAGGCCGAGGCTCCGAAGTGGTTCGGCCGAATGCCGAGGGTCGGCTGCCAGGTGCGTCTCGTGGACTCCGCGGAACGGGCGACGGCGCCCATCGCGTTCTACCAGCCGGCGCCGCTCAACGGAACACGCCCCGGCACGTACTGGCTGAACCCGTTGGGCGCCACCGAACGCAGCCGCACGCTGTCCGAGGTGACGGCGTTCCACGAGGCCGTGCCCGGCCACCACTACCAGCTGTCGATCGCTGCCGAGACCGACATGCACAACATGCGCCGGTTCGCGTTCATCGAGGCCTACCTGGAGGGCTGGGGCCTCTACACCGAGCGGCTCGCCGACGAGATGGGCCTGTACTCGTCGGACGAGCAGCGTCTCGGCATGCTCGGGCTCGACGCGATGCGCGCCGGGCGGCTGGTGGTCGACACGGGGATCCACGCGTTCGGGTGGACGCGGCAGCAGGCCGTGGACTACCTGCGCGAGAACACCGTCATGCCGGAGCCCGAGATCAACTCCGAGATCGACCGGTACATCGAGACGCCCGGCCAGGCGCTCGCGTACATGGTGGGACGCCTGGAGATCCAGCGGGTGCGCGCCGAGGCCGAGACGAAGATGGGCGAGCGGTTCGACGTGCGCGCGTTCCACGACCTGGTGGTGGGAAGCGGCGCGGTGCCGCTCCCCACCCTCGAGCACATCGTCACCGAATGGGCTGCTTCTCCATGACGGAGTTGCGCTTCGAGCAGGGGAGCGGGCTTGTGGCGTGGCGTGCTGTTCACGCCCTGCTGAGCACGATCTTGCCGGCGGTCTCGCCGTCCAGCATCGCCTTCAGTCCCTGCTCTGCGTCCTCGAACTTCAGCTCGGCGCCGATCTGCGGCTTGAGGTCGTTGAGCGCGCAGAACCGGATCAGGTCGCCCAGCTCCTCGCGCGTGCCCATGGTCGAGCCGACGACCCGCAGCTGCAGGAAGAACAGCCGCTGCAGCTCGGCCGCCGTGGCGTCACCGGACGTCGCGCCGGAGATCACGACGATGCCGCCGGGCTTGAGCGCCTTCATCGAGTGCGACCAGGTGGCCTTGCCGACGGTCTCGAACACAGCGTCGACCCGTTCGGGCAGGCGCGCGCCGGACTCGAACACGTCGTGGGCGCCGAGACTCGTCGCCAGCGCGCGCTTCTCCTCGGAACGGCCGGTGACCCACACCCGGAAACCGGCGGCACGGCCCAGCTGGATCAGCGCGGTCGACACACCGCCGGACGCGCCCTGCACGAGCATCGTCTGGCCGGGGCGCAGACCGGACTTCACGAACAGCATCCGGTACGCGGTCAGCCACGCCGTGCCCATGCAGGCCGCCTCGGCGAACGAGAGGCCGGCGGGCTTGGGCAGCGCGTTGCGGGCGGGGACCGTGACGTAGTCGGCGAACGTGCCCTGGTGCTTCTCGGTGAGCAGCGTGCGCTTCGGGTCGAGCGTCTCCTCACCGGACCAGTTCGGGTCGCCGATGACGGAGTGCAGCACCACCTCGGTGCCGTCGTCGAGGGTGCCGGCGCCGTCGCAGCCCAGGATCATCGGGAACTGCTCGGGCTTGATGCCGACGCCGCGCAACGTCCACAGGTCGTGCATGTTGAGGCTGGCGGCCTTGACCGCGACGCGCACCCACCCGGCGGGAACCTCGGGTTCGGGGCGCTCGCCGACGCGAAGCGAGGCCAGCGGGTTCTCGGGACTGGGTTCTGCTGCGTAAACGGCGAACATGGTTCGCAACATACCCACCTGGATCGTGGGCAAATGCCGTGACACCGGTCACGAGACTAGGGTGGGGCGGGTGGACTGGCTGGTGCAGTGGTGGGACGGGGTCGAGCTGTGGGTCGTGCAGCTGCCCGTCGCCGTGCAGTTCCCCGTGGTGATGATCGTGGTGCTGCCGCTCTGCCTGGGCGTGGCGCGGCTCATCGACCGCGTGGCGGACTGGGGTGCGAAGAACCCGGCGTCGGGTGCTGACACGGCGCCGGAACCGGAGCCCGAGCCGGAGAAGGTCGCCGCGTGAGTCCCGGTCGTCGCCTGACCGTCGCACTGGTCGGTCTGATCGCACTGGTCGTCATCGGCTGGTTCGTCAAGGACAGCACGTCCGGGTCGGAGAAGCCGCCCGCGAGCATCCCGCCGTCGGCGTCCCAGCTCGCCGTGCCCGGCGCCTCGTCCGGGATGGACGTGCAGGCGCTGTCGAAGCTGCCCGCCGAGGCCGCGAAGACGTGGAAGCTGATCGAGGCGAAGGGCCCGTTCCCGTACCCGCGCAACGACGGCGTGACGTTCGAGAACCGGGAGAAGCGGCTGCCGCAGCAGAAGTCCGGGTACTACAAGGAGTACACGGTGCCCACGCCCGGCAGTCCCGACCGCGGTGCGCGGCGGATCGTGACCGGGTCGGAAAAGGAAGTCTTCTACACCGGTGACCACTATTCGACGTTCGTCGTGGTGGACGTGAACAAATGAAACGACACATTCTCGTTTCGGAGAAGAAGGCCGCCATCGCGGCCATTGCGCAGGCGCTGGACTTTCCCGGGTGGTTCGGGCAGAACCTGGACGCGTTGTACGACAGCCTGACCGATCTCTCCTGGTTGCCCGAGGGTGAGTACGTGCTGGTCGTGCCCGCGGACCTGGACCCGTCGGTCGCGGACGTGCTGCGTGACGCTGCGAAACGGACCGCTGAATCAGGTGACAGAAAAGTCCGTGTGATTCGCACGGAACGGTGACTCGGACTGCGGTTTTCCTGTCCGGAGTGGACAGTGCAGATCCATGGGAACGCAATTCCGCCGCTTGAGCTGTGCGCTCGGCGTCGTGGTGGTTGTTGGAGCGCTTTGTCCGGCGGTGTCGTTCGCCGGTGACCCCGACTGCTCGCAGGAGGGGCCTTTCACGCCGTTCGAGACGATCGACGGCGACAACCCGGTGACCATGCAGAACGGCCGCGTGATCGAGCTGCGCGCGTCGAACAAGTCCAAGTGCGCGTGGGGCCGCATCTCCTACGGCACGCCCGGTGAGGAGATCTGGACCGACCGCAAGGACCCCTCGGCCAACTCGCACGAGGGGTTCCTCGGGTACACCAGGATCGACTCCGGATCAGCCAAGTACACGGAGGCGTTCAAGAACGACGGCAAGATCATGCGCGCCTGCGGTTCGTCGCAGGGCGTGATCGAGTGCACCGGCTGGTTCTAGTGGCGTGACACGCCACTGGTCAGGGGTCGACCAGGCCGCGTCGCACGGCTTCGGACACCGCCGCGGCCCGGTTGTCCGCCCCCAGCTTGCGGTACATCCGGACCAGGTGCGTCTTCACCGTCGCCTCGGTCAGGAAGAGCGACGACGCGATGGCTCGGTTGCTCAACCCCTGCGCCACCAGCCTGATCACCTCGATCTCTCGTCCGGACAACACGGGTTCCGGTGCGGTGAGCTGGCTGACCACCGCGGCGGCCACCTCGGACCCGAGTCCGACACCGCCCGCGGCGGCGGTGCGGACGGCGTGGAACAACTCGTCCGGCTCGCCGGCCTTGAGCACGTAGCCGCGGGCGCCGGCCGTCATCGCCCTCGCCACGTCCGCCTGCGTGCTGTAGCTCGTGAGGACCACGACCGCGGTTCCGGGAGCGCCGGCGAGGACCCGCCTGGTCGCCTCGACTCCGTCGATGCCGCCGGGGCCGCCCAGTCGCAGGTCCATCAGGACCACGTCGGGACGAAGGCTCACGGCGAGACGGTGCGCATCGGCGCCGTCACCGGTCTCGCCGACGATCTCCACGTCCGGCTCGCTTTCGAGCAACGCTCGCACACCCGCCCGGAACATCGCGTGGTCGTCGACCATCAGCACGCGGATCGGCCGAGGGCTCATCCCGTCGTCACCGGTTCGGCGTGCACCACGGGAACGCGCGCGTGGATGACGGTGCCGCGGCCGGGGGCGCTGGTGACGTCGAACTCGCCGCCGTGTGCCCGCACCCGGTCCCGCATCGAGTTGAGCCCGAAGCCCCGTTGTGAGCTCGTCACCGTGGCGCCAGGGGTGAAACCGACGCCGTCGTCGCGCACCTCGACCGCCACCTCGTGGCCGTCGTAGCGCAGTGCGACCGTGACGTGGTGCGCCTTCGCGTGGTCGCGCGCGTTGGCCAGTGCACCCTGCACCACCCGCAGCAGATCCGACGTCGTGTTCGGAGGCAACGGCACCGGGGCACCGGCCGTGGCGCAGCGGATCTCGGTGGCCGGGTCGTACGAGCGAGCGCGGGCGCAGAGCTCGGCCAGCGCCTCGCTCAGATCGTCCGCGTCCAGCGCGGCCGGGGTGAGGTCGACGATCATCCGCCGAGCTTCGATCAGGTTGTCGCCCAGATACCGCGCCACGGTCCGCACCCGCTCGCGGGCCTGGTCGGGGGAGCGCTCCCACTCCCGGTCGGCCGCCTGCAGCAGGGTGCGGCTCGCGGCCAGTTCCTGGGTGAGCGTGTCGTGCAGGTCACGCGCGATCCGCGACCGTTCGGCCAGCGCACCCGCTGCACGCTGCTGCGCGGCGAGTTCGTCGCGGGTGCGGTGAAGTTCATCGAGAAGTCGCTGCTGGCGGCGGTACATCACGGCGGCCGCCCACACAGCGCCGATGGGCAGCAACACGCCCATGGGGTCGGACTGCGGCGCCTGCAACGTGAACACGAGCACCGCGGAGATCCCGGTCAACGTCAGCTGGGCCGCAACGGGCCTCAACGCCTGCAGCACCAGGCAGGCCAGTGGCACCGCGCACCACGCGACGAGGTAGTGCACCCTCGGGGCCAGGACCACCAGTGCGAGCCAGGCCACCAGCAGCGCCGCCACCCAGACCGGGCGCCACCGGCCGAGCCGGTCCCACCGGGCCAGTCCCGTGACGTAGGCGGTCGACAGCGCGACCATGATCGAGATGACCTGCGGGCACAGCGGGTCGCCGATGGACAGCAGATCCACCGCCGCGACGGTGATGACGACGAAGAACAGGCCGTGCAGCAGCACTGAGGCGCCGAGTTGCCACCGTCGGCTCACCGCGGCGTTGGTCGCGACGCTCACCCAGGTCTCCTTCCACACCGGTCGGGCGCCAGCTTAGTGACGATTCCGCTACCGGCGGTCCTGTCCATTTGAGACCTGTCCATCGTTCGGTTGAACTCCGGTTCAACCCCTTGCCGCGACGGTTCAACCCGGCTGGCGACGCGGGGTCCGGCCGACGCCGGGCACAGTCGTCGCGAGATCTTCACCGAGCTGGACAGGAGCAGTGATGAGCGGTGTGAGCAGGCGACGTCTTCTCGGCGCCGGAGGTGCGGTGCTCGGGGCGGCCTCTCTGGGCGTGGCGCTGCCGGGTGCGGGTGCTGCCGCGAGCGGTGGGCGCGTGACCGAGGAGCGCAAGTCGCTCGACGAGCTGTACGCCGACGCGCTGCGGGAAGGCGGCCAGCTGGTCGTGTACGCCGGTGGTGACACGGCCACCCAGCAGGACCGCACGAAGCAGGCGTTCCTGTCCAGGTTCCCCGACATGCGACTCACGATGGTCGTGGACTACAGCAAGTTCCACGACGTCCGGGTCGACCACCAACTGGCGACCCGCTCTCTCGTGCCGGACGTCGTGCAGCTGCAGACGCTGCACGACTTCACCCGGTGGAAGCAGCAGGGCGTGCTCCAGCCGTACAAGCCGGCCGGCTTCTCCAAGCTGTACAAGGAGTTCGCTGACCCGGACGGTGCCTGGGTCTCTGTTGCGGTGATCGCGTTCAGCTACCTGTACAGCGTGGCGGCGGCGGGCGGCAACGCTCCGCGCAGCCCGTTGGATCTTCTCGACCCGCGCTGGAAGGGTGCCATCGCGTCGTCGTACCCGCACGACGACGACGCGGTGTTGTACCTCTACTACCTGTACGCCAAGACTTACGGCCGCGAGTTCATGGTCAGGCTCGCCGAGCAGAACCCCCAGTTCGCCAGGGGCAGCCACACTCCCGGTGTCGCGGTCAACACCGGCCAGAAGGCCATCGGCATCGGCACCTCCGGCTCACTGACCGCCGCGGCGACCGCACCCGTGCGCTGGGCCGCCCCGGACGGCCACCCGTTCATGGCCTGGGGCCAGCGCGCCGCGATCCTCGCCGGTGCCGCCCACCCGGCAGCGGCGAAGCTCTACCTCAACTGGCAGCTCTCCCCGGCAGTTCAGCAGAACTCGTTCAACGGCTGGGGGGTCCGCACGGACGTCACGCCCGCGGGCGGTCTCAAGCCGATCTGGCAGTACCCCAACGCCAACGTCGAAGGCTTCCCGCGCTTCATGGCGGACCGCGCTGAGGTCGAGCGGTGGAAGCAGACGTTCGCGCTCTACTTCGGTGACGTCCAGGGTGCGCCGAGCCCAGGCCTGCTCGGCCTGCACCCCGGACGGTGAGCTAGCACTTGTACCGAAGCCCGCACCCCCCTGCTGTTTGGCGCGAAAAGCACGTTCGGGCCGATAGATGGCCCGAACGTGCTTTTCGCGCCAAAAAAATATGTCCGGTAAGTCTGAGCCGCTCTACGTTCGATACAGGTGTTAGTCCGCGGGCACCCAGGAGGGCTTGCGCTTCTCCTTGAACGCCGTGATGCCCTCCTGGCCCTCCGGGCCGCCGAAGTGCTGCGCCGACAGCTCGAGCATGTCCGCGAAGACCTTGCCCAGGTTCGACGACCGTTCCTGCTGGAGCATCTGCTTGGTGGCGGCCAGCGCGTTGGGTGCGCCGAGCGCGAGCATGTCGGTGTAGCGGCGGACCTCGGCGTCGACGCCGTCCACCGGCACGGCGGAGTTGAGCAGGCCGATGTCCTGGGCGCGCTGGGCGTCGAACGCCTCGCCGGTGAGGAACAGCTCGTGGGCCTGGCGGGGGAGCAGCCGCGGCAGCACGGTCACCGAGATGACCGCGGGCACGACACCGATCCTGACCTCGCTGAACGCGAACGTGGCCTCGTTGGCGGCGACGGCGATGTCGCAGGCGGCGACGATGCCGACCCCGCCCGCGCGGGCCGGGCCCTTGAGTGCGGCGACGACCGGCTTGGGGCTGGTCCAGATCTGCTCGAGGATCGCCGGGAACTCGTTGACGCCCTGGTCGCCCGCGCTCGCGCCGGCGGCCTCCTTGAGGTCCATGCCGGAACAGAACACGGTGCCCGTGTGGGTCAGCACGACCACGCGCACCTGGTCGTCCTGTGCCGCC
Organism: Lentzea rhizosphaerae; assembly: GCF_042649515.1. Taxonomy (NCBI): domain Bacteria; kingdom Bacillati; phylum Actinomycetota; class Actinomycetes; order Pseudonocardiales; family Pseudonocardiaceae; genus Lentzea; species Lentzea rhizosphaerae. The sequence continues at coordinate 61,347 of NZ_JBHRZI010000025.1, read as the reverse complement.
GCGGTCAGGTGCTCCTTGAGCTCCCGGCGCAGCTGCGCGGACAGGGCGTTGCGGTTGTGGGGAGAGTCCAGCGTGATCGTCGCGATGCCACGCTGCACCTCGTAGTGGACCAGCTCGTCTGCCATGGGGCAGACCTTAGCTGTCGGGATATTGACAGCATGCTGTCGTATTTGACAGGATGCTGTCATGGGGATGAACACGGTGTACCTGGTTCTGGCCGACGAGCTCGCCGACTGGGAGTACGGCCACGTGGCGGCTCAGGTGAGCCTCCAGCAGTTCCAGCAGCGGCCGGGTCGCTACGAGATCAGGACGGTCGGGCTCACGACGGACCCGATCCGCACGCTCGGCGGCGTCCGGATGCTGCCGGACATCGCGATCGAGGACGTGTCGCTCGACGACGCCGCGATGCTCGTGATGCCGGGCGGCAACGGGTGGGAGGGCGGTGAGCTGGCCGCGTTCGGCAAGCTCGCGCGACGGTTCCGCGAGGCGGGCAAGCCGGTCGCGGCGATCTGTGGCGCGACGGTCGCGCTGGCGGCCGAGGGGCTGCTCGACGACGTGGCGCACACGTCGAACTTCCTCGAGGGACTTGGTTCCTACGGTGGCGCCGCGCTCTACCGCGACGAACGCGTCGTGCGGGACCAGGGCGTGATCACGGCCGGCGGTGCGAGCGCGCTCGAGTTCGCGCGGGAGGTGCTGGCGGAGCTGGAGACGTTCACGCCGGAGACGTTGCAGGCCTGGTACGAGTTCAACCGCGACGACACGGTGGAGGCGTTCGGGAAGCTGGTGGCGAGTGTCCAGGACTGAGGCGGGCGACGTCCTCACCGACGTCGTGATGAGGACGTTCCGCTTGTACGGAGCGTTTCTCGACGCGGCCGAGGTGATGACGAAGCCCGTCGGCCTGACCGCGGCGTGGTGGCAGGTGCTGGGTCCGGTGCTGCGCGAGCCGATGTCGGTGTCGGGGATCGCGCGGGAGATCGGGCTGACGCGGCAGTCGGTGCAGCGGATCGCGGACCTGTTGGTGGACAAGGGTTTGGCGGAGTACCTGCCGAACCCGGCCCACGCCCGCGCGAAGCTGCTCCGGCCCACCCCCGACGGTTACGCGGCGATCGACCGGCTGCGCGACATCCAGCACGAGTGGGCGAACCGCGTCAGTGCGCAGGTCTCCGTGGAAGACCTGCGCACGACGCTCGAGACCATGACCAAGCTGGTCGCGGCTGTCACGTGATGCCCGGCAGGGGTTGGGGCATCACGCTTTCTAGCCGATGGTCGTCGTCGTCAGGACGGGGCTGGGGTCCGGGTAGCCCTTCGCGGCGGCGTTGATCGGGAACCCGATCACCGTGACGACCGCGGTGAACGTGAGGCCCGGCGCGTCGTAGCTCGTGCCACCGAGCTTCGTGGTGATCGTGCCGGTACCGCCGGCCTGCAGGTTGATCGTGACGGTCGGCAGCTCGAAGTCGGCGCCGCCCTTGATCGGGCCGGGCACGCTCAGCACGACGTCGTTGCCCTGCAAGGCGATCGACGGCGTGCCGCCCAGCCCGGCACCGCCCGCCAGCGACGCGGACTGGAACTTCGAGTTGGCGGGCACCGGCAGCTTCAGCGCGAGCCCCTTGATCTCCCGCACCTGACGGCCACCGGCCTCGGACGGGATCTTGTTGGGGGCGGGGTCGATGGTGACCTTGAGCGTGCCGTTCGGCGCGACGCTCGCGGGCGCACTCGCGTCGAGGCCCTGGTCGAGCGTGAAGTCCGACGACTGCCCGGCGGCGCTCGCCCTGAGCTTGTAGGTGATGGTCTGCGGGGCTGCTGACGCGTTGGTGGCGAACATCAGCATCGGTACCAGTGCGAGGGATGCGATTCCGGCTAGCTTCATGACCTCTCCCCGTTGAGTGGACGAGGGGCACTTCCGGCACGCGGCGTAGTCCCTTGACTACTCATGAGTAGGTTTCACGTCAACAGTTCACACTTCACATCGCCTGAACGGCGCTGCGTACTCGATCTTGTGGCGGCGGCTGAAAGTGTTGTCCCGCCGAGAAGAGCTGGGCCGCGACCGACTGGCGCACCAGAGCCTTCGTCGTACCGGTCCAGCACGAGCTGCGCGACCTCGACCTTTGGCGAACGGTCTGGACCGCGGACGCGTGTGGGAGACCGGCGTCGATCCCGACCCACGTGCACACCGGGTGCGTATCGGCGGACCGCGGCCCGGCCGTTCGACCTCGGCCCGCTCCCGGAATGGGTGCAGTCAGACGACCTCGGCTAAGCAGCGACGGTCTGGCGCGCCAGGGCTTCGTCGTACCGGTCCAGCACGAGCTGCGCGACCTCGACGTCGTCCCCCAACGGCCGTGCGATGACGGCGTCGCCGGCGAGCGAGGCGACCTTGTCCGGCAGCAGCCCCGGCGCCAGGAACCACGACGCGACAGCGATCCGCGAAGCACCGCGGGCCTTCAACCGTTCGATCGCCTCGGGCACCGTCGGCGAGGCGATCGACGCGAACGCCGCCTCCACCCCGGCCCAGCCCGACTCACGAGCCCACCGCCGGGCGACGTGCGCCACGGCCTCGTTCGCGGGGGCGTGCGAGGACCCGGCACCGGCGAGCACCACGCCCAGCGAGGAGTCGCCGAAGTCGACGCCCGCCTCGGACAGCCGGCGCAACGCGGCCGACTCCAGCCGCGGATCCGGTCCCAGGACGTCGGTGACGACAGCGGGGACGCGGGACTCGGTGACGGCGGCAGGCACGTCGACCCGTGCGTGATGAGCCTTGCCCAGCAACAGGGGCACGACCACCGACGGGCCGCGCAGCACGTCGCTCAGCCGAGGTGCGCACAGGTCGAGGAAGCAGCCGCGGACGTCGAGTTCCGGTCGCAACGACCGCACTACGTCCAACAGTGCGTGGATCGACGCGGCCGAGCGCGGGTCACGGCTGCCGTGTGCGACAGCGATCAACGGGGTCCCAAAAGACGTCACAGCGCACCCGTCAGTCCACGAGCCCGCAGCACAGCGCGCTCCAACGGGCGGAACAGCAGCAGCTCGATCCCGATGCCCACCAACAGGATCAGGAAGATCGCCGCGATCACCATGTTGATGTCGTTCAACGACGACCCGTTGTGCAGGTACTGGCCGAGTCCGGTGCCGAGCTGCGGTGAGGTCGCGATGATCTCCGCGGCCATCAGCGACCGCCACGAGAACGCCCAGCCCTGCTTGAGGCCCGCCAGGTAGCCGGGCAACGCGGCGGGCAGCAGGATGTGCCGCGCCGAGGCCAGCCGACCGGCGCCCAGCGCACGTCCGACGCGGGGGAGCAGCGGCGGGATCTGGTCGATGCCCGCCACCAGGCCGTTGGCGATCGACGGCACCGAGCCCATGAGCACGACGAAGTAGATCGTCGACGGCGTCACGCCGAACCACAGGATCGCCGCCGGAACCCAGGCCACCGAAGGAAGTGACTGCAGACCCGTCAGCAACGACCCGATCGCCGCGCGCACCACCCGCACCTTGGCGACCAGCAGACCCAGCGGCGTCGCGATCAGCACCGCCGCGATGAACCCGAACACCGCGCGGTGCAACGAGGTCCACAGGATGCTGAACGCCTCACCCGTGCCGATGCTGCGCACGAGCTCGTTCCACACGTTGACCGGGGCGGGCAGCTGGAACTCCGGCAGCAGAGCCGAGGCCCACAACGCCTGCCACACGCCGAGGAGCAGGGCGAACGCGATGATCGGCGGCACGCCCGTCTTCAGGAACCGTTGCCACAACGGCGGCTTGTGCGCCTCCACCGGCACATCGAGCGCGTCGAGGCCGGCGCCGACCTTGTCGAGCGTGTCAGGAGGCGTGGCCACTGATGACCTCTCGCAGGTGGGTGTTGATCTCGTCGAGAACCGTGTCCGAAGAATCGGTGACGTCCCACTCGCGCACGACACGGCCGGGGCGCGAGGACAGCAGCACGACGCGCTGGCCGAGACGGACGGCCTCGCGCACGTCGTGCGTCACGAAGATGATCGCGGTGTTCGTGGTCTCCCACACGCGCAGGAGTTCGCTCTGCAGCACGTCACGCGTGATGGCGTCCAACGCCGCGAACGGCTCGTCCATCAGCAGCAGAGCGGGAGCGCCGTCCGCGGACACGGTGGTGGACGCCAGCGCGCGGGCCAGAGCCACGCGCTGACGCATACCACCGGAAAGCTCGTGCGGACGCTTGTCCGCGACGTCGCCGAGCCGCACCAGCTTCAGCAGCTCCAGCGCGCGACGCTTGCGCGCCAACCGGCCGACGCCCGCGAAGCGCAGCGCCAGCTCGACGTTGCGGGCGGCGGTGAGCCACGGCATGAGCGCGGGCTCCTGGAACATCACGGCCGGGCGCGACGTGTTGAGCTGCAACGAGCCCGACGTCGCGCCGTCCAGGCCGGCGACGATGTTCAGCAGCGTGCTCTTGCCGCAGCCCGAAGCGCCGAGGAGGCACACGAACTCGCCGGGCTTGACCTTCAGATCGACCCCGTCGAGGGCCACCACGGCCGAGCTGCCGTGGCCGAACACCTTGCGGACGCCGGCCAGTTCAACGGCAGTATCCACAGTAGACAGAACAGTGGTCTCGAGCGTGGCGGTCATGTCCGTGTGTCCCCTCGGAGAGTTACTTCTTGTCCAGACCGGCTGCTTGCACCTGCGGCTTGCCCTGTGCCTGAAGAACCTTGTTCAGCAACGTGAAGTCGGCGTACCCGGCGACGTTCGCGGCTTCCTTGGCCACGCCCGCGGTCACCGCGTCCTTGGCGAGCTGCGGGAAGGTCTTGGCCTGCGCGTCGGTCGTGAGGTCGATGTTGTCCCACGCGGCGTCGAGGATCTTCTGGCCGAGCTTCTTCGACGTGAGCTTCTCGAGAGCGGCGTTGGCGGTGGTCTTTGCCTCGTCCTTGTTCGCCTTGGCCCAGTCGATCGCCGCCACGTGACCCTTCAGCACCGCCTCGACCGTCTCCGGGTGCTCCTGCAGGAACTTCGTCCGCACGATGATGACGGTGGTCGGGAACTGCCCGCCCTCCCACAGGGTCTTCTCGTCCAGCAGCACCTTCGCGCCCGCCTCGGCGACCAGGCGCGCCGACCACGGCTGAGGAGCCCACGCGGCCTGGACATCGCCCTTCTTGAACAGGTCGAGCGTGGCCGCGTTCTCGGAGTTCTGCACGGTGACCTGGCCGGTGAGGTTCTTCTCCGCCAGGTACTTCTTCAGCGAGACGTCCTGCGTGTTCGCGAGCTGCGGCGTGGCGACGACCTTGCCCTTGAGGTCCTCGATCGAGTTGATCTCGGGCTTCACCACGAGCTGCGCGCCACCGGACGTGGCACCGGAGATCAGCTTGACCGCCTCGCCCTTGGACTTCGCGTAGGCGTTGATCGCCGGTCCGGAACCGATGTAGGCGATGTCGAGCGACTCGCCCAGCAGCGCGTTGACCTCGTCCGGACCCGCGTTGAACGTCTGCGTCGTGAGCTTGGTGTTGCCGAGCTCCTTGGCGAACAAGCCCTTCTCGACGCCGATCAGCGCGGCGGCGTGGGTCACGTTCGGGAAGTACCCGAGGCGGACCTCGGTCGCGGCACCCTTCGACTGGACGGGTCCGTCGTCAGTGCCACGACGGGTGCACCCCGACAGTGCTGTCAGTGCGATGAGCGCGATGGCGACGGCGGGCTTGAGCTTCACGAGAACGCCTTTCAGGGGCCGGGGGAGACGAGGGCGCGGTCGTCCTGGGCGGCGATGTCGCCACCCTCGGTACAGCTCTCCGCGTCCAGCTCCGGCAGCGGCGCGCCGACCAGTCCGGCGGCGAGCGTGCTGCCGTCGGAGACGTCGATCACCAGGAAGGACCCGGTGCGCCGGCTGAAGCTGTAGTCGTCCAGCGGAACGGGCTCCGCGAGCCGCAGAGCCACTCGGCCGATCTCGTTGAGCTCCAACGACGCAGGGCTGTCCACACTGGACAGCGTCTGCTCGTCGAAGCGGTCGCGCAGCTCGGTGACCATCGCCTGCACGGTGCGCGTCCCGTGCTTGACGAGAACTCGGGCGCCGGCGCGCAGCGGCTTCTCCGCGAGCCAGCAGAGCGTGGCGTCCAGCTCGTCGGTGACCTTGGGCTCGTTGCCCGCCACCGAGATCAGGTCGCCGCGCGAGATGTCGATGTCGTCGGCCAGCAGCAGCGTGACGGACTGACCCGCCGCCGCCTCCGGCAGTTCGCCGTCCGCGGTGTCGATCTTCGTGACGGTCGAGCGGCGGCCCGACGGCAGCACGACGATCTCGTCGCCCGGCTTGACCGTGCCCGCCGCGACCAGGCCGGCGTAACCGCGGTAGTCGAGGTGCTCGGCCGTGCGCGGGCGGATCACGTACTGCACGGGGAACCGGAACGGCGCGTCGTGCGGGTCCGGCTCGACCGGCACGTTCTCCAGGTGCTCCAACAGGGTCGGGCCGGAGTACCACGGCGTGTTCGCGGACTTCTCCACGACGTTGTCGCCGGCCAGCGCGGACACCGGGATCTCGACCACGGCGTCCTCGGTGTAGCCGAGCGCGGTGGCGTGAGCGGTGAACTCCTTGGCGATGCGGGAGAACGTCACCTCGTCGTAGTCCACGAGGTCGATCTTGTTGACCGCGAGGACGAGCCTCGGCACACCGAGCAGCGCGAGAACCGCGGCGTGGCGGCGGGTCTGCTCGATGACGCCCTTGCGCGCGTCGACGAGCAGCACCGCGAGCTGCGCGGTGGAGGCGCCGGTGACCGTGTTGCGGGTGTACTGCACGTGGCCGGGGGTGTCCGCGAGCACGAACGACCGCTTGGGCGTCGCGAAGTACCGGTACGCCACGTCGATCGTGATGCCCTGCTCGCGTTCCGAGCGCAGGCCGTCGACCAGCAGCGACAGGTCCGGCGTCGCGAGGCCGCGGTCGGCGCTCGCGCGGTGCACGGCGTCGAGCGTGTCCGCGAGCACGGACTTGGTGTCGTAGAGCAGCCTGCCGACGAGCGTGGACTTTCCGTCGTCCACGCTGCCCGCGGTAGCCAGCCTCAACAGGTCGCTCATTTAGAAGTAACCCTCCCGCTTGCGGTCTTCCATGGCGGCCTCGGACAGCCGGTCGTCGGCACGCGTGGCGCCGCGCTCGGTCAGTCGGGACGCGGCGACCTCGGCGATCACCGCGTGGATGTCGGCGGCGTCGGACTCGACAGCGCCCGTGCAGGAGCCGTCGCCGACCGTGCGGTAGCGAACCACCTTGCGCTGCAACGTTTCGCCGTCGCGCGCCTTGCCCCACGGACCTTCGGCGAGCCACATGCCGTCGCGCAGGAACACCTCGCGCTCGTGCGAGTAGTAGATGTCCGGCAGCTCGATGCCCTCGCGCTCGATGTAGTTCCACACGTCGAGCTCGGTCCAGTTGGACAGCGGGAACACGCGGACGTGCTCACCGGCGCGGTGCCGGCCGTTGTAGAGGTTCCACAGCTCCGGGCGCTGGCGCTTCGGGTCCCACTGGCCGAACGCCGTGCGCAGGCTGAAGATCCGCTCCTTGGCACGGGCGCGTTCCTCGTCCCTGCGTCCGCCGCCGAAGACCGCGTCGAACTTGTGCTGCGTGATGGAGTCCAGCAGCGGCACGGTCTGCAACGGGTTGCGCGTGCCGTCGGGGCGTTCTTCGAGACGGCCGTCGTCGATCCAGTCCTGGACCTTGGCGACCTCCAGGCGCAGGCCGTGTTGCGCGACGACGCGGTCGCGGAACTCGATGACCTCGTCGAAGTTGTGCCCGGTGTCGACGTGCAGCAGCGGGAACGGCACCGGCGCCGGGTAGAACGCCTTGATCGCGAGGTGCAGCAGCAGCGTCGAGTCCTTGCCGCCGGAGAAGAGGATCACCGGCCGGTCGAACTCACCCGCGACCTCGCGGAAGATGTGGATCGCCTCGCTTTCGAGGCGTCCCAGGGTGTCAAGCGCCCCAGAAAATGTGACCGTCATCCGTGCAACCCACATTCCGTCTTCGACTGGCCGGCCCACCGGCCGCTGCGGGCGTCCTGCCCCGGCAGCGGCTTCGACGTGCACGGCAGGCAGCCGATGGAGGGATATCCCTCCTGCACCAACAGGTTCTCGAGGATGCCCTTCTCGCGGATGTAGGCGTTGAACTCGTCGTCGCTCCACGGTGCGATCGGGTTGATCTTCACCAGGCCGTTGCGGTCGTCCCACTGCACGATCGGCGTGTTCGCGCGGGTGGGCGCGTCGACGCGGCGCACACCGGTGACCCACGCGTCGTACTTCGCGAGCTCGCGGCGCAGCGGCACGACCTTGCGCAGGTTGCAGCACTTCGCCGGATCCGACTGGTACAGCAGGCCGAACTCGCGTTCCTGGTCCTCGACCGACTGCTCGGCCTCGGCGTTGACGATCCGCACGTCCGGGTAGACGACCCCGACCGCGTCCCGCACACCGATGGTCTCCGGGAAGTGGTAGCCGGTCTGCAGGAACAGCACGTCGAAGTTCGGCTTCACCTTCGCGGCGAGGTCGATCAGCACGGCGTCCTGCATGTTCGAGGCGACGATGTAGTTGTCGCCGAACGTCCGCGCGGTCCACTCCAGCGCCTCGATCGCGGAAGCGTTCGCCAGCTCTTCTTGCGCGGCTTCGGCGACGATCTTGAGGTCTTCCTTGAGATCGCTCACTTCTTCACCTCCTGCGGCAGGTTGAGCCCGACGAAACTGACCTTGAAGACGCGGCGGCACCCGGTGCACAGCCACGCGTAGCTGGGTTCCTCCTGCGGCCGGAGGTCCTCGTCTCCGCAGTAGGGGCAGTAGAACGGCGTCGCGCGTTCGCTCATCGAAGCGTTCCCTCTTCCGCCCTGGCGACCCACTGGGCGAAGCGCTCGTCGGTCTCGCGCTGGGCGACGAAGTTCCGCACGACCCGTTCGACGTACTCGGGCAGCTCGGCCGCGGTGACCTTGTGGCCGCGCAGCTTCCGGCCGAAACCGGCGTCGAGGCCGAGACCGCCGCCGAGGTGCACCTGGAAGCCCTCGACCTGGTTGCCCTGGTCGTCCGTGACGATCTGGCCCTTGAGCCCGATGTCCGCGGTCTGGATGCGGGCGCAGGAGTTGGGGCAGCCGTTGATGTGCACGGTGATCGGCGCGGTGACGCCGTCGACGATGTCCTTGAGGTTGGCTTCGAGCTGCGTGACGAGCTCGTTGGCGCGGGCCTTGGTCTCGACGATCGCGAGCTTGCAGAACTCGATGCCGGTGCAGGCCATGATGCCCCGGCGCCACGGCGACGGTTCGACCTGCAGACCCAGCTTGGCGAGGTTGCTCTTCAGCGTGGAGACCTCGGCCTCCGGCACGTCCAGCACGATGATCTTCTGCTGCGGCGTGAACCGGACGCGCTGCGACCCGGCCTGCTCGGCGATCTTCGCGACCTCGACCAGGATCGAGCCGGACACGCGGCCCGCGACCGGCGCGGCACCGACGTAGAACAGGCCGTCCTTCTGCTTGTTCACGCCGATGTGGTCGAGCTGCTGGTCGAGGACCTCGGGCGCCGGGCCGTCGATCATCTTGCGCTTGAGGTACTCGTCCTCCATGACCTGGCGGAACTTCTCGGGGCCCCAGTCGGCGACGAGGAACTTGATGCGCGCGCGGTGACGCAGGCGGCGGTAGCCGTAGTCGCGGAAGACGCTGATGACGGCTTCCCACACGTCGGGCACCTCGTCGAGCGGCACCCAGGCGCCGAGTCGCTTGCCCAGCATGGGGTTCGTCGACAGGCCGCCGCCGACCCAGAGGTCGAAACCGGGACCGTGCTCGGGGTGGTTCACGCCGACGAACGCGACGTCGTGGATCTCGTGCGCGACGTCCTGCAGGCCGGAGATGGCGGTCTTGAACTTGCGCGGCAGGTTCGAGAACCGCGGGTCGCCGATGTAGCGCTCGAGGATGGTGTCGATCGCCGGCTGCCCGTTGATCACCTCGTCCTGGGCGATGCCCGCGACCGGCGAGCCGAGGATGACGCGGGGGCTGTCGCCGCACGCCTCCATCGTCGTGAGCCCGACCGCTTCGAGCTTCTGCCAGATCGTGGGAACGTCCTCGATCTGGATCCAGTGGTACTGGATGTTCTGGCGGTCGGTGATGTCGGCGGTGTCCCGCGCGTACGTCTGCGAGATCTCGCCGAGGACCTTCAGTTGCTGCGTGGACAGCGCACCGCCGTCGCTGCGGACGCGCATCATGAAGTACTCGTCGTCGAGCTCTTCGGGCTCGAGCGTGGCCGTGCGGCCGCCGTCGATCCCGGGCTTGCGCTGCGTGTACAGGCCGTACCAGCGGAACCGGCCGCGCAGGTCAGCGGGGTCGATCGAGTCGAAACCGCGGTGGGCGTAGATGCCCTCGATGCGGGCGCGGACGTTGAGCGGGTTGTCGTCCTTCTTGCTCCGCTCGTTGGGGTTCAGCGGCTCTCGGTAGCCGAGCGCCCACTGTCCCTCGCCGCGACGCTGCTTGGCGCGCGGTGACGTCTGCGGCGGGACCATCGCCATCCTCCGGGTTTTCGAGGCGCTTCGTGCGCGTGCGAGCCCAGAGGTGCTTGTGGTGGGGGTCTCGTCAGCGCACCAAGCGCCGACGGGAACAAATCAGCGCGAGGTCATGCCGAACGACGGCACATCGCGCTGGAGACACGACGGAAGTCGACGTGGCGGCGGGCCACGAGGCGGACTCCGGTCGAATGCATGACCTCAGTGTGCCTGCCGTCCACGGCATGGTCCACCGCCAACCGCATGCTGGGATTTTGCTGGGGAAGTTGACATTCTCGGCCGGTTTCGCAGCGTAGTACTTCTGTCACAGACAGAGATGTGTCCTGGCTGGGCACCGCCGTTCGGGGCCCGTGGTGGACACTGAGCGTCATGCCCTCCGCTCTGCCCGAAGGCGAGCCCGCGCCCGCCGACGGTTCGCTCCCCGCTTCTTCGCTGTCCGGCCTCGGCTCCCGCCCGTTCGGCATCTACGTGCACGTGCCGTTCTGCGCGACGAGGTGCGGCTACTGCGACTTCAACACCTACACGCCCGGTGAGCTGGGTTCGTCGGCGTCGCCCGAGTCGTGGCTGGAGGGCCTGCGCCGCGAACTGGACCTGGCCGCGTCCGTCCTCGGGGCTCCTGTTCCTGCCTCCACGGTGTTCGTGGGCGGCGGCACGCCGTCGTTGCTGGGCGCCAAGGGGCTCAGCGATGTATTGGATGCGATACATCAGTCGTTCGGCCTAGCCCCCGGCGCCGAGGTGACGACGGAGTCGAACCCGGAGTCGACGTCCTCGGAGTTCTTCGCCGGTATACGGGATGCCGGCTACACCAGGGTGTCGCTCGGCATGCAGTCCGCAGCCCGTCACGTGCTGGCGGTGTTGGACCGCAAGCACACCCCCGGCCGTCCGGTGGACGCCGCCCGCGAGGCCCGCGCGGCAGGCTTCGAGCACGTGAACCTGGACCTGATCTACGGCACCCCGGGGGAACGCCCGTCGGACCTGGCCGCGTCCCTCGACGCCGTGCTGGAAGCGGGCGTCGACCACGTCTCCGCCTACGCGTTGATCGTGGAGGACGGCACGGGCCTGGCCCGGCGCATCCGCCGCGGCGACCTGCCGATGCCGGATGACGACGTGCTCGCCTCGTCCTACGAGATGGTCGACACGGTGTTGTCCGGTGCCGGCTTCTCCTGGTACGAGGTGTCGAACTGGGCGACGTCCGTCGAGGCGCAGTGCCGGCACAACGTCCTGTACTGGAAGGGCGCCGACTGGTGGGGCTTCGGACCGGGCGCGCACAGCCACGTGGGCGGCGTGCGGTTCTGGAACGTGAAGCACCCGGCGCGCTACTCGTCGCTGCTGGCGGAGGGTCAGTCGCCTGCAGCCGGACGTGAGGTGCTGTCGGAGGAGGACCGCCGGGTCGAGCGGGTGCTGCTGGAGCTGCGCCTGGCCGAGGGGCTGCCGGTCGACGTGCTGGACGAGGCAGGGCGTGAGGAAGCGAAGCGGGCGGTCGCCGACGGCTTGCTCGAACCGCTCGACGACCGTTGTGTGCTGACGGATCGGGGACGGTTGCTCGCGGACGCGGTGGTGCGGCGGTTGCTGCCGTGATCAGCGGGCGCGCACGTCGTGCTGGCTGCGCTCCTCGGTGACGACCTCACCGTTCTTGCGGTACGTGACGCTGGCCCACCACAGGCCGTCCGGGCGTCTCACCGGCTCCCAGACCAGCGTGCCTTCCCACCACTCGTCATCGCTGTGCACCAGGCACGGTTTCTCCTCCGGTGACGGCCCGTCGTCGGGTGGCCGGAGCCACCTCACGTTGTCCACGTTTGGACCCTAGCGACCTGCACCGACAAAAACGCGGGGCCGAACGGCTGACCAGCGGCTCGCATCCCGCTGGAGCGGACACCGGGCACGAAACCGGCTGGGTAAACTCGGGAGTAGCGGACACGGAGGTGAGCAGCGGTGAACGCCGATGAGCGTCGGTTCGAGGTCTTGCGCGCCATCGTTGCCGACTACGTGTCCAACCAGGAGCCCGTCGGGTCGAAGGCGCTGGTCGAGCGGCACAACCTGGGTGTGTCGAGTGCGACCGTGCGCAACGACATGGCTGCCCTGGAGGACGAGGGCTACATCGCCCAGCCCCACACCAGTGCCGGTCGCGTGCCGACGGACAAGGGCTACCGGCTCTTCGTCGACAAGCTCAGCGAGATCAAGCCGCTCTCGCAGGCCGAGAAGCGGGCCATCCGGAGCTTCCTCGACGGGGCGCTCGACCTCGACGACGTGATGCGCCGCAGCGTGCGGTTGCTCGCGCAGCTCACCAGGCAGGTCGCGGTGATCCAGGTGCCGACCCTGTCCCGCGCGGCCGTGCGGCACCTCGAGGTGCTGCCGATCACGCCGTCGCGGCTGATGCTCGTGCTGATCACCGACACCGGTCGCGTCGATCAGCGGATCGTCGAGCTCGGTGACGTGATCAGCGAGGAGCACACGGCCCAGCTGCGCGGCGTGCTGAACCAGGCGATGGCGGGCCAGCGCCTGGCCGACGCCTCGGCCAAGGTCGCCGAGCTGCCGGAGGAGGTTCCGTCGAACCTGCGCGATCCGATGCTGAGAGTCGCTACCGTGCTCATCGAGACGCTCGTCGAGCACCCCGAGGAACGGCTCGTGCTCGGCGGCACCGCGAACCTCACGCGCAACGTCGCCGACTTCCCGGGCTCGCTGCGGCAGGTGCTGGAGGCGTTGGAGGAACAGGTCGTCGTGCTCAAGCTGCTCGCCGCCTCCCGCGACCCCGGTCGCGTGCTGGTGCGCATCGGCGAGGAGAACGAGGCCGCTGAGATGCGCAGCACGTCCGTGGTGTCGATCGGCTACGGCAGCCGTGACAATCTGCTCGGGGGCCTCGGGGTCGTCGGACCGACGCGCATGGACTACCCCGGAACCATGGCGGCCGTCCGCGCGGTCGCCAACTACGTCGGTGAGATCCTGACCGGTCGTTGAAACCAGGAACTTTGCTCTGAAAGATGAACACGAAAGCGAACAAGGTGGCCAGGGATTACTACGGCATCCTCGGTGTTGCGCAGAACGCGACACAGGATGAGATCAAGCGCGCCTATCGCAAGCTCGCCAGGCAGCTGCACCCGGACGTCAATCCCAACGAGGAGGCCCGCTTCAAGGAGGTGACGGCCGCCTACGAGGTGTTGTCGAACCCCGAGAAGCGCCGCGTCGTCGACCTGGGCGGCGACCCGCTCGACTCCGGCGGCGGTGGCCGCGCGGGCGGTGACCCGTTCGCGGGCTTCGGCCTCGGCGACATCATGGACGCCTTCTTCGGCGCCACGTCCGGTGGCGGGCGTGGTCCGCGCAGCCGCGTGCAGCCCGGCTCCGACGCGTTGATCCGGCTCGACATGACGCTGGAGGAGTGCGCGGCGGGTGCTACCCGTGAGCTGACCGTCGACACGGCGATCCTGTGCGACCGCTGCCACGGCGCCGGTACCCAGAACAACTCCAAGCCCGTCCAGTGCGACACGTGCCACGGCCGCGGCGAGGTCCAGTCCGTGCAGCGCTCGTTCCTGGGCCAGGTCGTGACGTCACGTCCGTGCCCGGTGTGCCGCGGCTTCGGCGAGGTCATCCCCGACCCGTGCCAGCAGTGCGCCGGTGACGGCCGCACGCGGTCGCGCCGCACGATCTCCGTGAACATCCCCGCCGGTGTCGCCGAGGGCATGCGCGTGCGTCTCGCGGGCCAGGGCGAGGTCGGCCCCGGTGGTGGTCCGGCAGGCGACCTCTACGTCGAGGTCGAGGAGCACCCGCACGAGATCTTCGAACGCGACGGCGCCGACCTGCACTGCGTGGTGCAGATCCCGATGACCACGGCCGCGCTGGGCGCGACCCTGCCGTTGAAGACGCTCGACGGCGAGGAAGAGCTGCAGATCGACCCCGGCACGCAGCCGAACACGCAGCTCGTGCTGACGGGCCGCGGCATGCCGAAGCTGCGCTCCACCGGCCGCGTCGACGGCCGCGGCGACCTGCACGTGCACCTCGAGGTCGTCGTGCCCACCAAGCTCGACGCCGCCCAGTCCGCGTTGCTGCGCGACCTGGCCGAGATGCGCGGTGAGAGCGAGCCCTCGTTGTCCCACAACGGCAAGGGCGGCGGCGGGCTGTTCTCACGTCTGCGCGCCTCGCGCGGCAACCGGTGACCCTGCCGGTCTTCCTCGTCCCGGCGTTGCCGCCGGGCGAGGAGTTCGTGCTGGACGGACCGGAAGGCCGCCACGCCGCGACGGTGAAGCGGTTGCGCGTGGGCGAGGAGCTCGTGCTGTCCGACGGTTCCGGCGCCCAGGTGCGCTGTGCCGTCGTGGCGGTGGAGCGCGACGCCCTGTCGCTGCGGGCGGTCGAACGCTGGGTGGAGCCAGAGCAGACGCCCCGCGTGGTGCTCGCCCAGGCGTTGGTGAAGGGCGACCGCGGCGAGCTCGCGGTCGAGCTCGCCACCGAGGCCGGTGTGGACGGTGTGGTGCCGTGGCGCGCCGCCCGGTGCATCACCAAGTGGGAGGACGGCCCGCGCGGCGCGAAAGCGTTGGGGCGCTGGCGATCCACGGTTCGAGAGGCAGCGAAGCAGGCCCGGCGCTCGCGCGTGCCGTTCGTCGACGAACCGGTCTCGACCGCCCAGCTCGCCCAGCGCGTGTCGTCGTCGGCGCTGACGCTCGTGTTGCACGAAAGCGCGACGGAACGCCTCGCGGACGTCGAACTGCCGACCGCCGGGGACGTGCTGCTCGTCGTCGGTCCAGAAGGCGGAATCTCGCCGGAGGAACTCGACGCTCTGCGATCTTCGGGTGCCCGGATCGTCCGATTGGGCCCAACCGTTCTGCGTGCATCTACCGCCGCCGCGGTTGCTCTTGGTGCGCTGGGGGTACTCACCACCCGGTGGTGACCCCAGTCACTCGGAAGATGAACGGCTGATGGATTGGCTTGACGCAAGTTGTAGCGAATCCCAGGCAGTTGGGGTTACCCTTGCTACAGAGGGGCTCAATTGGTCTAGCCGTAAACGGAGTAGACGATTAGGCTCTTCTGACCAAAGGACTCGCCGGACACCTCCCCCCTCGGTCCGGCGTCGGCGCCTCGTGGCGAAGCGACCCCCAGGCTTCGGACCGCGAGGCGCCCCTTTTGGTTTTGGCCCTGGGTGCTCGGCGCTGGCGCGCCTTCGCTGCCTGGCCCAAAAGCGTGTCTTGTGGGGGCCGAGCCCCCACACCCCACGCCGGGGGCAAGCCCCCGGACCCCCGGCCGCCTCGCCTTCGGCATCGGCAGGCCCAATTCGAGTTGTCGGCTGGGTCCTCCCTCGTCTGTTCTCTCCGCGCTCGTCGTTGTGCCGGTGTTTTCGTTGTGTCGCGTAGGTTCTGCGTGTGCAGCGAATTGCTTACGGTGATCACGCCAGTCAGTTCGGCGAGCTTTACCTTCCTGAGGGTGTTACGCAGGGTGCTGTCGTTGTCATTCACGGTGGTTTTTGGCACCAGCGGTACGGACTGGAGCTGGGCCGGCCACTCGCGGATGTGCTGGTGGCTGACGGATTCGCCGTGTGGAACATCGAGTACCGGCGCGTGACCGGCGGTGGCGGGTGGCCGCAGACGGGCGAAGACGTTCTCGCGGCCATCGACGCCGTCGACATCGGTCCCGTGGTGACGCTGGGACACAGCGCCGGTGGTCATCTCGCCGTGTGGGCGGCCAAGCACAGTGCGCGAGTGGTGGGAGCCGTGGCGCAGGCGGCGGTGCTGGACTTCACGAAGCACATCACGCACCGGGCGTTGGAGCTGTGCACCGAAGAGCAGTTCGCGGACGCTTCGCCTGCTGCGCTGGTGCCGATCGGCAAGCCGGTGATCTGCGTGCACGGGGATCGGGACGAGGACGTGCCGGTCGAGCAGAGCACCGGGTTCTGCGCCGTGGAGCCGCAGGCCGAGCTCGTCGTGGTGGAAGGCGGCGGGCACATGGACGTGATCACGCCGGGCACCGAGTCGTGGGAGAGGTGTCGCGCGGCTGTCGGACGGCTTGCGCGCGGCTGCTAGAAAGGGCCGGTGCCGAAGGTTGTCGACCACGAGGAACGTCGTCGCGAGCTCGCCGAAGCGGTGTGGCGCATCGTGCAGCGCGACGGGATCGACCACGCGTCCGTGCGCGCGGTCGCGGCCGAGTCCGGGTGGTCGAGCGGGTCGTTGCGCCACTACTTCCCTACGCAGGACGCGTTGCTGGGCTTCGCGATGGAGCTCGCGTACCGGCGGTTCCTCACGCGACTGGAGAAGATCGGCACCCCGGTCGGCAACCGGGAACTGGTGAAGGCCATCGCGCACGAGATGCTGGCGCTGGACGACGAACGCCGGGTCGAGGCCGCGGTGCTGCTGTCGTTCCTGCCGCGGGCGATGGTCGAACCGTCGTTGCACGAGCTGGAGCGCTACGGCACGCGTCAGCTGTACGGCGAGGTGGCCCGCATTCTCGCTGCCGCCCAAGCGGCGGGGGAGCTGCGGGAGGGCGTCGTGCCGATGAAGGCGGCGCGGCGGCTCATCGTTCTGGTCGACGGGCTCAACATCCACCACGGGCTCGGGCCCGACGAGCTCACGGCCGACGACATGGTCGAGGCCGTCGACGAGCAGCTGGACGCCCTTTTCGCTTAGCTTGGGGCATGTCCTGCTTGTTCTGCCGGATCGTCGACGGTGAGATTCCCGCGACGATCGTGCACGAGACCAAGACGACGCTCGCGTTCCGCGACATCCACCCCAAGGCGCCGGTGCACGTGCTGATCATCCCGCGCGAGCACGTGCCCAACGCCGTCGACCTCGACGGTGCCCAGCTCGGCGACCTCTTCGCCGCCGCGAAGGAGATCGCAGAGGCCGAGGGCGTCTCGGCGAGCGGGTACCGGCTGCTGTTCAACACCGGGCCGGACAGTGGGCAGGAGGTCTTCCACGCTCACCTGCACCTGCTGGGCGGCCAGCGCCTTCAGCCCAGCGCCTGCAACAGCGGAGCGCGGTAACGGGTGCGGTCGCCTGGCAGTTGCTCGGCGCCCCGAACCATCCAGGTTGGCCGGCCCCACGACTCCAGTCCGTGCTCGCGGACGAACGCGATCAGCTCCGGGTCGTGCACGTCCACCCGCACGCTCGGGTTGCCGGCCGCGCAGTCGGCGATGAGGGCGCACGCGTCGGCGGGCGTGTCCGCGATGACCGGGCCGATGAGCATCCGCTCGTCGCGGACCTGCCACGAGCCCGCGACGCCGTGGTCGGAGATCCGCACGGTTCCCATCGCGAGCAACGACTCCCACAGGTACGGCCGCGTGATGCCGGTGACCTTGGTGTCGAGCGCGACGAGGTCGTCGAGGTCCGCAGCCGTCGCGATATCCGATATATCGGATGCGGGCCCGGTGAACCGGCCGGCGTGGATGTCGGTGAAGCCGACGGCGCGGAACCCCAGCTGTTCGTACAACGGCCGGCCCATCTCCGTCGCGAACAACGTCGACACACCGGTATCCAGTACATGGGACACGAGCCGGCGGGCGTGGCCCCGGCGTTCGGCGCGTTCGGCCACCAGCACCATGCTGACCGAGGCCAGTTCCGGGTAGCGCGTCACGATCGTCGTGCCCACGAGCCCTTGCTCGTCGAACAGTCCCCAGCCCTCGCCGTGCGCGAGCAGGAACTCCCACTTCTTCTCCTCGCGCGGCCACGACCGGCTCTCGGCCAGGTCGGAGCACGCGGAGATGTCGTCCAACGTCAGTCGTCGCAGTTCCACGTTTCCCCCAGAAATCTCATCCCAGAAAACACAAAACAGCAATCTCATCCCAGCGCGAGCGACGCGGGCGCGAAGTAGCGTGACCGGTCACCCGGCAACGTCTTCGCGCCGTGCACCATCACCGCGCAGCCGTAGCGCATCTCGAACCCGTTGTCCTTCAGGAAGGCGGCGACGTCCGCGTCGACGGTGTCGACGCGGAACGACCCCCGTCCCGCGACCACGTCGGAGATCATCGCGCACGCGTCGGCCGCGGTGGGCGCGATGAGCGGGCCCACCGCGGGACCGTTCGCGAGCTCGCGCGTGCCGATCAGGCCCAGCCCGCCTTCGAACTCCGCCGTGTGCAACGAGTACTGGGAAGGCGCGAAGTCCCAGAACCCGTCGCGTGAATAGCCGCTGACCTCGTGGTCCAACGCCCGGATCGCGGGCAGGTCGGCCGCGGTGACCGGACGTGTCACGCCGGCGGGTGTCCCGGTGAACACGCCGTGGAACTCACTGGTCGCCCCGACCGGGTGAAAGCCGAGCTTCGCGTACATCGGCTCACCCGCGGGTGTCGCGTACAGCACGGACACAGCCGACTCTCTGATATCCAATATGTTGGACATCAGTGCAGTCGCGACACCTCGGCGTTCGGCCCAGGTGCCGACCAGCACGCCGCTGATCGCCTGCGCCTCGGGATACGGCGTCGACAGCGCCGTGCCCAGGATCGTGCCGTGGTCAAAAGCGCCGAGGCCTGGACCGAGCGAGAGCAGGAGCTTCCACTGCTCAGGACGCCACGTCCAGTTCCGGTCCGTGATGAGCTTCATGCACTCGGGTATGTCGTCGACACCAAGCCTGCGGATCTCCACAGTTCGTGAGCACACACCGTGAGCAATCCGGTAGCCACTCATTTTCGGCCGGACTAGCATCGACGGCACCAGATCCGAGCGACAGGAAGCAGGCCGGGGCCACGTGGCCGAAGAAACACAGCAGAGCAACAAGGAAGGTCAGTCCCGGTTCGCCGTGCCCGATGGTGCGGTGCTCAGCCTGCTGGGGTCGCGCGACGAGAACCTCCGGCTCGCCGAGGAACTGCTCGACGCCGACGTCCACGTGCGCGGGAACGAGATCACCTTGTCCGGCGACCCCGCCGACGTGGCTTTCGCGGAACGCGTCTTCTCCGAGCTCGTCACCCTCGCCGCCCGCGGCCAGGCCGTCGACCAGAACACCGTCCGCCGCACCGTGGCGATGCTGAGCTCGAACACCGACGAGTCGCCCGCCGAGGTGCTCAGCCTGGACATCATCAGCCGCCGCGGCCGCACGATCCGGCCGAAGACGCTGAACCAGAAGCACTACGTGGACGCGATCGACAAGAACACCGTCGTGTTCGGCATCGGCCCCGCCGGCACCGGCAAGACCTACCTCGCCATGGCCAAGGCCGTGCAGGCGTTGCAGGCCAAGCAGGTCAACCGCATCATCCTCACCCGCCCGGCCGTCGAGGCCGGCGAGCGGCTCGGCTACCTGCCCGGCACGCTCTACGAGAAGATCGACCCGTACCTGCGCCCGCTCTACGACGCGCTGCACGACATGGTCGACCCGGAGTCGATCCCGCGCCTGACGCAGGCGGGGACGATCGAGGTCGCGCCACTCGCATATATGCGTGGAAGAACGCTTAATGACGCGTTCATCATCCTCGACGAGGCGCAGAACACCACGCCCGAGCAGATGAAGATGTTCCTCACCCGCCTGGGCTTCGGCTCCAAGATCGTCGTGACCGGTGACATCACCCAGGTCGACCTCCCCGGCGGCCAGCGCAGCGGTCTGAAGGTCGTCAAGGACATCCTCGAAGGTGTCGACGACGTGCACTTCTCGGTGCTGACCAGCCAGGACGTGGTGCGCCACCGCCTGGTCGGCGACATCGTCGACGCCTACGAGAAGTGGCAGGTCGAGCAGGACGTCATCGACCAGAACGGGCGACACCCTGGACCCGGTGCACGCCGGGGGAACCAGCGCCGGGGACGATAGGCGCCGTGAGCATCGAGATCGCCAACGAGTCGGGTGTCGGAGTCGACGAGGGTTCCATCGTCTCCGCCGCCCGCTTCGCGCTGGACCGCATGGGTGTGAGCCCGCTGGCCGAGCTGTCCGTCCTGCTCGTCGAGCTGGACGTGATGGCCGACCTGCACGAGCGCTGGATGGACCTGCCCGGTCCCACGGACGTCATGGCCTTCCCCATGGACGAGCTGGACTCGGCGCGCCGGCCCGACGCCGCGGGGCTCGGTCCCGCGCTGCTCGGGGACATCGTGCTGTGCCCGGCGTTCGCCAAGGACCAGGCCAAGAAGGCGGGCCACGGCCTGCTGGACGAGCTGCACCTGCTGACCGTGCACGGCGTGCTGCACCTGCTCGGCTACGACCACGCCGAGCCCGCCGAGGAGCGTGAGATGTTCACGCTGCAGAACCGCATCCTCGCGGACTTCCGCAACGCGCGCGACGAGGCCGAACGGGCCGCGCTCCAGCGCAGCACGGACGACAAGGTGCTCGGCGCCGTTGGCCTGGACGAGCAGAAGCCTGCCCAGCATCCCGAAGAAGACTGACGCTCATGAGCGAGAACCCAGCCAGTGTGATCGTGCTGGCCGTTCTGCTCGTGCTCGCTGCCGGCGTCTTCGCGTGTGTGGACGCCGCCCTCGGCACCGTGTCACGCGCACGGGTCGAGGCGCTGCAACGGCAGGGGCGCTGGGGCACCGGGCAGCTGCTGCAGGTCCTCAACGACCGTCCGCGGCACGTCAACCTGTTGCTGCTGCTGCGCCTGTTCTGCGAGCTGTCGGCGACGGTGCTCGTCACGGGCGTGTACCTGCAGTACGTGGACCAGGACTGGCTCGCCGTCCTGTACTCCTGCCTGAGCATGCTCGTCGTGTCGTACGTGCTCGTCGGCGTTGGACCGCGCACCATCGGCCGTCAGCACCCGTACGGCGTGAGCCTGCTGGCCGCGGGCACCGTGCGGCAGCTCGGCCGCGTGCTCGGGCCGCTCAGCAAGCTCCTGATCCTCATCGGTAACGCGATCACGCCCGGCAAGGGCTTCCGCGAGGGTCCGTTCAGCTCCGAGGTGGAGCTGCGCGAGCTGGTCGACATGGCCCAGGAACGCGGCGTCGTCGACGAGGGCGAGCGCGAGATGATCCACTCGGTGTTCGAGCTGGGGGACACGATCGCGCGCGAGATCATGGTGCCGCGCACCGAGATCGTGTGGATCGAGCAGACCAAGTCGCTGCGGCAGGCGCTCGCGCTGTCGTTGCGCACCGGCTACACCCGCGTCCCGGTGATCGGCGAGAGCGTCGACGACGTGCTCGGCGTGGTGAACCTCAAGGACCTCATGCGGGCCACGCTCGCCGAGGACGAGGACCCGAAGAGCGTCTCCGAGCTGATGCGCCCGACGAGCTTCATCCCGGACTCGAAACCGATCGCGGACCTCCTGCGCGAGATGCAGCTGTCGCGCAAGCACATGGCGATCGTGGTCGACGAGTACGGCGGCACCGCCGGCCTGCTGACCATCGAGGACATCCTCGAGGAGATCGTCGGCGAGATCACCGACGAGTCCGACACCGACGACCGCCCGCCCGTCGAGCACCTGGAGGACGGTGCGGTGCGGGTCAGCGCGCGGTTGCCGGTCGACGACCTCGACGCGCTGTTCGGCACCGAGCTCGACGACCACGAGGTCGAGACCGTCGGCGGCCTGCTCGCGCAACGGCTCGGGCGCGTGCCGCTGCCCGGCACCGAGGCCGAGATCGCGGGCCTGCGCATGCGTGCGGAGGGCGGCAAGGACGAACGTGGCCGCATCCGCGTGACGACCGTGCTCGTGCGCCCTGTGCAGAAGGAGAGCGAAGAGGATGACTGATGTGAACCCCGAGGACGCCAAGCTCGTGACGCTCGCGCGGTCAGTCCGCGCGCGCAACGGTGCCGCGGAGGGTGCGGCCGTGCGCGACCTCGACGGCCGCACGTACAACGCGTCCACCGTCGCGTTGCCGTCGCTGAAGCTGACCGCGCTCCAGGCCGCCGTCGCCGCCGCGGTGTCGAGCGGGGCGGAGGGCCTGGAGGCGGCGGTCGTCGTCACCGAGGCTGCGGATGCGGACGCGGCGTCGCTGGCCGCCGTGCGCGACCTCACGTCGTCCGCTCCGGTGTTCCTCGCGGACGCCTCCGGAGAGATCCGGAAACAGCTCTAGGCAGAGGCGCCCATCAGGCCGAGCTGCATCATCATGCCCGCGGCGTCCGGGTGGGTGTGGAACTCGGTGATCTTGCCGTTCTCGCACTTCATGAAGTAGGTCCCGCGGCTGGTCACGGCCTTGCCGGTCGCGGGGATCTCCATCCCGCCCATCGCGAGCGTGCCGGTGTTGGTGCCGGTGAACTCGAGCTCGCAGGCCATCTGGTCGTCGGCACAGACCTGGTTGGTCGTGCGGATGTGCATGTCCGGGAACGCGGTGAACCAGGCCTGGGTGTAGGCGCGGGCCTGGTCTCGTGTGCGCATCGGCTCCGGTGTGGTGTCGTCGATCCAGACGAAGTCGTCCGCGAGCAGCTTCACGAAGCCGTCGGGGTCGTGGCGGTCCCACGCGCCGATGCCTTCGTCGTTCAGGCGCTCCAGCTCTTCTCTTGACATGTCGCACTCTCCTTGTGCGCGAGGTACGAAGGGACGCGGGGGACGCGGCGGTCAGCCTGCGCCCGCCTCACCCGTCCGGACCAGTGCCGGAAGACCCCACGAAAGGCCCTATTCCGTGCGACCCAAAATGGGAAATCGCGGAGTGATCTGAATGCGCGATTGACCGTGCGCGCAATTCAGTCCTAGGTTCGGTCGCGGGGAGAAATTCGCGACCAACCCGAGGATGGTCATGAAAAAGCTCAGATCTGTTCTCGTCGTGCTGTCGTTGTTGTTCGCCGGTGTCGTCGCGGCGGCGCCGGCTCAGGCCGAAGTCCGGGCGGGAGCCACCACCGACCGCCTCACCGGCATGATCGTCGGCCATGAACGCGGTCTCACCACGCAGGCCTGGTCGGGCTGGGAGTCGCTGGGCGGCTACCTGATCTCGGCCCCTGCGGTCTCGTCCTGGGCGCCGGGCAGGCTCGACGTGTTCGCCGTCGGTCAGGACCACGCCCTGTGGCACAAGTGGTACGACGGCGGCTGGTCCGGCTGGGAGTCGCTCGGCGGCTATTTGACGTCCGCACCCGCGGCTGTTTCGTGGAGCAACGGAAGAATTGACGTCTTCGGCCGCGGCAGCGACAACTCGCTGTACCACAAATGGTTCCAGAACGGCTGGTCCGGTTGGGAATCACTCGGCGGCTATCTGACGTCGGCTCCCGGTGCTTCTTCGTGGAGCGCCGGACGACTCGACGTGTTCGGGCGCGGCAGTGACAACGCGCTGTGGCACAAGTGGTACCAGAACGGCTGGTCGGGCTGGGAGTCGCTGGGCGGCGTCCTGAGCACCTACCCGGCGGCCGTCTCGTGGGGTTCCGGACGCATCGACGTGTTCGCCGGCGGCACCGACTACGCGCTGTACCACCTGTGGTTCCAGAACGGCTGGTCCGCGTGGGAGTCGCTCGGCGGCACCGTCACCTCGGGTCCTGGCGCCTCGTCGTGGGCCTCCGGACGGCTCGACATCTTCGTCCGCGGCACGGACAACGCGATGCACCACAAGTGGTTCCAGAACGGCTGGTCCGGCTGGGAGTCGCTCGGTGGCGGGCTGATCAGCGGCCCAGCAGCGGTTTCGTGGTCGAACAACCGCATCGACACCTTCGTCGTGGGCACCGACAACGCGCTCTACCACAAGTGGTGGGCGTGATCGGCTAGCAGATTTCGGGACCGGCGACAACCTCGTCGCCGGTCCCAGGGACAATGGACTTCATGGATGGTTACCGCTCCGGGTTCGCGTGTTTCGTCGGACGCCCGAACGCAGGGAAGTCGACGCTGACGAACGCGCTGGTGGGCACGAAGGTCGCCATCACGTCGAACAAGCCGCAGACCACCCGCCACACGATCCGCGGCATCGTGCACCGCACCGACGGCCAGCTCGTGCTGGTCGACACGCCCGGTCTGCACCGGCCGCGCACGCTGCTCGGCCAGCGGCTCAACGACCTGGTGCGCGAGACGTGGTCGGAGGTCGACGTCGTCGGCTTCTGCGTGCCCGCCGACCAGAAGGTCGGTCCCGGCGACAAGTTCATCGCCGCCGAGCTCGAGAAGGTCGCCAAGCGCACGCCCGTGGTCGGCATCGTCACCAAGACCGATCTGGTGTCGCAGCAGCAGGTGATGGAGCAGCTGCTCGCGCTGCAGAAGGTCATGGAGTTCGCCGAGATCATCCCGGTCTCCGCGGTCGACGGCTTCCAGGTCGACAAGCTGAGCGACCTGTTGCTGCAGAAGCTGCCGGAGGGCCCGCAGCTGTTCCCGGACGGCGACCTGACCGACGAGCCCGAGCAGACGCTGGTCGCCGAGCTGATCCGCGAGGCCGCGCTCGAAGGCGTGCGTGACGAACTGCCGCACTCCATCGCCGTGGTGGTGGAGGAGATGCTTCCGCGCGAGGGCCGCGACGACCTGATGGACATCCACGCGTTCGTGTTCGTCGAACGGCCGTCGCAGAAGGCGATCATCCTGGGCCACCGGGGTGAGCGGCTCAAGCAGGTCGGCATGACGGCCCGCAAGCAGATCGAGGCGCTGCTGGGCACCCGCGTGTACCTGGACCTGCACATCAAGATCGCCAAGGACTGGCAGCGCGATCCGAAACAGTTGCGCCGCCTGGGGTTCTGATGGCGAACCTGTACCGCGACACCGGAATCGTGCTGCGCGTGCAGAAGCTCGGTGAAGCGGACCGGATCATCACGTTCCTGACGCAGCGGCACGGGAAGCTGAGAGCCGTCGCGAAGGGCGTGCGCAAGACGTCGTCGAAGTTCGGCGCGCGGCTGGAGCCGTTCTGCCACGTCGACGTGCAGTTCCACCCCGGCCGGTCGCTCGACATCATCACGCAGGTGCAGACGCTCGACGCGTTCGGCGTGGGGATCGTCAACGACTACCAGCGCTACACGGCCGCGTGCGCGATCGTCGAGACCGCCGACCGGCTCACGGCCGAAGAGGGCGAACCGGTCGTACGGCTCTATCTGCTCGTCACGGGTGCCTTGCGCGCGTTGTCCGCAGCAGAACGTGACCCGTCGCTGCTGCTGGACGCGTTCCTCATGCGTGCCATGGCATTCGCAGGGTGGGCGCCCGCGGTGAACGAGTGCGCCAAGTGCGGCACACCCGGCCCACACCGCGCGTTCAGCGTCCAGGCCGGCGGCACGTGCTGCCCGAACTGCCGCCCGCCCGGCTCCGCGTCGCCGTCCGCGGACACGCTGACGTTGCTCTCGGCGCTGCTGCACGGCCAGTGGGGCGTGGTCGACGAGATCCCGCACCTGGCCCGCCGGGACGCGAGTGGCCTGGTCGCGGCACACCTGCAGTGGCACCTCGAACGGCAGCTGCGATCGTTGCCCTTGGTCGAACGCAAGGCCAAGCCGGACGACGGCTAATCTGGCGGCCACCCGATCGCTGCCGAAAGGATGCCGAGCCTCATGCTGCGTCGCCGCCGCTCCGAACGCGAGAAGCGCGTCCCGCGCCCGCCGGAGCCGCACCCGTCCGGCGCGACGCCACCGGCGATCCCCGCCGAGTTCGTGCCGAAGCACATCGCGATCGTCATGGACGGCAACGGCCGCTGGGCCAACCAGCGCGGACTGTCGCGGGTCGAGGGCCACAAGCGCGGCGAGCAGGTCGTCGTCGAGGTCGCCAAGGGCGCCATCGAGATGGGCGTGAAGTGGCTGTCGCTGTACGCCTTCTCCACCGAGAACTGGCGCCGCAGCCCCGAAGAGGTCCGGTTCCTCATGGGCTTCTCGCGCGACGTCATCCACCACCGCACCGACGAGCTCGACGAGCTGGGTGTTCGCGTGCGCTGGGCGGGCCGCCGGCCGCGGTTGTGGCGCAGCGTCATCAAGGAGCTGGAGGTCGCGGAGGAGCGCACCCGCGACAACGACAAGCTCAACCTCGCGATGTGCATCAACTACGGCGGCCGCGCCGAGATCGGTGACGCCGCCCGCGAGATCGCCCGTCTCGCCGCCGCCGGCCAGCTCAACCCGGACAAGGTCGACGAGAAGACCATCGCGCGCTACCTCTACCAGCCCGAGATGCCGGACGTGGACCTGTTCATCCGGCCGTCCGGTGAGCAGCGCACCTCGAACTTCATGCTCTGGCAGTCCGCGTACGCCGAGCTGGTGTTCCAGGACATCCTGTGGCCGGACTTCGACCGCCGCGACATGTGGCGCGCCGTCGAGAAGTTCGCCGAGCGCGACCGCCGCTTCGGTGGTGCGATCGACAAGCCCGATTCGGAGGTGTCGTGAACGCGAGCGGTGAGGCTCTCGAGGCCGCGCGCAAGGCGCTGGAGCTGTTCCACGACGTTGCCGTGGACGACGACGGCGCACTGAGCTTCCGCCACGGCGACGTGCCGTGCGCGGTGCAGGGCATGGAGCTGTCCGAGGGCCTGACCGTGCTCTCGCTGACGTGCGTGGTCGCGTGGGACCTGCCGGGCGAGGCGGCGGTGTGGGTGGCCGAACGCGCCGGTCAGGGCCTGTTCGGCACGCTCGGTGTGATCGCTTCCGAACGTGGCACGGACGTGATGCTGCGGTACGCGTTCCCGGCGGACGGCCTCAAGCCGGAACCGCTGAGCACGTTGCTCATGCTGGTCGTGTCGACCGCCTCGCAGGTGCGCGGCGAGCTCCTCTCCCGCTTTTCCTAGAAAGGACCCCTCGATGGGTGGCGTGATCATTTACGAGCCGGAAGAGGACTCGGACGTCAACGAGTTCCCGTGGACCGTCACGTTCGAGCCGTCCGGCGGCGACGACTGGGACTCGTTCATCTGCGGCCCGTACGAGCGTGACCACGCCGTCGCGCTCGCCGAGGCAGTGGCTCTGGACGACGCCGAGGGCGGTGTGCTGGCCATCGTGAAGCCGATGCTGCCCGCGCTGTCGGCCGAGGACGTCTCGGCCACGATCGAGGAGCTCCGCGAGGCCGCCCTCGAAGAGGACGAAGAGGAGGAGACGGTCAACGGCACGCCCGTCGACTTCGACGACGAGGAAGACCTCGAAGAAGAAGAGGCCGAGTTCGCGGAGCCGCCGTCGCCCGAGGAGATCCGCGAGGGCATGGCGCGCACCTACCGCCGTCTGCTCGACCTGGACGCCGAATGACGATCACCGGCGAGATCCGGTCGTCGAAGCGGCGCTCAGGCCCGCCTCGTCTGAAGATCACGTCGTTGGAGGTGCTGTGCGGGATCCTCGTTCTCGCACTGCTCTTCCAGTCCAGGCTCGTCGACCTGCTCGACGTGCCGAAGCTGCGCACCGCGTCGACCGTGTTCGTGGCGATCTGCGTGCAGGCCATGCCGTTCCTGGTGCTGGGCGTGCTGATCTCCGGCGCGATCGCGGCGTTCGTGCCGGCGTCGGCACTGCGCCGGTTGCTGCCCTCGAAGACCGCTCTGGCCGTGCCCGTGGCAGGTGTCGCGGGTGTGGCCCTGCCCGGCTGCGAGTGCGCTTCGGTGCCCGTGGCGCGGCGGCTGATGCAGCAGGGCGTCGCGCCGGCGGTGGCGCTGACGTTCCTGCTGGCGGCGCCCGCGGTGAACCCGATCGTGCTGGTCTCGACGGCGGTGGCGTTCAACGACACCCCGATGATGGTCGTCGCGCGGTTCGTGGGGTCGTTGCTGACGGCGATGGTCATGGGCTGGCTGTGGGTGCGCTTCGGCAAGATGGAGTGGATCGCCGAACGTGCGTTGGCGCGCCTCGGTGACCACTCCGGCACGTCGAAGTGGGCGGTGTTCGCCGAGAGTGCGCGCCACGACCTCGTGGACGCCGGCGGGTTCCTGGTGCTGGGCGGGTTGTTCGCGGCGGCGTTCAAGACGTTCGTGCCGGTCGCGTGGATGCAGACTCTCGGCGGTCAGATCGTGCTGGGCGTGATCGTGATGGCGCTCCTGGCCGTGATCCTGGCGTTGTGCTCGGAGGCCGACGCGTTCGTGGCGGTGGCGTTCTCCGCGCTGCCGTTGCTGCCGCGGCTGGTCTTCCTGGTCGTGGGCCCCGCCGTCGACGTGAAGCTGATCGCGTTGCAGGCGGGTGCGTTCGGCAAGTCCTTCGCGTTCCGCTTCGCACCCGCTACCTTCGTGGTGGCGATCTTGTGCGCAGTCGTGACAGGGGTGGTGCTGTTGTGAGGCGGGAAACCCAGAACATCCTGCTGGTCCTGCTCGGCGGCGCGCTGCTGAAGATCAGCTTCTCGGGGCTGTACCTGCGCTACGTGCAGAAAGGCCTGCTGCCGCTGCTGATCGCGGCCGGGGTGATCATGATCGGGCTGGCGTTGTTCGCGATCATCCGCGACATCCGGCGCGGCAGGGCGGCCGACGAGCACGACCACGAGCACTCGCACTCGTCGCGCTCGACCTGGCTGATGCTGCTGCCGGTGATGGCGGTGTTCCTGATCTCGCCACCCGCGCTGGGCGGCGACGTCGTGAGCTCGGCCGCCGACACGAACCAGACGCAGCGGTCCCGCAACCTGCTGGGCGAGCTGCCGTCCGGCGACGTCATCCCGTTGTCCATGACGGAGTTCGTCACGCGCACGGCGTGGGACGAGTCCGGCACGCTGGACAACCGGCGCGTTCGCCTGACGGGGTTCCTCACGCGCGCGGAGGGCTCCACGTACGTGGCGAGGCTCGCGATCTCGTGCTGCGCCGCCGACGCACGGCCGTTGAAGGTCAAGCTGGCCGGAGACGTGCCGTCGCTGCCGGACGAGCAGTGGGTGGAGCTCAGCGGGCAGGTGGTGCCGAAGTCGGCGAACGAGAAGAACTCGTGGGTGCCGAGCTTCACGGTGGAGTCGTTCAACGCGGTGGCCGAACCGGCTGAGCCCTACGAGTCCTAGGAACCCCGATGCGCCACGGCGGCATGAGCTTCGGGCCGGGTGACGACGACTTCGGCTTTTTCGCGATCTTCGAGACGGGGTACCGGAACGCGGGCATCCACCCGGCGTGGATCCACGCCTTCCGGGAAACGAGGATCGTTCCGCGTTGGGACCTCAGCTTCCTCTCGGAGCCACAGCACCGCACGTGGCAGGACGCGGTCGACCAGTACATGCGGGACCACCCCGACGCGAGCCCGCCGGATCACCCGGACGAACTGGTGAAGTGGCGTGCGCACCAGATGCTGCAGCCGCTGCGGATGGCGGAGGCTGTGGACGACCCGGACGTGGTCGAGTGGATGCGGCAGCCGGAGGCGAACCACCGCAACCGCGGTCTCGCTCGTTTCCTCCTGGACACGAGGGAGGAACTGCTCGCCGAGTTCCGGACCGACGACCCGTTGCGACGCGGTGCCCTCGTGCTGGCGGAGCGCTGGGGAGGCCCGGAACTGGTGCGCGAGATCGAGGGCTGCCTGGACGTGGATGCCCCGGTCGGCCTCCCCGCGCTGACCGTCATCGCCGTCGCGCGGTTGCGGGTCAGGCCTGCTTGAGTTTCGCCGTGCACTCCGCGCACGTGCCGAAGATCTCGACGGTGTGGCTGACCTCGGAGAACCCGTTCTCGGCTGCCACCCGGTCCGCCCACTTCTCGACGGCGGGGCCCTCCACCTCCACCGTGCGGCCGCAGTGACGGCACACGAGGTGATGGTGGTGGTGGGCCGAGCAACGGCGGTAGATGGCCTCGCCCGAGTCGGTGCGCAGGACGTCGACCTGGCCCGCGTCCGCTAGAGACTGCAGGGTCCGGTAGACCGTCGTCAGGCCGATGCCCTCGCCGCGGCGGCGAAGTTCCTCGTGCAGTTCCTGGGCGCTGCGGAAGTCGTCCAGCTGGTCGAGCAGGTTCGACACCGCCGTGCGCTGCTTGGTGGACCTCAGTCCGGTCACAACTTCTCCTCGACGTGCGTCACAGCGTCCACGACGATGTGCGCCAAGTGTTCGTCTACCAGTCGGTACACGACCTCACGGCCATGTCGTTCGCCGTGCACCACGCCCGCGGACTTCAGCACGCGCAGGTGCTGGCTGATCAGCGGCTGGGCCACCCCGAGCGCCTCGACCAGTTCGTGCACGCAGCGGTCGTGTTCGCGCAGCTGCAGCACGATGGCGATGCGGACGGGGGCGGCGAGCGCGCGCAGCAGATCGCCGGCCTCGGCGAGGGTGCGGGCGGAGCGGGGTGGCGCGGGCGCGGGGGCCTCGCGTTCGGGGGAGTGCTCGCCGTGCAGTTGAGCAGTCATGGCGGCGCACCTCACCTGGTAGGGATTTTCACAACCAATTCTACGGTGATGATGACCAGTACCAGCAGGACCACCACGCGCAATGTGCGTTGAGCTGGGGAAAGCACCTTCCAGGTGGCCGCCAGGAGCACTCCTGCACCGATGATCAGCACGCCGAGCAGCGCCGCACCGACGGGGCCGCCGACTAAGACGCCCGTGATGAACAGACCGAGCACGAGCACGAACGCCACGACGGGGCGTACGCGCGCGAGTGGGCCGTCACCGGGCAGGAGAGGGCGCTTGGAGGTCACCGTGCCATCCTTGCACCGTGCTGCTGGTGTGCCGTTTCCGCGTATCCGACCCTGAGACGTTTACTGCCAGGGTCAAGCAGGCGTTAGAGCTTCTAACTGCCCAGAAGGGGTGTCACAAGGGCACGCTGGCGCGGTCCACCGACGAGGACGACCGGTGGGTGCTGACGGTCGAGTTCGAGTCCGTGGTGGCCTACCGGCGCGCGATGTCGCCGTTCCCCGTGCGCGAACACGTCATCCCGTTGCTGTCCGAGGCGCTGACCGACGAGCCCGCGATGTACGAGCCCACGCTGACCAGCGCCGGCGGCGAGGTCGAGGAGCACACGAGCCTGCTCGCCGAGGACGCGTTCACCGTGCGGCTCGGCGAGGCGGCCGGGCCTACGAACCCGCGGCGATAGCTTCCATCTCCTTGACCCACTCCTCGTGCGAGTCGTGGGGGAGGAGCTCCAGAGCCCTGCGCGCGGCCTCCGCGGCTTCCTCGGTGCGGCCCAGAGCGTGCAGCGTCTTGGCCTTGCCGCTCTCGGCGTAGGCCTCCGGCGTCTTCTCGAACGCCTCCAGCGCCTCGTCGAAGCGCCCGTTCTCGAAGTAGAACCAGCCGAGGTTGTTGTGCAGCGGACCGAGCCAGCGGCTGAGCTCGGGGTTCGCCTCGACCAGTTCGAGGCCCTGCTTCGTCCACTTCTCGGGGTCGTCGACCAGCGACGCCATGTGCGCGGCGTCGACGGCGAGCGACAGGTCACCGCGGGTCTTGGCCAGGATGAACGCCGCCACGAACAACGGCTGGGCGGCCTCGGGATCGCCGCCCGAGCGGTGCAGCCTGCCGCGTTCGAGCAGCACCCGCACCCGGCCCGTCGAGTCGGGCGCGACGAGCGCCTCCGCCTCGTCGACCAGGGCGTGACCAGCGGTGAAGTCGTCCCGCAGGCCCTCGACGCGGGCGAGCTGGGTCAGCACCTCCGCACGCTCGTCGTCGGTCTCCACGTTGGTCAGGAACGCGCGGAACCGCGCCTCGGTGCCGTCCAGGTCGGCGAAGTCCCACAGCTCTCGCAGCCGGTCTTCCATTCCTGCAGGGTAAGGCTCCGGTCGCCCGTTCGGGGCGCAACGTGACGGGCTAGGCTTGGGCCCCCGATTCTCATTCCCCCGATGGAGTTCCCCTTGCCCGCCGATCGCATCGAAACCGTTGTCAGCCTCTGCAAGCGCAGGGGGTTCGTCTACCCGTGCGGGGAGATCTACGGCGGCACCCGCTCGGCGTGGGACTACGGACCTCTCGGCGTGGAGCTCAAGGACAACATCAAGCGCCAGTGGTGGAACTTCATGGTCCGCGGCCGCGAGGACGTCGTGGGCCTGGACTCGTCGGTCATCCTGCCGCGTGACGTGTGGGTCGCCTCCGGTCACGTCGAGGCGTTCGTCGACCCGCTCGTCGAGTGCGAGTCGTGCCACAAGCGGTTCCGCGCGGACACGCTGTCCGAGGAGTACGCCGAGCGCACCGGCAAGGAGGTCGCGGAGGGCGACGTCTCGGACGTGCCGTGCCCGAACTGCGGCACGCGCGGCAAGTACACCGAGCCGAAGATGTTCAACGGCCTGCTCAAGACGCACCTCGGTCCGATCGAGACCGAGGAGGGCCTGCACTACCTGCGCCCGGAGACCGCGCAGGGCATCTTCACGAACTTCCTGAACGTGCAGACGACGTCGCGCAAGAAGCCGCCGTTCGGCATCGGCCAGATCGGCAAGTCGTTCCGCAACGAGATCACGCCGGGCAACTTCATCTTCCGCACCCGCGAGTTCGAGCAGATGGAGATGGAGTTCTTCGTCGAGCCGGGCACGGACGAAGAGTGGCACCAGTACTGGATCGACGAGCGCACCCGCTGGTACACGGACCTGGGCATCTCCAAGGAGAACCTGCGGCACTACGAGCACCCGAAGGAAAAGCTGTCGCACTACTCGAAGCGGACGGTCGACGTCGAGTACCGCTTCCAGTTCGGCGGCCAGGAGTGGGGTGAGCTCGAGGGCATCGCGAACCGCACGGACTTCGACCTCACCACGCACTCGAACCACTCGGGCGTCGACCTGTCGTACTTCGACCAGGCCACGAACTCGCGCTTCCGGCCGTTCGTCATCGAGCCGGCAGCCGGCGTCGGCCGCCCGATGATGGCGTTCCTGCTCGAGGCCTACACCGAGGACGAGGCCCCGAACGCCAAGGGCGGCGTGGACAAGCGCGTCGTGCTGAAGCTCGACCGCCGCCTGGCCCCGGTGAAGGTCGCCGTGCTGCCGCTGTCGCGCAACGCCGACCTCTCGCCCAAGGCCCGCGACCTCGCGACCGCGTTGCGCCGCAACTGGAACGTCGACTTCGACGACGCCGGTGCCATCGGCCGCCGCTACCGCCGTCAGGACGAGATCGGCACGCCGTTCTGCGTGACGGTCGACTTCGACACGCTCACCGACCTCGCCGTGACGGTGCGGGAGCGCGACACGATGTCGCAGGAGCGGGTGGCGATGGACCAGCTTGAGTCGTACCTGGCGGCTCGCCTGATCGGCTGCTGACAGGCGGTCCGCAGGCATCGGTGGGACGCTCGGCCGGTGATCGTCGTCGGCCGGGGCGAACCCCCGCAGTGGGTGTGGGTCTCGGCCGAGCGCGTTGAACGGATGCGTGCGCGCTCGGCAGTGGCCGGTCTGCCTGTGACCGGTCTGGCGTTGGTGAGCGGGATCGTGCTGGTCGCGGTGGGTCTCACGGTGCCGAGCGCCCGCAGCCCGATCAACGTCATCGGCGTCGTGGTGGCGGGGATCGGCGCGTTCTGGGTGCTGCTGTCCGGGTTGAGCCTGGTCAGCGCCCGGTCCTGTGCGCGGGACGCCTACGTCGACGTCAACGGGGTCCGGTTGGTCCGGCGCCTGCTCGGGGTGTGGTGGGGCGGTGCGATCTTCTGCGCGTTGGTTGCCGGGTTCGCCGAAGTGATGACGCTGAACGTGAAGACGCGGCCGGTGCCGTTCACGGTGGGGTCTGCGGTGTACCTCGCCCTGCTGGCCCTGCTCGTGGTGCTGGGCGGGGTCGCGTTCTTCACCGCGCGCCGGGTGCTGCGGGTGGGCTGAGGCAACATTTCGGGTCGTTTCTGCGTGTAAGAGGCATGAGGGGGATCCGGGGGCGCGGCTTCGTGCTGGCCGCGGTGGGGATGGTGCTCGCCGCCTGGGTGGTGGTGGTCGCGGCGACGGCCGACGTCGGGAACCCGCGAGTGCTCGTGGCCGCGGCGGTCTGCGGCGGGCTGGTCTGCCTGGGGCCGGTGGCGGGTGGCCTCGTGGCGGCGCGGATCGCCGACGTGGCGGCGGCTGGTCGGGTGCGGCACGTGTTCGTGGTGCTCGAAGGTGCCGCGCTGGCGATCTTCTTCCCGTTCTACTGGTTCACGTTCGGCGTCGAGCCCGTGGGGAAGCCGGGGGGCTTCCTGCTGGGGGTCGTGCTGGTGCTCGCGGTGCCGGTGGTCGCCGCGCTGCTGCTCACCACGTGGAGCAGCCGCACCGTGCACAGGATCGTCGTGGAGGACTCGGGGCCGATCGTGCCGGACTCCGGCGACGGTGCGCCGGCGCAGCGGGTGAGGGTTCTCGGCACCGTGCTCATCGTCGTGGGTGTCGTGCTGTCGGCCGGGGTGACCGCGGTGGCGTTCGCGGCGCCGTCGAACTGGTTGTTCCTGGAGATCTTCGGCCTGCTGGTGACGTTCACGCCGGTGTTGCTCGGGATCGCGCTGTCGCGGGTGAAGGACGTGTACTCGGCGCGGCGGCGCAACGTCGGCGCGTACTTCATCGTGCCGACCGCCAGCGGGTTCGCGGTGGCCAAGATCGGTTCCACGGGGGCGGAGCTCGGGATGCTGTTCGGCGCGCTGATCTTCGGCGCGGTCGTGCTGCTGGTGATCGCGCTCCTGGTGGTGCGGGAGTACACCGGCGAGTGGGACCGGCCGTGGCGTGAGCAGAGGCGGGCCGTCAGCCGTTGACGCCCATCTTGGTCAGGAGCGCCTTGGTGACGGCGTTGATCGACTGCCTGGCGGTGGTCCAGGAGCCGCTCGGGTTCGTGGTGAGCACGGCGACGGCGTAACGGTCGTCGAGGACACCCGCGCTGTGCAGGTAGACGTCGCTGGGCAGGTAGTACATCCAGCCCTGCTTGGCGTAGAAGCCGGTGACGCCGAGCAGGCCGAACGCCTGGTCGAAGCCGTCGGCTGCGGTGTCGGGGGCGGAGGACAGCGCCGCGACGATCGTGTCCCGCTCCGGTGAGCCGAGGATGTACTGGTAGAGCCGGACCATGTCGTTCGCGGTGATGACGACCTCTCCCCACTGCGACGGGTCGTCCGGCGCGTGGGTGCCGGTGAGGCCCGCTTCGGCGGCGACCCGGCCGATGGCGTCCATGCCGTCGAACCTCGTCCACAGCACGTCCATGGCGTCGTCGTCGCTGACGCTCAACGCGCGGTGGATCAGGTCGAGGTCATCATCGGACAACGGCTGTTGCAGCGCGTCGACGGCGAGGATCAGCTTCGACAGCGACGCCGAGTAGAACGGCTGGTCGCCCTGCTGCGAGACGACCTGACCGGTCTCCAGGTCCATCACCGCGACGCCGACGTCGGAGTTGCCGCCCGCCGCGGCGATATCCGATATATCAGCAGCTGATATATCGGATACGGCGGAAGGCTCGCCGGTAACCGATATATCAGGACTGGTATGCGATATATCGCCTTCGGGGGCGTCTGCAGCGGCGTCATCGGTGGGGTCGCCCGTATCCACTACATCGGGGCCACGCGATACATCAGTGGCCGACGACCTCGCGTGCGCGTTGCACGGCGAGGCGTCCGGGACCACGAAAACGGCCGCCGTGAGGAGGAGGATCAGAGCCCAGCGCACACATCCAAGGTCCGTCTCACAGGAGCCGGGTGTCGAGCTTTTCCTCCTGAGCGGTTGCTGAAGAATCCTCCCTGACCACCACGTATGCGCCGGAACCCCGCCGTTCCGTCACCGCCTCGACGAGCTCGGTGCCCCGGTACAGCAGGCCGACGCCGTCGTCGGTGCAGTAGGTCGTCGGCAGCACTCCGGCGGCCACTGCCTCGTGGATCTTCGGGCGGCGCTGCTCCTCCGAGTCGTAGTGCACGCCGTTGCCGTAGGGCAGGAAGCCCAGTCCGTTCGTGACGATCCTCAGGTCCGGGCCGAACGAGTCCGTCGCGCCACCCGCGTGCCAGCAGAGCGAGCCCGCGGACACACCGCTGAGCACCACACCGGCCTCCCACGCCTTGCGGAAGATCGGGCCGAGCCCGTGCACCTCCCACACCGCGAGCAGGTTCGCGACCGACCCGCCGCCCACCCACACGACGTCGTGGGAGAGCACGAAGCTCTCGATGTCGTCGGTCGGCGGCATCGTGAACAGGTTCAGCACCGACACGTCGACGCCCGCGATGCCGCCCGCTTCCATCATGTTCGCGTTCATGTACCGCTGGTCGCCGCCCGCGGTGCCGACGTGGCAGAGCCGCGGCTTGCGGCCTTGCACCCCGGACAGGTCCAGCGCGAAGTGGATCAGCTTGCCGAATTCGAGGAAGGTCCGGTGACCGGAGCGCAGGCCCCCGGAGGTGGCGAGGATGGTGGGCTGCTCAGCAGGCATGATGGTGATCCTCGCAGGGGCGTCAACGCGAACCCCGCGCGGTCTGGGAGCATGCAGGGTGTGCGGACCACGCCCCTCAAACCATTCGCCAGGATTCGCCGGATCGTGTTGCGCCTCGTCTTCGGGGCGTTGGTCGTCGGTGTGCTCGTGGTGGGCGGCACGGCGTTCCGCGTGTGGCAGGTCGCGCGCGTGGACGACTGGACGAAGGCCGACGTGGCGGTCGTCCTCGGTGCCGCGCAGTACAACGGCGTCCCGTCCGACGTGCTCGAAGCCCGGCTCCAGCACGCGCTGGGCCTCTACAACAAGGGCGTCGTCGGCTACATCGCCACGACCGGCGGCCGTCAGCCCGGCGACAACTTCACCGAGGGCCAGGTCGGCAAGATGTGGCTGGTCAAGCGCGGTGTGCCGGAGGACCACGTCCTTCAGGTCGGCGAAGGCGCGGACACGCTCGGCTCGTTGCGGGCCGTGGCGTCCGTGGCGCACGAGCGCGGCCTGAAGACCGCGGTGATCGTCAGCGACCCGTGGCACTCGCTGCGCGCCCGCACGATGGCCGAGGACGCCGGGCTGGAGGCGTGGACGTCACCGACGCGGGTCGGGCCGAACGTCCAGACGCGCGAGACGCAGTGGTTCTACATCAAGCGCGAGACCGGAGCCTTGCTGTACTACCGCCTGATGAAGGCTCACGCCGGCGTGTTCGAGGAGCTCAACCTCCCTAAAATCGGGTGATGGGATACACCGGCCACGACGCGGAGCGCCTGCTCCCGGAAGAACCGAAGAGCGCCGCGCTGCCGGGTGCCCGCACCGACACCCGCACACCGTTCTCCCGTGACCGCGCCCGCGTGCTGCACTCCGCGGCCCTGCGCCGGCTCGCGGGCAAGACCCAGGTCGTCGGTCCTGGCGAGGGTTCCGAGGTCACCGGTGTGCCGCGCACGCGCCTGACGCACTCGCTGGAGGTCGCCCAGATCGGCCGCGGCATCGGGGACGAGCTCGGCTGCGATCCGGACATCGTCGACACGGCCGGTCTCGCGCACGACATCGGCCATCCGCCGTTCGGGCACAACGGCGAGAGGGCGCTCAACGAGCTCGCCGGACCGTGCGGTGGCTTCGAGGGCAACGCGCAGACGTTCCGCATCCTCGCGCGCCTCGAACCCAAGTCCGCGCACGGGTTGAACCTCACGCGCGCGGTGCTCGACGCGTCGACGAAGTACCCGTGGAAACGCACGCCGGGAACGGTGAAGTTCGGCGTGTACGACGACGACCTCGAAGTGTTCGAGTGGATGCGTGCGGGTGCACCGGACCGTGAGCGGTGTATCGAGGCACAAGTGATGGACTGGTCCGACGACGTGGCGTACTCGGTGCACGACGTCGAGGACGGCGTGCTGGCCCACCGGATCAGCCTCGGCGCGCTGGCCCGTCCCGACGAACGCGCCGCCATCGCGTCGCTCGCCGCCAAGACGTTCTCCGACGAGTCCGAGTCGGCCCTCGAAGCCACCGCGGAGGAACTGCTCACGCTGCCGGTGATCGCGTACTGGACCGAGCACGAGTACGACGGCTCGCTGGGCGCGCAGGTGGCGTTGAAGAACCTCACCAGCGAACTGGTCGGCCGGTTCGCGAGTGCTGCCGTCACCGCGACCCGCGAGGTGCACGGCGAGGGCGCGCTCACCCGCTACAACGCGTCGCTGGAGATTCCACGGCAGGTGGCGGCGGAAGTGGCTCTGCTCAAGGCGATGGCCGTCCGGTACGTGATGAGCGACCCCGCCCGCCTGGCCATGCAGGCCGCGCAACGCGAGCTGATCGCCGACCTCGTCACCCGTCTGATGGAGCGCCCGACGCTGCTCGACCCCGCGTTCCGCCCGGTGTTCGCGGCCGCTTCCTCTTATGCCGCAAGGCTTCGCGTTGTCGTCGACCAGGTCGCGCTGCTCACCGACGCGCAGGCCGTGGCCTGGCACCGCGCATCGGCGTAGCTTCGAAGGCGTGGCGGACGAGTCCAGACCGCCAGGCCGACCGTGGCCGTGGCGGAGACCGAGCAGGGAAGCCGTTCCCGTGGGCTTCGACGACATGGGGGACGACGACGGTTCCGCAGGTGTGCGCGAACCCCGTCACCCGAAACCACTCGGGCCGATGGGAGGTGCGGGGGAGCGGCCCGTCCCGGAAGATCCGATCGTGATGTCACTGCCAGATCCACGCCAATAGGGAGTCCACGTGACCGATCAGGCCGACTTCGCTCTGACCGTGCACCGCGTCGCCGTACCTGATCCGTCCTCGAACGCGTGCTGGTCACCGTTCTCGGTGGCCAGTGCGCTCGCGCTGGCCCGCGAGGCCGGTCGCGGCGAGACCCGCGCCGAGCTCGACGGCCTCCTGCGGGACTTCGACGCGTCGGACGCGCTCGACGTGCCGGAGCTCGCCGTCGCGAACACGCTGTGGGCGGACGACCACCTGACGCTGAACCCGGACTTCTCTCTCGCCTCCTCGGTGCGCCGCACGGCGTTCTCCGACCCGACGACCGTCCGCAAGCTCGTCAACACCGACGTCGCCGAGACCACCCGCGGCCTGATCCCCGAACTGCTGGCGAGCCCGCCGCCACCGGACGCCGCGGCGATCATCGTCAACGCCCTGTACCTCAAGGTGGGGTGGCTCAACCCGTTCACCGCGTGGGACACCGCGGACAAGCCGTTCCACGCGCCCGGCGGCGACGTGGACGTGCCGACGATGAAAGTCACCGAGAAGTTCCGCTACGCCCGCCACGAGGGCTGGCAGACGATCGTGCTGCCCGCCGCGTCCGGCGTCGAGGCCGTGATCCTCCTCCCGGACACCTCGCTGGAGCAGCCGTTCGACCCGTCGCTGCTCACGGCCCAGAACTACACCCGGCTCGAACTGTCACTGCCCAAAGTGGACGTACGGGCGAAGTTCAACCTGAAGAGCACGTTGCGGCAGCTCGGGGTCGAGCGCATGTTCACCCGCGAGGCCGACTTCTCCGGACTCTCCCCCGACGAGCGGATGTTCGTCGACGACGTGGTGCACGAGGCCGTGCTGCGCGTGGACGAGGAGGGCCTCGAAGGCGCGGCGGCCACCGCGATCACGTTCCGCACGGTGTCGATCGAGATCCCGGTGGACCCGATCGTGATCACCGTGGACCGGCCGTTCCTGCTCGCCGTCCGCCACGCCCGCTCCGGCGCGATCTACTTCCTCGCCCAGGTAGCCCGTCCGTAACCACCATTCGCCCTGACGGGCGAGCGTTTCGCGCGGCGAGATCATGATCATGCCTTTACCGTTCCAGGCATGACCCAGCACGGTGCCGGCGAGCAGCTCGTCGTGCTCGCCGCGGCCGGCGCCACGCAAATCACCTGCTTCAGCGGCGTCACCATCCCCGTCCTCCTGCGCACCGAGTGCTACGCGAAAGCCCTGGCAGAAGCGCTGGGACTCACACCGGCGCCGGAGCTGCAGAGCGACGGGGTGCTGCCGCGGTGCGTGTTCTTCATCCACGAGTACGCGCTGCGCACCGTCGTCGGGAACGACCGGCTGATGGAGGACCAGGTCCTGCACCTGCTGTTCCACGCGCCGTCGATCAGGATCGTGCCGGCCAGCGCGGGCGGGGCGGCGGCGGTCGGCCTGGACTACGCGCTGATCCAGTACGAGCACGAGCCGCCGCTGGTGTACCTCGCGAACTGGGCGCTCGTCAGCGACGCGGCGACCGTGGACCGGGCCGTGCTGATCTTCCAGCGCATGCACGCCGTCGCACTCGACAACGAGCGGTCGCGCGACCTGCTCATGGAGTACGTGGCGGTCTACGACCGTTAGTTCGGTGTGTTGCGGCGCAGGAACAGCCGCATGCCGTCCTCGCCGGGCAGCGCGCACAACAGCAGCCGGACGTTCTGGTGCCGCACCGGGACCGCGCACGAGTCGCCCGCCAGCAGCGTTCCCGCCAGCAGGCCGGCCGACTCGTGATCGATGTCCAGCACGAAGTCGTTGCTCATGGATGGACCCTATGAGCTGGCCGCCCCGCAACCCAGTCACCCAAAGGTGTCACGTTCTGGCGAGCTGTCTCGTCCACAGGGCATGACGAGGATCAACGGAGTCACCAAGAAGGACGCGGGCTGGCTGACCAAGGCCCTGTACTGGTTCGCGCGGCGCGAGTTCGGGGCCGTGCCCGAGCCCGTCACGGTCATGGCGCACCACCCGAAGCTGCTGATCGCGAGCGGCCGCCACGAGCTGGCGGTCAAGAAGGCCGTTCACGGGCCGCTGTTCGAGCTCTGCGTCTACCGCACGGCCGTGAAGCTCGGCTGCTCGTGGTGCGTCGACTTCGGCGCGATGCTGATGAAGCACGCGGGTCTGGACATCGAACGGTTGAAGCACATCGACTCGTATGCCACGTCAGAGCTCTTCACCGACCTCGAACGCAAGGCGCTCGCCTACGCCGACGCGATGACCGACACACCCGTCAGCGTCACCGACGAGCAGGTCGCCGAGCTGGAGGAGCTGCTGGGACGCAAGGAACTCGTCGCGCTGACCTACCAGATCGCGCTGGAGAACCAGCGTGCGCGGTTCAACAGCGCGTTCGAGATCAAGGACCAGGGATTCACCAGTGGTGACGCCTGCCGCGTCCCGACACACTAGAACCGTGGAGAAGATCACCCTAACGGGTGCCCAGGAGACCATGCTCGCCACGTTGTACGGCCGGGCGCTCGACAGCGAGCGCCCCGTCTCCGTGCTGCACGACGACGAGGCCAAGCGTGCGGTCGACCGCATCGACTACGACTTCGGCAAGACCGGGATGAACCTGACGTCGGCGGTGGGTGTCGCCATACGCGCGCGGGTGCTCGACGACTGGACGCGTGAGTTCCTCCAGCGCCACCCGTCCTGCACGGTGCTGCATCTCGCGTGTGGCTTGGACACCCGCGCGCACAGGCTCGAACGGCCGGACACCGTGCGGTGGATCGACGTCGACATGCCGGACGTCGTCGCGTTGCGGCACAAGCTGTTGCCAACGCCTGAAGGCGACTATCGGCTCGTGGCGTCGTCTGTCACCGAGAACGCGTGGCTCGACGACGTGCCCGCCGACCGTCCGACGGTGGCCGTGTTCGAGGGTCTGTCGATGTACCTCACACAGGCAGAAGGTCACGCGTTGATCAGAAGGATCACCGAACGGTTCACGAGCGGTGAGCTGCTGTTCGACGTGTACGGCTCGTGGGGAATCAAGCTGCAGAAGCTCGTTCCCGCCGTGCGCAACGCCGGTGCGACCTTGCACTGGGGCGTCGACGATCCGCGCGAGATCGAGGCGCTGCACCCCGGACTGACCACTGTGGACGCCTGGCGCAGCGTGGACCTGCCGCACCTGGACGCGTTGCCCAGGTCCGGCAGGATTCAGATGAAGGTCGTCAGCGCGATCCCGAAGCTCCGCGACGTCGGGAAGGTTCTGCGACTGCGTTGGTGATCAAGCCTTGCCGACGATGTCGAACTTGGCGGTTTGACGTGCTCCTCGCCGTGAACGGCGAGGATTCTCGTCCGTGTCGCTCGCGTGGCACCTCGATGGCTTCCTGCTTCATCGACCTGTGCCCAACTGCTCGGTCTTACCTGGTCTCCACAGGCGTCTTCTGTCTCCGCCCGCCCCGGCGGCGACTGTCACGCTGAGCGGCCGCACCGGTCGCGAGGAACGCCCGGCGTGAGGGGGCTCCGGTGGTTGCAACCCGCGGCAGGGGGCTTGGGCTGGACCAACTGGCGCAACGTTAGCCACGAAACGATCCCGGAACCAGTTACGGTCTAGACCAAGAAGTCCACGTGGCCGAGCTTGTCCGGGTTCGCGATGTCGTACACCGCGAGGACCTTGCCGTCGTGCACGGTGAACGTGGTGACGCGCTCCGCCACGTCCCCCTGGGCCGCCATGACGACGCCGAGGTCGCCGTTGACGAGCGCCGGCCGCATCTGCGGGTAGCCGTACTTGCGGACGAGGCCGAAGAAGAACCGGGCGACCTTGTCGGCGCCGGAGACCGT
The DNA here is from genome assembly GCF_042649515.1 of Lentzea rhizosphaerae. Lineage (NCBI taxonomy): Bacteria > Bacillati > Actinomycetota > Actinomycetes > Pseudonocardiales > Pseudonocardiaceae > Lentzea > Lentzea rhizosphaerae. Next base: position 19,077 of record NZ_JBHRZI010000025.1, on the reverse strand, counting down.
GTTGACGGCGGTGCGGGCCTTGCCGCCGCCGTCGCCGATCATCACCGCGTCCGGGTGCAGCAGGCCGAGCACGGCCTCGACGTCACCGCTCGACATGGCCGCGAGGAACTTCTCGAGCACCTCGCGCTGCTCGTCCAGCGCCGCGCGGGGCGGTGGCGCCGAGCCGGTGACGATCTTGCGGGCCCGTGACGCGTGCTTGCGCGCCGCCGCCTCCGAGACGCCCAGCACGTCCGCGATCTCGCTGAACGGCAGGGCGAACGCGTCGTGCAGCACGAACGCCACGCGCTGGTCGGGGGTGAGCTTGTCGAGCACGACCAGCGCCGCCATCCGCACGCCGTCGGACCGCACGACGCTCGCCAGCGGGTCGTCGTCCTCGCCGGTCGTGATCAGCGGCTCCGGCAGCCACGAGCCCACGTACGTCTCACGGCGCACGGCGGCGGAGCGCAGGCGGTCGAGGCAGATGCGGCTCACCACGGTCGTGAGCCAGCCGCGCACGTCCTCGATCCCCTCGGCCTTCGCGAACCGCGGCCACGCCTCCTGCACGGCGTCCTCGGCGTCGGCGATGCTGCCGGTCAGCCGGTAGGCGACGCCGATGAGGTGCGTGCGGTGGAGTCCGAAGTCCTCGGCCGTGGTCACGGTTGGCAGTTTGCCAAAGGATTAGACTCGGCGACGTGGCAGGACGCATCAGGGAGAGCGACATCGCGTTGGTGCGTGAGCGCAGCCGCATCGACGAGGTCGTGGGGGACCAGGTCTCGCTCAAGAGGGCCGGCGGGGGAGCGTTGAAGGGGTTGTGCCCCTTCCACGACGAGAAGACGCCTTCGTTCAACGTGCGCCCGTCGCACGGCACGTTCCACTGCTTCGGCTGCGGCGAGGGCGGCGACGTGATCGCCTTCGTGATGAAGGTCGAGCACCTCTCGTTCGTCGAGGCCGTCGAGCGGCTCGCGGACAGGGCGGGCATCCAGCTCACCTACGAGGGCGGCGGCGTCACGATCCAGCGCGACCGCGGCACCCGCAGCAGGCTCATCGAGGCGCACAAGCAGGCCGCCGAGTACTACGCGGAGCAGCTCGCCTCACCGGAGGCGCAGGCGGCGCGGGAGTTCCTGGCGGAGCGCGGGTTCGACGAGGCGGCGGCACGGCAGTTCGGTTGCGGTTTCGCGCCCGGCGGCTGGGACAAGCTGACCAAGCACCTGCTGGGCCGCGGGTTCGAGCTCACCGAGCTGATCAAGGCGCAGCTCACCAAGGAAGGCCGTCAGGGGCCGATCGACCGGTTCCACCGGCGGCTGCTGTGGCCGATCAAGGACATCGGCGGCGAGGTCGTCGGGTTCGGTGCGCGGCGGATCTTCGACGACGACCCGATCCAGGCGAAGTACCTCAACACCAGCGAGTCGATGATCTACAAGAAGTCGCAGGTGCTGTTCGGGCTCGACCAGGCCAAACGGGAGATCGCGAAGCGCAAGCAGGCGGTCATCGTCGAGGGCTACACCGACGTCATGGCGATGCACCTGGCGGGCGTGCCGACGGCGGTCGCGTCCTGCGGCACGGCGTTCGGCGTCGACCACATGAACGTGCTGCGCAGGCTGCTGATCGACGACGACGTGAACGGTGAGGTCATCTTCACCTTCGACGGCGACGAGGCGGGCCAGAAGGCCGCGCTGAAGGCGTTCGAGGGGGAGCAGCAGTTCTCCGCGCAGACCTACATCGCGGTGGCGCCGGACAACATGGACCCGTGCGAGCTGCGGCAGGCCAAGGGCGACGTGGCGGTGCGCGACCTGGTGGCGCGGCGCACGCCGTTGATCGAGTTCGCGATCAAGGCGCAGCTCAAGGCGTACGACCTCGACTCCGTGGACGGGCGCGTCGAGGCGTTGAAGAAGATGGTGCCGTTCGTCGCGCAGATCAAGGACCGCGCCAAGCGGGACGGGTATGCGACGCGGCTCGCGTGGTGGGTCGGCTGGGACGACGAGGCGATGGTCGTGCGCCGGGTGCGCCAGGTCTCCGGGGGCAAGACGCCGGTCGTGGCTGCTCAGCGCGTCGACCCGAACCAGATGGCGCTCGGCGTGGACGTCGACGGCCCGCCGCGGCCGAACCCGCGCGACCCGCGGCTGGTACCCGAACGCGAGGTGCTCAAGGTCGCGCTGCGGCTGCCCGAGTACGCCGGGCCGCTGTACGACTCGCTGCCCGACGAGGCGTTCACCGATCCCGCGTACGTGGCGCTGCACCGCGCGATCCGTGACGCCGGTGGTGCGTCCTCGGGGCTCGCCGGAACCGCGTACCTGGACGCGATCTCGCAGGCGTGTTCGCACGCGTCGGTGCGGTCGGTGCTGACCGAGCTCGCGGTGGAGCCGTTGACCGTCAAGCAGAACGACGAGTTCCGCTACGTGTCGATGGTGATCGCGCGGCTGCAGGAGGTGCAGGTCGGCAAGCAGGTCGAGGACGTGAAGTCGCGGCTGCGGCGGCTGTCCCCGATCAAGGACGCCGACGAGTACCGGGCGCTGTGGGGCGACCTGGTGGCGCTGGAGGAGTACCGCAAGGCGCTCCTGCAGCAGAGCGCTGGAGTGCTGTAGTGGGACTGTTCCGCCGGTTGTTCGGCAACGGTGCGCCGGACGGGTTCACCGGGGAGCTGGAGCCGGACGAGACCGTGATCGCTCACGCACCCGTGCGGGACGGTCATCTCGTCGTCACGTCGCTCGGGCTGTGGGTGCCGGGTCCGCGCCGCATCGGCTGGCACCTGATCAGCAAGGTGAAGTGGGAGGGCGCGCTGCGGGTCGTCGAGGCGTCCGAGGCCTCCGCCGAGGGCCCTGTCGTGCTGCTGGAAGACCTTCCCGCGCAACGGTTCGCGGTCGACGAGCCCCGTCGTGTGCTGCGCGCGATCAGCCAGCGCGTGGAGGGCTCCATCCGCCACCGGGAGCGCGTCGAGTCGCCCGGGGTGTGGATCCTGCAGCGCAAGATTCCCGGCCGGGACGGCTTCGTGTGGCAGGCGCGCGGGGACGCCGGGGTGGAGCTGGAGGCCGTGCGGGCGGCCGTTTCCGCGTTCGCTTCGAGGCTTGCGGGCTAGCAGTACGCGTGTACTGTTAGTCGTATGTGGGATCCGGCGCAGTACCTGGCCTTCGCCGATCACCGGGGGCGGCCGTTCTACGAGCTCGTGGCACGCGTGAGGGCTTCGGAGCCCCGGCGCGTGGTGGACGTGGGCTGCGGCCCGGGCAATCTGACGGTGTCGTTGTCCTCGCGCTGGCCGTCCGCCGTGGTCGAGGCGTTCGACTCGTCTCCCGAGATGGTCGAGGCGGCGCGGGCGGCGGGTGTCGATGCGCGCGTGGACGACGTGACGACGTGGGAACCGTTGCCGGACACCGACGTCGTGGTGTCCAACGCGGTCCTGCAGTGGGTTCCGTCACATCCCTCGATCGTGGAGAAGTGGGCCGCGGTGCTGCCGTCCGGCGCGTGGCTCGCGTTCCAGGTGCCCGGCAACTACGCCGACCCCTCGCACCGGTTGATCCGCGAGGTCGCAGGTCCCGGCCTGGCGCACGTCTTCCGTGCGGAGAAGCCGGTGCTGGAGCCCGTGGAGTACGCCGACCTGCTGGCGGACTGCTCCTCTGTGGACGCCTGGGAGACCACGTACGTGCAGCGGTTGTCCGGACCGGACCCCGTGCTCGACTGGGTGCACGGCACGGCGTTGCGGCCCGTGCGCGCGGCACTGTCCTCATCGGACTGGGACGCGTACGTCGCGGAACTGGCGCCGCGGCTGCGCGAGGCCTACCCGGAGCGGGCCGACGGCACGACGTGGTTCCCCTTCAGGCGGATCTTCGTGGTGGCTCAGGTGTGAAGATCGTCACGTGCGAGGCGTGACCGGCGGCGTGACGGGCCGGCCGTTGGCTTCCTCCTGGTGCCGCCACGGAGCCTTCTCCGCGGCCTTTTCCGCAGCGTCCGCGGCCAGATCCTTCGCCTGGTGGGCGGCTTCGAACGCCTTGTCCTTGGCCTGACTGGCCGTCTTGCGCACCGTCGGGTTCTCGATGAACCGGTGCCAGAGGCGCACGATCTGGTCGTAGCGCTCACGTCCGGCCTTCGCGCCGAGCACGTAGCCGATCGCCGCGCCGACCAAGATGCCCTTCATGCGGCTTCTCCTCTCACATCGTGGCAGGTCAGAGCCCATGTTCCCGCAAAGTGGGGGGTGCCTGCAGAACCCGTTTTGCGGCTCATGTAGAGTTACCCACTGTCAGGAGGAACCAAGCCTGACAGGCAGAACAACAGAACATTCCCCCATAGCTCAATTGGCAGAGCATGCGACTGTTAATCGCAGGGTTACTGGTTCGAGTCCAGTTGGGGGAGCTTACCGATGAGGCTCCATCCACTCCGGATGGGGCCTCTTCTCGTTTCACGCTCGTTTCCCGCGGAGCAGCACTGTGCGCATGATCTCGGTGATCACCCCCGTCCACAGCCCGGAGCCCGGCCACCTGACCGAGGCGTACCGGTCGCTCGCGGCCCAGGAGCTCCCCGACGGGTGGGCGTGGGAGTGGCTCGTGCAGGAGGACGGCCGCACCGGCGTCGCCGAGGAGCTGCTGCCGTCCGACGAGCGCATCAGCCACGGTTCGGGCCGGCACGGCGGGGTGGCGATCACGCGCAACCTCGCGTTGTCGCGTGCGCGGGGTGAGCTGGTGAAGAACCTGGACCAGGACGACGTGCTGATGCCCGGCGTGCTGGCCCGCGACATCGCCGCGATCACCGGGAACGACCGCGTCCGGTGGACCACGTCGCGCGTGCTCGACCTCCTGCCCGACGGCGAGCTGGTCGGCTTCGACGGCGACCCGCCGCACGGGCCGCTGGAGCCGGGCGTGGTGCTCGACCACTGGCGCCGCAACGACTTCCGCCTGCCCGTGCACCCCACGACGTTGTGCATCGAACGCGATCTCGCGGTGATGCTGGGCGGGTGGATGGCCGTGCCCGGCAGCGACGACACGGGCCTGCTGATCGCCGCGAGCGTCCTCACCCCCGGCTTCTTCGACGCGACGGTCGGGCTGCACTACCGCAAGTGGCCGGGGCAGGGGTCCGCCGCGGGGAGCGAGCACTACGAGACGGTCGAGTGGAACGCGCGGATGAAGCTGATCGACGAGCGCGCGGCGGCACTGCAGTCGTTGACCTAGTTCGCACATCTGGGGCCTGGCGCTTTGCCGTCTGGTCGGTCAGCTTGGGTGCATGGCCCGCTTCGCGAACCTCCGCCGCATCACGTCGCTGGACCCCGTCACCGACCACGAGGAGATCATGCGGATCTCCGCGGGCCTCGAGTTCCCGTGGGACTACGAGAAGTCGCTGCAGATGGCCCTGTTCAGCACGTACTGCGTCCCGACGATCTCGGGCCTGCTGGAGCGCACCGGCGAGTTTGAACGCCGCCCGCAGAAGCGCTACGACGACACCGCGGTCCTGATGGCCGAGCTCGTCGAACACGGCTACGACTCACCGCGCGGGCGTGAGGCGTTGCGCGTGGTGAACCGCCAGCACGGTCGCTACGACATCTCCAACGACGACATGCGCTATGTGCTGGCGACGTTCATCTACAACCCGATCGAGTGGCTTTCCCAGTACGGCTGGCGTCCGTTGACGCGGACCGAGCAGCTGGCGGCGTTCTGGTTCTACCGAGCGGTCGGCGCGCGAATGGGAATCCGCGACATCCCGGAGTCCTTCACGGAGTTCCGCGAGTTCAAGGAGGCTTACGAACGGTCGCACTTCGTGTTCGCGCCGTCGAACCGCAGGATCGGCCAGTACACGCTGGACCTGTTCTGCTCGTGGTACCCGTCGATCGCCCGCCCCGTGGTCTCCCGCGCCGTGGTCGCGATGCTGAACCCGCACATGGTCCGCGCGTTCGGCTTCACAGCACCGCCCGCCTGGGTGGGAACGCTGGGACGGCTGGCGTTGCGGGCGCGGGCCCAGGTGGTGCGCCGGATGCCGGTGCGACGCACGCTGAAGCTGACCAACTCCCGCAACCGCACCTACCCGGGCTACCCGCGCGGCTACCGGCCGTCGGACCTCGGCGCGATCTCCAGCACGGCGCCCTGACCGTTGAGCGTGAAGCCCATGGCCTTGAGGAACTCGTTGCCGGGCTCGAAGCCGTCGAGCCGGACGTGCACGTGCGTGATCAGCGGGTAACGCTCGGCGAGCGCCCTGGCCATCTCCCTGCCGATGCCCCACCGCCGAAGGTCCTTCGGCACCAGGAAGAACCCGATGCTGGCGTGCTTGGGCGCCGGGTGGTCCAGCACGAGGTCGACGAACCCGATCATGCCCTCGGCCTGCGCGACCAGCAGCTGCTTCTGCTCGAACGCGGCCCCCTCCGGCAACGCGTAGAAGAGACTCTGCACGTCACCGGGCCCGGACGGGTGACCCGTGGCAGCCTGGAACCAGTCGTCGCAGTCGGCGAACAGCCGCAGCACCTCGGGCTCGTCCGCCGGGGTGAAGTCGCGGAGGGTCAAACGCACGGGTGCAGCCTATGTGTCGCTCGCCACGGGGGCGCGCAAGGGCCGTTCGGGGTGATCGGTATCCTCCACCACGCAGCGTCAGCGGGTCGCGTCCGCCGCTGCGAGGGGGCAGTAGCTCAACCGGTCAGAGCAGCAGACTCATAATCTGTCAGGTTGTCGGTTCGAATCCGACCTGCCCCATCCGCTCGTGGGTGGGGTGTGCCGGTGGAAAGCACCGGCCGCCTCGCTCCTCGTGTCTTCTGGGGGACGACCCCCAGACCTCCGTGAGCTCGGGCGCTGTGCGTCCTCACGAGTTCCGAGCGGCCACGCCCTCCAGGTAGATGGACAGGAAGCGGCGCCACCCGTCCGGTACGTCCCTGATCACCTGGGCCATCGCCCTGGTCAGCGCGGCCATGTCCGCGATCGAGTAGTCGGCGCGCAGCACGCCGGCCTCGACGGCGCGCTCGATCAGGGTTCCCGCGTGGCCGGCGCCGCGGTGGCAGGCCGAGACCACCTCGGGTGCGTTCGGCAGGTCTCTCGCCAGGATGTCGTTGAGGCCGCGGTCCTCTGCCTGCAGGGCGTACAGGTCTTCGAGGTAGCCGGCGAACGCGTGCCACGGGTCCGGGTCGCCCAGGGCCTTCTCGCCGATGGCGTCCAGTGCGGCGAGGCGTTCGGGGAAGATCGCCCCGACGAAGTCGTCGCGGGTCGGGAAGTGCTTGTAGAGCGTGCCGATGCTGACTTCCGCCCGGCGCGCGATGTGTTCGAGCGGCACGTCGAGGCCGCGTTCCGCGAACAGTTCCGCGGCCGCTGCCAGCAGCTTCTCCCGGTTGCGTGCCGCGTCCGCACGCAGGGGCCTCGACGCGGTGACCATGGGCCGGATCCTACTCAGCGGCTAAGTCGAGGGTCCCCTCGAATTCTGTGGTAGCGTCGGGCGAGGTAAGTCGAGGGTGGCCTCGAATTGGCTACGGAAGGGTGAAATCCATGTCTCCCACCGCACTTGTGGTCGGTGTCGGTCCTGGGCTCGGCATGTCCGTCGCGCACCGGTTCGGGCGCGAGGGCTACGACGTCGTGCTGATCTCGCGTCGCGCTGAGCGGCACGCCGGTTACCTGGCCGCGCTCGCCGAGGCCGGTGTGCGGGCTCGGGCGTTCGCCGCCGACGTGCGCGACCGCGAGCAGTTGCTGTCCACATTGGACTCGATCGGGGCCGTGGACGTCCTCTACCACGGGCCGGGTGCCACCGATCTCAGCGAGGTACCCGTGGAGATCACGAAGATCACCTCCGACGACGCCCGTGACGCCGTGAGCTGGCTCTACCCGGCCGTCGACGTGGTCGGGCACGTGTTGCCGAGCGTGCTGGAACGCGGCGGCGGGCTGTTGTTCGCCGGCGGGCTCAGCGCGGTTCAGCCGATGCCGGTGCTCGGCGCGCTCGCCCTCACGTCGGCGGCGTTGCGCAACTACGCGCTGACGCTCAACGCGGCGCTCGCGGACAAGGGCGTGTACGCGGGCACGCTCACCATCGGCGGTGTCGTCGAGCGGGGTGACATCCACGAGATGGTCGCGAGCAGGCCCGAGCGGTTCGGGGACCTGGCCGGGCACACGCTCGACCCCGACGACATCGCCGAGGTCGCGTGGCAGATGTTCGTCAAGCGCGACCGTGCGGAGGAGGTGTTCTCCGTGCTCTAGCGGTACGAACCGGGGGTGTGGCGGAGCGAGCGGCGGAAGACGTCGATGAACGCGCTCGAGGTGGCGAACCCGCACCGCTGCGCCACGGCGGTGACGGGCTGTCCTTCCGCGAGCAGGCGCAGGGCGTGGTAGAGCCGCAACTGCGTGCGCCACTGGGGGAAGGTCATGCCGGTGTCCTCGCGGAACAGCCGGGTCAGCGTCCGGCCGCTCGCGCCCGCCTCCCGGCCGAGTGCTTCGAGACCGCGTGTGTCCGAGGGGTCGGTCTCGAGCACGGCGCAGACGGCCACGAGCCGCGGGTCACGGGCGGCCGGCACGCGCACCGGTCGTTCGGAGGCGGTGGTGAGCTGGTCGAGCAGTACGGCGCGCATTCGTTTGCCCGCAGGGGTTTCGCGGTCGTCCAGCTCTGTGTAGGCGATCAGCAGTTCGCGCAGCAGAGGGGACACAGCGAGCGCGGTCGGTTCGCGGAGCTTCAACGGATTGCGTGTGAGGCCGAGGAAGTGCAGCCGCGTGACGCCGTACGCGCGGTGTGCATGCACTGTGCCGGAAGGGATCCACAGCGCGCGGTGCGGGGGAACGATCCACCGGGACGCCTCGGTGTGCACGGCCACGACGCCGCGGCTGGCGTAGACGATCTGGTTCTCGTCGTGCCAGTGCGCAGCCACCCCACTGGCGGCCGCCAGGTCGCGGCTCGTGGTCGGTGCCGCCGGCAGATGGCGAGAATTCGACATACATCGGCAGAATATCGGAATCGCGAACGGCCTGGGACGTCCGACGATCGGTGCGTGAACACCTCTCGATGGCGGATGACGGTCCTCGTCGCCGGCCACGCGGTGGACGACCTCTATCAAGGGGCCGTTCCCGCCGTGGTGCCGTTCCTCGTCGCTGAACGCTCCTACAGCTACCTCGCCGCGGCCGGCATCACGGTCGCCGCGACGTTGCTCTCGTCGGTCGTGCAGCCGTTGTTCGGCGTGCTGACCGACCGCCGTCCGCTGCCGTGGTTGGTCCCGGCGGGCATGACGGTGGCAGGGGCGGGCATCGGTCTGTGCGGCCTGGGCGACTCGTACCTGCTGACCTGGCTGGCGATCGCGTTGTCGGGCCTGGGCGTCGCCGCGTACCACCCGGAGGCGGCCAGGCTCGCCCGCCGCGTCGCGCGTGACGGTCACGTCGGGATGAGCTGGTTCGCGGTCGGCGGCAACGCGGGGTTCGCGCTGGGACCGGTGCTCGTCACGCCGGTTCTCGCTCTGGGCGGCCTCGGCGCGAGCCCGTTGCTGATGATCCCCGCTCTGATGGGCGGGGTGGTGACGCTGGTGGCGATGCGCGGCGTGCGGGGCGCGGACGCCGTCGAGGCGCGTGTCGGACAGGACGACTGGCGCCAGTTCGGCCGGCTGACGGTCGTAGTCATCGCACGGTCGATGGTGACGTTCGGCCTGAGCACGTTCCTCGCCCTGTGGGTGGCGCAACGGGCAGGAGGCCTCATCGCGGGTTCGGTCGCGTTGGTGCTGTTGTTCGGCATCGGCGCGTTGGGCACGCTCCTCGGTGGCGTGCTCGCTGGCCGGTGGGGCCGCATCCGGGTCGTGCGGGTGTCGTACGCGCTGGCGGTGCCTTCTGTCGCAGGAATCGCCATCGCACCAGGACCAGCCGTCTACCTGTTCGTCGCCCTCGCCGCGTTGACGTTGTACGCGCCGTTCTCCCTGCACACGACACTCGGCCAGGACTACCTGCCGAACCGCCTGGGCACCGCCAGCGGCATGACGCTGGGCCTGGCGGTCAGCGTCGGAGGGCTCGCGGCACCGGTTGTCGGCGCGCTCGCCTCCGCGACCACGCTGCAGTGGGCCCTGCTGTCGTTGCTGGTGCTGCCGGTGGTCGCGTGGGTGGCAGCCAGAGGACTGGCAGAACCTGCTCGATGCGCGTTCTAGGCGCGATGGCTACGGTTGGGTGCGTGCGAGTGGCGACCTGGAACGTGAACTCCGTCAAGCAACGCGTGCCGAGGCTCCTGCCGTGGCTCGACCAGCGCAAGCCCGACGTCGTGTGCCTGCAGGAGACCAAACTGGCCGACGACGCCTTCACCGCGCTGCTCAGCGAGCCCTTGAAGGAGCGCGGCTACGAAGTCGCCGTGTTCGGCGAGACCCAGTGGAACGGCGTGGCGCTGCTGTCCCGTGTGGGCCTGGACGACGTCACGGTCGGAGTGGCCGGCGCACCGGGCTTCCCCCATGTAGAAGCTCGTGCCGTGGCCGCCACGTGCGGCGGAGTGCGCGTGCATTCGCTGTACGTGCCCAACGGCCGTGAGCCCGAATCAGACCACTACAAGTACAAGTTGGAGTGGCTGGCCGCGCTGCGCGACGTGCTCCAGACCGGCCCAGCGGACGCCGTGGTGTGCGGCGACATCAACATCGCCCCCACCGACGCCGACGTGTTCGACCCCGAGGCCTACATCGGCCAGACACACGTCACCGAACCCGAGCGAGCGGCGTTGCAGGCCATCGAGGCGTTGGGGTTCCACGACGTCGTGCGGCAGCGGTGGCCCAACGAACGCATCTTCAGCTACTGGGACTACCGAGCCGGCATGTTCCACCGCGACCTGGGCATGCGCATCGACCTGATCCTCGCCTCCACGTCCGTCGCGCCGCGGGTGAAGGCGGCGTGGATCGACCGCCACGCGCGCAAGGGAACCGGGCCGAGCGACCACGCGCCGGTGATCGTGGACCTGGACGAGGCGCCGGACGGGGACATCGGGCCCGTGGTGCCGCCGCCGTCGTCGCCTGGAGGGAAGAAGAAGGTCAAGCTGCCCCAGGCGAAGTAGGCCGCATCTGCTCCCAGTGCTTGCGCAGCCACTCGCGCTGCGCCGCGGTCAGCCTGGGGCGCAACGGCTTGTCGTGCAGCCTCGTGTACTCCTCGTAAGACGAGAGGTCCGGGTGCACGTCGATGTGGAACGTGTCGGGGTGAACGGCGAGGAAGCCCAGGTCGAAGAGCCGGTGGACGTCGCGGCGCATCAGCAGGCCGCCGTCGTCGTGGTGCGTGCCGGTGGCGGCGTAGCTGTAGAGGTGCGCCGCCTCCAACGCGTCGACGGGCATGCGACCGGTGAACGCGCACTCGTCGCCGTACTTGGCCAGAAGCGCGCTGCGGAACGGACCCTGCCCTCGTCGCACCCGTACGTACGCCTCGCGGTGGCCGCTTTCCACGTACCTCACCGCCGCCTCCAGCGGTGCCAACGTGGTGGGGGTGGGCACCTCGTCGATGGCGGCGCGGAAGCGGTCGTAGTCGAGCGGTCGCAGGCTCAGCTGCGACTTGGGGCTGACGCACAGCTCCCTGAGCTGAGCGCCGGTCAGCCGACCCGCGAGGTCCACCCATCCCGCACCGTGTCGGGTGCGGAAGGTGTCGACGATCTCCGTGCGCGTGCTGGGCTGGTCGAACTCGTGACCGCAGCTGTAGCACTTGATGCGGGGCAGGAGCGTGGTCCGGAACTCGATCCGCGCCTTGCCGCACTGCGGACAGCTGTGCATGTCCTTGGACGCGCGACCGGGCTCGACCTCCTCGATCACCGAAGCGCCCAGCAGGTACTTCTTGTCCCACAGGACGATGACGTGACCCTTGTCAGGTCCGGCGTGGTTCGGAACCGTGCTGTCCCAGCTGTAGTGCGACGACGGGTCGTCGTCGTACCCGTCGTTGCTGGCACGCGCTCGATCCGCCCCTGCCGCCAACATCAGCCACGCGGTCGTGTCCCCCATGGTGGACTGATCGTGTTGTCACCCGATCGTGTTAGCCGGTGGCGGCAGCGTCACGGTGAAGGCCGCCCCTCCCTCCGCCGCCGGCCCCGCCGCGATCGTCCCGCCCATCCGCGTCACCAGCCCGTGCACCAGCGCGAGGCCCACCCCGGTCCCGACCGGCCGCGACTCCTGGTACCTGGCGTGCAGCACGCCCCGGTCGAACGCCACCGGGTAGTCCTCCGGGGCCAGGCCCGGTCCACCGTCGCGCACTTCCAGGACCGACGACAGCGCGAGCACCACCGGGCGGCCTGCGGGGGTTACGCGCAGGGCGTTTTCCATCAGGCCGTCTATGACTTGGCGCAGGCGGCGTGCGTCTGCCCACACGACCGGGGACGACGACACCTGCAGGGAGAACTCGACCCCGCGCGCGTGGCAGCGGGCGTGCCAGACCTCGGCTGCTGAGCGGACTACGGGTTCCAGTGCCACGGCCGCCATGTCCAGGCGGAAGTCGTCGGCGCCCAGTCTGGCCAGGTCCAGCAGGTCCGTGACCAGGCGGTCGAGGCGGCGGGCCTCGTCCAGGATCACCGTGCCGACCGGTGCCACCTGTGAGCCGGACACCACGCCGTCCGCCAGGGACTCGGCGAAGCCCGTCACGGCGGTCAGCGGGGTGCGGAGCTCGTGGGAGACGGACAGGAGGAAGTCGCGCTGGCGGGACTCGCTGCGTTGCAGGGCGTCCGCCAGGGAGTTCACGGACGCGGCCACCTCGGCCAGTTCGGACGGGCCCGTCACCGGTACGCGGAGGTCTCGGCGGCCCGCGCTCATCGAGTGGGCCACGGAGGCCACCCTCCGCAGCGGGCGGGCCAGCCCGACGCCCAGGGCGAGGCCTGCCAGACAGGCGACCACCAGGCCCACGCCCAGGGCGAACATGATGTTGCGGACCAGCTTGCGGTAGGTGTTGCTGGTTTCGGTCTCCTGGACCAGGGCGAAGCCGCCCGCCCCCGACGGACGGGCTTCCACGTTCAGACGGCCGCTCACCCCGGACACAGGAGAACCCGACAACACCTGTCCTGCCTTGACTTCACGTGCGGCGCGGACCGCGGCGCGATCGGAGCCCGTCACCTCGCCTGAGGCCGAGATTCGCACGATCGCGATGCCCTGGCCCTCGAGGATCTGCTCCACGCGGTTGTTGGCGATCTGGCCCGCCACCACGTCGGCCTGGGAGCGCAGGATCTCGCGGCTCACCTGTTGCGAGGTCGAGAGCACCAGGCGCGTCGACACGAAGCCCGCCACCAGCACGGCGACGAACGCGACTCCCAGGCACAGCAACGCGATCCGGGCAGCGAGGTTCACGACGCGTCCGCCGAGTAGCCGACGCCACGCACCGTCCGAATTGGACTCGACGCACCGAACTTGGCGCGCAGCTGGGCGATGTGGACGTCAACGGTTCGTGTGCCTGCCACGGAGGAGTAGCCCCACACTGCGCTCAAGAGCTGCTCACGTGAGAACACCTGCCGTGGATGCTTCATCAGATACGACAGCAACCCGAACTCCGTTGACGTCAACGAAACCTCGTCAGCACCGGCGAACGCACGCCGTTCGCCGACATCGAGCCGTACCGAACCCACCTGCAGGACATCCGACACACCACCAGAAGAACGTCGTAGGACCGTGCGAACGCGTAGAGCGAGCTCGCGCGGACTGAACGGCTTGGTGATGTAGTCGTCGGCGCCCAGTTCCAGGCCCAGCAGGCGATCCACCTCGTCGTCGCGAGCCGTCACGAACAGCACCGGCGTCCAGTCGCCGGCCGCACGCAACGCGCGGCAGACCTCGATGCCGTTCATGCCGGGCAGACCGACGTCCAGGACCACCGCCACGGGCGACAGCGACCGGACCGCGGCCAGTGCCGCGTCCCCCGAGGACTCCAGGTGCACCCCGAAGCCGTCGCGCCGCAGGTACAGCGCGACGAGCTCGGCGATCGCCGGTTCGTCCTCCACGACGAGCACCAGGCCACGTTCCACGCGTTCACCCCGGCTGGTTGATGTCCGACTCGATGCTGTTCAGCGTTGATTCCACATCATCGAGGTCCGACACCGGCGCCTCACCCCGGCACGCCGTCAGCGACACGAGCAGAACCAGCGCCGCAACCCACCTCACTTCGACCCGCAGTGCTCGGACTTGAACTTGGCGATCCGCTCGCCCGCCTTCGCCAGCTTGACGAGTTGCGCGTCACGCAGCTTCAGCCGTGCGTCCAGAACGTCCGCACGCGCCGTGTTGCCGGCCTTGCGCGCGTCGGCGGCCTTCTGCTCGATCCACTTCTTTGAGCCCAACGTCTCCGGGCTCCCGTTGATCTTGTCGGTCAGCGCCTTGACCTTGGCCTCGACCCTGGGGACGCGGTTCGAGCAGATCTGCTGCACCTTCTCCGGGCTGATCGTGATCGGTTCCTGTGCCGACGCGGTTCCCGCGCCCAGCAGCAACATCCCCGCCACGAGCCCACCGATTCGCGAAATGTTCATGGCACAGAACGATGACCGCCCACGATCAGAAGCGGGTCCGCCGAATGTTCGGGTTCTGCAAAGATCACTACCGCAGCGACACCCCACGTGCTGCCGCGGCCTGCATCATCGGCCGCAGCCGGTCCCACACCCGTTCCGACCGCAGTCCCTCCGCGGCGGCGACGGCCTGGGCCCCGACGGCCTGGCCCTCGTCGACGTCGCCGTCCAGGAAGTGGCACGAGGCGAGCGCGATCAGGCAGAACGTCCAGCTCCGCGCCATCGCCGGGCCGAACCGCTCGATCGCGGACGTCAACGCGGGAATCGCGCGCCGGGTGTCCCCGAGCTCGGCGTGGACCGTGCCGACCATCGCGGTCAGGTCGGTCTCGTCGCGGAACCGCGCCCAGTCCGGCACGTGCGCCAAATCCGCCCGTGCGAACGCTTCCTCCGCTTTCCCCAATTCGAGCAACGCCTCACGAGCGCGCGCCTGCCGTGCATAAGCCCAGGCCGCGTTGGAATGCATGATGCTTGCCGCCAACGGCGCGACAGCACCCCTCTGGAAGTACGCCAACGCATCACCCGGTGCGCCGTGATGCAGGTGCACGCGCCCACGGCGGTACACGATGTTGGTCGTCAGGTCCTCGTCGTGTCGCGCGAAGTCCAACGCACGGTCGAAGTGGTGGTACGCCGCGCCGACCTGTCCGCTGTCGAACGACGTCCACCCGGCCAGGTTGTGCAGATCCGCCACGGCCGACAGCAGGCGTGCCTGCACGGCATCCGTCGCCTCGGCCGCGAGCAGCTGCTGAGCCCAGTAGATCCGCACCACGACGGCGTCGCGGCACGCGCCACCGCCGTACTGGTAGTCGACCGACCTGAGCGAATGCGTCTGCGCCTCCAGCTGTTCCACATCGCTCATCCCGATGCGGGCGGAGTGCGGGGGAGGGAAATAAGCAGGATCTGCCATGTGGAATACCTCTGCGCCGCGCCGTCTGAATGTGAGCGTAAGGCGCTCGCCGCAGGGTGAGAAGAGTGTTCCGTGCCAGGTGGAATTCGAACGAAAGCGCGATTAAACAGGTACTAATGCGGGTATACCTGTGTCGTCGGGCGGAGCATGGTTCTCCCCATGAGGCGACGTGCGCACCTGCGGCTGGTGACCTCCTGCGAGGCCGAGGACACGACCCTGACGGCGGTTCTCAGCGCCGAGGACCTGGCGGAGGAGCTCGGTCTCGACCCCCACGCCCGCGTCACGTGCGGCCTGCATCGTTGCTGGTTGCACCAGTGCGTCGCCTCGCCGGACCACGTCATCCCCGTGACGGGCCATCGCTGGTGCCGTCCGTGCAGCCGCCCTCTCGAGGTGTTCGTCGACGAGACGACTGCACGCCTGTTCTGTCCCAGGTGCGGTACCGGAACGCCCGACACGGCGGCGAATCGCCAGGTCGTCAGGGCGTGTCGAACCAGCATTGCCGCGATGTACGCGCAGTAGAACGACCCGGAAGCGTTAAGCCTGGTGGGTGAAGACGGTGGCCTCCGGGAGATAGCTCGGGGGCCGCTGGCTGTCGGCCGGCACGTCGAGCAACGCCCAGATGATGTTCCGCCCACCTCCCGCAGGCGTTTCTCCCATGGAGAAGTTGCACACGGCGATGGACGCGACGTTGCGCCGCATGATGTGCCACTGCCTGAGGTCGAAGCGTGCGGTCGTGCGCACCGCAACGGACAACTTGTCACCGCGCATGCGCAGCAGCAGTGCGAGCGGACTGTCGTCCTCGATGTGTGACACCAGCTCAACGGCCACTTGCGGTGCGACGTCGAGCATGGACTGGACGCCCCACCGTTCGCAGGCGCGTTCGGTGATCCGCTCGGCGACGTGCGGCAGGCAGCGGCACGTCGGCAGCGCCGCGTCCACCCGGTCCTCGTGCCGCAGCCGCACCACGGCGGCCACCGCGGACGTCGTGGTCAGGTGCATCGGGATGTGCCGGGGCAGACCGCGCGACTCCAGCGTCGAGCGCAGCTGGTGGTCGCTGACGACGAGGCTCAGCGAGATGCCGGGCCAGCGCGCCGCGGACAGCCACACGACATCGAACACCACGAGCAACGCGGGTGACTCCGCGACAAGGCCGTCGAGCTCCACCACCACGCCGACGAGCTCCTTGGTGGCGCAGTCGAGCAGCACGTCCTGCACACGTAGGTAGGTCGACCAGTCGAGTTGTCCGCTGAACCGGACCACGAGGACGCCGTTCTGCTCCCGGACGTTCACGTCGAGGCTGTCACCGGCCATGATCCGTCCCCTCCCACTGGCACGACCCGGCGTTCCACCATGGCGACGTCACCGCGGGAGCCCTAGGGGGTAACTACCCGTGTTTCGGCGTTGGTGCCTCCGGGGGACCGCGTTGCAGCGGGAGATCGAGCCGACCTAGGGTGCCGCTGTGGGCGGTTTGCTTTCCCCAGGACGCAAAGGCAATTTGCCTGCTGACACAACTACTTTCGTCGGGCGCAGGCACGACGTCGCCGAGGTCAGGAGACTGCTGTCCGAGTCCCGCCTCGTCACCCTGACGGGTGTCGGTGGCGTCGGCAAGACTCGGCTCGCGTTGCGGGCGGCGGCGGAGACACACCGGGCGTTCCGCGACGGTGTGTGGTTCGTCGAACTGGGCGGCGTCGTCGACCCGGAACTGGTCGTGCACACGGTCCTGGAGCAGCTGGGCGTCCACGACGACACGGTCCGCAAGCACCGCACCGTTCTGGTGGAACACCTGCGCGACCGGCAGATGCTGATCGTTCTGGACAACTGCGAACACGTCGTCGGGGCGACCGCCGAGCTCGTGGACGCGTTGCTGCGCAGGGTCCGCGGTCTGCGCGTGCTCGTGACCAGCCGCGAACGCCTGGGCGTCGACGGCGAACACCTCTGGCAGGTCGCGCCGCTGCCGCAGGACCCGGCGCTGGCGCTGTTCGCCGAACGTGCCGCGGCCGTCGAACCCGGCTTCGCGCTCGGCCCGCACAACCACGAGAAGGTCCAGCAGATCTGCGCGCTCCTGGGCGGAATCCCGCTGGCCGTCGAACTGGCCGCGGTGCGGCTGCGCGTGCTCACGCTCGACCACCTCCTGTCCAGATTGGACAACACGTTCCGGGTGCTCGTCGACGGCAAACGCGGCGGCGACCCGCGCCACCAGACGCTGCACGCCGCAGTGGACTGGAGCTTTCACCTGTGCACGCGCTCGGAGCAGATCCTGTGGGCGAGGGCGTCGGTGTTCTCCGGTTCGTTCGACCTCGAGGCCGCGGAACGGGTCTGCTCCGGTGACAGCGTCGCGCGCGACGACGTGATGCACGCTCTCACCGGCCTGGTCGACAAGTCGGTCGTGGTGTCGGAGCAGCACCCGTGCGGCACCCGGTTCCGGCTGCTGGAGCCGTTGCGCCAGTACGGTCTGGAGAAGCTGCGCGCCGCCGGACGCGAGCAGGTGATGCGCGAACGGCACCGCGACTACTACATCGAGTGGGCCGAACGGCGGGAGAAGGAGTGGTTCGGCCCGGCCCAGCCACAGATCTTCACCCTCACCCGCCTGGAACACGCGAACCTGCGGTCAGCGCTGGACTTCTGCTTCGACCACGAGGGCGACGACGGCGTGCACCTCGCCGGCACGCTGTGGTTCTACTGGGCCGGGTGCGGGATGCTCGGCGAGGGCCGGCACTGGCTCGACCGCGCGCTGGCGAGGGCGCCGGAGGGCCCGTTGCGGGCGAAAGCGCTGTGGGTCAACGGTTATGTCGCGACGTTGCAGGGCGATCTCACCGCCTCCGTGCGGATGCTGGAGGAGTGCCGCGAGTACGCCGAGCGGACGGGGGACGCGGCCTCGCTGGCCTACTCGACCCACCGCCTCGCCTGCACTCATCTCGTCGGCGACGACCTCGACCTGGCGGACGGCCTGTTCGAGGAGGCGGTGTCGCTCTACCGCTGCCAGGGCACGGTCAACAGCCACACCATGCTGGCCGGCATCGAGCTGGCGATCTCGGCGACGTTCCGGCACGACTTCGAGGCGGCGGAACGGCTCTGCGTCGAGGCCAAGTCCGTCGGTGAGGAGCACGGCGAACTCTGGGCGCAGGCGTACGCGATCTACGTGCTGGCGTTGTGCGCGTGGGTCAGCGGCGACTTCGCGCGGGCCGACCAGTTCGGCAGGGAGTGCCTGCGGATCAAGCGGACGTTCCACGACCTGCTCGGCATCGTGCTCGCGATCGAGGTGCTGGCCTGGATCGCCGCCTCGCAGGGCGACACGGCACGGGCGGCGACGTTGCTCGGCGCCACCAGCGAGATCTGGCAGTCGGTCGGCTACCCCATGTTCGGGTCCCGGTACTTCGGCGCCCCGCACGGCGAATGCGAGGCCACGGCCATCTCCTCGCTGGGGGACCAGGAGTTCCGCGCGCTGTTCCGCAAGGGCATGGACCTGGAGCTGGAGGACGCCATCACGTTCGCCATCGGTGAGGAGCTGGAGGAGCCGCCGCAGCCGATCGTGGCGGCGCCCACGCCGTTGACCCGGCGGGAGCAGCAGGTGGCCGACCTGATCGCCGGTGGCATGTCGAACAAGGAGATCGCGGCTCGGCTGGTGATCGCCCGCAGGACCGCGGAGGGGCACGTCGAGCGGATCCTGCAGAAGCTCGGGTTCAGCTCACGCGCACAGATCGCCACTTGGGTGACCGAGCGCCGCAACTAGCGCCTGTATCGAACTAGAGCAACTCAGACATACCAGACATGTTTTTTGGCGCGAAAAGCACGTTCGGGCC
>NZ_JBHRZI010000024.1:63895-86451 GCF_042649515.1 Lentzea rhizosphaerae | reverse complement strand
TAATAGGCCGAGGACTTGTTACAAAGACGCTACGCATCCACTGTGCGGTTCTGGAAGAACCGAGCGGCACCGATCGCCGCAGGTACAACTCCACAGAGTTTCGGTGGTTATAGCGTTGGGGAAACACCCGGTCCCATTCCGAACCCGGTAGTTAAGCCCTTCTGCGCCGATGGTACTGCACTGGTTACGGTGTGGGAGAGTAGGTCGCCGCCGGACAATCTTTCAGAAGACCCCTGAGGGTCGAGCACTTCGGTGCTCCCCTCAGGGGTCTTTTGCATGTCCGAGGCCGCGCCACTTCAGATTTTCGCTTGCCCGCCCTGGTCTCATGGACCCATGGACGCGGTCGTGCACAGCACCCTGGAGTCGTTCGACGCCGCCACGCACGATCGGCTCGCAGCCGATCCGGTGCGCAACACCATCGCGCTCACCTCCCTGGACCGCCTCCGCCGCCTGCCGGCCACCGACGCCTCGCCGATCCTCATCACGTTCCACGAAAACGGCGAAGTCGTCGGTTCCCTGGTCCGCACCCCGCCCTGGCCCTTCCAAGCAGCCGACCTCCCCCTCACCGCGGTCGACCTGGCGGCGCGAATCGCGAGCGAGATCGATCCGGACGCCCCAGGCGTGACCGGTCCGCGGCAAAGGTCAGAGGCGTTCGCCACAGCGACGGGCAAGAACTTCACCGAGTCCCTGGCCACCAGGCTGTACCGCCTGGGCACCCTGGCCCCGCCCACCATCGAGGGCTCGGGCCGCATGGCCTCCGAGGCCGACGTCGAACTCCTCGGCGCCTGGCGCAAGTCCTTCACGGCCGAAGCAGTGCCGGAGGCGCCAGCGGAACAGGGGATCGAGGTCATGCGGAGCTCCCTGCGCCTGGGCAACGGTCACGCCCTCTGGGAACACAACGGCGTCCCCGTGGCCTGGGCCGCAGCCAGCCTCCCCCAGGCGGGCATGACCAGGGTCGGCCCGGTCTACACCCCACCCGAGCACCGCAGGCACGGCTACGGCGCCGCAGTCAGCGCGATGGTCAGCCAGTGGGCCCTCGACCAGGGCGCCACCGACGTCCTCCTCTTCGCCGACCTGACCAACCCGATCTCGAACTCGATCTACCAACGCATCGGCTACGAACCACTCGACGACTGGGCGGAGTTCTGGTGGAAGCACTGATCCACGACGACCTCGAGGACTTCCTGGCGGTGGCCGGCGACTTCCTCGACGCCGACCCCGTGAACCACAGCGTTCACCTGACCACCCTGGACTCGGCCCTGCGCGGCATCAGGCAGCCCGCGGCCCTGATCTCGTTGCACGACAACGGTTCCTTGGTCGGCGCGGTGACCCGCATGCAGGACCGCCCGCTCCACATAGCGGCCATGCCGCCCACCGCCGCCCAAGCCGTGGCGGACGCCCTGCGCGGCCAGGAGATCGACGCAGTCACCGGACCTCTGGACCGCGTGGAGGCGTTCCGGCCCGTCTGGCGCGACGGCGGCCGGGAGATGTACCGCCTACGTCTCTACCGGCTGGGCGACCTCGCGGTTCCAGACGTGCCCGGCGAGTCCCGCCTCGCCACCGCCGAGGACGACGACCTCATCACCGAGTGGTGGCTGCAGTTCGCCGCAGAACTCGACGGCCTGGCCCGGGACGAGGCGGAAAAGGTGATGCGCGGCAGCCGGAACATGCCGGCGGGCCACGTCCTCTGGGTCGTCGACGGCACGCCTGTCTCCTGGGCGGGCACCACCGAACCGGTGGCAGGGGTCTCGCGGGTCGGCCCGGTCTACACACCGCCTGAGCACCGGAGGCACGGCTACGCGGCCGCGGTGACGGCGGCGGTCAGCCGGTGGGCGCACGGGGCAGGTGCCGACCAGGTCGTGCTGACCGCGGACCTGAAGGACCCGACGGCGAACTCCGTGTACCTGGGCATCGGGTTCGTGCCGGTCTCGGACTGGTCGGAGTACCGCTGGGACTAGGGCCTAGTCGAACAGCGCAGCCTCCACCGGCCGGTTGCGCACATGCGACGAGAACACCAACGACGTCGTGGTGTCGCCGTACCGCTGCATCACCTCGACCAGTTCCTCGAGCTCCACCATCGACCGGCACACCACCCGCAGCAGCCAGCAGTCATCTCCTGTCACGTGGTCGGCGTCCCGGATCTGCGGCAGCGCCAGCACGTGGGAGCGGAACCGGGGTGTGTCCAGCGAGCGGACCCGCACCCGCACGATCGACTCGATCGGCAGGCCCAGCCTGGCCGGGGAGACCACGGCGACGAAGCCAGTGATCACGCCCAGGGCCTCCAGGCGGCGCACGCGTTCGGTCACGGCCGGCGCCGACAGCGACACGACGCGGCCCAGCGCGGTGTAGGACATCCGCCCGTCCTGCTGCAACAGGTCCAGGATCTTCCAGTCCACGGCGTCGAGTTCCACCTGGAAATCATAAGGAGAACGGGCCGAACGCCTGGACTTCCGCATGTCCGGGGCGGCGACTGTCCAAGCAGGATCAAGGACATGACCAACGCACTGCGCTTCCCCGCCTCCGACCCGACCGCGGCCGCGATCTTCTTCGCCGCCGAGCTCTCGCTGGAAGCCGACCCCGACGACGTCCACCGGGACATGCTGGACGGCAACACCTCCGGCTACGTTCTGGTGGAGACGAGGAGCCCCGAGGCGTTCGCGAAGGCCCGCATCCCCGGCGCCATCAACCTGCCCTACCGCGACCTGCCCGAGCAGCTCGACCTCGACCCCGAACTCGTCTACATCTGCTACTGCGAGAGCTTCCAGTGCAACGCGGCGACCAAGGGGGCCCTCGCGCTCGCCCAACGGGGCTACAAGGTGAAGCGGCTCGCCGGGGGTATCACGGCCTGGCAGGAGGCGGGCTATCCGGTCGAGTCGGATCAGCTCATCGGCGCCGGTGTTTCTAAGGTCGCGTGTCATTGCTGAGTCAACCCGACATAGGCTCACATGTGTGACCGCACCGCGTTTGCTCGTCCTGCAGCCCTCGCAGTCAGACCCGCTGGCTGAGCTCGGCACCTGGCTGGAGGCCGAGGGCATCGAGCTGCACCTCGTGTCGCTGAAGGACGAGCCCGCACCGGAGAGCCTCGACGGCTACGACGGCGTCATCTGCCTCGGCGGTGAGATGGGGGCGCTGGACGACGCCGAGCACCCGTGGCTCGCCGACGCGCGCCGGCTGCTGTCGAACGCGGTGGCGCGGAAGCTGCCGACGCTCGCGATCTGCCTCGGCGCGCAGCTGCTCGCCGTCGCCACCGGTGGCCAGGTGCGCAAGGGTCCACAAGGGCCGGAGGTCGGCGTGCTGCTGGTGGCGAAGCGGGACTCGTCGGCGAACGACCCGCTGTTCGCCGACCTGCCGTTCACGCCCGACGTCCTGCAGTTCCACTCGGACGAGGTCCACCTGCTGCCGCCCGGCGCCGAACACCTGGCTGCCTCACCGAAATACCCGAATCAGGCGTTTCGGGTGGGATCGTGCGCCTACGGGCTGCAGTTCCACATCGAGACGACCCCGGAAATCGTCTTGAACTGGGCGGCCAAGGATCCTGTCTCGGCAGCGTGCGCGCGCCCGCAGCACTTCGACCAGGACTTCCTCGCGGAGGCCCATCGGGACCTCGCGGAGGTCTGGCAGCCGTTCGTGGCCAGGTTCGCCAAGATGGTGCGGGGAGAACTGTCGCCCGCGGGGTGTTTGGGCACACAACTTCCGTTGGTGTGACATTACTTTCGGAGGTTATAAGGCATCCTGAGTACCCGGTACCGTCACCTGTCGGACACCTTGTTCGATCCAGCCGGAGGATCAGTGTGGATCCCGCACTTGTAGTGATCATCGTTGTCGTCACTGCTCTCATCTTCGACTTCACCAACGGGTTCCACGACACGGCCAACGCCATGGCCACCTCCATCGCCACCGGTGCCCTGAAGCCCCGGACGGCGGTCGCCCTGTCGGCGGTCCTCAACCTCGTCGGCGCGTTCCTGTCGGTCGAGGTGGCCAAGACCATCTCCGGCGGGATCGTCGACGACGCCCAGATCACGCCGGCCGTCATCTTCGGCGGACTGGTCGGCGCGATCATGTGGAACCTGGTCACCTGGTACGTGGGTCTGCCGTCGAGCTCGTCGCACGCCCTGTTCGGCGGCCTGATCGGTGCGGCCTGGGTGTCGTCCGGAGTGGACGCCATCCACTTCGCCAAGGTGGTCGACAAGGTCCTGGTGCCCGCCATCGCGGCGCCGCTGATCGCCGGCCTGGTCGCGGCGATGGCCACGATCGTCGTCTACCGGCTCAAGAAGGCCGCCGACCCGCGTGTCTCGCACACCGGCTTCAAGGTCGGCCAGGTCGCGTCCGCCTCGCTGGTCTCGCTCGCGCACGGCACGAACGACGCGCAGAAGACCATGGGCATCATCACGCTGGCGCTGATCACGTCCGGCTCGCTCGCCCCCGGTTCGGCGCCGCCCACCTGGGTGATCGTCAGCGCCGGTCTCGCGATCGCGCTCGGCACGTACCTCGGCGGCTGGCGCATCACGCACACCCTCGGCCGCGGCCTGACGACCATCGAGCCCGCGCAGGGCTTCGCGGCGCAGACCTCGACTGCCACGGCGATCCTCGCGTCGTCGCACCTCGGCTTCGCGCTGTCCACCACGCACGTCGCGTCCGGCGGCATCATGGGCTCCGGCCTCGGCCGCGATCGGCGCGGCGTCAGGTGGGGCACGATGGGCAAGATGGCCGCGGGCTGGGTGCTCACGCTGCCCGCCGCCGGCATCGTCGGCGCGATCGCGGGCAAGTGGGCGTCGAGCGGCACCACCGGCGTCATCGGTGTCGCCGTGATCGGAGGCGCGGTGTCGATCGGCATCTGGATCCTGTCGCGCCGCGAGCCGGTGAAGCCCGAGCACATCGTCGACGAGGTCGCGGCCCAGGCCGAGCTGCACAAGGTGGCGGCATGACGATCAAGTGGGAGGCGCTGCTCCAGGTCTTCGGCGCCACGCTGCTCGTGACCCTCGTCGTCGTCACGCTGTTCGTGCTCGGCATCCGCGCGTTGTCGAGCGACAAGAAGGTTCCCGCGTACGCGAGCTTCGCCGGTTGCGTCGCGGTCGTGCTCTACGGGCTCTCTCTGATCGTCTTCTAGGGCTGTGAGGACTAGGTTGGCTCCTGATGAGCGAACCAGTCCGCCACGCGTCACCAGCAAGATTCGGACTCACCGAGCCGCGCAGCGAGGAAGCGCTGCGCGGTCTCGGCCTGTGGGCTGACCGCCGTCCCGCGGACGGCTCCGAACCGGTGCTGGCCGCCCTCTCCCGCTCACCCGACCCCGATCTCGCGCTGCGCGGATTGGAGCGGCTCCACGCGGTCGCCGACTGGGACGCCCTGTCGGTCGCGTTGCACCAGGACGAGGTGGTGCGCGGGCGCCTGCTCGCCGTGCTGGGGTCGTCGACCGCGCTGTCGGACTTCCTCGTCGTGAACCCGGACCGGTGGCGTTCGCTCACCGAAGAAGTCGACGTGTCGCTGGAGCTGCCGGACGGCGCCGTGCTGCGCACCGAGTACCGGGCGAAGCTGCTGCTCGTTGCCGCCAACGACCTTGCGCACGTCGTCGAGCCGACTTTGCCGTTCGTCCCGTACGACACGGTGGCGGCGCAGCTGTCCGATCTCGCCGTGTCGGCCTTGCGCGCGTCGTTGACCCTCGCGGCGAAACGGGTCAACGGTGCCGACCGCTGCCGGCTCGCGGTGATCGCGATGGGCAAGTGCGGCGCGAACGAGCTGAACTACGTGAGCGACGTCGACGTCGTGTTCGTCGCTGAGGGCGACCTGGGCGTGGCGACCCGGCTGGCCAGCACGATGATGCAGATCGCGGGCCAGTCGTGCTTCGAGGTCGACGCGGCGCTGCGGCCGGAGGGCAAGGCGGGCGCGCTGGTCCGCACGCTCGACGGGCACGCCTCCTACTACCAGAAGTGGGCGCGGACCTGGGAGTTCCAGGCGCTGCTGAAGGCGCGGCCGGTCGCGGGCGACGCCGAGCTCGGGCAGGCGTACCTCGACGTCGTGCGGCCGTACGTGTGGACGGCGGCCGAGCGCGAGAACTTCGTCGAGGACGTGCAGGCCATGCGCCGGCGCGTCGAGGACCACGTGCCGTCGGGGCTCGCCGACCGGGAGCTGAAGCTCGGCCGCGGTGGCCTGCGGGACGTCGAGTTCGCGGTGCAGCTGCTGCAGCTCGTGCACGGTCGTTCGGACGAGGAGCTGCGCATCCAGGCGACGACGGCCGCATTGGCCGCGTTGGGCCGTGGCGGGTACGTCGGGCGCAACGACGCGGCGGACTTCGGGCGTTCGTACCGGTTCCTGCGCACGTTGGAGCACCGGCTCCAGTTGCAGCGTTTACTGCGCACGCACCTCTTCCCCGCAGACGACGACGTCACGGCGTTGCGCTGGCTCGCGCGGTCGATCGGTCTGCACGCCGATGGGCGGAAGTCGGAGGGGCAGGTGCTGCTGGCGGAGTTCCGCAAGCACGCCAACCAGGTCCGGCGGCTGCACGAGAAGCTGTTCTACCGGCCGCTGCTGCAGTCCGTGGCGGGCGTGCCGACCGAGGCGTTGCGGCTCACCACCAAGGAGGCCGTGGCGAGGCTCGCGGCCCTCGGCTACACCTCGCCCGAGGGCGCGTTGCGGCACATCCAGGCGTTGACGCACGGAGTGTCCCGGCGTGCGCGCATCCAGGGCGCACTGCTGCCGGTGCTGCTGGACCTGTTCGCCGGCACGCCCGATGCCGACGGAGGGCTGCTCGCGTACCGGAAGGTGTCCGAGGCGCTCGCCGAAACCCCCTGGTACCTGCGGCTGCTGCGCGACGAGGGCGCTGTCGTCGAACGGCTCGCGGTGCTGCTCGGCACCTCCCGCTTCGTGCCGGACCTGCTGGTGCGGGCGCCGGAGGTGCTGCGGCTGCTCGCGGACACCGAGGCGCTGGTCGGACGTGACCCGCACGCGGTCGGCAACCCGCTGCGCAGCGCGGTCGCCCGGTACGACGACCTGACGCGCGCGGTCGCCGCAGCGCGGTCGTTGCGGCGGCACGAGATGTTGCGCATCGCCGCGGCGGACCTGCTGGGGTTCATGCCGCTGGAGACGGTGTGCGTGTCGTTGTCCGAGGTGTGGGTGGCGGTGTTGCAGAGCGCTTTGGACGCGGCTGTACGCGCAGCTGGGGAGCCGGTTGCCGCGCTCGCCGTGATCGGCATGGGGCGGCTCGGCGGGCACGAGCTCGGGTACGGCTCCGACGCGGACGTGATGTTCGTGTGCCGGCCGTTCGACGGCGTGTCCGACGCCGAGGCGGCGAAGTGGGCGAGCGGGGTCGTGGAGAACATCCGGCGCCTGCTGGGTGCGCCGTCGCAGGACCCGCCGCTGCAGGTGGACGCGGATCTGCGGCCGGAAGGCAGGCAGGGCCCGCTGGTCCGGACGTTGGACTCGTACCGTGCGTACTACCGGCAGTGGGCGGAGATCTGGGAGAAGCAGGCGCTGCTGCGGGCGCGCTTCATCGCGGGCGATGCCTCGTTGGGGGCGGAGTTCGAGGAGTTGATCGAGCCACTGCGTTATCCGGCCTCCGGGCTCGACGCGGCGTCCGTGCGGGAGATCAGGCGGATCAAGGCGCGGGTCGACGCGGAACGGCTGCCGCGCGGAGCCGACCCGAGCACGCACACCAAGCTCGGCCGCGGCGGGCTCGCGGACGTGGAGTGGACCGTGCAGCTGTTGCAGCTCCAGCACGCCGGTGCCGTGCCTGACCTGCGCACACCGTCCACAATGGCCGCGATGGCCGCCGCCGTCGAGGCCGGGCTGCTCGCTGCCGACGACGCCGCCGCGCTGACCGCGGCGTGGAACCTCGCGACGCACGCCCGCAACGCCGTGACGCTGGTGCGGGGCAAGGCGTCGGACCAGCTGCCGACGTCCGGGCGCGACCTCGTCGCCGTCGCGTCGGTCATGGGGTACCCGCCCGGCGGCGATCCGGGTGAGTTCCTGGAGGAGTACCGGCGCACCACCCGTCGTGCGCGTGCGGTGGCGGAGCGGGTCTTCTACGGTGAGGGACTGTGAAAGCGATCGCGCTTACCGAGTTCGGCGACGCCGAGGTCATGTCGTTGCAGGAGCTGCCCGATCCGCTGCTGGGACCCGACCAGGTCCTGGTGGAGGTCCGCGCGGCCGGGATCAACCCGGTGGACTTCAAGATCAGAGCCGGGTACCTGCGGGGTCTGATGCCTCACCACACGCCGTTGATCCCCGGCTGGGACGTGGCCGGTGTGGTGCGCGCCGTCGGCATCGGCGTGCAGGACTGGAAGCCGGGCGACGAGGTGCTCGCCTACGCGCGCAAGGACCACGTCCAGTTCGGCGCCTACGCAGAGCTGATCTCGGTGCCGGACAGGATGATCGCGCGCAAACCGTCCACCGTGGACTTCGTGACCGCCGCCGCGCTGCCGCTCGCCGGGCTGACGGCGTTGCAGGCGTTGAAGGCCGTCGGCACCGGCGCCGGTGACACCGTGCTCGTGCACGCGGCCGCCGGCGGTGTGGGACATCTCCAGGTGCAGATCGCGCGCGAGCTCGGTGCCGCGCGGGTGCTGGGCACCGCGTCGCCGCGCAACCACGACTTCGTGCGGTCGCTGGGCGCCGAACCGGTGGCCTACGGCGACGCGCTGGTCGACGCGGTGGCGGAGCTTGTCGGCGGCGACGGCAGGGTCGACGTGGTGATCGACAACGTCGGCGGGCTCGCGTTCGACCAGTCGTTGCAGCTGGTGCGCGACCGGGCGCGGATGACGTCCATTGTGGACGGCCCGCGGGCGCTGGAGCACGGTGTGATCAACACCTGGGCCCGGCCGAACGCCGAGCAGACCCAGTGGCTCGTCGACCTGGTCGCGGCCGGGAAGTTGCGCGTCGAGGTGCAGCAGACGTTTCCGTTGGCCGACGCGGTGAAAGCGCACAAACTGCTCGAAGGCGGGCACGTGCGCGGAAAAGTTGTACTAACAGTCTGAAAAATTCATGTCTGGCTTCAGGTTTGGGGGGCACTCCTGGTGGGGTGCCCCCACTTCTGGGCTGCTCAGTCCTCGTCCGAGTCGGGGTCGACAGCGGGAGCGCTGGTGTAAACCTCGACCACCCACTCCTCCTCCAACGACTCGGCGTCGTCGGCGTCGGGAACGAGCCGGTTGTAGACGCGGACCCCGAGGTCGAGCACGTCAGCGGCCTGAACCGCTTCGAGCGCCTCGGCTGCCGAGTCGACGATGTGGGTGGTGAGCAGCTGCGGAGCCGTGAATTCGGCGACATCTTGAGACACGGGCGGACCCTAGCGCATTGACGTTTCACCCGATCGAGATGAGACTGGCTGCGCTCAGCGGGGGAGCTGTTGTTTGTCACGGGGGTCGAACAGAGGAAGTCATGCAGCATCGTCGGGTCACGCGCCGAGGTAAGACCGTGATCGCCATTGCGGGTGTTGCTGTCGGTGTGCTCGCGTCACTGGGTGTGATCCAGTTCGCACTCAGCGGCGGGAACTCCGCCGCTCAGCCCAACACGACGTCGACGACGACTACGTCGAACGGCGTCCAAACGCCTGACGGCGCACTGGAAACCACCGAGCCTTCCGCCGACGTGAAGGTGCAGACGGGCTCGTTCAAGCAGCAGCGCGGCATGCTCACCATCGAAGTGACACGCGTAGAAGCCGCGAACGGCCGTGTGAAGCTCTTCGTGACGGCCACGAACGCCTCCCAGGCCAGGATGACCCTCCCCGTGAGCGGCATCGCGGTCCTGGACGATCTGAAGCGCACTTACGCGGCATCGAGCAGCAAGTGGGACGGCCTCGTCACCCAGGGCACCACCGCCTCGGGCACCGTGGTGCTCGACGAGAAAATCGGTGCGGGTGTGAACTCGCTCACGCTGACGTTCAACTCGATCTCCGGCCAGTTCGCCCCGACGGGCGCCGCGATCACGGTCACCGGGATCCCGCTGCCGAAGTGATTGATCCCCGCCGAACGGGTACGCCTCCTGCATGGCACAACGCGGAAGTGATCAACACGGCTTCGTGGCGGACGACCACCTGAAGAAGGAGCTCGAGAACGAGCTGCGCGCCAACGGCCCGACCCGGGCTGAGGCGTGGCGCGAACCCGAGATGCCGGCGCCGGACGAAAACGACGAGGACTCACGCGACCAGGTCACCTAGCCTGTCGTGCGTGAAGTACCTGTTCTTCTGGGGCCATCAGCCCGAACGTGACGGCAGCATCGGCAAGGGATGCCTGTCGCAGTGGTGGCCGTGCTCCTTCGTCGTTGACGGGCAACAGTTCTCGTCGGCCGAGCACTACATGATGTGGCGCAAGGCCATGCTGTTCGGCGACACCTCGGTCGCTGAACGGGTGCTCGCCGCGCGCACTCCCGGCGAGGCCAAGGCTTTGGGCCGTCAGGTTTCGGGTTTCTCCGACGCCGAGTGGGTTTCGGCGCGGCTGGAGATCGTGGTCGACGGCAACCTGGCGAAGTTCGGCCAGGATCCCGCGCTGCGTTCCTACTTGCTGGGAACGGGTTCGCGGATCCTGGTCGAGGCGAGCCCGCAGGACCGCGTGTGGGGCATCGGGTTGGTGGCGTCGGATCCGCGGGCTGCCGACCCGTCGACCTGGTTGGGGCTGAACCTGCTCGGGGAGGCGCTGATGGAGGTCCGGTC
Source organism: Lentzea rhizosphaerae (assembly GCF_042649515.1). Classification (NCBI taxonomy): domain Bacteria; kingdom Bacillati; phylum Actinomycetota; class Actinomycetes; order Pseudonocardiales; family Pseudonocardiaceae; genus Lentzea; species Lentzea rhizosphaerae. The sequence continues at coordinate 75,818 of NZ_JBHRZI010000024.1, read as the reverse complement.
GCGGCTGTCCGCGTGAGGTTCTGTCCTTTCCGGACTCGCGCAGAAGACGGAGGCCGGCGGACGGAATCGCAAGAGCTCTGAACCCCGCGGCCGCCACACCCGTGTGTCAGGGCATGTTCAGCTACTCAGGACCGGCCCGGCTCGTGTACGCGGACGGCAGCGCGGCCGAGCTGGATCGGGTCGACCTCATCGAGACGGTGACCGACGACGGGTACTGGCAGCTGTCCGGGGCCGGCACGGCCGCGGAGGCTCTCGACGGTGGCGAGGCCCGGATCAAACTGCCGACCGGCGGCGAGGCCGACGTCATGGTCTCCAACGTGCGGGTCAGCGCGGGTGCCAGAGGGTTGTTGTGCACGGTGACCCTGATCAGCTCCGAAACCGCTGCATAGCCGGAAGGCCCGGCGGGGAATCCCACCGGGCCTTCCGGAAGAGCTCAACCGATCACACGTCGTAGTACAGCGCGAACTCGTAGGGGTTCGGGCGCAGACGCAGCGGGTCGATCTCCTGCTCACGCTTGTACGAGATCCAGGTGTCGATCACGTCCGGGGTGAACACGCCGCCCTCGAGCAGGAACTCGTGGTCGGCCTCCAGGTTGTCCAGCACGGCGTCCAGCGTCGCGGGGACCTGCTTGACGTCGCGGGCCTCCTCGGGCGGGAGCTCGTAGAGGTCCTTGTCGATCGGGGCCGGCGGCTCGATCTTGTTCTTCACGCCGTCGAGGCCCGCCATGACCATCGCCGAGAAGGCGAGGTACGGGTTGCCCGACGAGTCGGGGCAGCGGAACTCGATGCGCTTGGCCTTCGGGTTGTTGCCCGTGATCGGGATGCGGACGCACGCCGAGCGGTTGCGCTGGGAGTAGACCAGCGAGACCGGGGCCTCGTAGCCGGGGACCAGGCGGTGGTAGGAGTTCACCGTCGGGTTGGTGAAGGCCAGCAGCGACGGCGCGTGGTGCAGGATGCCGCCGATGTAGTGGCGGGCGGTGTCGGACAGGCCCGCGTAGCCGCTCTCGTCGTGGAACAGCGGCGCGCCGTCCTTCCACAGCGACTGGTGCGTGTGCATGCCCGAGCCGTTGTCGCCGAACAGCGGCTTCGGCATGAAGGTGACGGTCTTGCCGGCCTGCCACGCGGTGTTCTTGATGATGTACTTGAACAGCATCAGGTCGTCGGCGGCGTGCAGCAGCGTGTTGAAGCGGTAGTTGATCTCCGCCTGGCCCGCGGTGCCGACCTCGTGGTGGGCGCGCTCGACCGCGAAGCCGTTCGCCTCCATGTTGAGGACCATCTTGTCGCGGAGGTCCGCGTAGTGGTCGGTCGGCGTGACGGGGAAGTAGCCGCCCTTGTACTTCACCTTGTAGCCGAGGTTGCCGCCCTCTTCGTCGCGGCCCGTGTTCCACCAGCCGGACTCGGAGTCGATCTTGTGGAACGACGCGTTCGCGGTGGTGTCGAACTGGATCGAGTCGAAGATGTAGAACTCGGCCTCGGCACCGAAGTACGCGGTGTCGGCGATGCCCGAGTCGGTGATGTACTGCTCGGCCTTGCGCGCGATGTTGCGCGGGTCGCGGCTGTACGCCTCACGCGTGAACGGGTCGTGCACGAAGAAGTTGACGATCAGCGTCTTCTCGATGCGGAACGGGTCGAGACGCGCGGTGTACAGGTCGGGCAGCAGCAGCATGTCCGACTCGTGGATGGACTGGAAGCCGCGCACGGAGGAGCCGTCGAAGGCGAGACCCTCTTCGATCGCGTCGGCGTCGAACGCCTTGGCCGGCAGCGTGAAGTGCTGCATCACGCCGGGCAGGTCGCTGAACCGCACGTCGACGAACTTGACGCCCTCGTCGGAGATGAACTTCAGCACCTCGTCGGAATTTTTGAACACCCTCGTCGACTCCTTGACTATGGACAACGGCTGGTCATCGCGAGCGACCGTATGTCGGCGGTGTTGCCCGTCCGTCACTCGGATGTTTCGCCAGTGTTAACGGGGTGGTTCAAGGCGGCAAGACGACCTGCCGGTCCTCACCCGATGTTCACAGGCTTACTCTGGTGGAGTGAGCAGGTGGACCGGTTCGTGGCTGTCAGGACCTCAATCGGTGCTGTCTCCGGGTGAGGACTCGAACGACGGCACCAAACAGCGCTGGCGTGGTGAGCGTCACGGCTTCCCGGAGAAGGGGCCGGGCTCCATCGCCTCGATCGGGAGGCGCACGTTCGCCATCCTGACCGACTTCGTCCTCGCGGCCGGTGTCGCCGCGGTGTTCACGCGGCCTGAGCTGCCGAAGAACTGGAGCCTGCTGGCCTGGTTCGTCATCACCGTGGTCGCGGTCGCGTTCTTCGGGTTCACGCCGGGGCACGCGCTGTTCGGCCTGCGGGTGGCGCGCATCGACGGCAAGACCTTCGTGCACCTGCCCCGCGCGCTGCTGCGCACGATCCTCATCTTCCCGCTGATCCCGGCGCTGGTCTGGGACTCGGACGGACGGTGCCTGCACGACAAGGCCGCGGGCACGGTCGTCATCAAGGTCAGGTAGTCCCGAGCACGCGAAAGGGCCCGCCGCACATCTCGTGCGGCGGGCCCTTCCACGTGGTGGGAGCTGGTCAGGGACGACCTGAGGTCAGCGGCGGCGCAGCGTGCGCTGGACGTTGCGCATCTTGGCGCCCTGCGGCATCGGGCCCTTGGGCAGCGCGGCACCGCGGCTGGCGAGTGCGGCGAGACGGGTCTCGAGCGCGTCGACCTGGGCGGCCGTGATGTTGCGCGGCAGCTTCATCAGCGTCGACTGGAGCTTCTTCAGCGGGACCTGGCCCTCGCCGGTGCCGATGATGAAGTCGTAGATCGGGGTCTCGCCGACGACGCGCGAGATGCGCTTCTTCTCCTGCGCGAGGAGCGGCTTGACCCGCTGCGGCGCACCCTCGGCGACCAGAACGACACCGGGACGGCCGAGCACGCGGTGCACGGCGTCGAGCTGGGTCGTGCCCGCGACGGCGGGGGTGACGCGCCAGCGACCGCGCAGGTTCTCGAGCGCCCACGCGCCCGCGCCCGGCTGGCCGTCGGCCTTGCGGAAGACGTTGCTCTGCACGCGGCGGCCGAAGATGATCACGGCCAGCAGCGCGCCGATCGCGACGCCCAGCGGCACGAACATCCAGACCGCGTTGAAGATCAGGCCGAGGACCACGGCGATCGCCGTGACGCCGAGGACGGCCCCCAGCATCAGCGGGATCAGCGCCTTGTCCTCGCGGCGTTGCATCTTGAACGCCTCGAAGATCTGCTTGCGCCGTTCGCGTGATGCCGCGCGACGAGCCTTCGCCGCTTCCTTGGCAGCCGCCTTGTCCTGCTTACCAGCCATACCCATCAGGATACGGCGCGCTGGTCTCAGCGTTGCATCGGCCATCTGCGAGACTGCCGGGCATGGAGGCGTTGCTGGAGGGTCTTGATCCGGAACAGCGCGCAGCGGTCGAAGCGCCGCGCGGCCCGGTGTGCGTGCTCGCGGGCGCCGGTACCGGTAAAACGCGCACCATCACGCACCGCATCGCCTACCTGTGCCAACGCGGTCACGTCGCCCCGTCGCAGGTCCTCGCGGTCACGTTCACCAAACGCGCCGCAGGGGAGATGCGCACCCGTCTGCGTTCTCTGGACGTGCACGGTGCACAGGCCGTGACGTTCCACGCCGCCGCCTCACGCCAGTTGCGCTACTTCTGGCCACGCGTCATCGGTGGCCCGCGCTGGGAGCTCGTCGACCAGAAGATCCGCGTCGTCGCCCGCGCCGCGTCCCGGCTGGGCCTGCCGACCGAGACCGACGCGCTGCGCGACCTGACCAGCGAGATCGAGTGGGCGAAGGCGTCGCTGCTGACGCCGGAGGACTACCCGGTGGCCGCCGCCCGCGCCGCGCGGGACATCCCGGCGCCCGCCGAGCAGATCATGAAGCTCTACACGACCTACGAGCAGCTCAAGAACGAGGCGCAGCTGCTCGACTTCGACGACCTGCTGCTCTACACGGCGGGGGCCCTGGAGGACAACGCGGAGGTCGCGCAGGAGTTCCGCGACCGCTACCGCTGCTTCGTCGTCGACGAGTACCAGGACGTGACGCCGTTGCAGCAGCGCGTGCTCGACTCGTGGCTCGGCGGCCGCGACGACCTGACCGTGGTCGGTGACGCGAACCAGACCATCTACTCGTTCGCCGGCGCCTCGCCGCAGCCGCTGCTCAACTTCGCGCGGCGGTTCCCCGAGGCCGTCGTCGTGCGGCTGGAGCGCGACTACCGGTCGACGCCCCAGGTCGTGGGGCTGGCCAACGACGTCATCAAGTGGGCGCGCGGCCGTCCTGCCGGGTCGCGGCTGCAGCTGATCGGACAGCGGCCGGACGGGCCGATGCCGCGGTTCCACGAGTTCGACGACGAACCGGCCGAGGCGGACGCGGTCGCGGGGCGGATCAAGACGCTGCTCGACGAGGGCGTGGCGGCGTCGGAGATCGCGATCCTCTACCGCGTCAACGCGCAGTCCGAGGCGTACGAGCAGGCGCTCGCGTCGCTCGGCATCCCGTACCTCGTGCGCGGCGGCGAACGGTTCTTCGAGCGCGCCGAGGTCCGCCAGGCGATGATCGCGCTGCGTTCGGCGGGCGAACGCGACGGGAGCCTGCCCGAGGTCGTCCGCGCGGTGCTGGGCCGGGTCGGGCTGACCGACGAACCACCGACCGGTGGCTCCGCGCGCGAACGCTGGGAGTCGTTGCTCGCGCTGGTCGAGCTCGCCGAGGAGTTCGCCGCCGCGGTGCCGGACGCCGACCTGCCGCGGTTCTGCGCGGAGCTGGACGTGCGGGCCGAGGCGCAGCACCCGCCGACCGTCGAGGGAGTCACGCTCGCCTCGCTGCACGCGTCGAAAGGTCTGGAGTGGGACGCCGTGTTCCTCGTCGGACTCGTCGAGGGCACGATGCCGATCCAGTACGCCGACGGTGACGAGGCGAAGGTCGAAGAAGAACGCCGCCTTCTGTACGTAGGTGTCACGCGCGCGCGTGAGCACCTCTGGCTGTCGTGGGCGTTGTCGCGCGCGGCCGGTGGGCGCAAGTACCGCCGCCGGTCTCGCTTCCTCTACAACCTGGTGCCCGAGAACCACCCGGCCGCACGGGTATCTGCGGGCGCTCAGCGGCCACCTCTGATGAAGAAGGAAAAACCGACCTGCCGGGTCTGCGCGGCGACTTTGGTCGAAGCACAGGCAGTGAAGCTTGGTCGTTGCAGGTCCTGCCCGTCCGATGTGGACGAGGAACTGCTCGAGTCGCTCCGTCAGTGGCGTGCGGCGCGGGCGCGGGAGCTCAAGGTGCCCGCGTACGTGGTCTTCACCGACGCGACCCTGATGGCGATCGCGGAGCAGCGACCCACGGATTCGGCCGGACTCGTGGCGATCTCGGGCATCGGCGCGTCGAAGCTTGATAAGTTCGGCGACGACGTGTTGGGCCTGGTCCGGGCCGGTGTCGGGTACTCCGCCACCTGATCGGGACGAGTTTCGTTAAATAGGTTGCGAGCCCCTGGGACGGGGTCATAACCTGCTCATGCCGGGTCCGGAGGACCCGTCTGGGGAAGAAGAACTACTACTAGCTCTCTACAGCAGAGCTCTCTTGGAGGAGGTGGCCGTTGTGAAGCTCTTCACGACTTCGCGCGCGCTCGGCCTCCCGTTGACCGAGGGCCTCTGCACGTCCGCAGCCGCTCAGGCCATGTGGCACAAGTCTGCCCACAAGCCAGTGGCACTGCTGGGTCGTGAGCGCGGCACCGCCCTGCGCGGGATCGCACTGCGCGGCACCGAACTGACCAGCGAGCAGCCGATCGTGCTGCCGGTCGTCGACGACAACTACACGAATGCGCTGTCCGCGCATCAAGTGAGAAGGCTCCTGCCGACCCCATAGGGGGTCGAAGGACCACCAGGCTCACGAAAGCCGCGGACTCGTACAGAGTCCGCGGCTTTCGTGTTTTTGCAGTACCCCACACAAGGAGAAAACCCAGATGTTGACCGCGACTGTCCCGCTCACCGGCGAGACACTTCCGGACCTCGCGGAGGGGCTCGACATCCCCTGCCGCACCCACAACCCCGACCTCTGGTTCGCTGACGCGCCGGCCGACCTCGAGAAGGCGAAGTCCTTCTGCGGGACCTGCCCGGTGCTGGCGGAGTGCCTCGCCGGCGCGCTCGCCCGTCACGAGCCGTGGGGCGTCTGGGGTGGAGAGATCTTCGAGCGCGGTGTCGTCATCGCGCGGAAGCGCCCGCGTGGCCGTCCGCGCAAGGACGCGACTGTTGTCACTGCTGGCAAGACGGAGGCGGCGGCGTGAACACCGTGCAGATCAACCACAGCGCAATGCCCGCCTACCTGAACGAGGCCCTGACACCCATGTCTCTGAACGAAGAATTCGTGCGAATACGAATACAAGAAGCCCAGAGGTTCGCTGAAGAGCAACGCCTGGCGAACCGCCTCGCGTCAGCGCAACGTTGGCGCAGGTTGTCGCGATGGGCGGGACGCAGAGCGGCTCGCTTCGACCTCTGACAGTCTCGAGCTGAGGCCGTCATCCACGAGAAGGTGGATGGCGGCCTCGGCCGTTCCTCCGTACCGTTCCCTTTGTGCCGCACCACACCCACGACGGAATCGACTGGTCCGCTCGACTGAGCGGAATGAGGCGCTACGGCGCCCTGCAAGAAGAGGCGTTGTCTCAGGTCGCACGGAGACTCGTCGCACCTCTCCCCGACTCGCCGGTGGTCATGGACGTCGGCTGCGGCGCGGGCTCCATGAGCGTGCCCCTGGTCTCGGCCCTGCGCGAACACGGCGGAGGCGTCCTCGTCCTGGTAGACGCCACCCCCGAACTCCTGGACGCAGCCTGCACCGCCGCGCGCGCCGAAGCAGACGGCGCCGTGTCGGTGAAACCGGTCCTGGCAGACCTGGCCACCGAAGACCCGCTGTCGTTCGCCGGCCCGGTCGAGCTCATCTGGGGCTCGCGGGTGATCCACCACCTCCCCGACCAGCTGCGCGGCGTCCGCCGCCTGGTCTCCGCCCTGGCTCCGGGCGGCTGGCTGGCCCTGGCCGAGGGTGGCCTGGAAACCCGCTTCCTGCCCTGGGACCTGGGCGTCGGCGAACCGGGCCTGGCCGACCGCCTGGCAGCGGCCCGCGCCGAGTGGTTCGTGTCGATGCGCGAAGGCATGACCGGCGCGGTCCGCCTACCCGTCGGCTGGAACGTCGCACTGGCCGACGCGGGCCTGGGCGAGATCAGCGCCTTCAGCTTCGTCGTCGACCACCCGGCCCCGGCCAAGCACTTCGTGCGCGAGTGGGCGGTGGACCGCCTGACCTGGCTGGCCGAGGTCACCTCGTCACGCCTGCACGCCGCCGACCGCGACGCGCTGCGCCGCCTGCTGAACCCCTCCGACTCGGAGTACGTCGGCGCACGTGAGGACGTGTTCCTGCTGGAGACGGACACCGTCCACCTGGGACGGCGCCGGTGACCGCGTGCCACAGATGTGGGCGGTCGCGCACCTCCGTTTCTGACCTGGAGTTCCTGGCCTGGTCGTCGGAGCGGGTCGGTGGGTCGGTTCGGTGGTTGTGTCACGTCTGCGCGAAGACGCACGTGCGGGACATCGAAGGGAAGTTGCCGGACGAGTACTGGCGCTGATTCGTGGGGTCGGGGTCGGGTCCGGTGTGGACGGTCGACCTCGTGCGGGCAGCGTTGGTGGCCGGGTGGGACCCCGGGTCGGGGTCGGCGGCCGGGCGGAACCCAGGTCCGGGGTCGGCAGCCGAGCGGGCCCCTGGTCGGGGGCGGCGATCGGGTGGGACCACGGGCTGGGGTCTGCGCCCCAGTGTTCTTTCGGCGTTTGATGGCGTTGGTGTGCTGCTCGGGCGAGATGGTCGGTCGGCGGTGTTGGTCGCACGTCGCGGCCTTCGCGGCGCGGGTCAGGTCTGGGCGGCCAGTTCGTCGGAAGGCGTCGGTGGATGGTCGAAGTCGCAGCCCGGCACGGCGTTCTGTCGGACGTGTGAGCGTGTTGGCACGCTGCTCGAGACCGGCGTTCGTCCGAGGCGGCAGGCGCAGGTCGCGACTCATCCCGCGCAGGTCGGACGCGCTCGCCTCATCGCCGAAACCGCCGAGATGACCGAGTCGGCACAGCCCGGCCAGCCTTCCGCCGGTCACTCCGGAAACAGGTGGCATAAGGCCTGCCTGACCAGCGCCGTTCCCCGCCGACAGCTCCTCCGCAGCTCCTCGCGAAGATCACCCGGCGAGCAGAGCCGAGCCTCCACCACGGAGTCGAGGATCCCCACGACCGCTCGCGGGTTCGTCTCCCGGCGAGCCATGTCCAGCGCAGCCCGAGCCGGAAGAGCCAGGCGAAGTCCGTCGCGCGACACCACACCCGGCGGTCGGGTCGTGCGTTCCAGCAGGATCGACGGATGGGCCTTTCGCGCGTTGCTGCCCGCCAGCACGTGGATGTGTCTGGGGAGCGGGAGCGTGGCGCCTTGCCGGGTCAGTGCGTCCGCGCCCGTGATGACCGCGGAAGGGCCCGCGTAGGACAGCACCGCGCGAAGCCGGTCCAGCCGGGTCGGGGGTGACGGCTTCTGCAGAACAACTCCGGGCAGCAGCTGTTGCCACGGTCCGGCCGGAGTGCAGTGACGCAGGATCTCCCGCGAGGAGACACCGGATTTGCGCAGGTCAGCGGTGGTTGTGATGGCCATGGGGTAATCGTGGCCCACCGGCGGAGCGTCAAATGGGGCTCAGCACCAACCTGTGGACAACTCCGGCAACGTTCACTCGGACGAGTTAGTCGTCGAACCCCGGTTGCCAGCGCGCGACGATGTCGCGTGCCGTCACGTGGGCGTCGAGCTGGCAGAGGATTCCCGTCGCGCCCAGCGTCACGCGGTGGATCAGCAGGTACTGCGGCGGCAGGTTCAGCGAACGGCCCGTCTGCGAGTCCGGGCTGCGCAGGTCGCCCACCCGTTCCGCCTGCGACTGCAGCCAGCGGCGGGTGAAGTGGAACGACTCGGTGCGCAGCGGCTCCACGAACGGGGCCAGGTAGCCGAGCACGTCGTCGCCGTGCAGGACCATGCCCTCGCGGATGAAGTTCTCGGTGCGCAGGAGCTCCACCAGGTCCGCCGACCTGCCGTCCAGCGCGAGCCTGGTCATCAGTCCGAGCGTCTTGGGCAGGCCGTCGGGGAGGCGGGCCACGGCGCCGAAGTCGATCACGCGCAGCAGGCCGTCGTCGCCCAGCATGAAGTTGCCGGGGTGCGGGTCGGCGTGCAGCAGGCCGGAGCGCGACGGGGCCGAGAAGTGGAACTCGGCCAGCAGCTGTCCGGCCAGGTCGCGCTCTTCGACGGAACCCTCGCGGATGATCTGGGACAACGGCGTGCCCGAGGTCCACTCGGTCACCATGACCTTGGGCGCCGAGGCGACGACACGGGGGACCAGCACGCGCGGATCGTTCTCGAAGGCCTTCGCGAACGTGCGCTGGTTCGCCGCCTCGTCGCGGTAGTCGAGCTCCTCCAGGTACCGGTCGCGCAGCTCCTCCAGCAGGGGGCGCACGTCGGTGCCGGGCATGATCGCCTGCAACAGCCTCGAGAACCGCAGCAGCTGCTTCAGGTCCGCGCGCAGGGCCTCGTCCGCGCCGGGGTACTGGACCTTCACCGCCACGTCGCGGCCGTCGTGCCACACGGCGCGGTGCACCTGGCCGATGGACGCCGACGCGGCCGGCTCGTCGTCGAACGACTGGAAGCGCTTCGCCCAGGACGAGCCGAGCTGTTCGGCGAGCACGCGGTGCGTGGTGCGGGCGGGCATCGGCGGGGCCGCGGTCTGCAGCTTCGTCAGCGCCTCGCGGTACGGGGCCGCGAGCTCGTCCGGGACCGCCGCCTCGAAGACGCTCAGCGCCTGGCCGAACTTCATGGCGCCGCCCTTGAGCTGGCCGAGCACCGCGAAGACCTGTTCCGCCGTCTTGGCCGTCACCTCGGCGTTGACCTCGTCGGCCGCGCGTCCGGTCAGTCGCTTCCCCCAGCCGCCCACCACCCGGCCGGCCACCCCGAGCGGGAGGCTCGCCAGCTTGGCGGTGCGCTGCACGGCCTTGCGCGGAATCTCGGTCACTCGGCCATGTTATGTGCGGAGCACTGACAGTCAGGGTGCGGATACCAGCTTCGTCTCTCAGCGACACCCGCGACGAGGTCGAGCTCGACGGTGGCGTTCAGCACGGGCGGCGGGGCGAGGTCGCGGCCCCGGACGAAGACCAGAGACTCCAGGATCTGCACCACCGCCAGCGCGGCCGTTCCCGACGCGAACAGGACGTCCGTGGAAGCCGGTTTGCCGACGAGCTGGGCCGCGATGGCGGGCCAGGCGGGATCGTGGTCGGTGCGGTGCAGGTCCGCGCAGTTCAGGCAGCTCGTGCGGCCGGGGAGGACGAGCGGTCCGACGATGCCCACGCCCTCACGTACGCGCACGGTCAGATGCGGCGTTCGGGACGCCATCAGCCCGCTCACGACCGTCGGATCGGGGACGAGCGTGGCCGCGAGCACCACCAGATCGGCGTGGTGAGCCAGGCGAACGCCCGATTCAGCTAGAAGCGAAGTAATTGAAAGTGCAAGGTGTCCGGCGCCCTGGACGGCGACCGCCGCGCCCTTCGCGGGGGAGCCGGTGTCGAGTAGACCGGCTTCTTCGAGTGCGGCGAGAACATCACTCAACTGGGTGGGGTCTTCGCCACGTGCTTTCAGTCTTTCACCCAGTTCAGCGACCGTGTGGCGGCCGTCGAGGGTGATCAGTTCGTCGACCAGCGCCTCGGGCAGCGAGTCGATCACCACGGCGTGCTTCGGGTCCGTGCCGACCTGGACGACGCCGGGTCCGCGACGCACCACGGCGAGTCCTGCACGCACGCGAGGTCTGGTGTCCACGTGAGAAAGACTGGCAGGGGGCGAGGCCCCCTGCCAGCGGAAACGTCAGACCTTGGCCTTGCCGAGGATCCGCGTCATCTTCGTTCCGCAGACAGGGCAGGTGCCCTTCGCCATGCGCCGGCCGTTGGTCTCCTCGACCTTGCCGTCGAAGTCGCGCTTCTCCCGGCACTTGACGCAGTAGCCGTTGTACTTCTCGGCCACAGCCCCTCCCTTGCAGTTGTGAGTGCGGACACACTCGGGGACCTTGGCGCGACGGTACCTCCGCGAGGCGGCGAAACCGCGCATGTCGATCCTGCGCGTGTCCAGCCGCCGTTCGGTGGAACTTCACCCGCCGGGTGCGCGGCTGCCGCCGGTTGGGGGCGGAAAATTGTCGGTGGCGCCGTTTACGGTGACTCCATGGCCGAACCGCGGGTGGAGGTGCGGCGGAGCCCCCGGCGCCGCCGCATGGTCAGCGCGTACCGGGAGGGCGACACCGTCGTCGTCCTTCTGCCGGCACGGATGACCAAGGGGGAAGAGAAGCACTGGGTGGCGGAGATGTTGAGCCGCCTCCAGCGCAGTGAGACGCGCAGGAAATCTCCTGCGCGGACGTCGGACGAGGCGCTGATGGCGCGGTGCGCCGAGCTGTCGGCGCGCTACCTGGACTCGCTCGCCGACCCCGTCAGCGTGCGCTGGGTGCCGCCCATGCGCACGCGCTGGGCGTCCTGCACGCCGACCGAGGGCACGATCAGGGTGTCCGAACGGCTGCGCGACGTGCCGCCGTGGGTGCTCGACTACGTGCTCGTGCACGAGTTGGCGCATTTGCTGGTGCCAGGGCACGGCAAGGACTTCTGGGAGTGGGTGCACCGCTACCCGAAGACCGATCGGGCCATGGGTTACCTGGAAGGTCTCTCGGCCGCCGCAGGCTGGGGGATCACCGAAGACTGAGTTCCACGCTTCGCTCAGGGTGGGGTGTGCTCGCGGAGAACGCTCGCCGGTCCTCGCTCAGGTGTCTTCTGGGGGCCGAGCCCCCAGACCCCACGCCGGGGGCAAGCCCCCGGACCCCCGGCCGCCTCGCCTTCGGCATCGGCAGGCCCA
>NZ_JBHRZI010000024.1:0-63785 GCF_042649515.1 Lentzea rhizosphaerae | reverse complement strand
TTGCCCTCGGCTTCGCGCATGGTGCGTTCGAGCTCGGCGATCGGGTCCTCGAGGGCCTTGCGGGTGTTGGCAAGGCGCTCGGCGAACTCCAGCGGGTCGTCGAGGTCCTCGGCGGTCGGGATGAGCTCGGCGTGGTCCCACACGCTGTCGCGCACCTCCACGCCGTGCTGGTCGCCGATGAGCTTCCACAGGGCGGAGGCGGCGCGCAGGCGGCGGGGACGCAGTTCGAGGCCGACCAGGGTCGCGAACGTCTGCTCGGCCGGGCCACCGGAGGCGCGGCGGCGGCGCAGCGTCTCGCGCAGGGCCGCGGAGCCTGGGAGGCGGTCGGCCACGGCCGCGTCGACGACGACGTCGACCCAGCCCTCGACCAGGGCCAGCAGGGTCTCCAGGCGGTTCAGCGCCGCCTTCTGCTCCGGGGTGGTCTGCGGTTCGAGCAGGCCCGAACCCATGGCCTCCTCGATGGAGGCCGGGTTCGACGGGTCGATCTGGCCGGCGAGCTGCTCCAGGGCCGACGTGTCGACCTTGATGCCCTTGGCGAACTCCTCGACGGTGTCGAGCAGGCGCTGCCGCAGCCACGGCACGTGCGTGAAGAGGCGCTGGTGCGCGGCCTCGCGGGCGGCGAGGAACACCATCACCTCGGAGGCGGGGCGCTCCAGGCCCTCGGTGAACTTCTCGATGTTCGCGGGCAGCAGAGCCGCCGTGCCCTCGGGGCCGAGCGGCAGGCCGACGTCGGTCGAGGTGAGGACCTCGGAGCCGAGCTGCGCCAGCGCGTTGCCCAGCTGCGACCCGAAGGCCATGCCGCCCATCTGCCCGAGCATCGACAGCAGCGGACCGGCCGCCTGCTTCGCCTCGGCGGGCATCGCCTCGACCCACGCGCCGGACATGCGCTGCGCGACCGGGTCGCACAGGCGTTGCCAGGTGGGGATGGTGCGCTCGATCCAGTCGCGGGCGGTCCACGCCTGCGTGGTGCGGGTGCCCGCGGGCAGTGACGTGACCGGGTCGAGCCACATCTCGGCCAGGTGCACGGCGTCGGTGACCGCGCTCGACTGGTCGGCGGCGAACCCGATGGTGGTCGCCGTCGAGGACAGCTGCTGGAACGCGATCTGCTTGGCGAGGTCGTAGTTCACCGGCCCGCTCGACGTCCCCGCGCTGCTCAGCATCGCGCCCAGCTGGCTCAGCATGTTGCCCAGCTGGCTGAAGTCGAACGGGTTGTCTCCCGGCTTCCCGCTCTTGTCGTCGGGGTCGTGCGGGCTGAACCCGAACGGCACGTCACTCATGCCTCTACCGTACGCGGATCCACATGGTCGTACGCTGTTCAGCCGTGAGTGAAACCGTCACGACCGCACCCGCTCCCGCGCCCCCGCCGAGGGAGCGCGGACTGACCCGCCGGACGTGGACGCTGATCGTCAGCTTCCTCGTGGTGGCGGCACTCGGACTGCTCGGCGGTTTCGCCAGAGTCCCGTACGTCGCGCTGGGCCCCGGCCCGACCTACGACGTGCTCGGCAAGGTCAAGGACACCGACGTGGTCGCGGTGGACGGCCAGAACACGTTCCCCACCGGCGGAACACTGCGCATGACGACGGTCTCGCTCACCGACGACGTGTCCCTCTTCGGCGCGCTCGGCCTGTGGCTGTCGGGCCGCTACGCCCTCGCGCCGCGCGAGGAGTTCTTCAAGCCCGGCGAGTCGGAGGAGGAGGTGCAGAAGAACAACGAGCTCGCGTTCAGCGAGTCCCAGACGGCCGCGGAGGTCGCGGCACTGCACTACCTCGGCTATCCCGGCAAGGTGATCGCCAACCAGGTGACCAAGGGCAGCCCCGCGGACAACGTCATCCCGCTCGGCGCCCGCATCATCTCGGTCAACGGCAAGCAGGTGCAGAGCGCCGCCGACGTCAGCACCGCCCTGGAGAACACCAAGCCCGGCGACCGCATCGAGGTGGCCTTCGAGAAGGACGGCACCTCGAAGTCGACCCAGATCACCCTCGCCGCCCGCGACGACGGCCGCACGGCCGGCTTCATCGGCATCTCGCCGGTGGACCGGGCCGACGTGCCGTTCAAAATCAAGATCAGCCTCTCCGACGTCGGCGGCCCGTCGGCGGGCCTGATCTTCGCGCTCGGCATCGTCGACAAGCTGACGCCCGGCGAGCTCAACGGCGGCAAGGCCGTCGCGGGCACCGGCGAGATCACCGGCGACGGCACGGTGAAGCCCATCGGCGGCATCGCGTTCAAGATGGTCGCCGCGAAGGAGGCGGGCGCGACGGCGTTCCTCGTACCGTCGGCCAACTGCACGGACGCGAAGCAGCAGGCACCCGAGGGGCTCAAGCTGATCAAGGTCGAGAACCTGAAGGACGCGGTGTCGTCGCTGGAGGCGCTCAACTCCGGCAAGGAGACGCCGGGCTGCTGACCAGGCACGACGTTTTTTGTCGGTGCCGGCTGGGAGAATTGGAAGCAGGGGACCCCCTGGGAGGGGACCCCTGCTTTGGCTTGTTCAACCCTGGGGCCTGTCGGGTCGCGTGGGCCGGAGTTGTTCCACTTGCCCGCCGCGACGATCGGGATCGAGGGTCGTGGTGACGTTGGGCGGGGTTCGCGCCGACTCGGAGCACGGTTTGCGATGACGTGGAGCTGTCCGCGACGACCCCGCGCAGGGTCCGCGACGACAAGGGAGCCAGGATCCGCAACGACCCCGTGCAAGGCTCCCACCGACCAGGATCCAGGTCCGCGAAGACCTGGATCGGCACCCCGCACCACCCACCGCTGTCCGCCCACCGCGAACACCAGGCAACGAGTTCACCACCCCGGCGCGATCGGGTGCCGGGGTTGTGCCAGCCTGAGGGGTGTGAGGACTAGGGGCGCAGCGTGGCGAGCAGGGCGTCGGTGAGGTTGGGCGCCAGCTCTGGGTGCTCGACGACCTCCTCCGGCACCTCGACGGTGCCGCGCAGCCGCAGCACGCACGAGACGGAGCCGTCGCGCAGCACCGCCGCGACCAGGCGGGCCTCGCGGCGCGCCGGGTGTTCCGCGGCGAACCTGCGGGCTGCCTCGTCGTCCAGCTCGCCGTGGCTCAGCTCGGTTTCCGCCTCCGGGGGCAGCACCACGATCTCCTGGGCCAGGGCGCACCCCGTCACGGCCGGGGGCCACTCGATGCCCGCCAGCGCGTCGCCCAGGTCGCCTTCCAGCGCGTCCTGGGCGATCGGGGTCAGCGGGCTCGACTCCGGGTCGAGCTGCGCCCGCAGCTCCGGTTGCTGGGCGATCAGGTCTGACGTGGCCACGAGGGCGAAGAGTTGTGGTGGCTGCTCCCAGCCGCCTGCCGCTACGAACTCCTCTACCTCGCGGGCGACCGTCGGGAGGATGACCGCTGGCGTTTCACTCGCTGACACGCGTGTCATCGTAAGACTGCGGACTTCACGGGAACCCAGGGCGTCGTCCGTAGAGTTGGACTAAACGTACGTATTGAAATTCCGCGATCCAGGAGCGTGCCTCGTGGCCACACGGCCTCCAGTCGGACTGCCGAAACTGTCCCGACGCAGCCGAATCCTGCTCATCGTCGGTGTTGTGCTCCTGTTCGGTCTCATCACGGGATCGCGGCTGCTCGACACCTACGTGAACTGGCTGTGGTTCGGCGAGGTGAATTTCCGCAACGTCTACAGCACAGTTCTGCTCACCCGCCTGGGGCTGTTCGTGGCCGTCGGGGCGGTGGTCGGCGGCATCGTCGCGCTCAACCTGTACCTCGCGTACCGGTCGCGACCGGTGTTCGTCCCGGTCTCCGGGCCCGACGACCCGGTGGCGCGCTACCGCACGGTCGTGATGCGGCGGATGCGGTTGTTCGCGATCGGCATCCCGCTGTTCGTCGCGTTGATCGCGGGCGCGTCGGCCCAGCAGAACTGGCAGGAGATCCAGCTCTTCCTCAACGGCCAGCCGTTCGGGGTGACCGATCCGCAGTTCGGGCACGACATCGGCTTCTACGCGTTCGAGCTGCCGTTCTACGAGTGGCTGCTGTCGTGGCTGTTCATCACGGTCGCGGTGTCGTTCATCGGCGCCGTGATCGCGCACTACCTGTTCGGCGGCATCCGGCTGGCCGGTCGCGGCGGTCAGCTCTCCGGGCCCGCGCGGCTGCACCTGGCGCTGGTCGCCGGCACGTTCGTGCTGCTGAAGGCGGTCGCGTACTTCTTCGACCGGTACGAGCTGCTGCTGCACGAGAACGAGAAGTTCGTCGGCGCCAGCTACACCGACCTCAACGCGGTGCTGCCCGCCAAGCTGATCCTGCTGTGCATCGCGGTGTTCTGCGCGGTCGCGTTCTTCGCGGGCGCGTTCATGCGCAACGTGCAGCTGCCCGCCATCGCGACCGTTCTGCTGGTGCTGTCGAGCGTGCTCGTCGGTGCCGCGTGGCCCGCGGTGCTGGAGCAGTTCTCGGTCAAGCCGAACGCCATCCAGAAGGAAGCCACGTCCATCACCCGCAACATCGCGGCGACACGGCAGTCGTTCGGGCTGACCGAGGACAAGGTCTCCACCAAGCCCTACGAGGGCAAGCAGACCGTCAGCAACGACCAGATCAAGACCAACGACCAGGCGACGCTCGGCAACATCCGACTGCTCGACCCGGCCGTGCTGTCGCGCACCTTCACGCAGTTCACGCAGCTGCGGCCGTTCTACGGGTTCCCGAACAAGCTCGACGTCGACCGGTACACAGTGGACGGAAAGCTGCGCGACTACATCGTCGCGGTCCGCGAGCTCAAGCTCGACAGCCTGCCGCAGGGTCAGCGCGACTGGATCAACCAGCACCTCATCTACACGCACGGCAACGGTTTCGTGTACGCCGAGGCGAACAAGGTGAACGCGGTCGCCGACCAGACCAACGGCGGTTACCCGGAATTCAAGACCGGTGAGGTCAAGCCGAACGGCGACGTCGGCAACGAGCCGAACGGCATCAAGGTCGACCAGCCGCGCACGTACTACGGCGAGCTGTTCGGCATGAACGACTACTCGATCGTGGGCGGTCGTCCGGAGGGTTCGGCGGCGGAGTACGACACGGACTCCAAGTCCTACACCTACACCGGTGCCGGCGGCGTCCCGATCGGCAGCCTGTTCAACAAGCTCGCGTTCGCCGCGTACTACGGCGAGCGGAACATCCTGTTCAACCAGTCGATCGCGGACGACTCGAAGATCCTGTTCAAGCGCACGCCGCGCGACCGCGTGCAGGCCGTGGCGCCGTGGCTGACCGTGGACAGCGACCCGTACCCGGCCGTCGTCAACGGCCGCATCACGTGGATCGTCGACGGCTACACCACGCTCGACAACTACCCGTACGCGCAGCGCACGCAGCTCGGTGACGCGACGAACGACTCGCTCACCGCGGACGGTGTGGTGATCTCGCAGGTCAACAAGCCCGTCAACTACATCCGCAACTCGGTCAAGGCCACTGTGGACGCCTACGACGGCTCGGTGAACCTGTACGCGATCGACGACAAGGACCCGGTCCTCAAGGCGTGGATGGGCGTCTTCCCGGGCACGGTGAAGCCGGGCAGCGACATCTCCAACGAGCTGCGCCAGCACTTCCGCTACCCCGAGGACCTGTTCAAGGTGCAGCGGCAGATCCTGTCGAAGTACCACGTCTCGTCGCCGTCGGACTTCTACTCCGGCGTGTCCTACTGGTCGCCGGCGCAGGACCCGACGATCGACAACGTGACCACGGCCGACGCCCAGCGCGACGCGGCGAGCAAGCGCAGGGACGCCCAGCCGCCGTTCTACGTCCTCGCCGGCGACCCGAGCGACGCGAGCAAGGTCCGCTTCCAGCTGACCAGCCCGCTCGTGCGTGAGAACCGGGAGTTCATGGCGGCCTACGTCTCCGTGGGATCCGACCCGGACAACTACGGCAAGATCAGCGTGCTCCAGCTCAACACCGACGCCAAGGGCCCGCAGCAGATCCAGACGCAGTTCCTCACGTCGGACAACGTCAGCCGCGAGCTCAACCTGCTGGCACAGCAGAAGACGACGGTCGTCTACGGCAACCTGCTCACACTGCCGGTGGGTGGCGCGCTGCTCTACGTCGAACCCGTCTACATCGAGCGAGCGTCCAACAACACCTCGTATCCGCAGCTGTCGAAGGTCCTCGTCTGGTACGGCGACCGGGTCGGGTACGCGTCCACGTTGAACGAGGCGCTGGACCAGGTGCTGAGCGGTGCCGGTGCGGTCGTGCCGCCGCCGAGCAACAACAACGGCAACGGCCAGACCTCGACGACGCCGTCGACGCCGGCGCCCACCAACGGGGTGCTGAGCCCCGAGCTGCAGAAGGCGATCAACGACATCGACGCGGCACTCGCGGACGTTCGCAAGGCGCAGCAGGACGGCAACTTCGCCGAGCTCGGCCAGGCGTACTCACGTCTGGACGACGCGACGAAGAGGTTCAAGCAGTACAACACCGGTGCCGCGGCGCCGCCGGCGACGGGCCAGTCGTCGGTTGTGCCGAGCCCCACACCGTCGGGCTGACCTGACGATTTGCATTTAGCGCTCCACCCCGCGTAAGGTTCTATTCATACCGACGCGGGGTGGAGCAGCTCGGTAGCTCGCTGGGCTCATAACCCAGAGGTCGCAGGTTCAAATCCTGTCCCCGCTACAAAGTGGGAAAGCCCTGTCTGCGGAGATCGCAGACAGGGCTTTTTCGCATTTCACATTGGGGGCGGAGCCCCCAAACCCCACCCTGGGGGCAAGCCCCCAGACCCCCGGCCGCCTTGCCTTCGGCTTCGGCAGGCCCTGTCCGGCGGGTCGGCTTTCCGGGTCGGCTTTCCCGCTGGGCCTTGCGGGCCGGCTTTCCTGCTCGGTCGCCCTCTTGCTGGGCGTGACCTGCGGGAACTGGGGTTGGAGGGGGTGGTGAAAATGGGGTTTTGCGGGGGTGTATAGTTCTCCTTACAACAGCAAGACAAGCTAGAAGCGGCGCGGGGTGGAGCAGCTCGGTAGCTCGCTGGGCTCATAACCCAGAGGTCGCAGGTTCAAATCCTGTCCCCGCTACTAGACAGAAGGCCGGAGCCATCAGGCTCCGGCCTTCTGCTTATTCCCGATCACGTGACCTGCCGCGACCGCTGAGGCCTTTCAGGTCATGTTCTCCGCCCAGTACTGGGCGCACAGCATGCTCGAGCAGATCCGGCCCTCTCCGTTGACGGTGCGGTGCTTGCGGATCTGTTTGCCGCACACCATGCACTCGTCCTTGCCTGCCTGCTCCGGGATGCCTCCGGTCATCCACGCCACCGTGTGCGCCGCCACCTTCTTGTGGTCCAGCCACTTGATGTTCATCGTCCCCGACCTCCGTGGGTCTCGCTCGGCCTGCCTGGCAATGATCATTTTCCCGGTTGGACGGCTCTGGGAAAGGGGTGCGCGCCGACATCACCAGGTCGTGCGACGACGCCCCACGTCCGTCCATTCGGGTGGCTTCGGCCGGTGAGAGTCGTACCGCCGATCGAGTGAGATCGAGGGACTTTCGTTTGTGCGAAAGGCTTTTTCCATCCGGGATGGACACGGACGGTCAAGCGGCCAAACGCGTGAGGCGCGAAAACTGCCGCTTACTCAGCGAGACTTTTCGTTGCTCCGCATGGCCCATCAGACTAGCCCGGTGATCAGCCACTGTGGACAGAACGGCTGACCATTGTGGACAGCTTCCCCCAGACGTGGGAACGTTGTCGTTGTGTCAGACCTGAATGCGACCGCAGCCGCCCTGCTCGGGCTGCTGCACGACGGACCCAAGACCGGTGGCCAGTTGGTGGCGGAGGCAGGAGACCGCTTCGGCGCGTTCTTCAGCGTGACCCGCAGCCAGGTGTACCGCGAGCTGCCCGCGCTGGCCGATCAGGGCCTGCTGCGACTCGGCAAGCAAGGACCGCGGTCAAGCCAGCAGTACGTGCTCACCGCGGCGGGCAAGAAGGCCTTCAAGAACTGGCTGCTGTCCGAGCCCGGCCCGGACCACCTGCGCAGCCCGCTCATCCTGCGCCTCGTGCACGCCGGCTCCCTGACCGCGAAGCAGCGCGAGTCGCTGATCACGACCGCGCGGTCGACGTACGGCCAGGAGCAGGAGAGCGCGAAGAGCGCGGCGAAGACGGCGGAGGACCCCTACGCCAAGGCGGTGGCCGAGTTCGGCCTCGCTCACGCGAAGGCCGTTCTCAAGCTGCTGGACGCGATTCCGACGGCCTGAAAGAGACCGCCAGCGAGCACCGGTCGCGAACGGTGACCGGTGCTGGCGTAATCTTTTGCCGTGAACCCGGACGTCGAAGCAGACATCAAGGACCTCTCCGCCACGCTCTCGAGCATCGAGGCGGTGATGGATCTCGATGCGTTGCGCGCCGCGGTCGCGGACCTGGAGGAGCAGGCGGCCAAGCCCGACCTCTGGAACGACCAGGAGAAGGCGCAGCAGGTCACCAGCCAGCTCTCCCACAAGCAGGGCGAGCTGCGCCGGGTCACCGGCCTGCGCGAACGCCTGGACGACCTCCCGCTGCTCTACGAGCTCGCCGAGGAGGCCGACGACTCGGACGCGCTGGCCGACGCCGACAACGACCGGGCGAAGCTGCGCGAGGAGATCGCGTCGCTCGAGGTCCGCACGCTGCTGTCCGGTGAGTACGACGAGCGCAACGCGCTGGTCACCATCCGCGCGGAGGCCGGCGGCGTCGACGCCGCGGACTTCGCGGAGATGC
Source organism: Lentzea rhizosphaerae (assembly GCF_042649515.1). NCBI lineage: Bacteria > Bacillati > Actinomycetota > Actinomycetes > Pseudonocardiales > Pseudonocardiaceae > Lentzea > Lentzea rhizosphaerae. The sequence goes on along the minus strand of NZ_JBHRZI010000024.1, from coordinate 55,122 downwards.
TGCTGCGCATGTACTCGCGCTGGGCCGAGCGCCACAACTACGGCATCGAGGTCTTCGACACCTCCTACGCGGAAGAAGCCGGCATCAAGTCCGCCACGTTCCGCGTCACCGCGCCGTACGCCTACGGCACGCTGAGCGTCGAGCAGGGCACGCACCGTCTCGTGCGCATCTCGCCGTTCGACAACCAGGGCCGCCGCCAGACGTCGTTCGCCGGCGTCGAGGTCGTGCCCGTCGTCGAGCAGACCGACCACGTCGAGATCGACGAGAAGGACCTGCGCGTCGACGTCTACCGCTCGTCCGGCCCCGGCGGCCAGGGCGTCAACACGACCGACTCGGCGGTGCGCCTCACGCACATCCCGACCGGCATCGTGGTGTCCTGCCAGAACGAGCGCTCGCAGCTGCAGAACAAGGCCACGGCCATGAACGTCCTGCAGGCCAAGCTGCTCGAGCGCCGCCGGCAGGAGGAACAGGCGAAGATGGACGCGCTGAAGGACTCCGGTTCCAGCTGGGGCAACCAGATGCGCTCCTACGTGCTGCACCCGTACCAGATGGTCAAGGACCTGCGGAACAACCACGAGGTCGGCAACCCGTCGGCGGTGCTGGACGGGGAGATCGACGACTTCCTGGAGGCGGGCATCCGGTGGCGGAAGCAGTCCCAGGCCTAGCGGTCACGACGCCGAAAGAGTTCCTGACCTGCTGTTTCGAGGCGGCGCGGCGCACGGACGGCGAAGTCGGGAACTGGTGGCAGCCGTTCGACACCTACCACGTCGTCGCGATCACCTACCGCGATCAGCGAGGCACGATCGCGGTGCTGTGGGCGGAGATGGGCGATCTGGCGCTGTCCAGGTCGCCCGAGCCGCTGCCGCCGGTCGAGTTCGTCGACGACGTGGCGCTCATGGGCGTGTTCGCCGGGCTGTCGAGCCACTACCGGGTCTGGCGGAAGGACGAGCTGGAACGGCCGTTCGACCCGGCGCTCTGGCCGCACCTCGACCCCGACGTCGTGCGCCACTACCGCCCGCAACGGGTCGGCGACGCACTCTTCAACCACTGGGAAACACAGCTGTTCGGCTGCTGAGTCGAAGAGCACGTCCGGTCTCCCGGAGTGGTCCGAACGTGCTCCTTTTTCAACCCGTTGTGCCAGGTCGACCACGCCGTGTGGGGGGTCAGGACCGCCTTTCCGGGGTCGGAAGTTAACCGGAACGGGGGCTTTACCCCGGCCATGGGTAGACTCGCGCCTCGTGATTCGTCTCGAACACGTTTCCAAGGTCTACAAGACCTCCACGCGTCCCGCGCTCGACGACGTGTCCGTCGAGATGGAAAAGGGTGAGTTCGTCTTCCTGATCGGGCCCTCCGGGTCCGGCAAGTCGACGTTCCTGCGCCTGCTGCTGCGCGAAGAGGTGCCGACCAGGGGACGCGTCTACGTGTCCAACTTCGACGTCGCCAAGATGTCGCGGCGCAGGGTCCCCCGTCTGCGTCAGTCCATCGGCTGCGTGTTCCAGGACTTCCGCCTTCTGCCCACGAAGACGGTCGCCGAGAACGTCGCGTTCGCCCTGGAGGTCATCGGCAAGCCTCGCAACACCATCGTCAAGGTGGTGCCCGAGGTGCTGCAGCTGGTTGGCCTCGACGGCAAGGAGGACCGGTTCCCGACCGAGCTGTCCGGTGGTGAGCAGCAGCGCGTCGCGATCGCCCGTGCGTTCGTGAACCGCCCGCTGGTGCTGATCGCCGACGAGCCGACCGGAAACCTGGACCCCGACACGAGCCAGGACATCATGTTGCTGCTGGAGCGGATCAACCGCACCGGCACGACCGTCATCATGGCCACCCACGACCACGGCATCGTCGACTCGATGCGCCGCCGCGTCGTGGAGCTGTCGTACGGCAAGGTCGTCCGCGATGACGCGCGCGGTGTTTACGGCGTTGGCCGCTGAGCACTCCTAGATCCCCGACCCCCAAGGAACCCCGCCCCCGATGCGTACCAGCTTCGTGTTCAGCGAGGTCATCACCGGACTTCGCCGGAACGTCACGATGACGATCGCGATGATCCTCACGACCGCCATCTCGCTCGGGCTGCTCGGCGGTGGCCTGCTCGTCGTCCGCATGGTCGACAAGATGCAGGCCAACTACGCGGGCAAGCTCGAGGTCTCCGTGCTGCTGACCAACGACGTCAGCGCCAACGACAAGGACTGCACGCAGCAGCCCTGCGCGGGTCTGCGTTCCCAGCTCGAGCAGACCTCCGGCGTCGAGACCGTGGTGTTCCAGAACCGCGACGAGGGCTTCGAGCGCTTCAAGAAGATCTTCGAAGCGCAGCCCGAGCTCCTCAAGCTCGCGCGGCCCGAGGCCATTCCTGCGACGTTCCGCGTCAAGCTGGAGGACCCGGAACGCACCGACGTGATCAAGCAGGCCTTCGAGGGCAAGCCCGGTGTGAAGGGCGTCGACGACCAGGGCAAGTTCCTGGACCGGTTCTTCGAGGGCCTCAACGGCCTGCGCGACGTCGCCCTGATCCTCGCGCTCATCCAGGCGTTCGCCGCGTTGCTGCTCATCTCGAACACCATCCAGGTGTCGGCGTTCACCCGCCGCGTCGAGGTCGGCATCATGCGCCTGGTCGGCGCGACCCGGTGGTACACGCAGCTGCCGTTCCTCATCGAGGCGGTCGTCGCGGGCATCATCGGCTCGGTCACCGCGGTCGCCGGCCTGGTGCTGTTCAAGGCGTTCTTCCTCGACCGGATCACCAGGAACCTCACGGAGTCGGGCATCATCCCGCCCACGGGGTACCTGGACATCCTGATCGTGTCGCCGTGGCTGTTCCTCGTCGCGATCGTCATCTCGGCCACGACGGGCTACGTCACTCTGCGGCTCTACGTGCGGCTTTAACGGTTTTACCGACCACGTAGAGTTGTCGCCATGGTCAAGGAACGCGGGCAGAAGGTCATCGCGTCGAACCGCAAGGCTCGGCACGACTGGACCATTCTCGACACCTACGAGGCCGGCATTCAGCTCGTCGGCACCGAGGTGAAGAGCCTGCGCATGGGACGGGCGTCCCTCGTGGACGCCTTCGCCCAGGTCGACGACGGCGAGATCTGGCTGCACGCGCTGCACATCCCGGAGTACGTCGCGGGGACTTGGACGAACCACGAGGTCCGGCGCAAGCGCAAGCTCTTGCTGCACAAGGCGGAGATCGAACGGCTGATCGGCAAGACCAAGGAGTCCGGTCTGTCGCTGATCCCGCTGCAGATGTACTTCAAGGACGGCTACGTCAAGGTCGAGATCGCCCTCGCGAAGGGCAAGAAGGCCTACGACAAGCGGCAGGACATCGCGAAGCGCGACGCCAACCGCGAGATCGCCAAGGCGCACGGACGGGCCCTGAAGGGCCGCTACTGATGGCACTGGTGGACATCCATGTCCACTCGCTCGGGTAGAGGTGTGTCCGCGGAAAGCGCGGACCACGCCTCGCTCAGTGTCTTGCGGGGACACCCCGCACCCCGGGAATGCCTCAGAACGTCCTCGACAAGGTCTGGGCGTACTTCGACCGCGTGCGCGAATCCGGTGTCGACTGGTTCATCCAGTACCGCACAGACGAGAACGCCCGGCTCACCGCACTGCGGGAGCTGGGCGTCGTCGCGTTCGCACCTCTGGTCTACCCGCACCGGCCGGGCATGGCGGAGTGGCTGAACGAGTGGGCGGCCGACTTCGCCGTGCGCGTCCCGGAGGCTGTGCCGACGGGCACCTTCTACGCGGAGCCGGGTGCCGAGGCGTACGTGCGCAAGGCACTGGAGACCGGTGCGCGGTGCTTCAAGTCGCACGTCCAGGTCGGCGGCTACGACCCGCGCGACGAGCTGCTGGACGGCGTCTGGGGCCAGCTCGCGGAGGCCGGTGTGCCGGTCGTCGTGCACTGCGGCGACGGGCCGATCCCAGGTGAGTTCACCGGTCTCGGCGTCTTCGAAGGGGTGCTGCGCAGGCACCCGGCGATGACCGCGGTGATCGCGCACGCCGGGATGCCGGACTACTCGGGCGCGTTGGACCTGGTGGAGCGCTACCGGAACGTGCACGTCGACACGACCATGGTGGGCGTGGCGTTCACCGAGCGGATGGTGCCGCTGCCCGTCGGCTGGACGTCCAGGATCGCCGGGCTCGCGGACAGGGTCGTGCTGGGCAGCGACTTCCCGAACATCCCGTACCCGTACGAGGTTCAGCTCGACGCCATCAGGTCGTGGGGCCTGGACGCCGCGGCCGAACAGGCGGTTCTGCACGACAACGGCGTCCGTCTGCTTCAGCTGTCCAGGTAGGCCAGGACGGCCCGCACGCGGCGGTGCTCCGAGTTCGACGGTTCCAGGCCGAGCTTCGCGAAGATGTTGCCGACGTGCTTCTCCACGGCGCCGTCGGACACCACGAGCGTCGCGGCGATGGCGGTGTTGGACAGTCCCTGTGCCATCAGCCCGAGCACCTCGCGTTCGCGGGGCGTCAACGAGTCGACGGGGCTCTTCCTGCTGCGCACCATGAGCTGCGTGATCACCTCGTGGTCGATGCTCGTGCCGCCGTCGGCGACCCGCCGCACCGCGTCGACGAACTCCTTCACGTCCGCGACCCGTTCCTTGAGCAAATAACCGACCCCGCTCGCACCGCCCGCGAGGAGCTCCACGGCGTAGCGCTCCTCCACGTACTGCGACAGCACCAGCACAGGCAGCCCCGGATAGCGCCGTCGGCACTCGATGGCGGCGCGCAGGCCCTCGTCCGTGAACGTCGGCGGCATCCGCACGTCCACCACGCACAGGTCCGGCTTGTGCTCGGTCACGGCGTCGAGCAGCCCGTCGCCGTTCTCCACGGCCGCAACGGTTTCGATGCCCTCGTCGGCGAGCAGCCGCTGCACGCCCTCCCTCAGCAGCACCGAGTCCTCGGCGATCACCACGCGCACGGCAACTCCGCTCGAATCACGGTCGGCCCACCAACGGGGCTGACGACGACAACCACACCGTCGATCGTGGCGGCCCGGTCGGCCAGGCCGGCGAGACCGCCGCCCGGCTTCAGCTCGGCGCCGCCCTGACCGTTGTCGGTGACCTCGACCAGCACCCCGGTCTCCACCCTGTTGACCCGCACGGTCGCCTTGGTGCCGTTGGAGTGCTTGGTGATGTTCGTGAGCGCCTCGCCGACGGTGAAGTACGCGGCGCTCTCCACCGCTGTCGGCGGGCGCGGGTCCACGTCGACCTGGAGGTCGACCTCGATCGGCACGCGCGCGGCCAGCGCGGACAGCGCCGCGTCGAGTCCGCGGTCGCCCAGCACGGACGGGTAGATCCCGCGCGCCAGGTCGCGCAGCTCCTTGATGGCGAGCTTCGCGTCCGCGTGCGCCTCCGCGATGAGCGCGGCCGCCGCCTCCGGATCGGAATCCATTTTGGACTTCGCGCGGCCCAGCCCCATCGCCACCGCCACGAGCCGCTGCTGTGCGCCGTCGTGCAGGTCGCGTTCGATGCGCCGGCGCTCCGCCTCGGCCGCCTCGACCCCGCGGGCACGACTCGACTGCAGCCGCTCGGCCTCGACGGCCAGCTGGTCGGCGCGCGTCGGCCCCAGCATGGCGCGCGCGAGCCCGCCGTGCAGCGCACCCATCCACCGCGTGCCCCACAGCGCGAACGGGATCAGCGCCAGCCCGACCGCCGCGACCGGCAGCGCCGAGTAGAACGAGTTGATCGTCCAGACCTCGCCCACGACCACGGCGAACGGCGCGTCGCTGATCCAGAACGGCACGGCGGCCAGCGCCCCCACGACCGTCCACATCGCGATCAGCGCGGAGAACTCGACCGCACCCACCGGCACGGCCAGCGCGAGGTAACCGAGGTCACGCCAGGTGGCCGGGTCCGTGAACTGTTGCTTCCACTTCTGCCACACCGACCCCTGGACGCTCTCGCGGTACGGGCTGGGGATGTCCGTGCGCAACGCGACCCGAACCCACGACCGCTCGATCGATGCCCCCGCGCGCCCGGCGTTCATCGCGAGCCACAGGATCGGCAGACCGACCCACAGAACGGATGTCGCGAACCCGACCACGGTCAGCACGAGGGTGAGGGTGAACCAGAAGAGGCCGGTCACCAGGTGGGTCAGCAGGTAGAACCCGGCTGCGAGCGCGTTCGGTTTCCTCATGACGTCCATGTTGTAGTTCTTGCTGGTCAGAGACCATGTGGCTAGCTATGCGGTCCGGGGTGGGGACAGCCCTACCTGCCTCGGGAAGAACTCGGTGGCCGTCATCGTTATGCTATGCGTACCACTACAAGGGGGTGAACGGTTTCGACTGTGGACGTTGATTCAGGGGAAGCGTGCCGGTGCAGGCGAGAGACCACCGCAAGCGTCATCGCAAACCAATAAGCGCCACGTCTAACGACAAGCGCGCGTTCGCTCTCGCCGCCTGAGGCGAGTAGCAACGCTGTCGGCCTAGGAGTGCCTTCGGCCTAGTTTCCGGCATCAGCTAGAGGGCTTACCAGCAGTCCCGGTCGCGGGGACTGTTCGGGAAACTCACAGCGACTGGGCCTGTCACATCAGCTCGTTCGCGTGACTGATGGGGTCAAGCAGAGGCAGAGCGAACTGCGCACGGAGAAGCCCTGATGAGCCGCCACAGGACCCGGGTTCGATTCCCGGCACCTCCACTCGGCCGAACGCTGCTCGGTGGCCCTTTGGGCCACCTTCGCCGGCTCGTTCCGCGTGTTTTCTGGGGGCCAAGCCCCCAGACCCCAGCCGGGGGCTCCGCCCCCAGACCCCAGCCGGGGGCTCCGCCCCCGGACCCCCGGCCGCCTCGTTGCTTCGCAACGTTGGCGGGCATCCTTCATTGCAGGGTGATGTGCGGTTCTAGGGACTTCAGGAAGTCTGTCGGGTCGAACATTGCGCCTGCTGAGGCGACGCCGGTGGCGTTGAAGCGGCCGGTTAGCAGGCGTTCTGTTGCCTCTACGGCCAGTGGGGCGCTCACGGCGTAGATGTCACGGCCGGCGACGGTCAGGCGGCGTTCTTCGGTGCCTCGGCGGACGCGCACGTCCACCTCGAACGTTTCGGGCTCCTGGCGTGCCTGGGCGTCGTGCAGGCCCTGGGCCGCGGTGGCCGACATGTACGAGGTCACCGACGGGATCGCGAGGTGGCTCGGCACCGTGACGACGTCGGCCATCGAGAACTCGGCGATCACCGGGCGCGGGCCGCTCGGGAAGTCCCACTCCAGCGTCGGCGGGGTGTCGTCGTGGTACTGGAGCTCGCCGTCGCGGAAGCGGACGCGCTGGCCGTTCCTGCGGTCGCGGGAGACGGCGCCGGCGGCGAGCGTGCCAGGGGTGGGCTGCCAGCCGCTCAGGCCGTAGGCGATGTGGGCGGAGTCCGCGTCGGTCCAGTCACCCATCGCGGCCGTGACCAGCAGGTCCGCCAGGCCGCCGAAGAACGCCATCGCGGGCACCACGGGCACCGAGGCGCCGCGGGCGACGGTGTCGGCGTTCGCCTCGATCTCGGCCGCCACGTCGACGTACGGGATGCCCGCGCGCTCGGCCGCGGAGATCAGCGGAGCCGCCGTCACCGCGAACGGGCCGGCGGTGTTGATCACTGCGGCGGCACCTTCCAGTGCGCGGTCGAGAGCCTCGGGGTCGTCGGCCGTTGCCTGCGCACGCCCGAAGGGGAGCGGCTCGAAGCCACGCTTTTCCAGTTCTGCCAACACGAAACGCCCGGTGGTACCTGAAGCGCCGTAGACCGCGATCTTGTGTCCCATGCGAATCATTCAACTGGGGGAGACGAGAACGAACTAGTGTCCGGAACGACGCGATGCGTACAATTTCGGACATGCTTGCGTTCGCCGTGACCCACGGGATGCTGCACTTCGAGCTGACCGCCACCTACGAGATCTTCACCGCGCCTCAGCTCGACTACGACGTCAAGGTCTGCGGCAACGGGCCGGTGCGCGTCGGCCGGTTCACGCTCGAGCCGGACCTGCCGCTCGACCAGCTCGGCCGCGCGGACACGGTGATCGTGCCCGCCATCGCGGACGTGGACGAGCCGATCGACTTGGAGCTCGTCCAAGCCGTGCGGGCCGCCCACGACGCGGGCGCGCGGATCGTGTCGTTGTGCACGGGCGCGTTCGTGCTGGCCGAGGCGGGGCTGCTCGACGGGCTCAGGGCGACGACGCACTGGGCGCACACCGACGTGCTGGCGCAGCGGTATCCGCGCGTGGAGGTCGACCCGGACGTGCTGTACGTCGACAACGGCCAGGTGATGACGAGCGCGGGCAAGGCGGCGGCGATCGACCTCAGCCTGTACCTGATCCGCGCTGACCACGGCACCGCCACGGCCAACACGGCGGCCAGGAGGCTCGTCGTGTCACCGCACCGGGACGGCGGGCAGGCCCAGTTCGTGCTCGCGCCCGTGCCGTCCGACGAAGGTCACCCGCTCACGGAACTGTTCGGCTGGGCGCTCACCCGGCTCGACCAGGCGCTGACGGTCGAGGACCTGGCGCGGCAGGCGAACATGAGCTCGCGCCACCTCGCCCGGCTCTTCAAGGCCGTGACGGGCACCACGCCGTTGCAGTGGCTGCACACCCAGCGGATCAGGCGCGCCCAGGAGCTGCTGGAGATGACGGACGACAGCGTCGACCTGATCGCGGAGGTCTCCGGGATGGGCACCGCCACGACGTTGCGCAGGCACTTCCACCGGACGGTCGGTGTGCCACCGGACACGTACCGCCGCACGTTCCGCCCGGTTGGTGGCCGCCAATAACTGACTCACCGGTTAGGTTGTCCGGATGAGCAACGAACAGCGCGTCGGGGCGCGAGTGTTGCGGCGCAAGCCGATCGACCAGCTGACTCACCCTGGCAGCGAGATGAAGCGCACCATGGGCGTCGGCCACCTCACGATGATCAGCATCGGCGCCACGCTCGGCACCGGCATCTTCGTCGTGCTGGGGCAGGCGGTGCCGCTCGCCGGTCCCGCCGTCGTGGTGTCGTTCGTGCTGGCAGGCATCACCGCGTTGTTCTCCGCGCTGTCCTACGCCGAACTGGCGGGCCTCATTCCGGCGTCGGGCTCCTCGTACTCCTACACCTACGCCACGCTCGGCGAGATCGTCGCGTGGGTGTGCGGCTGGTGTCTGGTGCTGGAGTACGGCGTCTCGGTCGCGGCGGTTGCGGTCGGGTGGGGCCAGTACGTCAACGAGCTGCTGGATCTGGTGACAGGGCTGCGCATTCCCGACGTGCTGAGCCAGCCGCCCGGTGCGGGCGGGATCGTGAACGTCCCCGCCGTGCTGGTCGTGGTCATCTCGATGCTCGTGTTGCTGGGCGGTGCCAAGGGCAGCGCGCGCACGAACACGATCCTGGTGTGGGTGAAGGTCGGCGCGCTGCTGATGTTCTGCGCGGTCGCGTTCACCGCGTTCAAGGCCGGCAACCTGCAGCCGCTGTTCCCGCTCGGCCTGGCGGGCATGAGCGCCGGCGCGGCCACCTTGTTCTTCTCCTACATCGGATTCGACGCCGCGTCGACCGCCGGTGAGGAGGCGAAGAACCCGCAGCGCGACCTGCCGCGCGCGATCATCCTCTCCCTGGTCGTGATCACCGCGCTGTACTGCGCGGTGGCCCTGGCCGCGGTCGGTGCCATGCCGTGGCAGACGTTCGAGGGCACCGAGGCCGCGCTGAGCCGGGTGCTGACCGACAACGTGAGCGGCGCGATCTGGCCGATCCTGCTGTCCATCGGCGCTGTGGTCGCGACCACGTCCGTCGTGCTGACCGTCCTCTACGGACAGACGCGGATCCTTTACGCGATGTCCCGCGACGGACTCGTGCCGTCGATCTTCGCGAAGCTCAGCCCGAAGACCGGTGTGCCGTTCGTGAACACGGTCGTCGTCGGCCTGTTCATCGCGGTGCTCGCCGCGCTGGTGCCGCTGGGTTCGCTGGCCGACGCGACCAGCATCGGCACTCTGTTCGCGTTCGCGCTGGTCAACATCGCGGTGATCATCCTGCGCCGCACCGAGCCGGACCGCCAGCGCACCTTCCGGGTGCCGTTCTCACCGGTCACGCCGTTGCTGGGACTCGGTTTCTGCGTCTACATGATGTTCAGTCTCGGGCTGGACACGTGGATCGCGTTCCTGGCGTGGATGGTCCTGGGGTTCGTCATCTACTTCGGGTACAGCGTGAGGAAGGCCCGCCTTGCGGTTCCGAGTGATTTCTGACGTTCCCGGCATCGCTCGCGTCGCCGCCTACTACGCCGAGGTCTGGGAGACGACCCAGGACGTCCTGTCGACGGAGACGTTGCACTGCATCCGGCACGCGGGCGGCGCGACGATCGGAGCCTTCGACGGTGACGAGCTGGTCGGCGCCACGACCGGGCTCTTCTGCCCGGACGGGTCGGTGTACTCGATGATCGCGGCGGCGCGGTCCGGCGTCGGGCACCCGTTGAAGCTCGCGCAGAAGGACTGGGCGGTCGAGCTCGGCGCCAGGTCGATGCGGTGGACCTACGATCCTCTGGTGGCGCGCAACGCCCGGTTCAACCTGGTCAAGCTCGGCGCCGTCGCCGTCGAGTACACAGTGGACTTCTACGGGCCGATGCGTGACGGCGTGAACGACGGTGACGAGAGCGACCGGCTGACCGTGCGGTGGGATCTCACCGGTGCCCGCGAGCCGCGCGAGTCGTTGCCCGCCGGTGAGGTCGTTCGTACTGCGCCAGACGGAGAACCGTTGGCGCGCACGGACGGCGAGCGGATCTGGTGCCGGGTGCCGCACGACGTCGTGCGGGTGCGCAAGGAGTCCGCGGAGCTCGCCCGGCAGTGGCGCGAGGCGGTGCGCGGCGTGTTCGTCGAGGCCTGCGCGCAGGGCTACGTGGCGACGTCGATGTCCCGTGACGGCTGGTACGGGTTGGAGCGTCTGTGAAGATCGAACGGGTAGAGCTGCTGCACGTCGCGATTCCGCTGGTGTCGCCGTTTCGCACGTCGTTCGGGACGATGACGACGAAGGACACGTTCCTGCTGCGCGTGGTCACGGACTCCGCCGAGGGCTGGTCGGAGTTCGCCGCCGACCCGGAACCGTTGTACTGCTCGGAGTTCGTCGGCGCCGCGGAGCTCGTGCTGTCCCAGCACCTCGTGCCGCGGGTGACGCCCGAAGTCACCGCCGCAGAGGTTGGCCGTAGAACCGAGGCGGTCAAGGGCCACAAGCTCGCCAAGGCCGCGCTGGAGACCGCGGTCCTGGACGCCGAGCTGCGGTCGTACGGGATGTCGATCGGGACGTACCTGGGCGCCACGGCCGATCGCGTGCCCGCGGGGGTGTCGGTCGGGATCAAGAACTCGATCCCCGAGCTGCTCGCGGACGTCGAGGCCTATCTCGCCGAGGGCTACGCCAGGATCAAGCTCAAGATCGAGCCGGGCTGGGACGTCGAACCGGTGCGAGCCGTGCGTGAACGGTTCGGGGACGTGCTGCTGCAGGTCGACGCGAACACCGCGTACACGCTGGCGGACGCGGAACACCTGCGCCGCCTCGACGAGTTCGGTCTTCTGCTGATGGAACAGCCGTTGGCGGAGGACGACATCCGCGGCCATTCGCTGCTCGCGCAACGGATCCGCACGCCGATCTGTCTCGACGAGTCGATCACCTCCGCCAAGGACGCGGCGACGGCGATCGCGCTGGACGCGTGCCGGGTCATCAACATCAAGCCCGCGCGCGTCGGCGGGTACCTGGAGGCGCGGCGGATCCACGACGTCGCGGTCGCGCACGGGATTCCGGTGTGGTGCGGCGGAATGCTCGAGACCGGCATCGGGCGCGGGCCGAACCTCGCGCTGGCGGCGTTGCCCGGATTCGTGCTGCCGGGCGACGTTTCGGCGTCGCGCCGGTACTTCGCGGAGGACGTCACCGAGCCGTTCGAGCTGAAGGACGGTGTCATGCACGTGCCGACGGGGCCGGGCATCGGTGTCGAGCCGATTCGGGAGACGTTGCGGCGCTTCACCACCGCGACCCGAGTGCTCTACTCCAGCGACTGAAGTTCACGCGCGAGGTTCATCCGCGCGGTGGCGTCCCACAGCTGCCGTGCGGGTTCGGTCACGAACAGGACCTCGCGGTCCAGCAAGGTCTTCAGCACCCTGGCGCGTCCGAAGCGCCACGTGGCGTCGTCGTACTGCGCGTACTCCTGGCGCACCGCCCGGCTGTAGCGTTCGTACTGCTCCGGGTCCGAGCCGAGGATCGCGAGGTCGGCGTCGAGCAGCACGTGCGCGAGCGGATCGTCGGACGAGTGCGTGATCGTGGCTAGAACCAGCGACTCCACCCGCGCGACGTGCTCTTCTTCCAGCCCTGCCAGGTGTTCCCGCGCCCACGCCGCCGACGCGCGTTCGTCGTCGCCCGGTTTGCCGTCGTAGATCACGTCGTGGGCGCAGGCGGCGAGCGTCAGGATCGCGCGTTCCTCCGCGGTGAACGCGAACGCGTCGGCCAGCTTCGCCGAGTCACGCACGACGCACGCCACGTGAACGGCGTTGTGGTACGCCCGATGCGGTTCGGCGTAGCGCTCGACGAGATCGCCTGCGTCCGGTGTGCCGCCGAGCGTGCGGACCGCGTCGTCCCAGAACCGTCTCACCGCGCGAGCTCCTCCTCGACGACGTCCGCCGCGGCCGTGCCGCCGCCTGCACGCTGAATCATCCGCTGCATGTCCTTCACCCGTGCGGCGATCGAGGAATCCGACGTCAGCTGGTCGACCAGCGAGCGCACGCTCTCCTCGGTCACGGCGTCGAGCAGCACGCCGAGCCCGAGCTCCTCGACGCGCTGGCCGTTGAACCGCTGGTCGGTCATGCGCGGGACGACGATCATGGGAACGCCGTGGTGCAGCGCCTCCATCACGCCGCTGATGCCGCCGCGGGTGATGAACACGCTCGCGTGCCTCAACACGGCGAGCTGCGGCACCTCGTCGTGCACCTCGACGTTCGGCGCCCAGGTGCGGATCTTGCCTTTGGTGACGAGGTGCCACGGCATTCCGCGCGCCGCGTCGGCGCAGATCTGCGTGCCGGTCGTCGCGAGCACCACCGGCTTTCCGTTCGGTGGCTGCCAAGTGCCCTGGAACGTCCGCTCGGTCAGAGCGGGCCCGGCGAAGACGAACCGCTCGTCGAACGTGTCGCCCTCGGGCTGGAACTCCCTGGGGAACAAGGCGATCCGGCGCTGGGCGCCCGCGACGAACTCGGGCAGTGAGCAGCCGACGAAGTCCTGGACGTTGGTGAAGAACCTGATCGCCTCGCGGTCGAACGTCCGCGCCGGCAGGACCGCGGCGCCGAGCGACCAGTGCGCGTTGCTGGTCAGAAAGCTGTCCAGCAGGAGGTGTGGCACGCCGAGCCTGCGGGCGATCACCCCGCCCGCCCAGGCCGCGATGTCCCACAGCACGATGTCGGGGCGGTCGTCTCGGAACCTGCCCTCCAGCTGCGGCAACGCCGACTCCGCCTCGGTGAGCGCGAGCCGTGCCGCGTCGTAGAGCGACTCGGGCAGCTCGGCCGGAAGCGTCGTGGTGCAGGGGATCGCGTTCGCGCCGCTCTCGGTGACGGCCGCGGCGAACTGGGCGGGGACCGGGCAGCTCACGCGGTGACCGCGACGCACGAGCTCGGCGATCATCCCGAGCACGGGCAGGACGTGTCCGCGCTCGGGCATGAGGAAGATCGCGATGTGCGCCATAGACAACAATAACGTTGTTCGATTCCTAATGGTTCAAGGCGGTCGCTCATCTGCTCCTGTCGTAGGGCCGCTCGGGCCAGTGGTGCTTGGGATACCTGCCCTTGAGCTCACTGCGCACCCGCAGGTAGCCGTTGCGCCAGAAGGTCCTGAGATCGCTGGTCACGGCGGTGGGACGGCCCGCGGGGGAGAGCAGGTGCACCACGACGGGAACGCCCGCGATCTGCGGTGTGTCGGCCCACTTCATGGCGTCCTGGATGCGGACGTGCAGTGCGGGCTGGTCCTGGGTGTAGTCGACCTTGCCCTGGCCGATGCGTTCCGGGGCGAGCTGGTCGAACTCGGCCGCCTCCGGCCACGGCAGCAGGCTGCGCAGCAACCCGGTGGTGTCGATCTTGGCCAGGTCGGAGCGCTTCTTCGCCTGGCCTAGGTCGATCGCTTTGATCAGGCTCTCGTCGTCGACGCTCGGCCAGTCGCGGGTGCGGTGCAGGAACGCCATGCGCTCGCGCAAGCGTTTGGCGGCGTCGGTCCACTTGAGCAGGCCCAGGCCTTCGGCTTCGAGGCCCATGCGGAGTGCCTGCTGGGACTTGGCGAGGTCGGTGAGCTTGCGTTCGTCGAGCGTGATCGCGCCGAGCTTGCGGACGCTGTTCGCGATCACGTCGCCGTTCCACCGGATGTCGTCTTCGGTGTGCACCAGGGCCGCGGCGGCGGTGACGGCGAGCTCTTCGTCGGCGGGGGCGGCGAGCCGGATGCGGCCGTGCTTGCTGCCCGGTTCGCGGTCGGCGATCGCGACGGCCAGCCACTTGGCGTGCGAGTCGGTGTGCTCGACGGCCGTGCCGTTGGCCATCAGGTAGACGGTGCTGTTCTTGGACCGGCGTTTCGCCAGCCGTTCCGGGTAGGCGAGTGCCACGACGAGCGCCGGGTCGCCGTTGCCCGCCGGGTTGCTGCCGAGCTTCTCGAGCTTCTTGGCTTCCTTGCGCCACTTGCCGGGGGCTTTCAACGCGGTCGCCAGGTCCGTCGTACCGGGGTGGGTGCTGTCGTCGAGCAGGGCCACGACCTCGGCTGCCGTGCGGTTGCCCGCCAGCGCGCTGCCGTCGATGAGCGCGCGGCCGAGCCGGGGGTGCAGGCCGACGTTCGCGATGCGGTCACGGCGGTCCGGTTCGAGTGCGCCGAGCGCGTTCAGGGTCTCCTGCGCGGCCTTGAGCGCACCCTCCGGCGGGGCGTCCCACCAGTTCAGACCGGTGCCGTCCGGCGTGCCCCACACCGCGAGTTCCAGGGCGAGCCTGGTCAGGTCGGCCGTGCGGATCTCCGGCTCCGGGTAGCGGGGCAGCGTCGAGTGCTCGTGCTCGGGCCAGCAGCGGTAGACGCGGCCGGGGGCTTCACGTCCCGCTCGTCCAGCGCGCTGGTCGGCCACGGCCTGGGAGACGCGGATCGTGGTGAGCCCGGCGAGACCCCGCCGGTGGTCGACCCTGGGCACGCGGGCGAGGCCGGCGTCGACGACCGCGCGCACGCCGGGGACGGTGAGGCTCGACTCGGCGATGCTCGTGGCGAGCACGACCCGTTGGCGGCTGCCGGGTTTCAGGGCGGCGTCCTGCGTCTGGGCGTTGAGCTGGCCGTGCAGGATCACGGTGTCGGCGTTGAGCAGGCTCGCCGTCCGGTTGATTTCTCTCACACCGGGCAGGAACGCGAGGACGTCGCCGTCCACTTCGGACAGGGCCCTGTTGATGGCCCTGGCGACGGTGTTCTCGATGTGCTCGTTGCGCGCCGGCGGGACGTAGGTCATCTCCGTCGGGTACATGCGCGACTCGCTGTGCAGGACCGGTGCGTTGAGCAGGTCGGAGAGCCGCTGCGCGGCAACGGTCGCGCTCGTGGCCAGGAGCTTGAGGTCAGGGCGCAGGCCCGCCTTGGCGTCCAGGAGGAGCGTGAGGAGCAGGTCGGCGTCGAGGTGGCGTTCGTGGCACTCGTCGAGCAGGACGGTGCCCACGCCCTCGAGCTCCTGGTCGTGCTGGAGCCTGCGGACGAGAAGCCCGCTGGTCACGACCTCGATCCGGGTGTGCCTGCTGGTCTTGCGGTCGCCGCGGACCGAGTAGCCGACGGTGTGGCCCACGGGTTCGCCGAGGAGGCTCGCCATGCGTGCGGCGGCTGCTCTCGCGGCGATTCTGCGCGGCTCGGCGACGACGATCTTGCCTTCGAGGGCGAGCGGGACGAGCGTGGTCTTGCCGGTGCCCGGTGGGGCGACGAGCACGGCTGCTCCGTGGTCGTCGAGCGTTTTGAGGAGTTCGGGCAGGACCGACTTCACCGGGAGATCAGGCAGGTGCACATCGTTGAGTGTGTCAGGGTGAAGCCATGGTTGACCCGTTGCGCGATCCCGACGACCCGGAGCTGCTGGACCCGTACCAGGCGCGGTCGCTCGCGATCCTGGTGGAGGGAGCGCGGCTCGCGTCCGGTGCGGTGCGCTACGGCAAGGTCGGCAGGGTCGGGTGCGCGGCGGTCGTGATCAACCGCGAGAACCCGCTGCCGTCCGGGAACTTCGGCTGCGCGCTGGACGGCTCGTCGGTCGAGGTCGCGTCCACGTTGTTGCAGCTGGAGCAGACGTTCGCGGACGTGGGACGTGCCGAGGCGGTGGTGTACGCGTCGCCGACGACCGTGGACGAGATCGAGGGGATCGCCGACGACTCCGGCTGGTACGCGGTCGAGGAGTTGTTGACCGTGGTTCATCGCGGGCCTGCTTCGGTGGCGTCCGAGGTCAGGCGGGCTGTCGACGGGGACCTGCCGGGGATCGTCGAGCTGCTGTCGGACGAGCTGGTCGGCAACCGGGACAGGTTGACGCGGTGGCTCGGGCATCGATTGGACGATCCGCGTTGTTCGTTGTTGGTGGTGGACGACGGCGACCGGATCGGCGGGTTCGTGTCGGGGTTCGCCGAACGCGGTGTGGGGTTGGTCGAGCAGTGCGTCGTGCGTCCGGCACGGCGGCGGCGTGGCGTTGGGCGCTCGTTGGTGGTGTCTGCTGCTGCGGCGCTGCGTTCGGCTGGTGCTCATCTGGTCGCGTCGCAGGTGGACGAGGGTCCGGGGGAGCGGTTCGCCGAGGCGTGCGGGTTCATGGCCGCCTATCCCGTGACGGCATATGTACGCAGAGTGGATGAGCTGCTCGACTGAGTTATTTAGTTGCCGCGTGACATATCCTTAGCAGGGCTAAAGGAGGCTGTGTGCGCGAGCGGTTACCGGTCGAGGTGTGGGTTCTGGTCGCGGCGAGCTTCATCATCGCCATCGGGTTCGGGATCGTGGCACCGGTGCTGCCGGTGTACGCCGCGTCGTTCGGCGTCGGTCACACCGCTGTCGCGGCTCTGATCAGCACGTTCGCGTTCGTGCGACTGGCGTTCGCGCCGATGAGCGGCCGACTCGTCAACAAGTTCGGCGAACCGCACGTCTACATCGTCGGCATCCTCATCGTGGCCGTCGGCACCGCGCTGTCGGGCTTCTCGTCGAGCTATCCCGAGATGCTGGGGTGGCGCGCGCTGGCCGGCATCGGGTCGACGATGTTCACGGTGGCCGCGCTGGGCCTGTTGATCCGCATCACGCCGGCGCCGATGCGGGGGCGGGCGTCCGGGCTGTGGGCGGCGGGCTTCCTCGTCGGCAACGTGTGCGGCCCGATCGTCGGTGCCGGCCTCGTGCCGTTCGGCGTGTGGGTGCCGTTCGTGTCGTACGGCCTGTTGCTGTGCCTCGCTGCGTTCGTGGTCTGGTTCTTCCTGCGCCGTTCGACTCTCGCCGCTCTCGACAAGACCAACAAAGACGTCCCGATGACGGTCCGCGAGGCGGTGCGGCACCGGGCGTACCGGGCGGCGCTCGCGTCCGGGTTCGCGAACGGCTGGGCCGTGTTCGGCGTGCGGATCTCGTTGGTGCCGGTGTTCGTCATCGAGGCGTTGCACCACAGCGCGGCCGTGGCGGGCATCTCGATGTCGGTGTTCGCCGCCGGCAACGCGTCGATGCTGTTCCTGTCCGGCAAGATCGCCGACACCCGCGGCCGCAAACCCGTCGCCGTCGCCGGCCTGGTGGTGAGCGGCCTCGCGACGATCTGGATGGGCTTCACCGGTGACATGTGGATGTTCATGGCCGCGTCGCTGATCGCGGGTATGGGCGCCGGCCTGCTGAACCCGCCGCAGAACGCCGTGGTCGCCGACGTGATCGGCGCCAAGGGCAAGGGCGGCCCGGTCCTGGCGGGCTTCCAGATGGTGACCGACCTGGGCGCGATCATCGGCCCGATGTGCGCCGGTCTGCTGGCCGACTCGTTCGGCTTCGAAGCCTCGTTCGCCATCACCGGCGCGTCGCTCCTGCTGGCCGTCGGCTTCTGGTTCGTCGCCCCCGAGACCCTGCCCACGCACGAGGAGGAGCACACGGCCGAGGCCGTTGCTCCCGAGTGCGGCTGCCTCGACGAGAGCGCCGAGATCCCGACCGGCGAACGGGTCGGCGGCAAGCCACGCCACCCGGAAGCGTGATCGGGTACTCAGCTTTCCTTTAGTTTGTGTCGCTACCCTCGTCGCCGTGGGTGGAGCAGAGCGCAGTGCGCGGAAGAAGAAGCAGGCCGCGCGTGCGGTGGCCCAGGCCCGTTCGACGGGCGGTTCGGACCGAACCAAGATCATCGCAGGCGTGGCCGTCGTAGCGGTGCTGGCCATCGCCGTCATCGGCTACGTCGTGTTCCAGTCGACGAAGTCCTCGAACCCAGCGTCCGACGGCGCGATCCCGCAGACGTCCCCGGACCACATCATCTCGGCGCCCGCGGTCCGCGACGGCAGCTCCGTGCTGGTCGGCAAGGACACCGCGACCGTGACGATCGACGTGTACGAGGACTTCCTCTGCCCGATCTGCGGCACGTTCGAGAAGACCTACGGCTCGGACATCAAGAAGGCGGTCGAGGACGGCAAGGTCAAGGTCCGCTACAACATCCTGCCGATGCTGAACCGCCTCTCGAAGCCCGAGGGCTACTCGACCGAGTCGGCCAACGCCGCGCTGTGCGTGGCCGACGGCGGCAAGTTCAACGAGTTCCACGCGGCGCTGTTCGGCGCGCAGCCGGAGGAAGGCGAAGCCGGCTACACCAAGGACCAGCTCATCAAGCTGGGCAAGGACCTCGGCGTCACGTCGGCCGGCTTCGAGTCCTGCGTGCAGAACCAGACCTACAAGGCGCAGCTCGACGAGCTGATGTCCAAGACCAGCAACGATCCTGTGCTGAAGGACGCGGACACCGGTCGCTTCCGCGGGACGCCGAGCGTTGCCGCGAACGGCAAGCTCGTCGACCTGGACAACAAGAACTGGCTGTCCGACCTGACCAAGTAAGCCTGTCGATCAGCGCCTGGCCCTGTTCGTATTGGGCCAGGCGCTGTGTTCTTCGTGATGTCCTGTGTGGACTCGACGGCTGTGCCGCGCGTCACTCCAACTTCTCTCCGCCTGGCGCCCGGAAGCTGTTGGTGCTCAAGAGGCGGCCTGCAAGGTCTCTGCGGCGGCGTTTGCGCAGCTCGCGACGGGCCTCGGGGTCCATGCACTCGATCTTCGGGTCGGCGGGGCTCCGGTGGGTATCACCCGGCCCTACCAGGCCGAATGCGGTTCGGGTACCCCCGATTTTTATCTTGTGGCACGGGTGATGTACGGTATTGCCACACGAGAACGAGAGGGAAACCTCCCGGAAACGTGGACCTTCAAGGGGCTGTGGCGCAGCTGGTAGCGCATCACACTGGCAGTGTGAGGGTCAGGGGTTCGAGTCCCCTCAGCTCCACTTGTAGGTAGAACCCGTCTGACCGAGCGAATTCCGCTGGTCAGGCGGGTTTCTTGCTGTTCTGGGGTTGACCTTCGGCGGCCGTCGCGCCCCTCCCTCCGATGGTGCGAGGGGCGGTGGATTTGTTACGCCGCAAGTGGTCCGGAGATGCGGCGTGCTGCAGGTTCCGGCGGGGTCAGGACGTTGCCGCGCTTGGGTTCACGCTTGTTGTTGAGCGCGAACGGTTTCACGGTCCGGGCCAGTCGCCGACGGTGTGGTGCGGGGCCAGGTCCAGGCATACCGCACGATGAGGGCGAGAAGGGCCAGTTCCAGGGCGACGCCGAGGCCGTAGAAGTACAGCCAGGATTCGCCCGTCGCGTTGAACGCCGTGACGGGGGCGTAGAGCGAGGCGACGGTGAGGTTGGTGATGCGGTTCGCCCGGGCGGGCAGCGTCATCGACAGGACGACCATGAGGATCGGGATGGCCATGAGGGTCAGCGCCGTGGTCGAGAAGGTCTGGGAGAGGTCGAACTTGAAGACCTTGCCGTTGAGGATGTCTTCGATGACGCCGGGCGTGTAGAAGTTGAGAATGTCCACGTAGGCGTACAGGAACATGAAGCTGGTCCACGTTGCGGCGAGCTTGGCTCTCACCGGGATCCGCTGGTCTTCCAGTGTGGCGTTGGGTCGTGTTCTCATCGTGGGCTCCGTTGTTGTGGTGAAGATCGGTGGGTTCACGATCGCTGAGCCCGGCGGCGGGCACCCCGGCCCGGAGGCTTGGGTTCGCCTGGCCGATGGCACGGTCTCCGTCCTGTTCTTTCGGCTGGTCCGCCGAGGCGCGCAGATCCCTAGGCTGGAGCGGTGGTCACTGTCTGGCGCTCCATCTCTCGTGAGCCGCGGCCTGCTGACGCGCCACCCGTCGGTCGGCTCGACTGGCTGCTGGTGGGCGTGTTCGTGGCTGCCACCCTGGTCGAGGGCATCGCTCGGCCGGGGTTGGCCTGGCAACCCCTCGTCACGGTGCTCGCCCTGACGCTGACGCCTGCGCTGCTCTGGCGGCGGGGTCGTCCTCTGGTGGCCGCTGTGGTCGGGTGGGGCGTCGTCGGGCTGCTCTCGGTTCTCCAGCTGGCTGCGCGCACCGGGGATCTCGGCCTCTACTCCACGACGGCCGTCCTGATCCTGCTCTACTCCCTGGTGCGGTGGGGCTCGGGACGGGAGATGGTCTGGGGGACGGCGTTCGTGACAGTCGTCGTCGCGCTGGGGATGTACGTCTCCTCCGCGGGCTGGGCCGACTTCTTCGGCGGGTGTGTCCTCTTGCTGTTGGTCGTCGCCCTCGCGGCGGTGTTCCGCTACCGCGCGGACCTCTGGCACCGCCAACAGCGCGAGATCCGCAATCAGGAGCGGGTGGCGCTGGCGCGGGAGCTGCACGACACAGTCGCCCACCACGTGTCGGCCATCGCGGTGCAGGCGCAGGCGGGTGGCGTGGTCGCCGGCATTCAGCCCGAGAAGGCTGCCGAGGTCCTGGCCGCGATCGAGTCCGAGGCGTCGCGGACTCTGGCGGAGATGAGATCCATGGTGCGGGTGCTGCGGGACGAGGAAACCGTCGCCTACTCGCCGCAGCTGGGGGTGGCGGATCTGCCTGCTCTGGCGCGCGCCGACGCGACGCTCACCGTCGAGGTCTCGCTGCACGGTTCGCTGACCCGGCTGGCACGACCCGTGGACGCCGCGCTGTACCGGCTCGCGCAGGAGTCGCTGACCAACGCCGTGCGGCACGCCCGGAGCGCGACCCGCGTCGAGATCGACGTGCTCAGGGAGGGTGACGCCGTCAGGCTGCGTGTCAGCGACGACGGACGGACCGAGCCGGGGCCGGCTCCGGAGGCCGGGTTCGGCTTGCTGGGCATGGCCGAGCGCGCCCAGCTCCTCGGCGGATCGCTTTCTGCCGGGCCGGGGTCCGAGGGTGGCTGGGTGGTCGAGGCCGTGCTGCCGGCGGAGGTGGTGGCGTGAGCATCCGTGTTGTCGTGGCCGACGACCAGGACCTGGTCCGGACCGGGCTGGTGATGATCCTCGGCGCGCAACCCGACATCGAGGTCGTGGGGGAGGCGGCGGACGGACTCGCAGCGCTCGACCTGGCGACCCGGCTGCGTCCCGACGTCCTCCTCATCGACATCCGGATGCCTGGGCTCGACGGCGTCGAAGTGACGCGGCGCCTGGCCGGATCGGCCGTGACGGACCCGATGGCGGTCGTCGTGATCACCACCTTCGACCTCGACGAGTACGTCCTCGGCGCCCTGCGCGCCGGCGCCCGCGGCTTCCTGCTCAAGGACGCCGGTCCGGCGCTGCTCGTGCAGGCCATCCACGCGGCGGCCAACGGGGACGCGTTGATCGCCCCCAACGTCACCGGTCGGTTGCTGGCGATCTTCGCCGACCAGGCGCCGGCGGTACCGGTCCAGCCCGTCGACCCGCTCACCGAGCGCGAGGAGGAGGTGCTCGCGCTGGTGGCACGGGGCCGGACCAACGCCGAGATCGCCACCGAGCTCTTCGTCGGCCTGAGCACGGTCAAGTACCACGTCGCGTCGTTGATGACCAAGCTCGGCGCACGCAACCGCGTGGAGATCGCGATGTGGGCGTACGACACCAGACGTGTGAGAGCCAACTAGCGGGTGCGGTGATCAGGTCAGTGGCGAGGCCGGAACTCGAGGAGTTCCTGGACGCCGTCGCGCGTGACGACGCAGGTCGACTCGGGCATCTCGCGCCAGACGCCGTGCAGATCGCCCAGCGGCTCGGACACCACGAGCCGCGTGTCGGCGGAGAGCGAGTGCAGTGCGGGGTTGTCCGGGTACTGCTGTTGCAGCGTCGTGATGTCGGTGCTGTCCCGGCGTAGAGCGAGGGATCGACCACCAACGCGAGTTCCCTGCGCACCAAGGGGAACTCGGCGATGAGGCCGTTGTGCATCCACAGCCGGCGACCGTGCCGGAAGGGGTGGCAGTTCGTCTGCTGGATCGCTGTGCCGGTGGACGCGCGGATGTGCGCGAAGACGACACCCGCCGTGATCTGCGCCGCGAGCTCGCGCAGGTTGCGGTTGTTCCAAGCGGGTTCCGTGCTGAGGAACAGACCCGGCGCCGGCGCGGTCGCGTACCAGCCGACGCCGAAGCCGTCACCGTTGGTGGTCTCCACTCCCAGCCGGGAGTGCTTGCTCTGCGCGACGAGCGAGTTCGCCGGAACGTAGAGGAGCTCCTCCAGCAGGACAGGGGGACCGGAGTACGCGAGCCATCGGCACATTCTTGGTCTCCTAGGACGGAGTGCGGTTCCTGGCGGGGATCATCACAGTCCACTTCGTACAGTTGTGCGTCCTGACTTCGCTGCCTGCACCAGCAGCCGGTAGTCCTGCTCGTTGCGATCCGCGTAGCTCTCGGCGAACTCGGCCAGCGCGATGTCGAAGGCCTTGCCGTCGTCGAGGTACGCGGCCATCGCGATCCGGTCGCCGGTGCGCGCGTGCGCTCTGGCCAACGTCCACCCGCACAGCGCGCCGTACAGCCGCAGACCGGCCGCGTCCATGGTCTCGACCGAGGCCGAGCCCTTCCAGTCGCGCAACTGCCGGACGTAGAAGTCCCTGGTGAGTCCGTCGATGCCTGCGGCGGTCCGCCAGCCCAGGAAGATGTCGCTGACGGCCTGCATCAGCCGCTGCCCGGTCACGACCCGCTCGCCGTCGCTGGAGTGGTTCGCGCTCGCGACGGTGGGCAGGTGGTCCGCGAGAACTGATCGCGACGCCTCTTTCACCTGCAGGAAAAGCGGATCGTTCTCGTCACGCCCGTGCAGCAGCACGACCCAGCACCGGGTCCCGACACTGCCGACTCCGACGACCTTGCGCGCCATGTCGACGAACTGGAACCCGTTCATCAGATGACGCCGATCGACGGACAGAGTGGCGGTGTAGCCGGCGAGGAGGTCCTGGACCAGGAGCTCCAGATCCGCCCGGTCGGTGTCGGGAAGCAGGTGGCCCAGCGGCACCAGGAGCGGCGGGTCCGCGGCGATGCGCCGACGTCCGTCGACAACGGAGGTCAGCTTGCGGCAGGCCTGCAGGCTGACCCGCGCGCGGGCTTTCGCTTGCTCCTGCGCGAAACGGCGCTTCTTGGCCTTGTCTCCGTGTTCCTCGAGGAGGATCTCCACCTCGTCGACACCGGCGTGCGCGTACCACACCTCGAGATGACCCTGCTCGGCGAAGCGGATCATCGCCGAGCGGTACCGGCCGACGGCGAGGCTGGCCGCGAGGCGCTTGACGTCCCACTCCCACGGGCCGGGAGATGTCTCGTCGAAGTCGTCGAGGTCGAACACCAGTTGCCGCTCCGGGGAGGCGAAGACCCCGAAGTTGCTCACGTGTGCGTCTCCGCTGAGCTGGCAGGTCAGACCGGAGAACGGGATCTTCGCGAGGTCGCCGGCCATCACCGCTGCCGCGCCGCGGAAGAACGCGAACGGCGAGGCCGGCATCCGGCCGTACCGGAACCGGTGGCTCCGGTTCACCTGTGACGCAACAGCTTTGCGGCCGGCGGCACACCACCCGCCGCGGTGGAGCACCGGTGAGGTGCCTCATTCGCGGCGGGTGAAGCGGCCAGGACGTGGCCGTTGGAGTCTGCGCAGGTGGACTCCAAGGCCTTGCGCAAAGCGCTCGTCCCTCTCGCCCTCGCCCAGTTCATCTGCAGCTTCGCCGGCTCCAACATGAACGTGATGATCAACGACATCAGCAGTGACCTGGACACCACCGTCCACGGCGTTCAACTCGCGATCACGATCTTCCTGCTGGTCATGGCGGCGCTGATGATCCCCGGCGGCAAACTCACCGACCGGTACGGCCGCAAGCGATGTCTCACCGCCGGCCTCGCCGTGTACGGTGTCGGCGCCGTGTTGAGCGCGCTCGCACCCGGTCTGCCGGTCCTCGTCCTCGGCAACTCGATCTTCGAAGGTGTCGGCACCGCGCTGCTGATCCCGCCCGTCTACATCCTGGCGACGATGCTGTTCAGCGGCGTCACCGCGCGGGCCCGCGCGTTCGGTGCGATCAACGGCATGGCGGGCATCGGCGCGGCCACCGGACCGTTGATCGGCGGGCTCATCACGACGGCACTCAGCTGGCGGGTCGCGTTCCTGTTCCAGGCGCTGGTGATCGTGGTGATCTTCGTGCTGAGCCGCAGGTACGTCAGGGATCCCGGGCCGCCGGACCCGGCCCGTCCGTTCGACGTGCGCGGCGCCGTGCTGTCGTCGACGGGGCTCGTCCTGGTCGTGTCCGGTGTGCTGGCGGCGGACGACAACCTCTGGCTGATGGCCGGGTTGCTCGTCGCCGGCTCTCTCACCCTGGTGTGGTTCTTCCACTCGGTGCGCGCCAAGGAACGCGCGGGCGTCGAGCCGTTGCTGTCGACCGCGTTGTTCCGCAGCCGCACCTCCAACCTCGGCCTGGTCACCCAGAACGTGCAGTGGCTCGTGCTCATGGGCATCTCGTTCGTGGTCTCGGCCTACCTCCAGGTGGTGCGCGGCTACAACGCGATCCAGACCGGCCTGATCCTCACGGCGGCGACGGTGGGCGTGCTGCTCGCGTCGTTGCTGGCCGAGCGCCTCGCGGAACGGCACACGCAGCGCAGCCTCGTCCTGACCGGGTTCGCCGTCACGGTCGCGGGCATCGGGCTCTTCCTCGCCCTGCTCGCGATCTCGCCGCAGGTGTGGACGTTCCTGCCGGGCCTCTTCCTGATCGGGCTCGGCATCGGCGCGATGCTGACCCCGTCGGTGAACGTCGTGCAGTCGAGCTTCCCGGACGCACTGCAGGGCGAGATCTCCGGTCTGTCCCGCAGTGTGTCGAACCTCGGGTCCTCACTCGGCGCCGCGATCGCGGGCACCATCCTCGTCGCCGGCATCACCAGAACACCCGAACGCTCGTACGCGCTGGCGCTGATCGTGCTGGCGGTGATCGCACTGGGCGGCGTGGTGGCGGCCGCGTTCCTGCCGCGGACCCGGCCGAGCCCGGTGCGGTGACCGTGTTCGCCGTGCGTTCCACCCGCAGCGGATGAGGTGACCGAGGCCTGGGCGCCCCGACGATGAGACAACTGATCGAGTCGAGGAGGGGTCGCATGGCCATCGGGCCGATCCAACTGATCGTGCTGGGCTTCACACACCCGGACTTCCGCGGTGAGGTGATCGCCGAACTGGAGAAGCTGCGCAAGACCGACTCCATCCGGGTGATCGACGCTCTCGCCGTCCACAAGGACCCGCGAGGCAACATCGCGGTCGAGCGCCTGAGCACCCTGTCGCCCGCGGAAGCGGTCGAGCTGGGCGGCAAGATCGGCGCGCTGATCGGTCTCGGCGCCGCGGGGGAGGCGGGTGCGGAGGCCGGTGCGGTCGTGGGAGCCGAGTCTGCGGCAGAGAAAGGCGGCGTGCACCCGTTCGACGACGCGGACGCGTGGGACGTGCTCGCCGACATTCCCAACGACAGCGCGGCGGCGCTTCTGCTCATCGAACACCACTGGGCCGTGCCGTTGCGCGACGCCGTCGCCCGTGCCGGGGGCTTCCGCATCTCCGACGGCTTCATCAGCCCCTTCGACCTGATCGCGATCGGGTTGGTGAACGCGGAGGAGGCCAGGCAACTGCACGACCTGGAAACAGCAGGATCGACTTCATGAGGAGGCAGACGTGTTCGGATCACGCCGCGTGGCCCGCCGCACCGCACGACGCACGGCACGGCGAGCAGAGGCAGTTCCCGGGATGTTCGGAACACGCCGGGTAGCCCGGCGCACGGCTCGGCGAGTGTCCTGGCGCTGACAAGACCTCTAGGACAGGGCCAGTTCGCGCAGCCGCGCCCAGTCCAGCTCCGGCCGGTGCGACGGCACCCCGGGCCGGTGGCGCGGCACCCGCACCCGCAGCGCACCCGGCCTGACCACACACCGCACGGGAGCCGGCAGCGTGACCGCCTCGCCGTCCAGCCCGACCGGCAACGACGGTGTGTCCGCCGTGATGACGACCTCCGTCGCAGTCCGCTGGAACACGGCACTCGACCGCCGCCGGCCGCGCACCAGGCCGGCGGCTTCGGCCGCGTTGCGCACCGTCACCGCGAGCACGCCCAGCACGCCGCCGTCCAACCGCGGCCTGCGTCCCAGCCCGGCCAAGTCGCTCGACCCGTACGGGTTGTTGCTGACCAGCACCGCCTGCGCCCCGGCGAGCCCGGCCTCGTCCGCCTGCACCCGCAGCACCGCCGCCCGCGGCCCCGTCAACAGGCCGGGCAACAGGTTGAGCGTCGTCCGGGTCTTGCCGTCGCGGTAGGCGGGGTCCTGCACAACCTCGGCGTACGCGCCGAACGACGCGTTGTTGACGAAGACGCGGTCCCCGGCCACACCGAGATCCACCCGCACCTCGGTGCCGTCGGTGAGCGCGTCGAGACAGCGGCGGGGATCGTTCCGGTCCAGGCCGAGGTCGAGTGCGAAGTGGTTGCGGGTGCCCGCGGAGATGACCATGAAGGGCACCCCGCGTTCCGCCGCGATGCCCGCCACGATCGCCTGGGTGCCGTCACCCCCGGCCACTCCGAGCAGGTCGGCACCGTTGTCGACGGCCCGATGGGCGAGCACGGAGACGTCCTGTGGTCCGTCGAGCACACAGACCTCCGCCCCGAGCCCCCTGGCCAGTTGTGCGAGACCGAACCGCCCGACCTTCCCGCCGCCCGACTTCGGGTTCATGATCAGGTACGGCCGCCGGGGAGGTGGTACCTCGAGTTCGACCGGACGGCCCGGCCCACCGCTCAGAGCGAGCGCGCGCCGTCCACAAGCCAGCGCCGCCGACCACAGCAGAGCACACACCACGACCACCCAAGCCAAGCGAGCCTGCACGTACAGGACGATCACGGTCAGGGGTGCGAGCAGCATCAGGATCCCCGCCAGCCAGCGCACCGGGCTGCGGTGGGCGAGGAACCACCAGGTGGCCACCAGTGCGACCACCGTTCCCGCGCCACCGACCAGCACCAGCCCGAGACCGGCGCGCACCCCTGCCGCGACCAGCACGACCACGACGGCCGTTCCCGCCGTCACGAAGGCGAGCCGGGCCAGCAGTCGTTGTCCCGCCGGCACTGTCACATCGGTCACGGCAGCCTCCAAAGTGGATCGTCCGCCCAGCTTGGCCGCACACGGCAAGGGCGGCCTCACCCCTGGCGGGTGAACGGGCCCAGCGGGCTCACCTGCGACGGCGGAAGCACGGCGGCCGGCGCGGCACGATGATCGGCGCGGTGAAACCGTTGCGCATCAACAGAATTCTCTGCCCGGTGGCTGCGGCACTGCTGGCTCTCACCGCCTGTTCGGCTCCTCAGCGGGTCGCCCACGTGAGCCCGGCACCGGCGACCACGGCCAGTCCCGCGCCGCCCGCCCTGCGTTCTGCCTCAAGACATTTCCGCGCCCAGGTGCTCGCGCGCGTCCCCACCGACCGGGCCGATGCACGCGGCCTGGAACTGGTGGGTGATCTCCTGGTGGAGGACACGGGGCCGGTGATCCGCGCGGTGGCACCTCTCACCGGTGAGGTCCAAGCCCAGCGGAACGTGCCGCCGGGCAACGGAATCGCACTCACACCGGCCGGCCTGTGGCGCACCGGCGCAGGTGCCGCGGTGCTGCTGGATCCGCGGTCACTGGCGGAACGACGCCGTGTGACGATCGAGGACGAGAGCGGGGGACTGTGCTACGACGGGACGAATCTCGTCCAGTCGGACGGCACCACCAGACTGCTGCTGCGCGATCGCGACACCGCCGCGTTGGTCCGCGAGCTGCCTGTCGTCACCCGTGAATGGTCCACCGCACGGCTCGGTGAGCTCCACTGCGTGAGCGTCGACGGCCGCCCGCAGGTGTGGGCGGCGGTCACCGGCACGGACTGGATGATCCGCGTGGACCTCGCCACCGGCGCCGTCGTCGCGGACGCCGACCTCACCGCCATCACCATCGCCGAAGTGCCGACGGGCCGCGACCAGGTGATCGGGGGCATCGCGGCGGTGCCGGACACGGCGGGCGAGTTGTGGGTCACCGGCAGGCATTACCACCACCGCTACCGGATCGGGCTGCAGAGCCGGCCGTGACGCGGTAGGGCTGTCCCCACCCCGGAGACCACTGCTCGCACCAGTGTCCGGCGCGGGTCGCTCGGCCAGGCTCGACGCCATGTCGGACAACGGAATCAGCCTGCGGTCCCTGCACCGCCCGCTCGTGGTGCTCACCGGTGCGATGGCAGTGCTCTGCGTGGTGGCGCTGGTAGGTCTGCTCGTCGACGGCCGCACGATCGTCAACGCGCCGATCTGGCTCAAGCCGTTCAAGTTCACGGTCTCGATCGGGTCGTACGCGATCACGTTGGCGCTGCTGCTGACCAGGGTGCGACGGGGAAGCCGGGTCGGCTGGTGGCTCGGGACGCTGTTCACCGTCGGGATCGGCACCGACATGGCGCTCATCGTCTTCCAGATGATCTTCCGCGGCCGGCAGCTGCACTTCAACAAGGCGACGCCGGCGGACATCGCGATCAACAACGTCGTCGCCGGCGGCGCGTACCTCGCCTGGCTCTCCATCGCCGCCGTCGTGGTACTGCTGCTGTTCCAGCGGATGCCGGACCGCGCGCTGAACTCGGCGCTGCGGTGGGGGACCGGCCTGTCGCTGGCGGGCATGGCCGTGGCGATGCTGATGTTCAGCCCGACGCCCGAGCAGCACGCGGTGTTGCAGGAGGGGAAGAAGCCGCCGACGTTCGGGGCGCACTCGGTCGGCGCGTCCGACGGCGGGCCGGGCCTGCCGCTGCTCGGCTGGAGCACTCAGGGCGGGGACCTCCGCATCCCGCACTTCGTGGGAATCCACGCCATCCAGGTGCTGCCGTTGATCGCGCTCGGTCTGATCGTGCTGGCACGCCGGTATCCGCTGCTGCGCTCCGACGTGCGGCGGCGCTGGGTGGTCCGGATCGCGGTGTTCGGGTACACGGGCGTGTTCGCGATCCTGACCTGGCAGGCGATGCGCGGGCAGTCCGTGGTGAACCCGGACGTCCGGACGTTGCTGGCAGCCGCGGCGGTGGTCGCCGTCACGGTGGCGCTGACCGTTTTGGCGTTGCGTGCCAGGGAAGCCGGGCCGCTGGGCGAGAATCGTGACGCTCGCGG
Organism: Lentzea rhizosphaerae; assembly: GCF_042649515.1. Classification (NCBI taxonomy): domain Bacteria; kingdom Bacillati; phylum Actinomycetota; class Actinomycetes; order Pseudonocardiales; family Pseudonocardiaceae; genus Lentzea; species Lentzea rhizosphaerae. Next base: position 25,640 of record NZ_JBHRZI010000024.1, on the reverse strand, counting down.
AACGAGCCGCGACCGGGAACCCGTCCCGGCTGACTTCAGGGAGCGTCGGTGAGGTTCACCAGGCTGATCGCCGTGCTGATGGCCGCGGTGTTGACCGCCGGCTGTCAGGCGTGGGGTGACGGACACACCGCCGCACCCGCGGAGAAGTCCGGTACCGGCGAGCTGCGCACCGACCTCGAACCGCTCACCAAGCGGTTTCCGGCGCTGGCCGACGCCGAGCAGGCCCGGTGGATGTCGGGCACCTTCGGCTCTGATCGGGCACCCGGCCCGTCGACCTACTGGATCGACGCCGTGATCACGCTGCCCGAGAGCAAGATCGACGAACTCAGGACCGCCCACGTCCCCGAGTCCGCCGGCAAGACCCCTGAGGTCGTCGACGGGCTGCGCGCCGAGCTGCCCGGCGGGCCGTTCCTGACCGGCGAACGCCTCGATCGGGCGTTCGGCCACGACGAGTGGGGCGCGAAGGCCTACCTCGTCCCGGATCGCCGCGCCCTCGTGCTGGTGGCCACCGGGACCTGACGGTGGCCTGGGGCGGTGAGGTTCAGAGCACGCCGTGGTCGCGCGCGTACAACGCGGCCTGGGTGCGGTCGCGCAGGCCCAGGCGACTCAGGATGCGGGAGATGTGGTTCTTCACCGTGCCCTCGCTCAGGAACAGCCGGCCGGCGATCTCCCGGTTCGTGGCGCCGGCCGCGATCAGGCGCAGCACCTCGGTCTCGCGGTCGGTGAGCGTGCCGGTGGACCGCGGCTTCAGCGCCGCCGCCACGTGCCTGGCCGCCGCGTCGTCGAGCTGGGTCACGCCCGCGTGCGCCAGGCGGACCGCCTCCGCCAGCTCGGCCGCGGGCAGGTCCTTGAGCAGGTAGCCCGCCGCGCCCGCGCGCAACGCCTGCACCACGTACTCCTCGTCGTCGAACGTGGTCAGCATGACCACCCGGCAGCCGGGGGCGCGTTTCGCGAGCACCGCCATCGCGTCCACGCCGTCCATTCCGGGCATGCGCACGTCCATCAACACCACGTCGGGGGACAGCGCGAGCGTCTGCTCGACCGCCTCCCGGCCGTCCGCCGCGGTTCCGATCACCTCGACGCCCGGCTGGATGTCCAGCAGGGACGCGATTCCTTCCCTGACCAGCCGCTGGTCGTCGACCACCAGCACGCGCACCGCCGTCACGGGACCGTCACCGTCACCGACGTGCCCGCGCCGGGCTCGCTGTCCACAGTGCACTCGCCGCCGACCAGCGCGGCTCGTTCGCGCAGGCCCAGCAGGCCGAAGCCGGTGCGGCAGGCCGTGAGGTCGAAGCCCCGGCCGTCGTCGGTCACGACCAGGCGGGTGCCGGTCGCGCCGAACGTCACCGCGACCCGCACCGACGTGGCGCGGCCGTGCCTGCGGGCGTTCGTGACCGCCTCCTGCGCGGCGCGGTGCAACGTGGTGACCGCGGCCTGGTCGAGGTCGGGTTCGTCGCCGTCGATCCGGACCGTGACCACGTCGTCCCGCTCGGCCAGTTCGGTGAGCGCGGCCCGCAGCGAGACCGGTGCCGCGCGCAGGGTTCCGACCGACGTGCGGACGTCCCGCAGCGCGCGGGCGGCGGACTCGCGGGCGTCTGTCAGCGCCTGCTCGGCGGCCTGCGGGTCGCGGTCGCGGAACGCGGTGGCCTTCTCCAGCTGGATCGCGATCGCCGTCAGGTGGTGCCCGAGGCCGTCGTGGATGTCGCGCGCCAGCCGGTTGCGCTCGGTCGCCGCCGAGAGCTCCGCGACCTTGGCCGACGCGCGGCGTTCCCTCGTCGCCACCTCCGCCATCGCGATCGCGAGCACGAGTCCCGTGCCGAACATCAGCAGGTCCGACAGGTACTCCACGTCCCGGTACCAGTCCGGCACCCGCACGGCGAAGCCCGCGACGAGCAGCGCCAGGCACAGCCCGCCGAGGACCAGGCCTGCCCTCCTGCCGAACGTGAGGTACGCCGTGAACGGCACCAGCACGAACAAAACCCGCGACAACCCCGACTCGTCCAGCGCCGCCACCGCGAAGAACAACGCCAGCCGTGCCACGAGGAACGCCGCCGGCGCACGGCCGAGCCGCCGTTCCACCTCGTCCAGCGCCGCGACCGCCGCGAGCCCGGCGACGAACCCGGCGAGCCTCGCCACGTCACCGTCGCCCAGGCCGGCGAGCGCGTAGTACAGCCCGGCCAGCAACACGATCCCGTAGACCGCACCGGACACCCACGGCACGCCGGACCTGATGCTCGTCACGCCGCCGAGGCTACGGCGCGTGCGGTCTCCGTGTCATGAGCCGGAAGGCACATGACCTCCGGCCGCCCGGTCCTGGCCGCACGGCACTTCCGGCGTGATCACCCGCGCTCGTAGCGTCCGTCGCGAACCCGTTGTCGCACAAGGAGAACACGCATGAGACTGGATGGTTTGGCGCGGTGGACCGGTGTGCTCGCCGGGCTGTGCATCAGCCTGCCCGCCGCGGTCGAGGTCGTCACGGGCGAGATCGCGGCCACGAGCTTCGTGCTCGGCATCGCTCCCGCGCTGGCGCTCCCGCTGCTCACCGCGTTGCACCTGCGGCAGGGCGGTGGCGGGTTCGGCGCCCTGGCCTTCACCGCGAACGTCATCGGGCTCGGCCTGTTCGGTGGCGCCGCGTTCACGCTCAACGTGGCGTTGTTCTACGTCGACCAGCCGGTGCTCGCCGGGCCGACGAGGTTCGCGTTGCTGGGCAGCGCGGTGGTGTTCGCCGTCGGTGCGGTGCTGTTCGGGATCGCGATGGTGAGGGCGCGGACGCATCCCGTGGTGCCCGCGGTGGCGTACGCGGTCGCACTGCCCGTGCTCGCGCTGGCGGCGCCGTTGCCGGACTCCTGGCTCACCAGCGCGATCCACGTCGTCGCGGGCGCGTCCGTGGCCTGGCTGGCCGCGGCGCTGCCCGCTGAATGACCGCTGTCAGTGCTTCTTGCCCCGGCCCGCCAGGCTCGTGACCGCGGAGATGGCGCTCCACACGACGACCCAGACCCGCCACGGCACGTGGGAGACGTCCCGGCGCGGCTTGGGCCGAGGCTCGCGGACCTCGACTTCGTTCTTCTTCTTCGCGGTCTTCGTCATGCGGTTATGCCTCCATGCGGGGCTCGTGGGCCTGAGCACCGAGCTCACGGCAGGTCCGTCCAGTGGCCAGGGGCTACACGGGATGGAGCAGGTTCGAAACATCGAAGCAGCCGGGCGTCCGGTTCGCGAGGCCTCCTGGGCGCGGTGCCGCGTTCTGGGGCGGCCATTTTCCCACGCGGCGGCGGAATGTGCGAGCACCCAGGTCAGACGCGTGCCCGGTGGGCTCCGCTCAGCGGTGGGCCCGGCTCCAGAGCGCCGGCCACCCGCTGTCACCCACCAGCGCGGCGGGTACCACCAGGCCGTGTTCGGCGATGCGCTCCCAGAACACGTCCACGGGGGCCCCGAGCTCGGCGGCGGCGGTCATCGCTGCCCGCCACGGACCGCCCTCACCGGACAGATCGCTGGCGGGAAAGCCCGGAACCGCGGTCCTTCGAGCTCCCGCCACCTGAACCGTGCCGTGGGAGCCTGCCGTGCAGGTGGTCGCGATCGCCAGCGCGCACACCAGTTCGGTCGACGGGCGGCGTGCCACCGACCGCGCCAGTGCGTCGTCGCCGACCAGGTCGCCCATGGCCGCGCGGACTGCCCTGGCCACCACGTCCATCGCGTGGGCCGGTGCGATGTCCGGCAGGCGGGTGAGCGCGCGCAACGTTCGCGGCAGCGGTGAGCCGTTCGTGAGAGCGCCGAGTCGTTCGTTCTCGCGCAGGCTCTCCACCGCGGCGGTGAGCGGGCGGACTCGGGTCGCCTGCCACAGGGCTTGGGCGCTCAGGCCCGTGTCGAGGGCGGTGCGGACCAGGTCGGTGTGGCCGGGCCGGCGCTTCAACGCGATCACCGCCGCGTCGGGTTCGAAGTCGGCAGGCCTGCCCGGTCGTCCCAGTGCGCTCGCCAGCGCGGCGTAGGTCCGCCGCGCGGACACGGCCGGGGGCGACGACAGTTCTCGTTCGACCGCCTTCGTCAGTGCGGTGACGAGTTCGGACGGCAGGCGCGTTGCCGCGGGACGGCGTCCGCCTCGCGCGCGCACCGGGGGCACGGGCACGAGCGGTTCCGGCTCGGGCGGCGCGGGGACCGGGATGCCGTCCACCCACCGCTTGACGTGCTTTTCCAGCGCCGGGGTGACGTCGTCGTTGAACCGGGCGCGCAGTTCGTAGACGTGCCAGCCGCCGGTGTGCCGGCGGATGTCGAGGTTCGCGGCGACGCGACCGTCGGCGGGGTCGCGCAACGCCATCAGCACGCACAGGCCGCGGCGCGCCTTGTCCGCGTACCAGGACTCACCGATGCAGTTGCCCATGTAGCTCGACCAGCCGGCGAGCTGCCTCGGCTCGTGGCCCAGTTCCACGGTCAGCCCCGCGACGACCTGTCCGTCCATTGCGGACAGTTCCGGCGGGATCGGGAAGACGCCGACACTCGCCTCCGCGACCACGGCGTCCGCGCTGACCCCGGCCACCAGCTCAGCCCAGCTGCCGCACCGAGGTGGCGGTGTGGCGCCGAACATCACGAGCTGCGCGACCGCGGCGGCCGCGAGGGGGACGGAGTCGGCGCGCGGCCTGCCCGGCACCGGACGTGGCGGCGCGTCGTAGGTCAGGGCCGGGTGGGGGCGTTCGTGGCGAACGGTGGCGGTGTCGCTGCCGTGGAACGGTGCCAGGGCGTCGGCGAGGTCGGCGAGCCAGAGCAGGTCGTGCGGTGCTTCGACCTCGGCCGGGTCCGCGGTGCCGATCCGTTGCGCCAGCGGCAGGTCCGGGCTGTCCGCGTGCGCGTCGGACAGCGGCGGCTGTTCCCAGCTCTGCGGCGGCCGCACGTACCCGACCGCGGTGCGCCACTGCCGCAGCGCCGGCACGTGCCACGGTTTGCAGGCGTCCCAGCAGTTCTGCAGCGGCTCGCCGAGCTCGCCGAGCAGGTGCGTCACGGCGTCGAAGACGACCACGCCGTAGTTGCGGGCCATGGCGACGCGGGTCTTCACCTGGTTCTCGGTCTTCGCGCTGATCGGCCGGTCCGGGCTCAGCGACTGCACCAGGTGGTGGACGTAGCAACCGGGCCGCGCCGGATGGCTGTAGGCGCCTTCGGGACGGCGCGCGGCGTCGGCCCGCTGTTCCTCGGTGAGGCACTCGTCGGCCGCGACCAGCTCGGCGCGGTGCCTCTCCGCGGCGACCGCGATGCCTTCGTCGGACAACGTCCTGGCGAACCGCAGCAGCGCGGTCGCCGCGATCGCGTCGCGCAGCAGACGCCCGAGCTCCCACGAGGTCCAGTACGGCGGCGGACGCCAGCGGGCGGCCTCGGCGAGCGTCGGTGTCTCGCCGACCGCCCACCTCAGCTGTTGCAGCACCGTCTCGTCGAAGTGGACGCGGTGACGTTCGCGGAGCTTGTCCACCCGGTCCGCGCGGGTCTGCGTCGCGGCCCGTCGTGCCACGCGCCGCCGTGCGGCCAGCTCGGCGCACACGTGGTCCCACAGGCTGATGATCAACGACAGCCGGCGCGGCCGCTGGTAGCGCGACAGCACGCGGGACAGGTGGTCGGCGAGCGTGGACGCCGCACCGCGCGGGAACGGGTCGATGCCCTCCGGCGTGCGGAGGTCGAGCACGCGTTCCAGCTGCTCCGGCCCGAGGAGCTCCGAGGCGGCCGAGGCCAGTTCCAGTGCGGCCCAGCGCCGTTCTGCGACGGCCGTGTTCGTGGCGGCGCCGACCCGCTTGGTCGCCGCCGGCCCGAACAGCGCCACCAGGACGGCGGTCCGGTCGCCCAGCCGGTGCGCACCGTCGGCGCCGAGGACCCGCAGCGCGGCGAGCACCGCGTCCCGCCGGTCACCGCGGGCGCCGGACAGTCGCGCCGAGGTGAAGCCGCCGCCGAGGTCGACGCCCGCGCCGGCCGCCTCCGGTCCGCCGGCGACCAGCAGGGTGAGCTGCCGGGTCGCCTCCGCCGGGTCCGCGTCGGCCGGTCCCACGGCCACGGGCGACCCCGGCGGGTGCGCGCCGACCCGCGCCTCGGCGAGTCCGGGCGCGGCAGCACCGCCCGACGAGGGGAGCCAGCAGCTCAACCCCGGTCCGGCGGTCACCCCGAAAGCCAGTTGGATCGACATCGACACCATCATCGCGCACCCGCGCCACCGGTTTTGGGCGCTGCGACGTGCCGTGAGCTGCGACTTCCCCGAGTCCACCGGGTAGTGTCCGCGCGGTGGGGAAGATCGTCCGCATCGGAGTGTTCTACGACGGCACGTGGTTCGCGTACCTGAGCGACTTCTACGCGACCGCGCACCGGAGGGCCGCGCGGATCTCGCTCGACGGCCTGCACGACGCGCTGCGCTGGTTCGTCCACGCGGAGACCGGCCGTTCGCTCGACGAGTGCGTGGTCGCGGAGGCGCACTACGCCCGCGGCCGCATCGACACCCCGGCCGTCTCGTTCGACGCGGCCCTGACCGCCGCCGGCATCACCCGGCACGACCTGCCTCTGCACGGTGGCAAGGAGAAGGGCGTCGACGTCCACCTCGCACTGGAGGCGTGGGACCGCGCGGTCTCCGCGCCGTTGCAGTGGGTAGTGCTGCTCACCGGTGACGCCGACTTCGCCCCGCTCGTCACGAGGCTGGCCGCACGGGGCGTGCACGTGGTCGTGCCGGTCGTCGACGTGCGGACGATCGACAAGGCACCCGCCTGGACCCCGCGCACCGCGGCGCCGTTGCGGGCCGCGACCCCGTTCACGCCCGGCTTCGACGCGCTGTTCGCCCCGGCCGACCAGCCGGACTACCCGTTGCACAGCCCGTTCGTGCGTTCGTCGGAGGCCGTCGCCTCACCGGTGGGCTCGCCTCGCGGCCGCAGGCGGGGGACCGTGACGACCTGGAAGTCCGGGCAGTCGCACGGGTTCATCACCGACACCCGCGGCGGGTCGTGGTTCGTCTCCCGAGACGACCTGCCGGACGGGCTGACCCTGTTGCTGGCGGGCACGCCCGTTTCTTTCACCGGATCACCGGCTCCGATGCCGGGAAGGAAGTACCCGAGGGCCCAGTCGGTGCGCCTCGACGAGTTTCCACGGCCCTGACAAATCGGTTGCTGCTGGTGTCAGTGGAATGTCAGCGGCGGCCGAGATGCTTCCGGCGCAACATTGCTTCCCCTGCGTTAGCGCGGTTCTGACAGCGCCGATCGGGGGACGGCGTGCCATGTCGGATCCGCGGAAACGAAAAGGGCATAACGTGTTGAAGAAAACGATTTTCGTGGCATTGATGGGTGCGCTGGTGAGCGCGTCCTTCGGTGCCGGTGTCGCCAACGCGGCGACCGACCGCAACGGTACGTGCGAGTCGGGCGAGTTCTGCCTGTACTACAACAGCGACGAGGCGGGCTCGGTGTCCGACTTCGCCGAGTCGGTCGCGGACTACGGCGACGACCAGCCGGGCTGCTACGAGTTCAAGGGCGAGGGCAACGGCAAGGGCCTGTGCGTGAAGAACAACGCCGCCTCCGTCTGGAACCGCACCAGCAAGTCGGTCACGGTCTTCTACAACAGCAACTACGGCGGCGCGAAGCAGACGTTCGCGGCCGGGGCCAAAGGCAACCTGAAGGCCGAGCTCAAGAACGAGAACGCCTCGCACCGCATCGGTGACGCCGGTGGCGACCCGGACCCGAGCCCCGGCGCCCCGTACCCGGCCCCGGCCACCAACAACGAGCCGTCCCAGGCCGTTCGCGCGCCGCAGGCCTCCAAGCGCACGGCGTTCGTGCGCGGCCAGATCTCCTCGCTGACCGGTGAGCGTCAGTGCTACGTCGGCGACTACCGTCCGGGCGAGCCGTCGACCAGCAACCACAACACCGGCAACGCGCTGGACTGCACGATCTCCGACGCGATCGGTCGTTACCCGACCCCCGCGCAGAAGGCCCAGGGCTGGAAGCTCGCCTACTGGCTGCAGAAGTACGCGGTCAAGCTCGACGTCCGGTACGTGATCTGGCAGGGCAAGATCTGGAGCGTCGCCCGCGCGTCCGAGGGCTGGCGCAACTACTCGGGCAGCGGTGTCACCGGTGGTCACTACGACCACGTGCACGTCTCGATCCAGAACCCCTACGGCGACTGATCGAAACGCTTGAACTGATTTGATCCGGGTGGGCAGCGGCGACGCTGCCCACCTTTTCGGCGTCGAAATTTCGGTGCTCGCGGAAATGTGCCGCAGAGATGAGACTGCGTCTCATGCGACGAATTGCCGCAATCATCGGCACCGCTGTTCTCACGTTCACCGCAGTCCAGCCGACTGCTTTCGCCGGGCCTGTCGGGAGCGGGTGGCAGGAACACAAACCCGCGTGGAACATCCAGATCCAGAGCCGCGGCGAGATCACGAGCTACCCCAGCAGCACCACCAGCGCGTCCGGGCCGGGTGGTTCCTACCTGCGCTCCGGCGGGGTGCAGACGTTCCGGCTCTTCAACAACGGCTCCAACCGCGTCGAGGCCCGGATCCAGGACAACTACCGGACGGGTCAGCGGCAGTTCGAGGGCGAGCTCAAGGTCACCGCGGGCACCGACGACGAGAGCGCCATGCAGATCTTCGGCAACGACGGCGACGGCGCCACCACCCTCATGATCAGGTCGTACGCCAAGAACGGCGGCACGCTGCGCGGTGGCGGCAAGGACCTGGTCAGCAACATCTACGGCAAGTGGGTGCGCATCAACGTCACGCACAACGCCACTGCCACGGGCGGCAGCTACTCCATCTTCATCAACGGCAAGCTCGTGCACACCAACAACGGCCCCAAGGGCGACCACTACTTCAAGTACGGCGTCTACGGCACGTTGAAGACCGCGAGCGCCGAACACCAGTGGCGCAACGTGCACTTCTACCGGAAGTAGCTACCCGACGGGCTGGCGGCGCACCATCTCGGTGATCCAGATCGGTGCGAACGGCGACGTGCAGTTCGGCGGCGTCGGGTAGTCCTTCAGCACTTCCAGGCGCTCGCCGATGCCGATCGCACGGGCCCGCAGCGAGGGGTGTTCGATCCCGATCTGCGCCAGGCAGTGGTTCATCGCCCACTGCAGGCGTTCCGGGGCGTCCTTCATCTCCTTCTCGATCACGTCGAGCAGCCCGGCGAGGTCGAGCCCCTCCGGCTTGCGGGCCACGCGGTCCGTGGTCAGCGCCCAGCCGGCACTCGCGACTACGGGATCGGCGTCGGCGAACCAGCTGACGCGCAGGTCTTCGGCGTGCGGGCTCTTCTTCACGACGTAGTTCACGAGCCAGTCGTGCACCTTGGGCCGCCGCGCCTCGCGCAGCATGGCGTCGAGCTCGTCGCGGGAGAAGGCCTTGGGGCGGCAGATCAGCAACGCCAGCAGCCGGGCGGCGGTGTCGCCGGTCCGCCACAGCTGTACCGACAGTTCCTGTTGCGTCTTCAGCCTTTTGGCGACGGCACGCAGCTTGCCGAGGTTCACGCCGTGGTCGTCGCCGTGCTTCTCGTTGACCGCGCGTGCCTTCGGGTCCTCCAGTGCGGCCAGCTCCGCCATGACCTCGGCCACCGTCACGTCAGACCTCCCGTTCGTCGTCGGTGACAGCCTACGAGTTGAGGGCCGCGATCACCGGGCACTGCTCCCGCACGCCGTTCGCGGCGACGTCGAGCAACGCCAGCCGAACGCGGTCGAGGTCGCGCTGCCGTTGCTCGATCTCGGCGACCTTCTCCGCGATGACGCCGCCCAGGTCGTCGAGCTCGGGCGCGTCGGAGAGGGCCAGGATCTGCTCGACCTCGGTGAGGGTGAAGCCGAGGCGTTGGGCGCGGCGGATGAACTTCAGGCGCCGCAGGGCTTCCTGGTCGTAGTGCCGGTAGCCGCCGCCGGTGCGGGCGGTCGGGTGCACGAGCCCGCGCCGCTCGTAGAACCGGACGGTGCTGATGCCCACCCCGGCGGCGCGGGCCAGTTCGGATATGCGCACCACCGGAAACTACCTCCGCACCAGCGCGCGCAGCTGGGCCGCGCCCCAGAACAGCTCCAGCACCAGGAACACCGCCAGGACCGGCGTCTGCCCGTGCCACAACGCCCACACGAACCACAGGCTGAACAGCGCCCGGCCGACCGTGTCGATGCCGATGAGCAACGGTTCGGGGCGACGCCACCGCGCGATGGACCACATCACGACCACCGTGCCGAACAACGTCGCGAAGAGGAGAGCCATCACATCGGGACGGGGAGCGCCGATCAGGTCGAGCATCAACACGGCGGTCCACGGCGTGAGGAAGGCGGCGCTCGCCACGAGGTCGTAGAGGGCGCCCGCTCTGCCCCACCGGGTCACTGAGGTCTGCATGGCGATCACGATGGACCCTGCACGTTGGTGCAAGGTCAAGCCCGGACTCCCGATCTACGATGGGGCACGTGCCCGGCCAGATCGTCCGTCACGCCGACCAGATCGAGGCGGTGCGCGTGCGGTTCGCGGCCGTCCACCGGGCGAGCGCGGTCGTCGTCGGCGACGAGACCGTGTACGGGCGGCTGTGCCGGTGGGTCGTCGACGCCGTCCTGGAGAAGCACGCGAGGCAGGACGAGCTGGTCGCGTACGTCGAGGAGAACCTGCGCCTGATCGTGGCCGGGTTGTGCGACCTCGCGGGCGAGAAACGGCCGGTGCCGGACCCGGTGCGCGAAGCCGCCCTGCCCTCGCTCGTCGCACCGGCCGAGCCGCCCGCGCGCGGGGCGATGGAGCAGATCGGGCCGCTCAAGGAGGTGCTGGACGAGCTCACCGGGCTGCCGGAGGTCATCGCCGCACATGCCGTGACCTGGTACAACATCGCGGTCGAGCAGCGGGACATGGCTGCGGAACTCGAGGCCTTCATCGCGTCCGACGTGCCGGGCTGGGACGGTGCCGGCGAGCACGTGCGGTTGATGGGGCACAACATCGAGGCGATCAGAGGGCTGAGCTCGGTCTCTGCGGGTTTCGCGGAGATCGTCCAGAGCGTCGGGGTGCTGGTCGCGCAGACCCGGCGGCTCGTGCGGGAGCTGGTGATCGGCCTGGTCGTCGCCCCGACGGACGCGACGCTGTGGTGGTTGGCGTGCCGGATCGCGGTGTACGGGGTGGCGTTGAACGCCACCCTGACGCACCTGGAGGACCGGCTCAACGGTTAGGCGGCGGCGCGACGGGCCGCACGGCGCCGGGCGATGGTCGGCAGGAACCACATGTAGACGCCGGTGCCCATGAGCACGAACAACGGCAGCAGCGGCACGTACGACACCCACACCACGGAGTTGTCCACGGTCAGCGCGACCGCCGTGAACACGACGGTGGCCATGAAGACCATGCTGACCACGCGGTGGAACTGGCGGATCCCCTTGGTGCTGCTCATCTTTCCTGTCCTTCCGGTTGTTCGCTGGCGTTGGGGACAACGGTAGGAGCGGGAGGCTCGGCCGTGCTTCTCGATTCCTGACCGGTACTGTCCTGCGCCATGCAGTTCCAGTCCCCGGTGCTGGTGGGCCGGAGCGAGGAGACCTCAGCGCTGCGGGCCGCGGTGGCACGGGCCGGGCAGGGTCGCGGTGGCGCGGTGTTCCTGGTGGGGGAGCCGGGGATCGGCAAGTCGCGGCTGGCGTCCGAGCTCGCCGCGCACGCCGCGGACCGCGGGTTCCGCGTGCTCAGGGGCCGGGCGAGTCGCGCGGTGCCGTTGCGGGCGCTGTGCGAGGCGGTGCTCTCGGCCTTTCGCAAGGCTCCGGACGAGCAGCAGCTCGGCGCGTACCTGCCCGTGGTGCTGAGGATGACACCGGACGCGCCCGCCGGGGTGCCGGACCCGGCCGTGGTCAGGGCCGAGGCGGTGCTGCGGCTGTTCACCGCCGAGAAAACCGTTGTGGTGCTTGAGGACCTGCACGACGCGGACGGCGAGACGCTCGCGATCGTGGACTACCTGCTCGACAACCTCGCGGGCGAACCCGTCCTTCTCCTCGCCACGCTGCGGCCGCATCCCGATGGCGCGCAACGACTCGCGGACTCGGCCGTCGCGCGCAGGGTGGCGTTCGCGTTGCGGCTCACCGGACTGCGGGACGCCGAGGTCGCCGAACTGGCCTGCCGCCTCCTCGGCGAGCCGCTGCCCGCCGACGTGCTGGCCCAGCTCACCAAGATCGCTGACGGCGTGCCGTTCGTCGTGGAGGAGCTGCTCAACGGTGACCTCCGGGCTGTGCCTCCCACCGTCGCGGCGGCCACCCTCCACCGGGTCGACGCGCTGGGACCCGCGTGCGTCGCGCTGCTCGAAGCCGCCGCGATCTTCGGACCGGTGTTCCCGCTCGACGTCGTGGCGGCGGTCGCGGAGGTCGCGGACGCGACGAAGTTGTTGCAGGAGGCCGAACGCGCGCAGCTCGTCCACGGCGACAGGTTCCGGCACGCGCTGACCGCCGACGCGATCAGAGGCCGGATGACGCCGACGGCACGTGCGTCGCTCGCCAGGAAGGCCGCGCGAACCACGGAAGTGTTGCGGCCCAACGAACTGGAGCTCGTCGCCGAGCTGTGGGAGGCCGCCGGCGACACCGCCGGGGCCGTGCACTCGCTGGTGCGCGCCGGAAAGCACGCCGCCGCCCTCGGCCGGTTCGAGACCGCCGTCGAGCTGCTCGAACGCGGCCAGGCGATGACCAGCGACCCGGACCTCACCGCGGACCTGCTCGACGCGCTCGCCACCGTGCTCCCGCTCGCCGCGGTCGTCGTGCCCGCGGACAACGGCGCCCGTGCTTTCGCGCTGGGAGAACGACTTCAGCAGGCCCTCACCGCGGCCGGAGCCGAGCCGGGACGCCGGGCGGCGGTCCGCCTCGCCCAGGCCCGCGTCGCCGCCGTCGCCGGTCAGTGGGAACGCGGGCTCGACCTGATCGCGTCGGCCAAGGAGACCGACGCAGCGGTCGACGTCGTCAAGGCGACGTTGCTGTTCGGGCTCAACCAGCTCGACCTCCTGCCCAAGGCGCGCGAGCTCGCCGAACGCGCGGCCGCCACCGGCACCCCGGAGATCGTCTGCGAGGCGCTGGAAGTGCTCACCCGGTGCACCAGGGGACAGGACCTGGCCGAGGCGCGGCAACACGTCCGGCGCTGGCAGCAGGTGGCCGAACAGCACGGCTTGGCGGCCTGGCGGCTGCGCGCGTTGCTGGAGCTGGGCGTCGCGGACAAGTACCTGTCCATCGACGTCACGACGCTGCTGGCCGCCAGACGGGCGGCGCTCGACGCCGGTGCGATCGTCATCCTCATCGCCGCCGATCTGCACCTGGCGTCGACCTACCTGGTCCGCGGGGAGTACGACGAGGCCGCCCGGTGCGGTGCCAGCGCGGCGGAAGCGGCCGGGAAGCTGGGCCTGGACGCGTTGCAGCTGCTCGCGGTGGCCGTCGAGGCGGGCATCGCCGCGATGCACGGACGGCGCAAGGAGACCGACCAGGCGTTGGCCCGGCTGCGCGAGAACGGCGGGTCGGAGGAGATCTGGTCGTACAGCTCGGCGGTCTGCGCGTTGATGGAGGAGCGGTACGACCGCGCGCTCGCCGAGTTCGAGGAGGTCGAGCGGGCCGTCACGGAACCGCGGATCCTGCGCGGCACCTTCTACCAGGGGCCGCGGCTGCTGGTGCGGGTCGCGCACGGCCTCGCGGGCTGGCCCGAGTACGAGCGGCTCGCCGAGTCCCACCTCGCCCAGGTGCTGCTGCACCGCGTCTACCTGGCGTGGAGCCGCGCCGTCCTGCTCGGCCGCGACGGTCGCGCGGACGAGGCGGGAGAGGCGGCGGCGGAAGCGCTGGAACTGGGCACCGGACTCGGCCTTCCTCGCTACCTCGGGCTCCGGCTCGCCGGTCCGGCCGCGCTCGCCGACGGCTGGGGCGACCCGCTGGAGTGGGTGCGGGAGGCCGAGGAGTACTTCCACCGGCTCGGCGTGCCCGCCGTCGCCGCCGCGTGCCGCGCGGTGCTGCGGGAGGCGGGCGCACCCCGCCAGCGACGCTGGCGCGACCACGACACCGTGCCCGCCGAGCTGCGCAAACTCGGCGTCACGGTCCGTGAGCACGAGGTGCTGCGGCTGGTCGTGGACAGGTACGGCAACGCCGAGATCGCCGAACAGCTGTTCCTGTCCCCCCGAACGGTCGAACGTCACGTCGCGAGCCTCAAGGCCCGCACCGGCAGAACGACCCGTGCGGACCTCATCTCCTACGCCCGGCCGTTAATTGGGGGCTCGGCCCCCATGTAGTGCGGCGCGCGGACGGGAAGACTCCCGAGCACGCCGGCGGCGCTGGACTCGGTGGGGTGTTCAGCGCCGCCGTCACACGTGTCGGAAAATTTCTCCGGGCGAGTTGTCGATCCCGGCATCTACCGTTCGACGCACTCATGACAGCAAGTGCGAAACCAAGGAGAACCCCGATGCGCACCCTCATCGCCACCGCGTTCGTCTCGCTCGACGGCGTCGTCGAAGCCCCTGGCGGCGAGCCCGGTCACCGCAGCTCCGGCTGGACCTTCAAGGACATCGAGTTCGACGAGGCCGCCTACGAGATCAAGGGCCGTGAGCAGGAGGAAGCCGCGGCGATGATGATGGGCCGCGTCAGCTACGAGGCGTTCTCCCCGGTGTGGCCGACCCTCGACTACTTCCCGCGCTACAACGTGATGCCGAAGTACGTGGTCTCCAGCACGCTCAAGGAGGACCAGCTCGTCGACAACTGGGGCGACATCACGATCCTGCGCTCGCTCGACGACGTGGCCGCCCTGAAGGAGACCGAGGGCGGGCCGATCTCCATCCACGGCAGCGCGACGCTCAACCGCAACCTGTCCGACGCAGGCCTGATCGACCGCTACCACCTGCTGGTGTTCCCGGTGCTGCTCGGCGCGGGCAAGCGGCTGTTCAGCGAGACCGACAAGGACAAGCAGATGCTGAAGGTCGTCGAGAGCGAGTCCTACTCGAACGGCATCCAGAAGCTGGTCTACGACGTGGTGCGCTGACAACAAGGTGCATGTCGTGAACGGCTTCGACCACGAGCGTTGGCTGACGTCGATGAACGAGCTGTCGGCCGCGCTGACCTCCGGTTTCCGGGAGAAGTTCGGCTATCCGCCCGGCAAGAACGAGGTGACGCCCGCGGCAGGCCCCCTCCCCGAGGGGGCGGAGGACCTGCCGACGCCGCTCGTGGAGTTCTTCCGGCACGTGGAGGAGGTGTCGCTGCCGGATCTGCACACCGGTGTCTTCATCACCGGCGCGCGGCACACCGTGAGCGGGCGTGACGGCAGGCAGCCGGTCCGGATCGACGGGCCGGAGGCCGTCGACGTCGTGACGTTCGCCGCGGACGGCGGTGGGACGTTGTTCGCGCTCGGGTTGCCGGACGGGGCACCGGTGTACCGGTTGCCGCCGAGCGCGCTCGACCGCGCCGGTGTGTACGACAACCACGATTCCCGCGCCCAGGTCGTGGCGGCGACGTTGCCGGAGTTCCTCACCGGGCTGCACGACTTCCTCGCCGCCGAGATCACACGGCGGTAGCGTCCTCAGGCGTCGGCTGAGTGCTTGCGGTCGGTGTGGCCCAACGACTTCTCCGGCGCCACCCGGTCGCGCACCAGCTGCTTGAGCACCGCGAGGTCGGGAAACCCCTCCTGCTCCTTGCGCGACCACACCGTCTCGCCGTCGAGCCGGACGTCGAACACGCCACCGGTGCCGGGGATCAGCGCGACCTCACCGAGCTCGGTCGTGAACGTGGTCAGCAGCTCCTGCGCGGTCCACCCCGCACGCAACAGCCACCGGCACTGGGTGCAGTACTCGATCTCCAGACGCGGCGTTCTCATGCCTGAGTCCTAGCAGAGGACCCCGCGCGGGTCGCGTCCTTGCCCCAGCTGGCCAGCAGCTGCAACGCCTCGGCTGACGCGGTGCCGGGTTCGGCGTGGTAGGTGGTGAAGAACAGGTCGGGCTCGCTGGGCATCCGCAGCGTCTCCCACGACAACGTCATGTCGCCGACGAGCGGGTGGCGCACCTTCTTGGTGCCGAAGGCCTTTTCCTTGACGTCGTGCCTGGCCCACAGCTGCCGGAACATCTCGCTCTTCACCGACAGCTCGCCGACCAGCGCGGCCAGCTCGGGGTCGTCGGGGTAGCAGCCCGCGTCCATCCGCAGGAACGCGACGACGTCCGCGGCCTTGCTCTGCCAGTCCACGAAGAGGTCCTGGTAGGACGGTCGCAGGAAGATCAGGCGGGCCCAGTTCCGTTCGCGCGGCTCCAGTTCGCCCCAGTCGCCGAACAACGCCGCGGCCATCGGGTTCCACGCGTGGATGTCCGAGCGGCGGCCACCGATGTACGCGGGCACGCCGACGTTGTCGAGCAGGTTCTTCAACGCCGGCCGGATCTGTGACCGCACGGTTTTCTTCTTGCCGGGCTTGCTGTGCGCGAGGTTGTGCAGGTGCGCGCGCTCGGCGTCGTTGAGTCGCAACGCGCGCGCGATCGAGTCGAGCACCTCGGTGGAGACGTTGCGACCGTTGCCCTGCTCCAGCCGTGTGTAGTACGCCACAGACACGCCCGCGAGTTGCGCGAGCTCCTCACGGCGCAGACCTGGCACACGGCGAGTGCGGCCGTACTGGGGCAGCCCGACGTCGTCTGGGGACAGCCGCGCCCGGCGGCTGCGCAGGAACTCGCTCAGCTCGGTGCGCGGATCGGTCATGGGGCCGAGTATCCCCTGACCAGGCACGTCGTGCCTGCTACTGCCAGTGGTAGGCACGTCAGACGTACGAAAACCAGGTGTCTGGGTAGACCCCTCGATCAGGAGCAGTGTCGTCAAGCGACACGACGAACGAGGAGAAACCCTGATGAGCACCGTCGCTGCCTACGCCGCTCCCGCACCCAAGGCACCGCTGGAGCGCACCACCATCGAGCGTCGCGCGGTCGGCGCGCACGACGTTCTGATCGACATCAAGTTCGCGGGCATCTGCCACTCCGACATCCACCAGGTCAACGAGGGCTGGGGCGAGGGCATCTTCCCGATGGTCCCCGGTCACGAGATCGCGGGTGTGGTCGCCGAGGTCGGTTCCGAGGTGACGAAGTACGCCGTCGGCGACCGGGTCGGCGTCGGCTGCATGGTCGACTCGTGCCGCGAGTGCGAGTACTGCCTGCGCGGGCTGGAGCAGTACTGCGCCAAGGGCAACATCCAGACCTACAACGCCGTCGACCACAACGGTGACGTCACCTACGGCGGCTACTCGAAGCAGATCGTCGTCGACGAGAACTACGTGGTGCGGATCCCCGACGCGCTGCCGCTGGACGTCGCGGCGCCGCTGCTGTGCGCAGGCATCACGCTGTACGCGCCGCTCAAGCACTGGGGCGTCGCACCGGGCAAGAAGGTCGCGATCGTCGGCCTCGGCGGGCTCGGCCACATGGGCGTCAAGATCGCCCGCGCGCTCGGCGCCGAGGTGACCGTGCTGTCGCAGTCGTTGCGCAAGAAGGACGACGGCCTGAAGCTCGGCGCCCACGACTACCGCGCCACCAACGACCCGGAGACGTTCCGGGAGCTGGCGGGCAAGTTCGACGTGATCGTCTCCACGGTGTCCGCGCCGCTGGACTTCAGCGCCTACCTGTCGTTGCTCAGGACCGAGGGCGCGATGGTCAACGTCGGCGCTCCCGAGGAGTCCATCTCGGTGAACCTGTTCAGCCTGATCGTGGGCCGCAAGACGCTCGCCGGTTCGATGATCGGCGGCATCGCGGAGACCCAGGAGATGCTGGACTTCTGCGCCGAGCACGGCCTGGGCGCGGAGATCGAGCTGATCGACGCCGACCAGATCAACGTCGCCTACGACCGCGTGCAGTCGAGCGACGTGCGGTACCGGTTCGTGATCGACACCGCCACGATCTGAGCCTCAGGCCGGTGGGCACGGCACGCCGGACTCGTGAGCCTTGACGGCTCCGGCGATGACCGAGTCGAGCTGGTGAAGCGTCTCCCGCAGGTCCTCGATCTGCCGCACCACCGACGACCGGTGTTCGTGCAGCTTGGTCAGGACGTGCGGGGACGCCTCACCGGTGACCACGCACGGCAGCATCTCCAGGATCGACGCGCTGGAGATGCCCGCGGCGTAGAGGTGCTGGATCAGCCGCACCCGGTCGACAGCCTTGTCGCCGTAGTGGCGTTGCCCGCTCTCGCTGCGTTCGGACGTGAGAAGGCCCTGCTCCTCGTAGTAGCGCAACGCGCGCACGCTGACGCCCGTGCGTTCCGCCAGCTCACCGATGCGCATGAGACCTCCGCCACAAAAGTTACCTCTGACGTCAACGTCAGGTTTCTAGCGTAGCTCTCATGCTTCTCACCAGCTACCAGCTCGGAAACCTGACCCTCCCGAACCGTCTCGTCATGGCGCCCATGACCCGCGCACGAGCCGTGGACGGCAAACCGACCGCAGCGACGGCCACCTACTACGCCCAACGCGCCACCGCCGGGCTCATCGTCACCGAAGGCGTCCACCCGAACGCGGTCGGCCAGGCCGGTCCGTCCATGCCCGGCATCCACACCGACGACCAGGTCGCGGCCTGGCGAGTCGTCACGGACGCCGTGCACGCCAACGGCGGCCGGATCTTCGCCCAGCTCATGCACGGCGGCCGCATCGGGCACTTCGCGGTCGCGGGGCATCAGCCCGTCGGTCCGTCGGCGATCGCGGCCGACAGCGAGGTCTTCACGTCCACCGGCATGGCGCCCGCACCGGTGCCGCGCGCGTTGGCGACCGGTGAGGTCCGCGACGAGGCCCGGGCGTTCGGCGACGCGGCGAGGTGCGCGGTCGAGGCCGGGTTCGACGGCGTCGAGCTGCACGGCGCGAACGGCTACCTCATCCAGCAGTTCCTGTCCTCCAACGCGAACCAGCGCACCGACGGCTACGGCGGCTCGATCACCGGCCGGATCCGGTTCGCCGTCGAGGCGGTCGAGGCGGCGGTCGACGCCATCGGCGCGGACCGCGTCGGCATCCGGCTCTCACCCGGCGGTCAGGTGCAGGACATCGTCGAATCCGAGATGTCCGCGCTCTACGACGCGTTGCTGAAAGCGTTGCCGGACATCGCTTACCTCCACGTGCTCGCGACGGCCGACGACGAAGTCCTGATGGGACTGCGCAAGGCGTGGCCCACGGCGTTCATCCTCAACCCGGGCGGCCAGATCGGGCCGCACGAGAGCACGCGCGAGCAGGGCGAACGCTGGCTCGCCAACGGCGCCGACCTGATCAGCTACGGCCGCGCGTACCTCGGCAACCCCGACCTCGTCGAACGGTTCCGGCTGGGCCTGCCGCTCGTGAGCACCGACCGCGAGACGTGGTTCCAGACCGAGGCCGGCTACGTCGACTACCCCAGCTACCAGCACTGAAGCGCACGCATCAGGTGGTCGACGAGCCGTTCCAGGTAGTCGGGCTCGACGTCGGCGCGGCGCACCGACAGTCGCCAGTAGACGGGCGCGGCGACCAGGTCGAGCGCGATCTCCACGTCGAAGTCCGCCGGTAGCTCGCCCCGTTCGACCGCTCGCTTGAGCGTCGCGGCGCCCAGTGCGCGGCGCGGTTCCCCGATAGTCGCCGCGATCGCCTCCGCCAGCGCGGGCGTGCGGACGGCCTCCGCGGTGAGGTCCGGCAGGATCGTGGCGAACCGGGGGTGGGTCAGCCAGTCGTGCACGGCCCGCACGGTCGCGAGCAGATCGCCGCGCAACGACCCGGTGTCCGGAACTTCTGCCAGTGGCACGGAGAACTCCGACAGCGCCGCGACCACCATGTCCTGTTTGGACGGCCAGCGCCGGTACAGCGCGCTCTTGCCGACCTCTGCGCGTTTGGCCACCGCCTCCATCGACAGCCGGCCGTAACCGTGCAGAGCGAGCTCGTCCAGCACGGCGTCGGTGATCGCCCGGGTCACCTGCGGCTGCAGGACGGCGGCGCCGGTCGGGGTGCGCTTGGTCATGACGCACATCATAGGACTGGACGAGACGGTCCCGTCCCGCCTAACGTTGTGGACGGGACGGGACCGTCTCGTCCATTTCAATCGGAGGAACATCCGTGGATGTCATCCAGAGGGCGTTGCAACTGCTGTTGGACAAGGACATGATCGGGTTCGCCGGCCTGTGGGCGGAGGACGGTGTGGCGGAGTTCCCGTTCGCCCCGCCCGGCTGGCCCTCCAGGCTGGAGGGCCGTTCCGCGGTCGAGGACTACGTGCGCGACTACGCGAAGACGCTCGACATCAAGGCCTTCCCCAAGAAGGTCGTGCACCGGACCACTGACCCGGACGTCGCCATCGTCGAATTCGACGCCGAGGGCGTCGTGGTGCCGACCGGCGAGCCGTACCGGTCCTCGTACATCGTGGTCATCGCGACCCGCGACGGCGAGATCGTGAACTACCGCGACTACTGGAACCCGCTGCAGCTGCAGGAGTGGAGGGCGTGAGCACGCTGGTCATCGGCGGCACCGGCACCACGGGTGGCCTGCTCGCGAACCTGCTTCCCGACGCTCGCATCGGCACCAGGAAACCGTTGCGCGACAACCACGTCCGGTTCGACTGGGAGGTCCTGGCGACGTACGGGAGCGCCCTCGAAGGCGTCGACCGCGTCTACCTCATCCCGCCCCTCGGCGTCGTCGATCCCGTGCCGGTGGTCGAGTCGTTTCTCGCTCGCGCGCGGCAGGTGCGGCGGGTGGTGCTGCTGAGCTCGTCCGCGGTGCCGGAGAGCGCCACGGGAATGGGCGCTCTCCCGGCGCTGGTGCGGACGATGCCGGGGTGGGCGGTGCTGCGGCCGTCGTGGTTCATGCAGAACTTCACCGGTGACCACGTGGTCGCGGCGGGCGTTCGCGACGGCGAGATCGTCACAGCCACCGGTGACGGCCGCGTGGCGTTCGTCGACGCCGCCGACATCGCCGCCGTGGCGGCACGGGCGTTGACGGATCCGGTGCCGCACAACACGGATCACGTGATCACCGGCCCGCAGGCGCTGAGTTACGCCGATGCCGCCGCGATCATCACCGAGGTCACCGGGAGGCCCGTGCGGCACCGTTCGGTCAGCACCGGGGAGCTGGCCGAACGGCTTGCCGCGTCGTTGCCGGGGGAGTTCGCCGCGATCCTCGCCGGGCTCGACGAGGACATCCGCGGCGGCGCGGAGGACCGCGTGACCTCCACCGTCGAGGACGTGACGGGAAGGCCGGCGCGATCGTTCCGGGACTTCGTCAGCCGAACGTCCATCGGGTAGCGCCACCCGGTTCCACAGTGGCCACGGCGTGCGCGGCCCGCAACGTGATCCGGTAGACGTGCCAGGGCGGAGGACCACCGCTCGGCGCGGTGTAGGGCGCGGTGAACGCCTGGCCGTCGCGCTGGGCGGGCCAGCCGGACTCCCGGTACCGCGCGGCGATCCTGTCCAAAGTGGACTCGTCGGTGATCCGGTGCGCGTCACCCTCCAGCACGAGGTCCATTCCGGTCAGCCGCACCGACACCGTGCAGGCCGGGTTCTCCGCGAGGTTGCGCGACTTGCGGGTGCCCGGCCCGCTCACGAAGTGCAGGGCGTCCTCGAACCAGACGGCGCCGATGCCTGCCGAGCGCGGCCGGCCGTCCGGGCGCACGGTGTTCAGGAAGAACGGCACGTCCTTCGACGCGGACTCGGTGGCGAGGAGGTCCTGCGCCTGGCTCCACGGCAGGGCGGTGTTGCCGTACTGGTCGAGGTTGCGTGTCTCAATCGTCGTCATGCACACACGTCGAACGAGCACGGCCGTTTTCGACAGCGGGCACTCACCGGCCGACTGAACCGCACGGCACGACGAAGAACCAGTCCTTCGGCTCGTGCTCCAGCCTGGCCTCAGGTGCACCGCCCGCACACGCCGCACGGGCCCGCGCCAGGCTCTCGTCCCACGGAACGCCCTTCAGCACGGCCCTGGGCTCCTGCAGGTGCGTGAAGACGCTCACGACCACGGCCATCCCGATCAGGTAGCGGCTGCCGCCCACCACCGCGCGTTCCCAGGTCTTCGACGGGGTCGCGTCGAGGCCCACGAAGATCGCCGTGAACAGGAACAGGCACGGCGCGATGCTGTAGCGCTGCCCGGCCATCACGATCTCGGGCGCCTGCACCTGCAGGGCCTGCGTCCAGTTCAGCACCAGGCACGCCACGATGACGATCACGCTGTACGCGGCCGCAGCCAGCGCCAGCGTCCGTTCGGCCCGGTCGCCGAACCGCAGGCCCGCCACGATCGGCAGGGCCGCGACCAGCAGGGCGGCCAGGATCACCAGGTTGCCGTTGGCCGGGTAGAACTCGCTGACCCGCTCGGACCCGGTGAACGCCACCACCGGCACCCGCAGCAGGCTCGCCAGCAGCACCTGCACGGGATCGACCTCGTCGTGCGAGTACGGCGTCCGCGTCGCGAACAGCACGACCAGGCCCTGGACGACCAGCCCGGCGAGGAACGCGATCGGCACCTCCCTGCGGGACAGGAAGAGCCGCACGAGCGCGATCGGCGCCAGCACGAACACCAGCGGGCTGGACACGGCGGCGAGGAACACGAACAACGCGACCGGCACACGTGGGGCGTTGCGCCACAACAACGCCCAGAAGACGCCGTAGAGCAGGAACCAGTGCAGGTTCGCCATGTTGTTCAACGTCTCGGAGTTGCCCGCGGGCAGCACGATGACCAGCGAGGCCAGCGCGAACCGCATGGGCGTCGACCGCAGGTAGGCCTTGGAGGCCGCGAATGTGATCAACGCGACCAGCGCCCGCAGGACCGCCGCGGCGATCGCGAACCCGGCGGCGGTCCACTCGATCGGCAGCAGCGCGACGACCTGCGCGACCAGGCGCGGCAGCGTGTGCAGGTAACCGCCGTAGGGCTCGACGAGGTTGCCGAGCGCGGGGGAGCGGATCGCGTCGACTGCGAACCTGGCGCCGTCCTCGGCCCACAGGTGGTCGAGCCGGGCCCAGCCGGGCGGGATGAGCAGCAGGAACGCCACCGAGCCGAGGAACCCGGCCAGCATGCCGAACCACGCCCGCTCGTGCGGGGGCTCGGCGGGCAGCGGGATCACGCTCTCCGCGAGCGCTTTCGGCCGTTCGATCGTCGCCGTCACCTGTCCGTCCCCCCGATGTCGAACTCGGGGGAGAACGTACCGGTCAGCGTTTCGCGAGGTCCGGCAGGCGTTGGTAGCGCGCCCACTGCTCAGCGGACACCGGGGTGATCGTGGAGGAGTTGAGCGTCGCGACCTCGGCTGATCCGACCACCCAGAGCTTGTCGTCGAGCACCAGGCCGACCACGTTGTCCGGGTTCATCACGGCGGGGGCGCCGGCGGGGACCCTGACCGCGAGCTTCAGCGAGTCGACGCCCTGCGGCCGGGTGCCGAGCACACCGCGCGCGAACTTGGCGGCCACCGAGCGGCGCTCGAACCGCATCACCGTGCCGTTCACCACGACGTCGAGCGTGCGTTCCGGCGACGGCACCGCGAAGCCGTTGAGCGCCTTGGCCTCGGCCGCGGTGGCGCACCCCTTGATCCCGACCGCGTCGAGGCCGAAGTGGGAGATGTTCGTCGGCCCCGCCGGCCCCTCGATCGTGCCGCGCAGCACGTCCAGCGCCACCCGGCCGCACGGGTCCTTGGGGTCGACGGCCGCGTGCCCCTCCGGCGTGCGCACGAGGCCCGGGCCTTCCTTCCAGCTGCCGGGGATCAGCACCGGTTCGAACGGGTGGCGGGTGAAGTCCTTGTTCCAGAACGTGATGGTCGTGCCGTTGTCGGTCTCGTGGGCGATGGCGAACGAGGACACCGCCTCGATCCACATCCAGTCGGCGCTGAACGCCTCGACCACCGACCGGGTGCGCGGCTGGTTGTTCGAGGTCACGGGCTTGAAACCCTGCGTGCCGAGCGCCTCGACGCCCTTGGTGAACGCGGGGTCCTTCGAGCGCAGCACGTACTGGCCGGCGCCGTTCTGGTGCGAGGCGAGACCGGTGGTGTCGGTGAACATCAGGTACACCCAGCCGTCGACGTAGACGGCCGACTGCTGACCTGCGCCGTAGGTGTTCTCGCGGATGTTGTCACCGGCGGGGGCGACGATCGACTGGCCGCCGTTCTCCCTGGTCCAGCTCATACCGTCCTTGCTGGACGCGACGCCGACCGAGCTGCCGTTCGCGTGGTTGTCCCGCGACGCGCCGGTGTAATACATGTAGTAGGTGTCGCCGATCTTGATCAGCGACGGGTCGCACGTGTGCATCGCGTCGAAGCTGGTCCCGCTGCCCGAGAACACCGGGACGGCCGTGCTGAACGGCCCGTCGGCGCTGGGACCCTCGCTGTAGAGGATGTCGTCACCGCCGGGCGGCGCCGCGCTCAGCTGGCTGCACCACCACGCGCGCACACGGCCGTTGTCGAGCATCACGGCGGGCGCGTAGTTATACGGCGCGTCCCCCGCCCCCGCCAGCACCGTTCCGGAGCTCTGCCGCCCGTTCTCGGTGGCGAGAGTGATCTTGTCCCGTGGCGGTACCGGTGCCGGCGTCTTCTTCGTCGAGGTGGGCGCCACCTGCTCCGGAGGAACCCCGGACGGGTCGCCGGCCGCCGCGTTCGTGCACGCCGTGACGGCGCTGACCAGCGCCAGCGCAGCGAGTAACGCGGGAGGGCGACGACTCAGGGGCACTCACCCATCATAGTGATCAAGTCCGCCGTCCGGGTGAAGTCGCCGTGGCACGCACAACGCCGCAGCTCACGTGTACAGCGCCCGAGCGAGGCCGTCGATCACCGAGGCGGTCAGCGGCCCGAAGCTCAGCACCTGGTGGTCGTCCATGTCGACGACCCGGCGCTTCTGCCAGGCCGGCGTCCGCGCGACACCGGGAACTGCCTCCAGACCCTCGACCCCGCCGACGGACCGGAGCCCACCGGACATCACCAGGATGACGTCCGGCGCCGCCTTCCCCAGCGCCTCCGGATCGATCGGCACCGCTCCCCGCAGCCCTGTCTCGGACGCCGCGTCCACCCCGCCGACCGCGGTGATGAGCTCGTCCGCGCCGGTGCCCTCGCCCAGGATCTGGTGGACCCCTTCCCCGCCGCGCAGGTAGAGGAACACGATCCGCGGCTCCGAGTCGTCCGAGAGCTTCTGCGCCGCGATCTTGGTCTTCTCGATCTCCAGGTTCGTGCGACCGGCGAGCTTCCTCCCCTCCGCCGGGACACCGAGCGCGTCGGCGACCTGGTGGATCAGCGTGGCGACGTTGTTGATGGCACGCCTGGAATCCGTGACGACGACGGGAACGCCGGAGTCCCGGAGCCGCTGCACCACGTCCCACGGCCCGAGCGACGTGTCCGTGAGCACGACCGTCGGCCGCAGCCTCGTGATCGCGTCGGCGTCGAGCTGGTGCCCGCTCGCCGTGATGAGCGGAAGCCGTGCCGCGGCGGGAAATCCGGTCGAGATGTCGCGTCCGGCCATCCGGTCTCCGAGCCCCAGCCCGAACACCGTCGCGCCGAGCGTGCCGTGCCGGTCGAAGGCGAGGATCCGGTCGACGCTGGTCACCGTGACATCGGTGCCCTGGGCGTCGGTGACGGTCGCCGGCAGGTCCGGCACGACCGCGTCGCTGATCGGCACGACGTCCGGATCGGCCACCGTGGCGGTGCTCGGCCCCGACTTCTGCCTGGGATCTTCGGGCGCGAGCTGTTCCAGCGGCGTCCGGGTGCTTTCGGGCGCGTTCGTGACGGCCGGCCCGGTACATCCCGCGGCCAGCAGGACCGTGAGCACCACCA
>NZ_JBHRZI010000023.1:185155-330367 GCF_042649515.1 Lentzea rhizosphaerae | reverse complement strand
CGTGACCGGCTCGCCGCCGTGTTCGGGCAGCTGGTCGGCGCGCAGCATCAGCTCGATCAGCTCGGCCAGGGCGTCGCCTTCGCGTTGGGAGCGGGTGCGCGGGTCCGGGCCCTCGCCGGTGTCCGGGCGCGGCTTGGCCAAGGGATCGAGCAGCGCCTCGTACTTGGCGCCGGTGACCTTGTCCAGCTTCGCGCGGATCTCCAGCCGCCCGTTCTTCCACTGCATCAAGTGCTCGTTCGCAGGCGGCGGCACGGGTTCGGGGTCGCGGGGCTCGGGGTCGTCCTGGTAGAGGGAGTAGGCGAGTTTCCCGCCCAGGGTGCGCACGGTGCGGGGCTCGAAGGTGCGGGCGTAGCCCACCACGGTCGCCTCGTGCTCGGCGGGCACGGTCTTCATGACCGCGGCCACCGCCGCGACGTGCTCGACCGACAACGCGCCCTCGGCCACCGCCTGCGCCGTGAGCGGAAGCACCGGGGCGAGTTCGCTGCCGGTCGGGGTGATCTCGCCGGTCAGCAACAAGGCGGTGTCGATCCACCGTGTGGCGACGTGCAGATCCCAGCGGACGACGTGCCGCAGCACCTGCGGCAGATTCCTGTACCCGAGTTCGCTCGCGGCTCCACGCCGATCCAACTCGGCGACGATCTGCAACGCGGTATTTTCACGGACCCGGATTTCCGTCACCTCGTCGACGAGACTGCTCAGCAGCTCGTCGGTGGAGAGGAGTCGGGTTTCGATCACGTGTTCTACTCTACCGCAAGATCACAACAAGATAACGGGAAATGTCGAACGCAATCGAGTGAATCACCCGCCCGACCCCACTGGGAACGCGATGCCGAAGGCGATCCGTACAGGGCAATGCGTCATCGGGTAAGCGGTAATGGCGTGAGCCGAACAACCCAACGCGACCACGCACGCGTGCGATTGGGGCTTGACTTTGGGAGCGAGGTGCTAGCCTTTTCGGATCGGGCGGGTGCGGAGCATCCGACCTTTTCCGCCCGACACAGCGCCTCGCAAGGGTCCCGAAGTCAAGCCCCAATCGCAATCGTCGCGAAGCGGCGATGAAATGACCCGGCTCGTCATTTGACCCACGTGACCACGACGCAAGGCGACACGTTCTCCCCCTGCAAAACCGGGGCGGTGTCACGCTGAGCGGAGTCACACGGCCAGCGTTCCAGGCCGCGACAACGCCCCCGCTGCGCGCGCCAACGTGCGCAGCGCGGCGGGTTCGCCTTCCCTGTTGCCCGTGCGGCGGTACGTCTCCAACGCCTGCTGCACCAGGTCGTGCGCCGCCTGCGGATGGCCGTTCGACAGCAGCGCCTCGGCCAGCTCGACCTGGGCGAACGCCGTGCACCGCTCGTCGGTGAGGCCCATCAGGATCGTCACCGCCCGGCGCGCGCTGACCAGTTCCTCCTCGTGTTCGCCGGTGCTGCGGTACAGCGCCGAGAGCCGGACCAGCACGAGCGCTTCCCGGTGTGCGTCACCGAGATCGGCGGCCAGCTGCCGGGCGTCGGTGAGCCACTCCCGCGCCTCCTCCAGCGAGCCGAGTGCGCCGAAAACCGCACCGATCGACGCCCGCACGTGTGCGACGGAGTGCAGGTCACCCGCGGACTCCAGGAGTCGCAACGCCTCGACGTAGAAGTCCATCGAGCGCTCGTACTCCGCCCGCAGCCGGTGCACCACACCGATTCCGGCGACCGCGGTGCCCTCACCGCGCTCGTCTCCGACCACCCGATAAAGCTCTTGTGCCGCAAGCATTCCGCGTTCGGCTTCGGAGAACTCGTTGCGGTAGATGTGCACCTGGGCGAGGCCGCGCAGCAATGCCGCCTCTCCCGCCCGGTTGCCCGCCGCGCGAACGCACTGCAACGCCCGCGTGTGCGTGCGGGCCCAGTCCTCGTAGTGGCTGTGCAGGTCGAAGAACGGCACGCAGGCCGCCGCGAGCTGCCACGCCAGCTCGTCGAGCCCCGCGGCCGCCGCGACGTCGACCGCCCCGCACAACGTCCGCCGTTCCGCCTCGAACCACGCGACCGGGTCGGCCAGCAGGTGTTCGGGCGCGCGCACCCGGTCGACCGCGGCGATCGTCGTGCCGAACGTGACCGGCAACCGGTGCGCCGCCGTGACTGCCAGCCACAGCCACGCCCGCAACGTCCGTTCGAGCGCGTCGGGCAACGAGCCGGCGAGTTCCAAGGCGTGGCACCGCAACAGGTCGTGCAGCCGATACCGCGGCTGCCCGATGCCGTCGGCGCCGCAGGACTCGAGCAGGTTGGCGTCGACCAGTCCGTCGAGGAGGTGTTCGCTGCCCGGCTCGTCGAGCAACGTCTCGACGACCCAACCCGGGAAGTCGTGCGGTCCCAGCAACGACAGTCGCACGAACGCGTCGAACTCCTGGGCGGTGAGTTGCCGGACACTCAGGTCGAAGCTCGCCCGCACCGCCAGCTCGCCCGAGCTCAGCTCGCGCAACCGCGTCGACTCGTCGACCAGCCGTTCCCGCAGGACCTGCATCGACCACCCGCTGCGGCCGGCCAGCCGTGCACCCGCCACCCGGATCGCCAGCGGGAGGTGCCCGCACGCCAGCGCGATCGCCGCGGCCTCGTCCGGCTGGGCGCTGACGCGGTCCTCACCCGCGATGCCGGCGAGCAGCTCGACGGCCTCCCCGGGCTCGAACGGGTGCAGCTCCACCTGGACCGCGCCGGGCAGCTCGGACAGCCTGCGTCTGCTCGTCACCAGGACCGCGCAGCCGGAGTCGGCAGGGAGCAGCGGCACGACCTGGCTCACCGAGGCGGCGTCGTCGAGCACCACCAGCACCCGCCGCCCGGCCAGGCGGGAGCGGTAGAGCGCGGCACGGGCCGCGAGCTGCGAGGGCAGGCCGGCGCCGGTGATCCCGAAGGCGTGCAACAGTTCCGTGAGCACGTCGCTCGCGTCGCGCGGGTGCTCGGACGTGCCGCCGAGGTCGACGTACAGCTGACCGTCCGGGAAGTGGTCCCCGACCTGGTGCGCCACCCGGATCGCGAGCGTCGACTTGCCGACACCGGGAGCGCCGGTCACGCCCGCGACCGGCGCGGACACCGAACCGCGCCGCAACGCCGCCACGAGCGCCTCGACCTCCTGCGCACGACCGCAGAAATCGGACACCGACGGTGGCAGCTGGCGGATCGGTGCGCCCGCCGGCTCGTCCCGCAGCACCGCGAGCTGGGCCTCCCGCAACGCCGGTCCCGGCTCCAGTCCGAGCTCGCCGGCCAGCCGTTCGCGCATGTCCGCGTAGACCTGCAGCGCCTCGGCACGCCTGTTCTCCTGCTGCAACGCGACCACGAGCTGCCCGCACACGCTCTCCCGGTACGGGTGCTCCGCCAGCAACGCGCGCAGCTGCGGGATCGCGGCCGCCCCCTCACCCTGCGCCACCTGCAACGCGAGCCGTTGCTCCGTCGCGGCGAGACGGGCCTCCTCCAGCCGCGCGATGGCGGGTGCCCACGCGTCGTGGCCGGGCAGGTCCTCCAACGGTCGTCCGCGCCAGAGGGATTCGGCCTGCCGCAACAACTCCAGCGCGGCATCAGGCCGCCGTCGCGCGTCGGCCACCACCTCGTCGAACAGCAACGCGTCGAGCTCCTGCGGCGCCACGTCCAGCACGTAGCCGGTGCCGTGGGTGCGCAGGCGCTCGTCGAGCAGTTGCCGCAGCTGCCAGACGTACGTGCGGACGTTCGACACCACCGACCGCGGCCGGGACACCGGCCAGAGCGCCTCGACCAGCCCGTCGAGCGAGACGCCGGTGTTCGCGTGCAGCGCGAGGTGCGCGAGCAGGCTGCGCTGCTTGACACCGCCCAGGCTCACCGCGCGGCCGTCCCGCCAGACCTCGAGCGGCCCCAGCAACCGCACGCTCACCCCGCCGATGGCTCCTCCGATCCTCGCGCACCGCCGCCGGAGGATAGTGGTGGCGCCGCCGCCGTCGAGCGGATTCGCGGAAATCCTGTGGAAGGATCGACGGCATGAACGCGGCACCGACGCGGCTGAGCACCCGCGTTCTCAACCGGGCCCTGCTGTCGCGGCAGCACCTGCTGGAAAGACGAGATCTGCCCGAAAGGGACGTGGTCGAGCACCTGGTGGGCCTGCACGCGCAGATCCCGGTCGGACCGTACGTCGCGCTGTGGTCGCGGCTGGAGTCGTACCGGCCGGCACCACTGTCCACAATGGTCACGGAACGCGAGCTGGTGCGCACCGCGCTGATGAGGTCGACGATCCACCTCGTGACCGCGCAGGACTGCCTGACGCTGCGCCCGCTGGTGCAGCCGGTCCTCGACCGGGACCTCTACCAGAACTCCAGCCACAAGAAGGTCGTCCAGGGCCTCGACCTCGACGCCGTCGTCGAGCACGGTCTCGCACTGCTCGACGAACGGCCGCGCACTCCGAGCGAGCTCGGCAAGGCGCTGCACGAGCGCTGGCCGGACCGCAAACCCGACACCCTCGCCTACGCGGTGCGCAACCTCGCGCCGCTGGTGCAGATCCCGCCGCGCGGCACGTGGGGCGGCACCGGTCGCACCACCCACGCGGCCGCACGGACGTGGCTCGGCAGGCCGGTCGACCCGGAGCCGTCGCTGGAGCGCATGATCCTGCGGTACCTGGCGGCCTTCGGGCCGGCGAGCGTGGCCGACGCGCAGGCGTGGTGCGGGCTGACCAGGCTGAGCGAGATCTTCGACCGGATGCGGCCGCAGCTGCGCACGTACCTGGACGAGAGCGGGAAAGAGCTGTTCGACGTGCCGGAGGCCGAGCTGCCGGATCCGGACGTCCCGGCGCCGCCGAGGTTCCTGCCCGAGTTCGACAACGTCTTCCTCTCCCACGTCGAACGGGACCGGATCATCCCGGAGGGCCGGTCGTTCGCGGAGTGGTCACGCGAGCACGGGCTGATGATGACCGTGCGGGGCGGTGTGCTGCGCGGGAACCTGCTGATCGGCGGACTGCTGCAGGGGATCTGGCGGCTGGACAAGAACAAGGACGGCCACACGCTCGTCGTCGAACCGTTCACCGAGGTGTCCGCGGCGGACCAGGAAGCGCTGGAGAGGGAAGGCCGCGAGCTGCTGACGTGTTCGTTCTGGGCAGCGCTCGGAGCGCTGTGTCCACAGTGGAAACAACGAAGAATTCTGTTGTGCAGCAAGGAAAAGAGTGAAAACTCCGCTAGAGTTGAGGTATGTCGACCATCACGAGTGAGCCGCGGGTCAACCTGAAGTCGGTCACCCCGGACGTGTCCGCCGGGATGCGGGCTCTGCACCTCGCGGCCGCGGGCAACGCGGCTCGCGCCGGACTGCCCGACCAGCTGCTCGAACTGCTGCGCCTGCGCGTCTCCCAGATCAACGGGTGCGAGTTCTGCATCGACCTGCACGCCCGCGACGCGAGGACCGGTGGCGAGGCGCCGCAACGGCTCGACGCGCTGTTCGCCTGGAAGACGTCGACGTTGTTCGACGCGCGGGAGAAGTCCGCGCTCGCGCTGGCCGAGGCGATCACCCTGGTGCACGACGGCCGGGTGCCGGACGAGGTGTACCGGGCCGCCGCCACCGAGTTCGGCGACGAGGGCGTCGCCGCGCTGATCTGGGTCTGCACCGTCATCAACGCCTACAACCGCATCGCGATCAGCACCCGCATGGTGCCCCCGAACTCCCAGTCATAGCCCGCTCGGGGGCGGGTCCAGCGGCGTGCGCAGCCGTTCGACCCGCTCCCGCCAGGACGTGAAGTGCGCGCCGCTGCCGGGAGTCGTGCCGCAGCCGATCAGCTCGGTCACCAGGCGGATGCCGTGCAGCGCGTTGAGCAGCCACACCTCCCGACCGGCCAGCTCGTCGACGCGACGTGCGCGCCTCGCCGTCCGGACTCCGAGCGAGGCGGCCAGGTCCAGCACGAGTCCGGCGGTCGTTCCCGGCAGCGCTGGAATCTCCTCGGGTGGCGAGCACAGGACGTCGTCCTCCCACCACAACACCGACGAGCTCGCGGCTTCGACGACGACACCGTCCGCCGTGCGCAGCAACGCCTCCTGGGCGCCGTGCTTCTCCGCCTCGGCCCGCAACGCGGTCAGCGACTGGAGATCCGGTCCCTTGCGTGCCGGACTGCGCCGGTGGTCGGGCGTGTCCGGCACCCACACGCGCACGTGTTCGCCGCGCGGGGGCGCCGGACGGATCCGCAGCCGCAACGTCGCCGGGTCGCCGGCGAGCTCCACCCGCGGGAACCACGCGCCGGTGCGCGGCAGGACGGAGATCGTCTCGCGCCAGAACCCGTCGAGCTGCTCCGCCGTGACGGCGCCGACCTCCAGGCAGGATCGCGTGAACCTGCCGACGTGCCGCTCCAGCGACCGCACCGATCCGTCCAGCACGAGCCAGGAGTCGGCCACCAGCAGGGGAGTGTCCTCTGTCGTCATCAGTGCCTCGCCAGTGCCGCGCGCGGTCCGTAGGGGGCGTGTTCCAGCCACTCGCCGAGTCGTGGCACCACGGGCGCCAGCGAGGCCGCCGCCCTGCGCCGCAACCGTGCCGCCGTGCTGGGTGGCCTCAGGTGCCGCAGTGCCGCGCCGGCGGCGGCGCTGTTGACCTCCGCCGCCTCACGCCTCGACGCGGCGAACGCGGTGACGGTCTCGGCGTTGGCCGTGGGGAACAGACGGCCTGTCGCGATCGCTTCCGCCGCGGCGTGTGCGTCGACGAAGCCGCTGTTCATGCCGCGTGCGCCGAAGGGCGGGAACAGGTGGGCGGCTTCGCCCACGAGGAGGATCCGGTGGTGCGGGTCGGTGAAGTCGTCGGCGATCAGCTGCAGGAACCGGTAGACCGAGATCGCGGTGATGCGTTCGGGAGCGGTCGGCCCGATCAGCTCGGGCAGCCACCGCCGCACTTCCTCGGGTGAGGCGAGAACGTCGGCCGAGTCGCTGTCCCGGCTCTGCACGTCGACCTGGAAACCCTTGGCGTAGGGCACGACGAGCACGCCGCGGCCGTCCGCGGCCGGGTGCTCGTAGTGCATGATCCGTTCCAGGCTCGGAGCCACACCCGGCTCGTCGGCGACGTCGACCACGACGTGGAAACCGTCCGCGGCCGAGCCGTCCAGCGCGGTCCCCGTGCACTTGCGCACGGTCGACCTGGCGCCGTCGGCTCCGACGACGTGGCTGCCCGACCAGGTCGCGCCGTCGGCCGTGGCGACCGTGACGCCACCGGGATGCGTGACGACCTCGGTCACGGGGTGGTTCCACCTCACGTCCACGCCCGCTCGTGCGCAGGCGTTCAGCAGTATCCGCTCGGTCTCGCTCTGGCGCAGGCTCGTGAACGGAGGCAGGCCGCGGGTGGGATCGTGCGGCGGGAACTCCCGCGCGTACACCTCTTTCCCGCGGAACAGCGTGCGGCGGACGTTCCACAGCACACCCTCGGACGCCAGCTCCGCTCCGAGTCCCTCGCTGGTGGATTCCAGCAGTGTCAACGACTTCCCGTGGACGTAGAGGGCGCGGCTGCCGGTGCGGTGCCGTTCGGCCGGGTCGGCTTCGAGCAGGACGACGGGGACGTGGTGAGCGCGCAGGGCCAGTGCGGCGAAGAGCCCGACCGGTCCGGCGCCCACCACGATCACCGGGACCTCGTCAGCCATGAGCCACCGCGCTGTCCCCGGCGGCGATCAGCTGGGCGAGCGCCACCCGCTTGATCTTCCACGTCGACGTCCTCGGCAGGTCGTCGAACGCCCACTGCTGCGGCGTGGCCAGTGCCGGGAGGTCGGCCGTGGCACTGCGCCAGCGCGCCTGTGCCAGCGGTGCGCCGGTGCGGGTGCAGACCACGGGTACCGCGACACCGTCCGCGCCGGGGACGACGACCACCTCGCGCAGTTCGTCGAGGCGGGACATCAGCACGTCCTCGATGCGGAGGTTGCTGTCCACGTCGTCGATCCTGTCGATCTCGCGGTCGATCAGGTTCAGGCCGCCCCACCAGCTGCGGGTGCCCATGTCGCCCATGCGCCACCAGCTGCCGTTGAGCTGTGCGTCGTAGCGGTCCTGCGCGCCCTGGTAGGTGATGATCCGCCCGCGGGTGCGTGCCTCGATGTGCCCGACCGTTCCGCGCGGCACCGGGGCGCCGGAGTCGTCGGTGATCCTGACCTTGGTGAAACCGGGGATGCCGATGCCCACGAGCCGGCCGTTGCGGGCGGCGCCGCGTTCGGTGAACAGGCGCACGGCGACGGGCCCGGTCTCGCTCTGCCCGTAGAGCTGCATGAGGTACTTGCCGCGCCGACGTGACGCGCCGAGCAGCCGTTGCACGGTGCGCGGGTGGATGGCGTCGAAGGTGCTGCCGAAGCAACGGACGTTGCGCAGTGGTGCGCCGGGTGCGTCCGCGAGGTCTTCCCACAGCACGAACGTGTTGGGGTGCGTCTCGACGACGCCGGGCTGCCACCGCGCCAGCAACGGGCCGACCGAGGCGGGGTCGTGGTCCACCAGGAGCAGCAGGCGGCTTCCGCCGGACAGGAACGTGCCGAGCGCGTGGTAGAAGCGCGAGTGGACGAACGACATGCAGAAGGCCGCGGTCTCCCCGCGCACGGGCAGCGCCATGGCCTTCTGCGGCACCAGCCTGTTCCACAGCGCACGGGCGCAGTGCACGGCGAGCTTCGGCACGTCGGTGGTGCCGGAGCTGTGCGTGATCATCGCGGGCTCGTCGGGGTGCAGCCGGACGAGCCTGGCGCGTCCGGTCACCTCCAGGCCGTCGAGCGTGACGGCGCCGGGGAAGACGCCGTTGACGAGGACGCGCTTGCTGGTCAGCGCGGCGATGTCGGTGTGCGCGGCCAGGCGGGACAGCGTCGCCTCGTCCGTGACCAGGAGCGGCCGGTCGAGCCTGCCGAGCAGGATGCTCGCGGCCGCGGCGTCCAGGCCGGGGGACAGCAGGACGGGGATCGCGCCGATGCGTGCCGCGGCACAGCCGAGCAGCGCGATGTCCGCGTTGTCCCGCTTGTGGATCGCGACGTGGCTCGCGGGCCGGACCCCGGCGGTCCACAGCTGGTCGGCCAGCCGGTCCACCAGGTCGGCGAGGGAGCGGTAGGTGTGCTGCAGCCCGGACTCGGGAGCCACGTCCAGGGGACGGTCCAGG
The DNA here is from genome assembly GCF_042649515.1 of Lentzea rhizosphaerae. Lineage (NCBI taxonomy): Bacteria > Bacillati > Actinomycetota > Actinomycetes > Pseudonocardiales > Pseudonocardiaceae > Lentzea > Lentzea rhizosphaerae. The sequence continues at coordinate 321,305 of NZ_JBHRZI010000023.1, read as the reverse complement.
ACGACGGGCACGGCGCCGTGACGCGACGCGGCCTCGCGGAACATCTGTCCGATGTAGAAGCCGCTGCCGGAGAAAAGCTTTTGCTGCACGGGAAGCTCCTTGCTGGGTTACCAGGATCCGGTGCGCACGACGTGCCGGCGCAGCTTGCCTGTGGCGGTCCTCGGGAGTTTCTGGACGAGTCGCACGGTTCGCGGGACCTTGAACGAGGGGAGGTGGGACCGGGTCCAGGTGATGAGTTCGTCCTCCAGCCCCGGAGCGTTGTGCGCGGGAACGACGAACGCCCGCAGACGTGACGCGTCGTGGTGGTCGAGCACCGCGGCCACGGCGGCCTCGCGCACCAGCGGATGCGCGGCCAGCACGCGTTCGATCTCCAAGGGGGACAACGAGATCCCGCCGACCATCTCCATGTCGTCGGTGCGGCCGAGGTGGGTGAGCGTGCCGTCCTCGTTGTGGCGGACGCGGTCGTGGGTCGTCAGCCAACCGTCGACCAGCGTGGTTCTGGTGAGCTCTGGCTGGTTGAGGTAGTGGGAGAACAGTGTCGGCCCGCGCACCCACAGCTCGCCGTCCTCGGCCGGGAAGCCCTGCTCGTCCCGCACCTGCACCTCCCAGCCGGGCACGGGACGGCCGAGCGTGCCGGGGGTGTTGTCGCCGATCCTGTTGGCGCAGAAGGCGTGTCCGGCCTCGGTGGAGCCGATCTGCTCGAGCGTCTCGACTCCCAGCTCGTCGCGCAGGAGTGTGCCGAGGGACTCCGGCAGCGGTTCGCCTGCCGAGACGGCGGCACGCAGGGACGTCAGCGCGTCGCGGCTGTTGGCGGACACCAGTGCGGCGTAGGAAGAGGGCACGGAGTACAGCAGGTTGACCCGGTGCCTGGCCACGAGCCCGGCGATCTCCTCCGCGCCGGGCCGGTGCGGGGTGAGGACCGCCGACGAACCGGAGTGCAGCGGGAACGCCAGCGCGTTGCCGAAACCGTAGGCCCAGAACATCTTCGACACCGACAGCGCGACGTCGCCGATGCCGATGCGCAGGACGTCACGCCCGACCGACGTGCCGTACAGGGCTAGGTCCTTGTGCGCGTGGACGACGCCCTTGGGCCGGCCGGTGGTGCCGGAGGTGTACTGCACGTAGAGCGGACTGTCCGGGGTCACGTCGGCGACCGGCCCGGCCGAGGTCGTCCAGGCCTGGTCGAGGAGGTGGTCGACGTCGATCCACGTGCCTTCGAAGCGTTGTTCGAGGGCTTCGTCGGTGATGCAGGCCTTGGCGCCGCAGTCGGATTGGAGGAGCTGGTGGTCTGCCTCGGTGAGCTCCGGGTTCACCAGCACGGCCACCGCGCCGAGACGGGTGATCGCGAGGAAGGCGACGACCCAGGCGACGCCGTCCGGGGCGGCGAGCAGCACGTGGTCACCGCGGGTGATGCCGCGGTCGTGCAGAACGCCGGCGGCTCGGGCGCCGAGGTCGTGGATCTGGCCGTGGGTCCAGGTCTCGTCGCCCACCAGGTAGGCGGGGCGGGAGGACCAGCCGGCGCGGTCGGCGTGCCGGGAGAGAGAGGAGGAGGCGTTGGACGTTCGGTTCATCAGCCCGCCTCCACCTCTGCGCCGAAGGGGGCGGTGCGACGACGCCTGCGGTGCCTGCCCCGCCGGTGCAGGCGCGGCTCGGCGGACAGCACCGCGGCCGGACGGTGAGCGCCCGAGCTCCAGTACGCCCGCATCGGCGCGGCCAGCTTCAGCAGCATCTCCTGGTACTCGCCGTCCGGATCGGAGTCCAGCACGACCGCCCCGCCCGCGCCGATGCGCACCCGTCCGGACGAGAAGACCGCGGTGCGGATGACGATGCTCAGATCAGCGGATCCGTTGCAGCTCAAGTAACCCAGCGCACCGGAGTACACGCCCCTGGCGCTCGGCTCCAGGTCGTCGATGATCTCCATCGTGCGTTCCTTGGGCGCTCCGGTCATCGACCCGCCGGGGAAGCACGCCTGCACCACGTCCAGCGCGTCGAGGCCCGGCTTCAGGTCGCCGCGCACCGTCGACACGAGCTGGTGCACGGTCCGGTAGGTGCGCGTCCCCATCAGTTCCGGCACGTGCACCGTGCCGACCTGGCACACGCGGCCCAGGTCGTTGCGCAGGAGGTCGACGATCATCAGGTTCTCGGCGCGGGTCTTCGGGTCCTCGGCGAGGGCGTCGCGCAGGGCGGCGTCCTGGTCAGGGGTCTGGCCGCGGGCGGCGGTGCCCTTGATCGGCTCGGCCTGGACCACGCCGTCGGCGCCGACGCGCAGGAACCGTTCCGGCGAAGAGCTGGCCACGTCCACCTCGCCGAAACGCAGGTAGGCGGAGTACGGCGCGGGGTTCACCCGGCGCAGCACGCGGTAGTAGTCGGCGGACTCGCACGTCGCGGGCAGCTCCACGGCGGTGGTCAGGCAGATCTCGTAGCTCTCGCCGGCGCGCAGTTGTTCCTGGCAGGCGACGACGTCCAGGCGGTAGTCCTCCGCCTCGCGCAGCAGCCAGCGCTCGGTGATCTCCACGGCGTCTTCCTCCTCCGGCCACCACCGGACGGGCGGTGCCTCGTGCGCCGACAGCGACGAGAGGAAGGCGAGCGTCGAGTCGAGCCAGCCAGCGGCCTCGTCGCGGGCCGCCGGCGTGTCCTCGGCCAGGCACAGCAGATGTGCCGTCTGCTCCTCGTGGTCGATGACGATCACCCGGTCGGCGAACAGCCACGCGGCGTCCGGCGTGCTGCTGCGGTGGGCGGCACGACCGCCGAGCGCGGCCTTGAGCTCGTAGCCGAAGTAGCCGACCCAGCCGCAGGTGAAGTCGAACGGGAGGTCCGGCTGGGAGTGCGCGCGATCGGCCAGGCCGCGCCGCAGGTAGGTGAAGACGTCCTCGCGCAGCCTGGTCGCCGGCCGGCCCGCGCGTTCGACCGTCACCACGCCCGCCCGCACGTCGTAGCTGCAGTACTCGGCGAGCGGGCCCGTGTCGTCGCCCAGGTAGGAGAACCGCGCACCGCGTTCGTCCGCACCGGCGCCGTCCAGCCAGAACGCGCGTTCCGACGCCGAGTGCAGTTCCGTGAACACCTGCTCGGGATCGACGACACCGCGGTACACGGCGGTGTGCAGCCGATGACCGATGGGCTGGACGGGAACCTCGACGTCCGCCGGCTGCGGGGAAGCGCGCACGGTGATCGACGGTCTGGCCTTTTCGGACAGTCCGCGGAAGTTCGCGAGCAGCCGCGTTCCGTGCTCGGTGAGGATCGACTCGGGGTGGAACTGCACTCCCCAGTGCGGCCGCGACCGGTGCCGCAGCCCCATCAGCACGCCGTCCTCCGCCCAGGCGGTGGCCTCCAGGTCCGGCGGCAGGGGTTCGGGCACGTGCAACGAGTGGTAGCGCACCGCGGTGAACCCCTGAGGGATGCCCTCGAACAGGTCACGACCGTCGTGCGTGACGGCGGTCGGGTGGCCGTGGCGTGCCTGCGGTGCCAGCGCGATCCGTGCGCCTGCCTGGAACCCGAGCCCCTGATGACCGAGACACACGCCGAGCACCGGAAGCACGTCCTGGTCCAGGAACCTGGTCGACCCGGCGAGGTCCCGGCTCCTGCCCGGTCGTCCGGGCCCAGGGGAGATCACCACGTTGTCCACGTCGTCGAACGACACCCTGCCGAGCGCCGGGTCGTCGTTGCTCAGCACCAGGGGGTCTTCCCCGTTCACACTCGCGACGAGGTGGAACAGGTTGTAGGTGTACGAGTCGTGGTTGTCGATCAGGAGAGTCCGCACTGAATACGCTCCGAGGGGGGTCGGCGGCGACGGGTCAGGGTGGCTGGAGGCCGCGCCAGGTCGTGGTGGACGAGATCGAGGTGGATGCCTTCGCTGGAGCGGGATCGACTTCGGGCCGGGGCGCGGGTGGCGCCGCTGGGGTGCCTCTGCGCAGCCACGGGCCGAGCACCTTCATCACCTGCGGCATGAGCACCCAGGTCATCAGCACCGTCACGCACACGCACAGGACCAGCGTGCGCGCCAGCAGCGGCAGGCCGGTGACGCGCGGGATGACGGTGACGTTGACCAGCAGGACCGCGGGGAAGACAGCGACCAACGTGACCAGCGCCGTCTTCCACCGCGGTGGGGGCTTCGGCGGCCCGGCAGCCGGTGGTGCCTGCACCGGCGGTTCGACTCGGGTGGCGAAGCGTCCCACGTACTCGCGCCAGGTGGCGTGAGATCGCGACCGGGCCCACTCGCCGGCGCTCTCCGCGCTGTCGAACCAGCAGATGACCAGCCAGTCGCCCGAATCACCCGATGCTTTCTCCATTCTGCCGTCGAGATAGCCCTGTGATCTGGAAGCCGCGCTGAGCAGTCCCTTTACCGACGTGGTGAAACTCGGCATCCTGCCCGGTCGCACCCGGTGCGCGCTGATGACGACACCTTCGTTTTCCCCGGGCATTGGATCGACTGCCTCCACTTGCGCGACGGCTGCTCCGTTCGGTGTCACCGAAAAGCGCGCACATGGATTCATACGGGCGTGTGCACAGGCGGGTTCAACTGATTCTGTGAGCGCTAACCTCACGTGGATCACACATCGCCGGGCGGAGTATCGGCAGCCCGCGTGCTGGCGCACACGCTCAGTAGTAGCCCCTGGTGCCGTTCAGGTGACCGTTCGGGGTCTTGTTCCGGAAGTTGGTAAATCCATTCTCACCAAATACAGCATTGCGGTCATCGGAATGGGTCCCAGAGGGCTCTCGGTGCTGGAAAGAACGTGTTCCAATTGGGCGCCGCTCGTTCTGGGTGATGAGCTCGTGGTGCACGTCGTGGATCCCGCGGAGCACGGTTGTGGATCTGTGTGGAACACGCGGCAGCCCGCCGGTTTCCTGATGAACACGGTGTGTTCGCAGGTCACGGTTTTCCCTGATGACAGCGTGCCGATGGAAGGTCCGGTCCGGCGCGGCCCCTCGCTGTACGAGTGGTCTCGCTCGGTCGCGTCGACAGCGAGTCACGGCTGGGACGACACGATCCGGGCTGAGGCCAGACGTTTGGGGCCCGACTCCTACCCCACGCGGGCGTTCTACGGGCACTACCTCGTGTGGGCGTTGGGGGAGGTGGTCCGGAACGCGCCCGCGGGCGTGCGAATCGTTCACCACCGGCAGCGAGCGGTGGACGTGACCGGGCGTGAGGTTCGGCTGGCCGACGGGGAGGTGCTCGGCTCGCTGGACGCGGTCGTCCTGGCACAAGGCCACCTGCCGGCCCTGCCGGGTGCGCGGGAGCGTTCGTTCGGCGAGTTCGCCGCGACCCACGGCCTGCGGTACGTGCCGCCGGGCAACCCGGCCGACGCCGACCTCACCCTGATCGAACCAGGTGAGCCGACGTTGCTTCTCGGTCTGGGCCTGAACTTCTTCGACCACCTGGCGGTCCTGACCACCGGCCGCGGCGGACGGTTCGAGCGCCGCGACGGCGTTCTCGTGTACGTCCCATCGGGCGACGAACCGCAGCTGTACGCGGGGTCGCGGCGAGGCGTGCCGCTGCACGCTCGCGGTGAGAACCAGAAGGGCGCCCACGGCCGTCATCAGGCGGCCGTGCTGACCGAGGACGTGGTGCGCACGTTGCGGTCCGCGCCCGTCGACTTCCGCGCACACCTGTGGCCGTTGATCGCGAAGGAGGTCGAGACGGTCTACTACGCGACGTTGCTGGCGTCGCGTCTGGAACCTCTTGGTGCGGCTCGGTTCTCCGCCCGGTATCGGGCGTGTTCGTCAGGCGAGGAAGCGGCACTGCTCGACGAGTACGGCGTCGCGGATTCTTTGCGCTGGGACTGGACGCGGATCGAGCAACCGCTGGACTCCGGGTTCGGGTCGCTGGACGAGTTCCGCCCCTGGCTGCTGCGCCACCTGCGCGAGGACGTGGCCAGGGCAGCGCAGGGCAACGTGCGCGGACCGGTCAAGGCGGCCCTCGACGTCCTGCGCGACCTGCGCAACGAGATCCGGGCGGTCGTCGACCACGGCGGCCTGCACGGCCGCTCCCACCGCGACGACCTGGAGCGCTGGTTCAGCCCGCTCAACGCGTTCCTGTCGATCGGCCCGCCCGCCCGGCGGATCGAGGAGATGGCGGCCCTGATCTCCGCCGGCGTGCTGGACGTCCTCGGCCCCGGCACCCGTGTCGAGCCAGGCGAGGGCACGTTCCTCGCGGTAGCCGACCTGCTGGCTGAGCCGCTGCCGGTCTCTGCGGTGATCGACGCGCGCATGCCCACGCCGGACGTCCGCACCACTTCCGACGAACTGCTCAGGAACCTGCTCGCGGCCGGGCGGTGCAGGCCGCACCGGGTGCCGGACGGGGAGGGCGGCGTGCTGGAGACGGGCGGGCTGGACGTGACGCCGAGGCCTGCTCGGGTGATCGCCGCGGACGGGGTCCCGAACCCTGGGCTGTTCGCGTTGGGGGTGCCGACCGAGTCGGTGCACTGGGCGACGGCGGTGGGGATCCGGCCGTGCTCGGCTTCGGCGACGGTGAGCGACGCGGACGCGATCGCGCGGGCGGCGCTGGGGTCGCGTCGGGTGCCGGGGCGGGTGCGTGAGGACGTGAGGAGGGCGATGTGACCGTGCGCCACGACCCCAGGAGGACGACGTGATCCACACCTTGCGCGACACCGGACTCCTCTCACCGGTCCGCGCCACCACCCAGGTCGAGGCGATGACGTCCGACGACGCCTGGCTGCGGGCCATGTGCGAGGCCGAGGCCGGGCTCGCCCGCGCCCAGGCCAGGGTCGGCACCGTTCCCGCCCCCGCCGCCGAGGTCATCACCACGGTCGCCCGCGACGCCTGCCTCGACACCGCCTCGATCGCCGCGCGGTCGCGGGGAGCGGCGAACCCGGTCGTCGCGGTGGTCGAGGACCTCACCGCGCGCGTCGCCGCGATCGACCCCGTCGCCGCCGAGTACGTCCACCGCGGCTCTACCAGCCAGGACGTCCTCGACACCGCCTGCTGCCTGGTCATCGCGCAGGTGGTGACCCACGTCCGGCGGGACCTCGCCGCAGCGATCAGCGCGCTGGAGGATCTGGCCGATCGGCACCGGCACACCGTCATGGCCGGCCGCACGCTGACCCAGCACGCCGTGCCCACGACGTTCGGGCTGAAGGCGGCGGGCTGGCTGCACCTGGTGCGGCAGGCGGACGTCAGGGCGCGGACTCTGGTCCACAGTGGACTGCCCGTGCAGATCGGTGGCGCCGCCGGGACCATGGCGGGCTACCTGGAGCACGCCCGGCCGCACTTCGACCGGCTGCCCGCGGACTACACCGCGAACCTCATCACCGCCTACGCCGACGAGCTGGGGCTGGCCGAGCCCGTGGTGCCGTGGCACGTGCTGCGGACGCCGATCGTCGACACCGCCGCCTGGTGCACCGCGACAACCGGCGCGCTCGGCAAGATCGCCGTCGACGTGCAGTCGTTGTGCCGCACCGAGATCGCCGAGCTCAGCGAGTCCACCGCCGACGGCAAGGGCGTCTCGTCCGCGATGCCGCAGAAGCAGAATCCCAGTCTCGCCACGCTGATCCGGTCCGCGGCGCTTCAGGCGCCGGGGCTCGCGTCGACTCTCGCGCACTGCATGCTCGCAGAGGACGAGCGGCCCGCCGGGACCTGGCACGCGGAGTGGCAGCCGTTGCGCGAGTGCCTGCGGCTCGCGGGCGGGGCCGCGCACACCGCGGTGGAACTGGTCACCGGTCTGCGCGTCCACCCCGAACGGATGCGGGCCAACCTGGAGATCACGGGCTGGACGATCGTCGCCGAACGGCTGTCCGCGCATCTGACGCCACAGCTGGGTAAGGCCGAGGCGATGCGCACGATCGCCACCGCTGCCCGCAGTGGCGGAACACCACCGGCCGCGCTGGAAGGCCTGTGCGAGCCCGCGGACTACCTCGGTGCCGCCGACGAACTCGTGCAGCGCGCGCTGGACGCCCGGTGACCGCGGCCACCCGCACGTCGTGGGACCCGGCGGTCTGGCGCGACAAACCCACGGCGCACCAGCCGGACTGGCCCGACTCGTGCGAGCTCGCGCGCGCCCGGTTGCAGCTGGCGAGCGCGCCGCCGCTCACCACTCCCGAGGACGTCCGGGCGGTCCGCGACGCGCTCGCCGAGGTTGCCACCGGCCGGGCGTACGTGGTGCAGGGCGGCGACTGCGCCGAACCGTTCGGTGTCGCCGCACGCCGGGGCGCGCTGGCCAAGGACAGGATCCTGGGCGTGCTGGCGGAGCGGATCAGCCGCGCGATCGACGTCCCGGTGCTCACCATCGGACGGTTGGCGGGGCAGTTCGCGAAACCGCGTTCGGAGCCGACCGAGGTCGTCGACGGCCAGGTGGTGCCGACGTTCCGCGGGCTCGCGGTGAACAGCCCGCATCCCGTTGCGGCACTGCGGATTCCGGACGCCCGGCGCATGATCACCGCCTACCGCACGGCCCGTGCGGTGATGAGGGAGTTGCGCGGCATGTGGGTCAGCCACGAGGCCTTGCTGCTGGACTACGAGGAGGCCCTGGTTCGCACGGATCCGCGCACCGGCAGCTCGTACCTGGCGTCCACGCACTTCCCGTGGATCGGCGAACGCACCCGCGACCCCGACGGCGGGCACGTCGCTTTTCTCGCCGGAATCGACAACCCCGTCGGCTGCAAGGTCGGCCCGAACGCCGTGCCGGACGACGTCGCCGCACTGTGCGCGAAGCTCGACCCGGAACGCGAACCAGGCAGGCTCACGTTGATCTGCCGCCTCGGACCGCGCGCCCGGACCCTGCTGCCGCCGTTGGTGCGCGCGGTCCGCGAGGCGGGTCATCCGGTCGTGTGGATGTGCGATCCCATGCACGCCAACACGAGGATCACCAGCACCGGCGTCAAAACCCGGTACCTGGACGACGTCGTCGGCGAGGCGGCAGCGTTCCACGAGACCGTCAACGAACTCGGCGAGTGGCCGGGAGGGCTGCACCTGGAACTCGCGGGGGAGGACGTGACCGAGTGCGTCGGCGGCTCTCGCGTGCCGGACGAGACCGCGCTCGCCCGCCGCTACACCTCGCTGTGCGACCCGCGGCTCAACAACGAACAGGCACTGCTCGTGGCCGACGAGGTCAGCGCACGAGCAGGTCGATGACGCCGGGCAGCTCGCCGCGCATCTCCGCGACCGTCTCGGGCCTGTCGGTCAGGTGGTGCAGCAGCGCCCGCTGGAAGATCCCGTCGAGCGTCACGTAGGTGGTGGCCGGTGAGGCCGCGGGCTCGGTGTCGCGCAGCTCGGCGTACCGGCTGATCACCCGCCACACCATGGCTTCCCGGTGGCTGTCGATCTCCAGCACGTCCGCGCGGAACGAGGAGTCGAACAGGCTCTGGTTGCGCAGGTCGTACCAGAGCCGGTGCAGCGTCGCGTCCTCGCTCAGGGTGTCGAAGAACATCGCCACGAACTCGTCGCGCAGCTGCTCGGGACTCGAAGCGCGGGCGACCACCTCGTCGTACCGCGTCACGCAGACCGCCTCGTACTGGCGGACCGCCTCGGTGATCAGGTCGCGCTTGTCGGCGAAGTAGTAGTGCAGGACGCCGTGCGAGAACTCGGAGTTCTGCGCGATCTCGCGCAGGCTCGTGCGGGCGTAGCCCAGCTCGGCGAGCGTGTGCAGCGTGGCCACGGCGAGCTCGGTCCGCCGGGCCTCGAACTTGTCCACCTGCCGGCGAGCGATCCGGTCCTGCTTGCTGTCGGCGACTTGTGTCACGTCCGGATCCTAACCTCTCCGCGCCGATTCGTTGGGCGGTCGTCCAAAGAATCTTGGACAGTTGTCAAGGAAAAGCTTGACGACTGTCCAAACGCGTTTAGGGTGTGAGCCAGCTCACCGAGGAGGCCTTGATGACGAGTTATCAGCTGAGCGGGCGAAAAGCACTGGTCACGGGCGGTGCCCGCGGACTCGGCGCCGGGATGGCGGAGGCGCTGGTAGCGGCCGGCGCGGCCGTCGTGATCGGCGACGTTCTGGAGGAGGAGGGCAAGCACACCGCTCAGGCGTTGCGCGACGCGGGCGCGACCGCGGAGTTCGTGCCGTTGGACGTGACCGACGACGAGAGCTGGGCCTCGGCCGTCAGCACCACGGTCGACGTCATCGGCGGACTCGACATCCTCGTGAACAACGCGGGCATCGAGATCACCAGCCTGATCACCGAACTTGACCCGGCCGACGTGCGCAAGATGCTCGACGTCAACGTGCTGGGCACGGCGCTGGGCATGAAGCACGGTCTGCGCGCCATGCGTCCCGGCGGCCCCGCGGGCAACGGTGGTGCGATCATCAGCGTCGCGTCCGTCGCCGCCACCATCGCCTTCCCCGGCATCAGCGTCTACTCGGCGACCAAGTCCGCGATCGACCGCCTGACCAGGGTGGCCGCCGCGGAGTCCGGCAAGCTCGGCTACGGCGTGCGGGTCAACTGCATCTACCCCGGCCTCACGCCCACGGCGATGGGCAACCAGCTCGCGGTGGACTGCGCGGAACTGGGCCTGTTCCCCTCGCCAGAGGCGGCCGCGGGTGCGGTCGTCGAGCTGACCCCGCTCGGACGGCTCGGGCAGGTCGACGACATGGCCGACGCCGTGGTGTTCCTGGCTTCCGACGCGTCGAAGTTCATCACCGGAGCGGGGCTTCCGGTCGACGGCGGAATGGGGATGTGACGTGCCCACGAACAAGCCTGTCGTCGTCTACGGCGCTTCTGGTTACACCGGCCGCCTGATCTGCGAGTACCTGCGCGAGTACGGCGTCCCGTTCCTCGCCGCGGGCCGGGACGGCAAACGGGTCAAGGAAGCCGTCGACGCGGTCCCCGGCATCCAGACCGTCGACTACGAGATCGTGGAGGTCGAGCACTCCGAGGAGGCGCTCACCGAGGCGTTCTCGGGAGCGAAGGTCGTGCTGAACACCGTCGGGCCGTTCTCCCGCTACGGCCACGAAGCGGTGCGCGCGAGTCTCAACATCGGCGCGCACTACACCGACACCAACGGCGAACAGGACTGGATGATCGACACCGACGCGCAGTACGGCGCCGAGTTCGCGAGCCAGAACCTGCTGCTGTCGCCCGGCATCGCGCAGATGTACACGGTCGGCGAGATCGCCGCGCAGATCTGCCTGGAGACGCCCGGACTGGACACTTTGGACATCGGGGTGTTCTGGAAGGGTTACCCGACAGTCGCTTCCACCAACACGATCCTCACCAACGCCGCGTTCGCGAAGGCCTACTACCTCGAACAGAACGAGTACGTGGAGTGGCCGCAGGACGCCGGGCTGTACGAGCTCGTCGTGCCCGGACAGCACGAGCTCGGGCTCGCGCTGCCGTGGGGCGGCACCGCGCATCCGGTGTGGTTCAAGAGGGATCCGCGGGTCGCGTCGGTGCGTGCGCTCGGCGGTGTGTTCAACCGGCCGTTGATGCTCGGTGTGCCGCAGATCGTCAGTGCCGCGCTCCAGCAGATGGAAGGCAAGTCGGACGCGGAGAAGTACCAGATCGTCGACGAGTTCTCCGCGCAGGTGCGCAGCGAGATGCCGCCGAGGGAGAACCCGCGGATCAACATCTCACTCGACTCGGTGCACGCCTCCGGTCCGCTCGGGCGCGCGCATTGCGTCATCCACGGCAACTGCAACTACAAGCAGACCGCGTTGCTGAACGTGCACGCCGCCGTGCACCTGTTGCAGGACGCTCCTCGCCGGGTCGGGTTCGCCTCGGGCTGCCAGGCGTTCGGTCACCGGGAGCTGCTGGGCGCGCTGCGGTCGTTCGGCCTGGTGCTCGACCCGATCGTCGAAGTGCACCGCTGATGCGACTCAGCGACTACCTCGACAAGGGCGCGTCGCTCGGCGGCGACGCGCCCTGCCTGACCGTCGGTGACGTCTCCCAGAGCTACGCGGAGGTGCGGCAACGCTCGTTCGCGATCGCGGGAGCGTTGCAGGACAGCGGAATCAACCCGGGTGACCGGGTCGCCGTGTTGTCCGCCAACGACCCGCTCGCCCTCACGTGCGTGTTCGGCATCTCGCGCGCCGGGGCGGTGTGGTGCCCGGTCAACCCGCGCAACGAGGCGGCGGAAAACCGCGAGCTGCTGGAGCTGTTCGGTTGCCGGTGCCTGTTCTTCCAGGCGAAGTTCGCGCCGCTGGTCGACCGCATCCGGGGCGACCTGCCCGCGCTCACCACACTGGTGTGCCTGGACGGTGAGGTCGACGGCGCGGTCACGTTCGACGAGTGGATTTCCGAGCACGGCAGGGAACCCGACGAGGTGACCGTGGCCGACGACGATCTTTGCGTGCTGGCGGGCACCGGCGGCACGACCGGCAGGCCCAAGGGCGTGCGGCTCACCGGGCACAACCTGGAGACCGCCACCGCGCTGACCCTGATGAGCTACCCGTTCGGCGACCGGCCGCGCTACCTCGCGCTCGCCCCGCTGACGCACTCGGCGGGCGTGCTCACGTTCCCGATCATGGCCAAGGGCGGCGAGACGGTGATCATGCCGGCGCCGGACCTCGGCGAGTTCCTGCGGCTGATCGAGCACCACCGGATCACGCACGCGTTCCTGCCGCCGACCGTGATCTACGGCCTGCTCGACCACCCGGCGCTGGACGCGACGGAGCTGAGTTCGTTGCTGTGCCTGTGGTACGGCGCCGCGCCGATGTCACCGGCACGGCTGACCGAGGCGCTGCACCGGATCGGACCGGTGATGGGCCAGCTGTTCGGCCAGACCGAGGCGCCGAACATGATCGCGACCCTCGCACCGGCCGACCACTTCCTGCCCGACGGTTCGATCGCGGCCGCGCGCTTGTCCTCCGCGGGCAGGCCGACCCCGCTGACCCAGGTGGCGATCATGGCTCCGGACGGTGCTCTGCTGCCCGCGCGCGAACGCGGCGAGATCGTCGTCCGCGGGCCGCTGGTGATGGCCGGCTACCACGAGAACCCCGAAGCCACCGCCGAGGTGAGCAGGCACGGCTGGCACCACACCGGTGACATCGGTTTCCTCGACGAGGACAACTTCCTCTTCATCGTCGACCGGGCCAAGGACATGATCATCACCGGTGGGTTCAACGTCTATTCGGCCGAGGTCGAGCAGGCGTTGCAGGCCCATCCCGCGGTGCAGGACAGCGCCGTGGTCGGCCTGCCCGACGACAAGTGGGGCGAACGGGTCACCGCGGTCGTGCAGCTGCGTGCCGCCTGGCAGGCCGACGCCGCCGAGCTGACGGCGTTCGTCAAGGAACGGCTCGGCGGCGTGAAAGCGCCCAAGCAGGTGGAGATCTGGCCGGACCTGCCGCGGTCCAAGGTGGGCAAGGTGCTCAAGGCGGAGATCCGGCAACGGCTCATGTGATGCGTTCGGGGATGGCGAGAATCCGGTGGAACTTGGCGTTCTGGCCAATGGTTGCCGGACGTGCGGCTGGCTAGCTTGCCGATCATGACAATCGTGCTGCCGATCCTTATCGGCCTGGTCTTCGTCGTGCTGATGTCGTTGCTGAAGGAACCGCACCGCCGCCGGTTCAACGCGGTCTTCGTCGCGGGCGCGGGCGCGGCCTACCTGAGTGGCGGCGGTATGGGCGGCTGGGAGTTCGTGTTCACGGCCGCCGTGACGTACTGCGCCTATCGCGGGCTGGAGTCGTGGACGTTCATCGGGATCGCGTGGCTGCTGCACACCGGCTGGGACGTCGTTCACCACGTCAAGGGCCACCCGGTCATCCCGTTCGCCGAGCACTCGTCGTTCGGGTGCGCGATCTGCGACCCGGTCATCGCGCTGTGGTGCCTGACGGGCGGACGGTCGGTGATCCACGCCACCGCTGCCCTGTTCGGTAGAGGACAGGAGGTGTCCTCTACCGCCGAGAAGGTGTGACACCTGAAGGAGCTTCGTCGGCGAAAGGGTGGCTGTCATGACTCAGGCATCGGGCCGGTTGCTCTCCCTGCTCTCGTTGCTGCAGGCGCGCCGCGACTGGCCGGGCCACCTGCTCGCCGAGCGGCTCAACGTCACCCCGCGCACGGTCCGTCGTGACATCGACCGGTTGCGCGAGCTCGGTTATCCCGTGGTGGCGGTGAAAGGACCGGACGGCGGCTACCGGCTCGAAGCGGGCACCGACGTGCCACCGCTGCTGTTCGACGACGACCAGGCGGTGGCGGTGACGGTCGCGTTGCAGCTCGCGGCCGGCTCGGGCGCGGACATCGCCGACGCCGCGACACGTGCGCTGGCGACGATGCGCCAGGTGATGCCGAACCGGTTGCGGCACCGCATCGACGCCGTGCAGGTGACCGTGGTCGACCGAGCACCGCGGAAGGTCGACAGCGCGGTGCTGTTGGCGCTCAGCGCCGCCGTGCGAGCGCGCGAGGTCCTGCGGTTCGACTACGAGGACGAGTCGCCTCGCCGCATCGAACCGCACCACCTGATCAACCGGGCCGGGCGCTGGTACCTGGTCGGCTGGGACCTCGGCCGCGACGACTGGCGCGTCTACCGCGCCGACCGGATGACCCCGAAAACACCTACAGGGCCCCGGTTCAGCCCGCGCGAGGTCCCCGGCGGTGATGTCGCGGCGTTCGTCAACGCCAGGTTCAAGGGCGCCGCGGGTGGGAGGGACGCTTGGCCGTGCCAGGGGGAAGCGGTGATCGACCTGCCCGCCGCCGAGGTGGCACCGTTCGCCGGCGACGGCATCGTCGAGCCGATCGGCGACGACCGGTGCCGCCTCGTCGCGGGGTCGTGGTCGTGGGTCGGGCTGGCGGCGTCGCTGGGTCGTTTCGACGCCGCCGTCCACATCGTCGGTCCGGCGGAGCTGCGGGACGCCGCTTTGGTGCTGGCGCGCCGTTACCGCGACTCCGCCGGATGATCAGGCCGCGACGTCCAGCACCCACGTGATGCCGAAACGGTCCTTGAGCATGCCGTACAACGCCGCCCACGGTGAGGCCGCCAGCGGGGCGACGACGGTGGCGCCGTCGGACAGCTTGTCCCACAACGCGGAGATCTCTTCGGCCGAGTCACCGCGCAGCGACACGAAGAACGGGTCGTCGCCGCGGCTGAACGGCCTGGCCGCGGGCACGTCGTAGGCCATGACGTGGAAGCCGTTCCCGCCGCGGACCTGACCCCACACGACCTGGTCGGGGTCCTCCGCGTTGCCCATGTCCCCGTAGGTGATGACGGCCAGGTCCCCGCCGGAGACCTTCTGGTAGAACTCGAGCGCCTCGCGGGCGTCGCCGCGGAAGTTGAGGTGAGGCGCTGTGGTGACGGACATGACGTGCTCCTGACTGACTGGAGTTCCGGCGTTCAGGAGCCACTTTTCCGTCCGTAGAGGACACTGGATGTCCGCTACCTCAACGGAAATCAACCAATTTCGACCACCCGCGCCCACTCGGGTGGTGCGTCCGGCTCGTAGTCGGGGTCGTCTTCGTCGTACCGACGGTCTCGTGGGAACAGGCCGACGACCGTACGGCAGGCCGGTTTCGTTTTCGGCCAAGGAGTTTGGCCGTCGGTCAGTGCGACGACGACGTCCGGGCGCGGACTCCGGCGCAGCGCCTTGGCGAAGCCCTCCCGCAGGTCCGTGCCACCGCCGCCCACCAACGGGATCCCTTCCGCGCGGCACAACGGCTGGGTGATGTGCGCGGCGGCGTCGCAGGACATCACCGTCACCAGATCACGCCGGCCGCCCACCGCGCGGGTGATCGCGGCGATCTCGACGATCGCGCTGCCCAGCTCGGTGTCGCTCACGGATCCGGACGTGTCCACGATGACGACGACACGGGGCGGTCGGCGGCGCAGACTGGGCAGCACGACCCCCGGCAGACCGGCCGAGCGGCGTGAGGGCCGGCCGTAGGTGTAGTCCTCGCCGACGCCGGGTCCGGACGCGGCCGAGCGGACCGCCGCCCCCAGCAGCTCCCGCCACGGCTGCGGGGGCTGGAACGCCTCGTCCGCCCACCGCCGCCAGCTCCTCGGCACTCTGCCGGGGCTCGCGGTGATGCCCTGCGCCACGCGGAACCGGACGGCGTCCCGTTCCTGGGCGCTGAGCCCGTGCGCGCCGCAGGGACCCAGGTCCCATTCCCGCTCCAGACCGTCGGCGCCGCTGCCGCAGTCCAGCCAGGCCCACCCGTTCGTGCCGGGGCCGAGCCGGAACTGGCGCAGGTAGTCCTCCATCAGCTCGCCCTCGGACAACCTGAGCAGTCCCGGCCGAACGGCGTCCTTCGGACACACCAGGCCGTCGCCGAACACGTCGTCGTTGATCTCGCAGTCCGCGGCGATGTTCATCCGCAGCCGCTCACCCGGCCCGGTCAGCTCGTGCGCGGCCGCGAACCTGTCGCTGCGCCCGTGGTGGTCGCGCAGCAGGTGGGACACCTCGTGCACCCAGACCCCGGCCAGCTCCTCGACCGGGGTGCGGTCCACGAACGCCGCCGACACGTAACAGCGCCAGTGCCGGTCCACCGCCATCGTCGGCACCTGCCGCGACTCCACCACGTGCAGGGCGAACAACGCGGTCGCGAGGTACGGCCTGTTCCGGACAGCGTGCAGCCGGGCGGCGAACAGCTTCTCCTCGTCGAGGCTCGTCATGCGCGGGCACCCACGGCGGCGCGGTCCGCTCGCTGCGACACCGACACGGCGCCGGCGAGCCGCTCGATCGCGGCAGGGACCACCCAGTCGTCGCGGCGCAGCGCGGCGAGCGTGGCCGCCGGTACGACGACCAGGTCCGGGGCCCCGGTTTCCAGTGCCAGCACCAGCAACGACCACGCCGCGTCCCACCGGTCCTGCTCCGGGCGCTTGCGCACTGCCGCCACCACGCCGTCGAGCACGGTCTGGCGCAGGTCGCCGCGCTCGGGCAGCACGGCCGCTGCCGGATCCGCCAGCAGCACCTCGGGGTCCGGCAGGTCCATGCGGTCCAGGCTCGCCAACAGCTCCAGACCGGGGCCGTCGCCCACCGCGCCCCGCACCAGCGTGGACAGCACCTCGCGCGAGGTGTCCGCCGCGGTCGCGAACGCGATCAGGCGCAGCGCCATGTCCCAGCTCCGCGGTGAGGGCCAGGGACCACCGCGACGAGCTTCGCTCTTCGGCAGCTGGTGCACGAGTGCGGGCCGCACGGCCAGAAGCCCGCACACAGCGCGGCGTGCGAACGTCACGGCGTCGGGCAACCGGTCGGGGTTCAGCCGCGGCAGCGGTGCCGTGGGCCACGTCCCGCCGAGCCCGCGCACCACGACGTCGTGGTCGTGCATCCACTGCAGATGGACGAACCGGTTGGCCAGCGGTGGGCTGAGCTCCCAGCCGTCGGCGGCGGAGGAGCGCGGGTTGGCGGCGGCCACGATCCGGACGCCCGGAGGCAGTCGCAGGGCACCGACGCGGCGTTCCAGCACGACTCGCAGCAACGCGGCCTGCACCGCCGGTGGTGCGGTCGAAAGTTCGTCCAGGAACAAGAGCCCGCGGCCTGCCTGGACCAGGCGCACCGCCCAGTCCGGCGGCGCCATGGGAACGCCCTGCGTCGCCGGGTCGTCGCCGACGACCGGCAGGCCGGAGAAGTCGGAGGGTTCGTGCACGCTGGCGATCACCGTCGTCAACGGCAGTGCGAGAGCGTCGGCGAGCTGGGTGAGGGCGGCGGTCTTGCCGATCCCCGGCTCACCCCACAGCAACACAGGCAGGTCGGCGGAGACGGCCAGCGTCAGGGCTTCCAGCTGCGGGTCGGCCCGCAGCTCGGTGCTCGTGTTCTGAAGCAGGGCAAGCAGATCGGCGGCAACGTCGAGCGTGGCAGAAGACATGTGTTCGATCACCTTTGGGTCGTGTGAGGCCGTGCGCCGGCCAGGCGAGGAGGAAGTGAGGTGTCAGCTGAAGGTCGCGTGGCGCGGACGCGAGCGACGACGACTGTCCCGAGTGGACTTGGCGGGACCGGCTCCGGCGAGCCCGGCCCGGTACAACCCGTGCACCACCTTGCGGTGCACCGCGGTCTCGAGCTCGTCGCGCAACGCACCGCTGCGCAGCAGCACGTCCGGTCCGAGCAGACCTTCGACGGCGGCGATGGCACCGGCGGTGTCCCCGTGGTCCAGCAGGCCGCGGACGTCTGCCAGGTTCTCCGGGTGGCGGTGTGCCGCGTCGATCGCCTGCAGGCACGGCAAACCTGTGCCGCCCAACGCGACCAGCAGCTCCTCGCGGCGGATCTCGGCGGCGTCGTGGTCGAGCGGGACGAGCACACCGTCGACCACGCCGATCCGGTGCGTGGAGCCTCGGCACTCGACGAGACGTGAGTTCGTTGCGCCGTAGGGACTTCGTGACGCCGGCCGGTGGTCCGGCAGGAGCGCGGAGGCGACGAGCGGGTGCAGCCGGTCGGCGTCGATCAGTCCGGCGTGCAGCAGTTCGAGGTCGGGCGGCACCCAGGTCGCCGCGTCGGGCAGCACCGGATGCGCCGGGACACGATCCCGTGGCGGCACTTCGACCAGTTCGTCCGGCAGACGCAGCACGAGCTGGAGCCGGGAACTGAGCCGCACGGTGACGGCGCCGTCCGCGCATCCGTCCGCGTGCAGGAGCAGCGCGGCCTCGGCAGCCCATCCGGCGCCGGACCGTTCCCGGAGCTCGGAGGTCCTGCGCGCGTCCCACAGGTGGCGGTGCAGGTCGAGCCGGAAACGCCGGTCGGGCCGGGGATGGGGGTGTCCGCCCGCGCCGGCCAGGGGAGAGGCCGGTTCCCACAGCGCGAGGCTGATCCGCTGACCGGCGTCCGCCCAGGCCGGTGGTGTGCGCGCGACGAGGTGCACAGCGCGGCCACCGTCAGGAGGACGGTACCGGGCCAGCGACACGGTGAGACCCGGCCGCAGCAGGCCGTCGGGACTGATTCTCGGAAAGTGCCAGCGAAGCAGGTCAGGGGCCAGATGACGCAGATCGGCGCGGACGGTTTCCGCGAACTGCCTGCCGTGGGTGCGACCCGCCGCTCGCAGGTTCAGATCCACGTCCACCCGCGCGGCAGCGCAGGCACCTGACCAGTCGCCCACCGCACGGCGGGCAGTCGAGGAATCGATCATCGACGTCGGCACGGCGAACTCGCGCACGTGCGACCAGAAACTGAGGCGGGAGTGTCCGTTCACGGTCGAGTGGTGCATCAGCACTCACCTTTGGTGAACGTGACCCCCGATCCGCTCGAGTAGGTGATCATCGTGGCAACGGTAGCAGGGCGTGCAAGGGGGTTTCGGTGCAAGCCCGCCAAGACCTGGAAGTTCTTCACCCAGTTCTGATCGATGCAACGCATTGGCGCTCTGGCTGCGTGTGTACCTGGTGGAAGCACGCAACACTGAGGGGCGAAGTTGAACGACGAGCAGTTCACCAAGGGCCACGTGATCACGCTGATGATCACATCGTTGATCGGTGTGGGATTCGGCACCGGGTGGTGGTTCTCCGCCGCCATTACGCTGCCCGGCCCCGCGGCGGTGGTCCTGGGCGTTGTGATCGCCGTGTGCCTGGTGGGCTGGGTGCTCCGCGTCGGCCGGTCCGGTCGGCAACTGCCTCCCGGTGGCGGGCGTGCGGACAGCCCGTTCGGGAAGACGTACGGGATCGCCGTGCTGCTGATGGTCGTAGGGATCTTCGCGGGGTCGCGGCTGCTGACGCTTGTCGAACTGCCGCAGGCGATTCCCGCGTGGGTGCTGTTCGTCGTCGGCGCGCACTTCGCCCCGTTCGCGAAGCTCTTCGACTCCACCAGGTTCCTGTGGCTGGCGGCGGCGCTGTCCGGTACCGCTGTGCTGACCGTCGGGCTCGGTGTGGCCGGGCTGGAGCCGGCGTGGCGGCTGGTGCCCGGATTCGGCGGCGCGGCCGTGCTGTGGACAACGGTGGTGGCGGGCCTGCTCGACGGGCAGGCCCGGATTCAGTCCTTCTTGCGAGCCACTCCCGCGAACGTCGACGTGCGCCTCGCGTCACCGATGTCGTCCCCGGCGTCCGGCCGCCACTCCGGCAGGTAGACCACACCGGGGTCGAGCAGTTCCAGCCCGTCGAACAGGCCGGTGATCTCGGCGCGGGTGCGCATGGAGAAGTCGGTGACGCTGCGCCGGAACTGCTGCGTGGCCTCCTCGACCCTCTCCGGTTCCGGCCCTTCCAGGCTGGCGTGGGAGATCGCGAGGTAACTGCCCGGAACCGTCGCGTCCAGGTAGGAACGGATGATGCCGGCCGGGTCGTCCTCGTCCGCCACGAAGTGCAGCACCGCGAACATCAGCACCGCGATCGGCTGCGAGAAGTCCAGCAACCGCTGGGTTTCCGGGTCGCCGAGAATGTCCCGTGGCCGACGCAGGTCGCCCTGGACCGCCGTGGCCAGGGTGCTGCCGGCGAGGATGTTGCGGCTGTGCGAGACGGCGACCGGATCGGCGTCGACGTAGACGATCCGGCACAGCGGGTTCGCCTTCCAGGCGATCTCGTGCACGTTGCCGACCGTGGGGATGCCGGAGCCCAGGTCGAGGAACTGCGTGACCCCCCGGTCCACGAGGTGGCGGACCGCGCGGCGCAGGAACGACCTGTTGGCGCGCATGATGTCGGGGAGCTCCGGCATGAACGCGACGATCTTCGCCGCGGCGTCCCTGTCGACCTGGAAGTTGTGGAAGCCACCCAGGTGCGCGTCGTAGATGCGGGCCGCACTCGGCTTGTCCACGTCGATCTCCGGACCTGCCCACGCCGGTCGGTTCACCTGACCACCCTCATCGCCGAGTACCTGCCGTGACTGGTCCGGCACCACACTAGCCGTTGTCGTGCCCGGACCGGGACACGGCGTCCGAACGAGGGACGGCCGTTCACCCGTCGAGCATGCCGGGACCGAACACCTCGTACCTGATGTCGTCGGACAGCACCCCGCGGCGGAGGAGCCCGGCACGCACGTCGCGCATGAACGCGATCGGGCCGCACAGGTAGACGATCGCCCCGGCGGGCAACGGGATCGCGTCCACGTCGACGAGTCCTGCCCGGCCGCCCTCGTCACCGTTCTCGTACCAGGTCAGGTGCGGGTGGCGGGAGTACTCCGCCAGGTGCGCGTGCCGATCCGCGGACAGTTCCGCGTGCACGGCGACGACCTCGCGTTCCGGCGTGGCGGCGAGGTGGTCGAGCATCGAGAGCATCGGGGTGATCCCGATGCCCGCGCTGGCCAGCACCACGGGCCGTTCACCGGGCGTCAGCGTGACCTCACCGGCGGGCGGTCCGACCAGCAGGACGTCGTCGGCGTGCACGTGGTCGTGCAGGAACGTCGACACCGCGCCGTCCGGGGCGCCGTCGACACCGCGCACCCGTCGCACGGTGATCCGCAGCTCACCCCGTCCGGGTGCCTGCGACAGCGAGTACTGGCGCGGCTGCCTGTGCCCGTCCGGCAGGTCGACCGCGACCGACACGTACTGCCCGGGCTCGAACACCGGAACCGGGCCGCCGTCGTCGGGCACCAGCGTGAACGACACCGTGTCGACCGCCTCCTCGTCCCGCTTCGCCACGCGCCACGGACGCCACAGCGTGTCCGCGGTGACACCGGCCTGCTGGTACAGGCGCGCCTCGGCGGCGATCAACGACACCGCGAACAGCCAGTAGACCTCGTCCCAGGCGGCCGCGACCTCGGGCGTGACGGCGTCGCCGAGCACGGTGGCGACCGCGCCGATCAGGTGCTTGCCGACGATCGGGTACTGGTCGGGCCGCACGCCGAGCGAGACGTGCTTGTGGGCGATGCGTTCCGCGATCGGGCCGAACGGCGTCCCGTCGAGCAGGTGCTGCGCGTAGGCGACCACCGCGGCGGCCAGTGCGATCTGTTGCTTGCCGCTGGCCTGGTTGCCGCGGTTGAACAGGTTCAGCAGCTCCGGGTGCGCGGCGAACATCGACGGGTAGAACTCGGCGGTGATCGCGGCGGCGTGCTCGCGGACGACGGGCAGCGTCGCGCGCACCACAGCGGCTGAAGCAGCGGAAAGCACAGAGGGCTCCTCGGAAGTGGGGAACGGGCGACTTCGAGCTTGCGTGATCAGGTGCGAGCGGACGCAGGTCGGAACGTCGCCTTCGTGGCGGGACCTTCGTCCCGGAACACGCGCCCGGAAGGCTTTGGTGCCACTAACAAGCCGCGTGCTCGTCGGAGAGGAGGAGTTCGGAGACGGAACGCCGCGGAGTGGGCGGCACGGGAGCGCCGAAACCCAGGCGCAGCACGGTTTGCGGGATCAGCATGCCGCCGAGCGACCGCCGCAGCTCCTCGCGGACGCGCCGGACCTCGACCGGTTGGGACAGGAACGACGCGGACAGCCCGTGCGTGGTCGCGGTCAGCAGGACGCGTTGCATCGCCTGTCCCGCTTGGAGATCACCGAGCGGCCCGTCGTAGAACGAGCAGAGGACCACGACGAGCGGGTCGGACTCGTAATCCTTGCCGGCGTGCCGTTCCGAGCCCTGGAAGTCGCGGAACACCCACTCGTCCTGCGTCTCCGGCCGCACCCCCGCCGACTCGGGCGGCACCCCGTCGGTCGCGCCGGGACGGTGGCCGGTGAACGCGGCGAGCTCGTCCTGCACACCCTCGTCGTCGAGCTGGATCTGGTGCGCCCGCTGGACGAACCGCTTCAGATCGGCGCGGCCCTCCCGCGTGGTGACGACGTGCAGCCAGGCCCGCTCCAGCTCGGCCGCCCTGACCAGCGCGTGCCGCTGCCGTGGATCGATGGCCGTGTCGAGGAACGGCCGACGGTTGGTCCGACGGCGAGGCACCGCCCGGAGCAACGCCCGCTGCTCGTCGTCGACCTTGATCGTGCCGCCGCGACGCACCACGGCGAGCGCACCGGGCGCGTCCTGCCCCGGCAGCATCGACACCAACGGGCGCACACCGGCGTCCTGCAGAGCCAGCCGCAGGTTGAACAGCGCCGCACCGCAGGAAAGCCGCAGCTCACGCTCTTCCGGATCGGTCGCCGCCAGCTTGCGGCTGGGGTCGGGGTGCAGCTCGATGCGGTCCGGCCGGACGCGGAACCGCCACGGTTGCGTGTTGTGCACGGACGGCGCGAGCGAAGCGGCCGCGAGCGCGCTCTCGATCTGTCCGGACCTCAGCCCCAGAGCGGCCGGTACTTCGGTCATGTCGTTCACCCCGTCCGCGTCGCCTGGAACGTTCTGGCGTCCACTGTCGGCGTGGCTTCGGGGCGGTCCCACCGTCGAAGGTCCCGAGGTGGCCGGGACCGGGCTCCGCCGCGGTGCCGTTCGGCCTGGGGTGGTTCGGCGCGGGTTCCAGCGGGGTTGGTCACCTTCTGCTGGTTGCGTTGCCTTGTGTTGGTGGTCGCTTTGGGTCGTATGACGAGCTTTGGTTGCGTCATCGCCGCTTCGCGACGATTGCGATTGGGGCTTGACTTCGGGGCCCTTGCGAGGCGCTCATCGGCCTTGAAAAGCCGGGCAATAAGAGCCCGGCCGATCCAACCAGCGTAGCACCTCGCCCCCAAAGTCAAGCCCCAATCGCAAGCGTGCGTGGTTGCGTTTGTTGTTCCGCTTCCGTCATTACCGGTTGCCCGATGACGCATTGCCCTGTCCGGCTCGCCTTCGGCATCGAGTTCCCGTTGAGGTGTGGCGGCTGGGTAATTCACTCGATCGTGTTCGAGTTTTCCCGTTATCTTCCCGTGATCTTGCGGTAGATTAGAACACGTGATCGAAACCC
Source organism: Lentzea rhizosphaerae (assembly GCF_042649515.1). Classification (NCBI taxonomy): domain Bacteria; kingdom Bacillati; phylum Actinomycetota; class Actinomycetes; order Pseudonocardiales; family Pseudonocardiaceae; genus Lentzea; species Lentzea rhizosphaerae. Next base: position 297,781 of record NZ_JBHRZI010000023.1, on the reverse strand, counting down.
GCCTCCTCTCCACCGACGAGCTGCTGAGCAGTCTCGTCGACGAGGTGACGGAAATCCGGGTTCGCGAGAACGCCGCATTGCAGATGCTCGCCGAGTTGGATCGGCGCGGGGTTGCGGGCGAGCTGGGTTACAAGGATTTGCCGCATGTGTTGCGGCACGCCGTCCGCTGGGATCTCCACACCGCCAAGCGGTGGATCGCCAATGCCGCGCTGCTGGCCAATGAGATCACCCCGACCGGCAGCGAACTGGCTCCGGTGCTTCCGCTGACGGCGGAGGCAGTGGCCGAGGGCGCGCTGTCGATCGACCACGTCGCGGTGGTGGCCGAGATCATGAAGACCGTGCCCGCCGAACACGAGGTCACCGTGGTGGGCTACGCCCGCGACTTCGAACCCGCCACGGTCCGCCGCCTGGGCACGAAACTCGCCTACACCATCCACCAGAACGACCCCGAGCCCCGCGACCCCAAGCCCGCGCCACCGGGCAATCAGCACTCGATGCAGTGGAAGAACGGCAAGCTGGAGATCCGCGCCAAGCTCGACAAGGTCACCGGCGCGAAGTACGAGGCACTACTCGACCCACTGGCCAAGCCCCGCCCACAGACCCCGGACGAGGGCCCGGACCTGCGCACCCGCGAGGAACGCCAAGGCGACGCCCTCGCCGACCTCATCGACCTGATGCTGCGCGCCGACCAACTCCCCGAACACGGCGGCGAACCAGTCACCCTGACCCTGACCATGCCCTACGAAGACCTCGCCAACCAGGTCGGCCACGCCACCCTGGACAACGGCGACCGCGTCCCGGCCGACCAGGCGCGTCAGCTGGCGTGCAACGCGGGCATCATCCCCATGGTCCTGGGCGGAGCAGGCCAGCCCCTGAACGTCGGCCGCAAGACCCGCACCTTCCCCGCCGCAATCCGCAGGACACTGGTCACCAGGGATCGAGGCTGCGCCTTCCCGGGCTGCGGCAGACCACCACGACAGTGCGATGCCCACCACATCCAGCACTGGGCCAACGGCGGCGACACGTCAGTAGACAACGCCGTGCTGCTCTGCCGACACCACCACACGCTGATCCATCAGAGCGGGTGGGAAGTCAGGCTGGTCAACGGCATCCCGACCTTCTACCCACCGGCCTGGCTCGCCCGACAACGAAGTCCCAGACGCAACCTCATCAACACCGCCTAACCACAGCGAGGCGGTGTTGATAAAGGCCGCCCTCGCCACGGCGAGGCATCCATCGCAGCTAATCTCCCGAACCTCGAAGGTAACCGGCAATGGCCAGCCGAGCTGAATCTCCCACCGCAACGCTGGCAATGGCGAAGCCGAGCACCCCCGCCAACCGCGATGGCGAAGCCGAGTCGGACAGGGCAATGCGTCATCGGGCAAGCGGTAATGAGGTGAGCCGAACAACAAACGCGACCACGCACGCTTGCGATTGGGGCTTGACTTTGGGTGCGAGGTGCTATGCTGGTTGAATCGGCCGGGCTCCTTATGCCCGGCTTTTTAAGGCCGATGAGCGCCTCGCAAGGGCCCCGAAGTCAAGCCCCAATCGCAATCGTCGCGAAGCGGCGATGAAATGACCCGGCTCGTCATACGACCCCACGCAACCACCAACACAAGGCGACACGAACAGCAAAAGGCGACCACCCCGCTGGAACCCGCGCCGAACCACCCCAAACCGACCCGCGCACACCCCAACGCACCTCGACCCCTGCAAGCCCGACCTGCGCAACACCACGGGGCGCCCTCCAACGCAAGCCAACCGCCGGAAGCCGAACTGCTGCGCGACCCGCCTGCCGGAGGACCTGAACATCAGCTAGGGGCAGGCCATCCGGACCATCGGTGCTTCAGCCCACGCCACTACGGGCAGGCCACCTCGACCGCCGGCGTCACGACCGGTTCCACCTTCTGCCGTTCCGCCCGCACCGACGCGATCCCGGCGAGGATCAGCCCACCGCCCGCAAGCTGCAGCGGCGAGAGCCCCTCACCGAGCAGGAGCCACGCGAACACCGAGGCGGACACGACCTCCAGCAGTGCGATGAACGACGCCACCCGCGACCCGAGCAGGCCCGAGGCGGTGATGCCGGTCGCGTAGGCCAGTGCCGTGCCCACGACCGCGACGACCAGCAGCGGCACCCACCACGCCGTGGTCGTACCCAGCAGCGGGAGGTCGTCGAACGTCGCGGTGAACGGGAGCAGGCCCATGAGCCCGACGACGGCCAGGACGGGGGCGGCCACCAGCAGGCCCGCGCCGGCCAGTGCGACCGGGGGCAGGCCGTGGTTGGGGCGGGCGGCGATCGCGAAGTACACGGCGCATCCGATGGCGGCGCCGAACGCGGCGGCCAGGCCGATCGGGTCCACGGCTTGGATCGCGCCGGGGCCGATCACCAGCAGGAGGCCGCCGACCGCCAGCAGCGAGCCGAACAGGACTACGGGTGCGGGCGTTCGTCTGCTGACTGCCCAGGTGAAGCCGACCAGCAGGATCGGCGCCAGGAACTCGATGAGCAACGCTGTCGCCACCGGGATGCGCGCGATCGCGGCGAAGTACAGGACCTGGGTGATCGCCACGCCGAACAGGCCCATGCCCAGCACCGGCCACCGGGCCTGCCAGAGGACGTTCCACTTGCCGCGCAACGACATCAGGACGAACGGGAGCAGCACGAGTCCCGCCGTGAGCGCGCGGGCCGTGACGGCGGCGGTTGGCGACCAGCCGTGGTCCAGGAGCGGTTTGACGAACGCTCCGGACGTGCCGAACGAGATGAACGAGACGGTCGCCGCGATCAGGCCGGTGGACTTCGGTGGAATCCCCATGCTTGCCTCCCGGCCCTGTGTCGTGTCATGGCCTAACCTGAATGACGCCCCTGACGGTAGGCCGATGACGGTAAGGAGTCAATTTGCGTTTTGCCCCTGACACGGAGGACTCCCTCAACTTCGTCGTCGCGCTGTGCAACACCGAACCTCAGGCCTCGCGCAGCGGCACGGACGAGCTGGCCACGGTGGACCAGCTCGCGGCCCTGCTCGCCCACTACCGGTACACGGGACGCATCGACCACGACGAGGCGGAACTGCGCGACGTCCACCGCACGCGCGCGCTGCTCCGGCAGGTGTGGTCACTCAGTCGCGACGACGCCGTCGAGGCCGTGAACAAGATGCTCCGCGACGCCAAGGCACTCCCGTACCTCGTGCGGCACGACGACCTCGACTGGCACATCCACGCCACCGAGCCCAGCTCGCCGCTCGCGGAACGGATCCGGGTCGAGGCCGCGCTCGGGTTCATCGACGTGATCCGCATGAACGAGATGGACCGCCTGCGGATCTGTGCGGCCGACGACTGCACCGGGCTGCTGCTGGACCTGTCCCGCAACGGCCTCAAGCGGTTCTGCAGCGTGCGGTGCGGCAATCGGATGAACATGATCGCGTTCCGGGAACGACAAGCGGAAGGTCGTTCCTAACCGACCGCGGCCGCTCGGCAGCGGTCTTCCTCGATCGGCCTGCGCAGGGTCGAGTACAGCTCGGCCGCTTCGAGGAACAGCGCGGCCGCCTGCGCGTTCTGTCCGGCCGCGCGGCGCAGCTCCGCCCTGACCTCCCACAGAGCGGCCGACCACGGACCGCCCTGCCACAGCCCGCTGATCCGTTCCGCCTCCGCGAGGTGGCGCCGGGCCCGGCTGAGGTCGTTCGCCCGCGCGCAGGCCCGTGCCGCCTCGATCCGGAACGCCATCGAGCACGGATCGCAGACGTGGGTAGCCGACGTGAGCAGGCGCTCGCCGTGGCGGACCGCGCCGAGTGACTCCACGAGACCGCCGGCGGCCAGCACCCGCAGCCCGTGGATCCGGATCACGAGGTGGGACCTGATGCCCGACGAGTGCGCGAGCGGCATCGCCCGGTCGAGCAGGGAGCGGGCCAGGGCCAGGTCTCCGCGCCGGACGCGTGCCTCCGCGGCACGTTCGAGCGCGATGCTCTGGGCGGAGAGGCACCCGGCCCGTTCCGCGTCCGCCAGCGACCGGTCGAGGTGCTCGCACGCCTCGTCGACGTGGCCGGACAGCAGCGCGAACTCGCCGAGCAGCAGGTGGGCCAGCGCGAGGCCGGCCGGTGAACCCGCCTCGGTCGCGATCGCGAGCAGGTCTCGGCCGAACGACTCCGCGCCCTCGTGGCCCTCTGGTCCGTAGAGGTAGAACTCCTGGAAGCACAGGTGGGCGTCGAACACGGCGCCCTCCAGGTTCGCGGAGCGCCGAACCGAGTCGGCGAACTCTTCCCGGAACTGCTGGTGCCACGTGCCTTTCGCGTACGCGACGAGCGCCAGCAGCGTGGACGCCTCGCCCAGCTCGTGCCCGAGGTTCGCGTCCAGCGCCAGCGCGCGTGCCCTCTTCGCCAGCCGCTCGGCCTCCTCGACGTTGCGGCGTCCCCAGGCGACCAGTCCGTTGGCGAGAGTCACCGCCACGGTCTGCCGCACCGACGGCGGTTCGGCGCCCTCGGCCAGCGCCGTCTCGAAGAGGGCGACCGTCTCGGCGTCCGGGCCGACGCCGACGCGTTCGCGCAGCGCCTCGCGGAGTTGCTCGAACTGCCGCAGCGCCTCGCGCCGCCGCCCGGCCGCGAGGTGGCGCCGCATCATCGCGCGGTGCGCTTCCTCGTCGGTCTCGTCGAGCTCCAGCAACCGCGCCCAGTCACCGGCGGCGCGCAGCAGGGTGATGTAGTGGGTCCTCGCCTTCGCCCGCCGTTCCTCCGCCCACCACTCGTACCGGTCGTCCGGCAGCACGTCCCCGCCGTACGTCGCGGCCGCCGCGGCACACGCCGACGCGTCACCCGACGCCAGCGCGGCGTCCGCGGTCCGGTCGAACCGTTCCAGATCGCAGTCGAGACGCCCGTCCGGCCAGAGCACCAGCACCTGACCGTCGACGGCGATCGCGCCGGGGTCGCCGAGTGCGCGGCGGGCGTAGTGGACGGCCTTGCGCAGGTTCGCGCCCGCCGCCTCGACGGGCAGTTCGGGCCACAGCAGCTCCATGACCTGCTCGCGGTGCAGCCGGTGCCCGGTCTCCGTCGCGAGCAGCTTCACCACGTCCGCGGCCCGACGGCTGCGCCACGCATGGGTGGGGACGGGCTGGCCGTCCACCGCGACGCCGAACCCGCCGAGCACACGCACCTGGCAGGTGGCAGGCATGGGCCGACCATACGTCCGCCGGCGTGGGAACGCTCGGGGAACGCCGTGCTGCCTAACCTCGCCGCACAGTCGTAAAAGGAGGAAGCCATGCTGTTCATGGACGTCCACAACGCACTGCCCGACGGAGCCACGGCGAAGGACGTCGCCGAGGCCCACGAGGCCGACCTGCGCACCCAGGACCAGCACGGTGTGCGGTACCTCAACTACTGGGTCGACGACCAGGCGGGCAAGGTCTTCTGCCTGGTGGAGGCCCCGGACGCGGAGGCCGCCCACCGAGTGCACCGCGAAGCGCACGGTCTCGTCGCCGACGAGATCTACCCGGTCGTGCAGGGCTAGACGCCACAGGGATCCGGCGGCCGGGTCGCACCGGCCGCCTCGGCCCCGAAAATCATGACGATCCCTCTGTTTTAGCTGGTCACGAGCCGGGTCCTGCTAGGCCGTTCGAGTGGTCTTGACGTCGGACGCCTGTGGGCCGTTCGCGCTGTGTGCTTCGCTCCGTCTGCCGTAGAGCTAGGGGGAACGCTCTACTGACTTCGGGGGAATCTCGTGGCTTCAGCACGCCTGCGCGTCTGCACGATCGCCGTGATCACAGCCTTGGCCGGCACGCTCGTCGTCGCACCGGCCCAAGCCGAGCCAACACCACCACCCGCACCGCCACCCACAACCGCGACGACACAGCCGCCGACGACACAGCCGCCGCAGCTGCCTCAGAGTCCCGCGCTGACCGAGAACAGACTCGGAGCGCAGGCGACGGCAACGCCTCCCGCGGCACCGGGTCAGCTCGGCCCGATCGACCCCGGCCCGGACGGCTCGCCGAACATCGAGAACGAACCCTCGAAGGCGCAGCCCATCGCGCCGTTGCCCGCGCTCGACCCCGGACCCGACGGCCGCGTGCAGATCGACCGCGTGCCGATCGCGCCGAACCCTCCGGTCACACCGTCCACACTGGACCTCCCGCTGCGTCCGGGTCAGGAACTCGTCGACGCCACGAGCGCCGAAGCACTCGCCACGCTCGCCAAGGCGGGCCGCACCACGCCGGACGGCAAACCCGCGCTCGACGCGAACGCCTTGCAGCCGCAGGTCCGCTCGGCCCAGGTCGTCGACCCCGGCCGGCGGGCCACGCTGCAGGAGCTGATCGATGCGCTGACCTCGGGCAACCTGCCACCGCCGCTGCCGGTCGACCCGCTGGCGCTGCTGAACCAGCTGCCCGACGGCATCCCGAGGATCACCTACCGGGTCTGCTCCGAGTCGCAGACCAAGGCCGTGTCCTGCTCGCTCACCCTCCCGCTCGGCGTGCCCGCGATCGTCGACGTCACCGGTGACCGCACCCCGGACGTGCTGACGGACCTCGTGCCGGTCGCCGCTCCCGGTGACATCGCCGCGGTGGTCAGGGAGATCACGAACCTCGACCGCGAGATCGCGATCGCCAGGGACCGGCTCAACGTCGTCACCGAGCTGCTCAAGGACCCGCTCAACGTCATCCTGCACCCCGAGCTGCTGGTCGAGAAGCTGAACCTCGAGAAGCTGTTGCAGGACCTGGGGAACACGCTCCAGGCCAAGACCGAGGCGCTGCTGAACCTCGTGCACCTCGGCCTCGGCGTGGTGAACCTGCGGCTGCCCACCAGCGAGTTCGCCGGACGCGACCTGCCAGCGCACGTGTGGGCCGTCTACGACCTTCCGACCCACAAGCGGATCTCCGTCGGCTTCGACGGCTTCCGCCGCGGCGCCGGTCTGCCCACGGCCGCGATCGGCGTCTACACCTTCGCGCCGTTGCAGGTGTTGCGCGGCATCTTCGACATCAAGGCGAGCGTGCTCCAGGTCGGCGCGGCGAGCTCCCTCGCGGTGACCGCGGGCCTCGCGAACGTCACGGACGACGACCAGGGCCTGCCCTACGACCCGACGGTGGCGAGCGCGCGCTTCGAACCAGTGCCCGGTGTGTTCACCGCGCACGCGTTCATCGACCCCGGCGCGACCGACCGCGACCAGAGGGCGACCGTCGACGCCAGCGTCAGCACGCGCACCAAGCTCGACGTGCAGGTGCTGTCGAACTCCAGTGCTGCCAACAGGTTCGACCAGCTCGTCGTCGACCAGCTGCCGAAGCAGGTGTCGGCCGCGCTGATCCGGCCGCGGGACGGCGGCGACGACATCGTCGACTACACCGCGACCGACGCGATCAACGACGTGCTCTTCGCCGACTTCGTCTACGCGGGGGAGCGGCTGGACGCATCCGTGCGTGCCGCGGCGAAGAACCTCCCGACGCAGTGGCGTGGTGCGCTCAACTCGGCGAACGACCACGTGACGCTCGACTACGACTCCGCCGGGGCACTGTCCAGTTTGGACGCCTCGTTCTTCGACCGCGAGCCCGCCATCGTGCTGCGCGGTGCGTTGCGCGAGCTGCCGACCACGATCAACGTGGACGCCAACCTGCCCGGCAGGCACGTGCTCTTCGACGCCAACACCCCGCTCGGTTCGGCCGAGGTGTTCGTGTCGAAGGAGCTCGGTGACTACGCACCGCTGGGCGGTGACCACGCGACGGCGGTGCTGAACGGGACCAAGCTCGGCGCCAGCGCCCGCGTCACCGGCCTGCGCAAGATCGACGTCTACTTCGACCAGCACCCGCGCGGTGGCACCGAGTTCACGCCGGGCGGCCAGCCGTTCGTCGCCGCCGGGATCGTCGACGGCAAGCAGAAGACGCGGCTCGACGTGTCGAACCTCCCCGCCACACTGGGCTTCGACCTCGACACCGTCGCCCGGCGGGTGCAGTTCAACGCGAGCTCCGTGGTGGAACGGGTGAAGGCCGCCTACGTCGACACGGCGGCCGGACCGAGCGCGGTCGCCGCGATCAACGGGCTGCCGCGGACCGTCGACGTGCGCTACGACCTCGGCGACAAGCCCAAGGTGAGCTACCGGGCGTCGAGCGCGGTACCGAGGGCGGAGCTGTTCGTGAGCCCGCAGGGAGTCGAGCGGCTCGACCCGAACGGCCACCACTACCTCTCCACGGCGCTCACCGACCTGCCGACGGAGGTCGACGTGCTGGTCGACCTGCCGGCGCGGCACCTGGACGGCACGTCGTCCGCGCCGATCGGCTCGATCGCCGCGGTCGCACGGGTGCCGTTCGCCGGTCGCGACTACCTCGCGATCGGTGAGCTCACCGGGGTTCCCGCCCGGTTCGACGCCGACTTCGGCGACGGGCTCATGCGGTTCCGCGGTCTCTCCGGCGCGCTCGGGGCGGCGCGGTTCTCCGTCACGAACCACGGCGGCGCGACCATGCCCGCCGGACAGCACGTGTCGGCGCACTACCGCCAGGTGACCGGCGACTTCGACGGCAGCGTCAGCATCCGCAACCTCACGCTGGCCGAGTACGCCCGCGGCCCGGCGAAGCAGGTGGCGAACCTGCAGCTCGACACCGACGGCCAGCCGGTGTTCGTCGACGCGGACGTCCTGCTCGCCGCGAACGGCGCGGACGACACCCGCCTCGCGGTGACGTCGCGCATCGACCACCTGCCGACGAACCTCACGCTCACGATCGACCTCGCCGACGGCAAGCTCACCTACACCGGTGACAAGTCGATCGGCCTGCTCGCGGACGTGCACGTCGGCAAGGTGGCGGCGTTGAACGGTCTCGGCGCGCCGCTGTTCGACAACGGCGTGGCGGTCCGGGCGCGCGGTTGTGCGGAGGGTGCGGGTTGCGTGAAGGACACCTCGCCGATCTGCACGCTGTTCGGCCGGTGCCTCGGGCTCGTGGGCACGATCAGGTTGCCCGGTCTGCCGACCTCGCTCGCGATCGACCTGGTGGGCAAGGAGATCGAGCTCACCGGGTACACCGCCACGGCACCGCTGACGGCGTACGTGGAGATCAGCGGACTGCTGCCGAACCTGCCGAGGCTCGAAGGCCAGGTGACCCTCGACGGGCTGCCGTCGGGCGTGGACCTGACCGTCGGTCCGATCACGGTCGACGGCAACCCGGCGCGGGTCGACGTCGGCTACCGCGCGTCGGCACCGCTCGGGGTGCTGAAGATCGCCGCCGAGGCCGACACCCAGACCTCGTTCGGCACGCTGAGGGCCCGCGCTTCGGTCGACAAGCTGCCCGCGACGGTGCACGTCGTCGGCACGTTCGACGCCCGCACCACGCTCGGGGTGCACAACTCGGCTCCCATCAACGAGATCACGGCCGCACTGTCCGGAGTGGACGCTGGCTACCTGAGTGCGTCCGCGACCGGCGTGCCCGCCGACCTCGACGTGGTGGTCGACGCACCGGCGAAGCACTTCGAGTCGTCGGCGTCGTCCGCGCTCGGCGGCATCACGTTCCGCGCGGCGAAGGTGCCGTTCGGCGGACGCGAGTACCAGGCGTTCGCGCAGGCCCTGAACATCCCCGCGAAGATGACCGCGGACTGGGCGGACGGCAACTTCAAGTTCCAGAGCACGTCCGGTGCGATCGGGTCGGCGGCGTTCGCGGTGACCAACCACCAGGGTGCGACCGCGCCACGGGGTCAGCACGTCGCCGCGCACTACAACCAGGGCAACGGTGATCTCGACGCCAGCGCCGCGGTCGGCTCGCTGTCGCTGGTCGCGGTGGCGCCCAAACCGGACGGCGTCGGGTTCGACATGCGCTCCGGGGACGGCACGTTCGCGTTCGACGGCGACTTCCTGCTCGCCGCGGACAACCGGTACACGGCGTTCGGCAGGGTCAGCCTGCCGAGCTCGCTGGACGTGCGGTACGGCGACGGGAAGCTGAGCTACCGCACCGACCGCCCGGTGGGCCTGCTCGCCGAGGCCAGGGTCGGCAAGGTGGCCGCGCTCAACGCGATCGGGCAGGTCCCGTTGTACGAACACGGCATCGCGGCGGAAGCCAGGTCGTGCACCGGCGCGGGCTGCACCCGTGACGACGGCCCGATCTGTTCGTTGCTGGGCAAGTGCTTCGGCCTGGTGAGCACGGTGTCGTTGCCGGGCCTGCCGACCGTCGTCGAGGTCGACATGGCGGCCAAGAAGATCGACGTCGTCGGCTACCGCCCGCCCGCCGGCGCGCCGCTCAACGCCTACGTGCGTCTCGACGGCCTGTTCGACGTCGCGCCGTACGCCGCGGCCAAGGCCACGCTGCGCGGCCTGCCGTCGCCGTTCGACCTGCACATCGGCCCGTTCGGGTTCGACCAGACCGATCCGAAGCGGGCGCACGACCTGCAGGTGCAGTACAGCGCGTCCGGTGGCATCGACGTGCTGGAGCTGCGGGCCGAGGCGAACACGACGACGGAGTACGGGAACCTGCGCGGTGCGGCGGACGTGCACGGGGTGCCGGCGAGCCTGCAGGTGACGGGGAAGTTCGGCGACAACAGCCACGTGCGGGTCGCCGCGAGCAGTCCCATCAGCATGGTCAACGCCCACGTGACAGGCCTGTACGCGGGTGCGCCGGCTTCCGCGCGGGCCCGGTTGACGGACATTCCCGCCTGCGACGCCGGACCGAACGCGCCGTGCGTCGACGTGGACATCAAGGGCACCGACGACCGCGGCAACGCGCTGAAGGTGCCCGTGATCACGGTGACCTCCGCGGCACCGGGTCTCGACGCCGAGGCGTTCGTGCAGGGCACGTTCGCCCAGAAGAACGACGAGGACCACGACGAGGGCCAGCAGGGGCTCCAGATCAACGACGTGTTCGCGAAGCTGGTCGACCTCGGTGAGCGGGTCACCGTCACCGTCGCGGAGAACGACCTCAAAACGTTCAGCACGCGGCTGGTGTCCCAACCCGGCCCCACCGGCTCGGTCCTGGTGGGCGGAGCGTTCGAGCTGAAGGAGGAGCAGGGCGGGGACATCAAGGAGTTCGAGCAGGACATCCTGGCCTGCGTCGGAATCCCGATCCTCACGCTGCACGTGAACGACGGCCACATCAAGGCGAGGAACCTGCGCATCGACGGCGTGTACGTGGTCGTCGACGGGGTGCGGGACATGACGATCCGGCCCGGCCTCTTCTACGTCGGGATCGGGGTCGAGGGCTCCTACGACCGGTTCAGCATGGTCGCGCCGAGCGTGCGCGCCCAGCTCGACATGGACCTGAGCCTGCGCATCGAGAAGTTCGACCAGCCGCTGTTCCCGTTGTACAAGTGGGACTTCAAGACGAACCCCGACGACGTCTACAGTGGACTGCGCTTCCACGTGTTCGACATGAAGAAGAGGACGAACGCCCAGTTCCTGGTGATGATAGGCACGACCCCGGTCTGGCTCTACCCGGTCGAGGCGAGCCCCGGCAAGCTCGGCTACCAGATCCCGGCCGACCAGGGCGTCTCCGGCATCACGGTGCTCCCGCCGCCGGGCATGGGCGACCCGAGCACGCGGAAGTTCGTGTTCAGCATGATGGATCCGGGCAGGCTGGTGAACGGGCAGATGCAGTACCTGGACGGCGAGTCCGCCCAGTTGCTCGACATCGCGGTGTCGCAGGCGTTCAGCCCGTTCCCGCCCGAGGGCGACAGTGGAGGCGGTCCTTGCTGAGGAAGACCCGTGTGGCGGCGCTGGCACTCGTGCTGGCGTCGCCCGCCGCCGTGACCGCGTGCAGCGGCTGCGGCTACCGGCTGAGCGTCGAACCTGTCACGGCGCGGGGATCCGACCTCACGCTCACGGCGCGGTTGTCCGGTGACGGCCCGCTCGGAGGGGTGAAGATCGAGTTCTCGGCGCTGGGACCCGACGGCGTCGTCCTCGGTCTGGTTCCGGCCGGTGCCGACGGGGTGGCGAAGCTGGAGTCGCGCAACTCGATCGGGCCGGACTCGGTGAACGGGCGGGCGGTGACCGGCTGGACCGAGTACCAGGCGAAGGTCTGGTACCTGCAGGACACCGATCAGGCGGCGGACGCGGTGTGCGCCCAGCCCGCCAAGGCGTCGTTCCGGTACGAGTCGGGGTGACGGGTATTCGCTTGCCGCGGCCCCGAGACCGGGGTCGTGTTCGATGTGATCATCGCAGGCTGTGGGCCGACCGGTGCGACGCTGGCCGCTGAACTGCGGCTGCACGACGTGCGCGTGCTCGTGCTCGAGAAGGAACCCGTGCGCAGGCTCTTCGAGGAGCTGATGGACCTCGACGAGGTGAACCGGTACCTCCTCGAGAAGATCACCGCGATCGGCGTCCGCTACGACTTCGGCCCAGGTCCCGACCTGCTCGGCCGCCGCCTGCCCGATCTCGCCCTGTTGCAGGGCCGCCTCTACGACCAGCTGCGCCGGGCCGCGGTCTGGTGCTCGACCGCACCGAACGGCTCACCGCCGGGGGATGGTCGGACCGGGTCGACGTCATCGCGGATCCCACCGCGGCACTGGACGAGCACCTCGCGCGCTGGTTCGGCTAACCCAGGTACGCCTTGCAGGCGTTGCCCTCGGCGAACGGCACGAGCCTCGAAACGGTGACGGGCGACCCCAACTCGGCCAGCGCGCCCCTGATCAGCCCGAGGTGCAACGGGCACACCACGTCCCGGTTGTGCTCGGCGAGCTCCAGGAACGGGCAGTGCCACAGCCTGATGCCGTCGGGCACGCGTTCGGGCGCGAACCCGATGCGGTCGAGCAGCGCGACCACGCCGCCGGTCGCGTCGGCGGTCCGTCCCGGCGCGGGCCGGTCGACGAGGTGGTGGCCCCACGACTCGCCGATCCGCTCGGGGGACGCGTTCTCCTTGACGACCCCGAGCAGCATCTCCGCCAGCAACCGGTAGTCGCGGTGGCCGCCGCGCGCCATCACCGGGCGCAACGCGTAGGTCGCCGGCGGGCGGCCGCGACCGGACGACGTGCCCGCGACCGGGTCGACCAGCTGCTCGGACACGAGCGCGTCCAGGTGGAACCGTGCGGTGTTGGGGTGGATGCCGACCTCGCGGGCGATCTCGGCGAGGGTGCGCGGACCGTCGCGCAGCACCGCCAGCACCTCGTCCCGCCGAGCCATGCGAGCAGTATTACACGAGTCCCACTCGTGGAAATAGTTAGAATGGGGTCATGACAGGGGCGACGGTCGACTGGCGGCTGACAGATCCCGGCAGGCAGCTGGACGCGAACCTGGTGCGCCTGAACCCGGAGCACCACATCGGCGAGCACGTCGAGCCCGACCTCGACGTGCTCCTGGTCGTGGTCGAGGGCGACGGCGTGGTGCACCTCGACAGCGGTGACCAGCCGCTCGTGCCCGGTGCCGTGGTGTGGCTGCCGCGCGGCAGCCGCCGGTCGGTGCGGGCCGGTGCGGGTGGGCTCGCCTACCTCACCTCGCACCAGCGCCGTCCCGGCATGAGGATCACGGCACCACCACGGCCCTAACGGTCGTGCCCCTGAGGGGAAGTCACGCGTGCCAACGTGGTGCGCAGGACGGTCAGGAGCGCGTCCCGGACCGAGAGTTTCACGCGGGCGTCGAAGGTGATCAACGGGACGTGGTCGCCGATCGCCAGCGCCCAGCGGATGTCCGCCTGGGCGTGGCTGAGCTTGCCCTCGAAGAGGTTGACGGCGACGACGAACGGCAGCCCTGTCTTCTCGAAGTAGTCGACGGCCGGGTAGCAGTCGTCGATGCGCCGGGTGTCGACGATCACGAGTGCGCCCAGCGCGCCCAGCGCGAGGTCGCGCCACATGAAGCCGAAGCGGTCCTGGCCCGGTGTGCCGAACAGGTACAGCTTGACGTCGTCGTCGATGGTGATGCAGCCGAAGTCCAGCGCCACCGTGGTGGTGGTCTTGTCCGGGACGTGGGCGGTGCGGTCCACGTCCTCGGAGACCGTCGTGATGGCCGCCTCGGTCCGCAGTGGCGTGATCTCCGAGATGGACGACACCGCTGTCGTCTTGCCGACCCCGAAACCACCCGCGATGATGATCTTGACCGGTGTCGGGGTGCGGGTCTCAACTGATGGCTTCAAGGCGGCGGATGATCCTCTCGATCATGGCGGGGTCGCCGGCGAGGCCCGCGACCGGTCGGTGGACGACGAGGTACCGGAGCGCGGCCAGGTCCGCCACGAGGATTCGGGCCACACCGATGTGCAGCCCGAGAATCGCCGCGACCTCCGCCACCGACACGGGTTTGGTGCACAGCGCCACGATGTCGCGGCGCTCGAACGACAGGCTCGCGTGGGACGCCGCGCCGAGCTCACTGGTCAGCACCTGGGTCTCGATCTCCAGGTTCCGGTCGATCGGCTCGGTCCGTCCGGACGTGAGCAGGTACGGCCGCAGCAGCGAGACGTCTCGGTCCGGCACGTCCTACCGCCCGACCGTGAACTTGAGCTCCTCGATCACCTGCGGGGTGAGGACGGAGCTGGCGCGGTTGGCGAACATCGCCATCTCGTAGCCGATCGTGCCGAGACTGGCCTGTTTGGACGCCAGCACGCCCAGGGCGCAGCCGATGCTGATGGTGCAGACGATCAGGTAACCGTGCCCCAGCTCGACGATGACCTTGTCCGGCTCGCCGAGCGGGTGGCACTCGGACACGCCGCCCGCGAGGCTCAGCACGGCCGAGCAGATCACCGCCAGCCGGTCGGCGTTCTCCCTCGCCAGGTCCGACGACATCGCGATGAGCAGGCCGTCGGAGGACACGGCGATCGCGCCCAGGGCGCCAGGGGTGCCCTGCGCGAAACGGGTGACCAGCCAGTTGAAGTTCTGCGCCTCGACGCTGGTCCGTGCTGCGGGGAACGCGCTCATTCAGGATTCCTTCGTGGATACCCCGGTCTTCAGACCGGGGAGGAAACGGACCCCTGCGGAGCAGGGCAGGGGCGGTCCTTCGTCGCCAGGGTGAAAGACCGTGCTCTGACCCGTGGGTGCGGCGGTTGGTACGGTTGTCGCGCCCGGTCGGCGACAACCACGTCGGCGGGGTCTACCGCCGGGCTGGTGGGATGTCAGGTCTGTGGAGCTTGTGCAAGACCGTGGGCGGTACACCGTCCCTTCGCTGGTAACCCCAGGCGGCAACGGGCTGTGAAGCAGAAAACTCGACCCGCGAGGGAAGAATCTCCCTGCTTCAGCTGGGAGAGAGGTCAATCAGTGCCCTCTTTCATCGTGTGCGTGCCTGCTCCGGCGGCGGCGCCCTCCGCGAGGCCGTTCGCGAACGCGTCGAGCGCGGCCCGTTCGGCGGCGGGATCGCGCTGCTGCCAGGAGGCGGTGTTCTCCGGAGCGGGTTTTGCGGGTGCCGCGGAGGGATCGGTGCGCAGGCTCGCCGCGAGGTTGGCGCCCGGCACGCGCCGAGTCAGCCCGGCGCGTCCCTGCCGCTCGGGCTCGATCGCGGGTGCTGCGACGGGCTGCGGCAGGACCGCCACGCGCGCGACGGCCGTCGACACCAGCGCGATCTCGGTGGTCAGCTCGCCCGACAGCCGGTCCGGCTGCTCCCACACGTCCGTCGCGGCGGCCGGTTCGTCGTCCATGAACCAGCCGAAGTCCTTTCCGCGGAACGGCGCCACCGGCAGGGCGAGCGGCCTCGAGGGCGGGTCCTCCTGCGTCAGGAGGCCGGGTGGCACGGTCACGCGGGCGGTGACGCCGCCGCCCTCGGTCGGGGACAGCGCGACGGTGAGCGAGTGCCTGCGTGCCAGCCTGCCCACCACGAACAGGCCGAGAACGCTGGTCGGCGCGATGTCCAGCCGCTCGCGCTGCACCAGGCGCAGGTTCTCCTCGGAGAGCCTGGCCTCGGTCATCCCGATGCCGTGGTCGACGATCTGCACGACGCAGGACCCGTCGGCCGCCCGTGCGGCGGCGACCTCCACAGTGGACTCCGGCGGTGAGAACGAGGTCGCGTTCTCCAGCAGTTCGGCGAACAGCTGGATCAGGTCCGCCCCGACCGCGGACGGCATGCTGCTCCTGGCGACGACGTCGAGCCGGACGCGTTGGTAGTCCTCGATCTCCGCCAGCGCCGAACGCAGAACCGTGCCCAGCCCCATCGGGCCGGAGAGCCTGGCGTCCTCGCGGGTTCCGGCGATCACGAGCAGGTTGTCCGAGGTCCGCCGCAACCGGGTGGCGAGGTGGTCCAGCTGGTACAGGCTCGCGAGCAACCGCTCGTTCTGCTCGTCGCGCTCCAGCTCGTCGACGAGGGCGAGCTGCCTGCTGACCAGGCTGCGCGTGCGCTTGGCGACGTTGGCGAACATCAGGCTCACGTTGCGCCGCGTGATCGCCTGCCGTTCCACGAGCTGCGCGGCCGTGCCCTGCACGCGGTTGAACGCCTCGGCGAGCCGGCCCAGCTCGTTGCCGGACGACACGTCGATCGCCCTGAGCCGCGGCACCTGCTCGTCGGGCACCTCGGTGTCGGAGACGCGGACCAGCTCCCTGCCGGCGAGATCGGCCACCGCGCCCGCCGCGTCGGTGAGGCTGCGCAACGGGTTCGCGATCGAGCGGCGCACGACGATCACGAGCCACACGACCAGGACGAACAACGCGGCACCGCCCGCGCCGACGCTCCACGCGACCGCGTTGGCGCTGCTCGCGCGGGCCTCGGCCGCGGCGGTGATCTCGTCGGTGACCCGCTCCTGCGCGACCTTGCGCAGCTGGGCCTGCGCGGTCACCGCGGTCAGCGCCTCCGCCGCGAACGACGGGCTCGGCTGTGTCGGCAGCCTGGTGGCGAGCTCGTCGACCCGGCGGCCCTCGGGTCCCTCCTCCACCGTCACGACCATCGCGGCGTGGCCCGCGTCGGCCTGCTGCACGAACCGCTCGGTGAACGCGCGGGACTGCATCGCGGCGTCGTTCAGCAGGTCCTGTCCCGTCTGCGTCCTCGCCGCGGCGATGATCAGGCTGGTGTCGCGCAGCGAGTGCTGCTCGGTCGCGCGCAGCAGGGCTTCGAGCGCGGTGAGCTGTCTCGTGCCCTCCGCGTCACCGGTCTGCTGCGGAACGAGGCGCAGCGAGTCGATGACCGCGGTGATGGTGGCGTGGTACGTCCGCGCGACACCGTCGGACGACGCGCCGCCGCGCAGGGCGTTCTGCCGCAGTCCGGTCAGCGAACCCAGGCGCACCAACGCGTTCGTGAGCTCGTCGGACATGTCGGACCCGAGCGCGGCACGCACGCCCTCCACCGCCCTGTCGACGTTGCCGTGCTGGCGCTTCAGGTTCTCGCCGTCGCCGGCGGGCGTCGCCAGGTGCGCGGCCGTGAGCACGCGTTCCTGTTGCAGCTCCCAGATCAGGTTCCCCAGCTCACGCACCTGCCGTGCGGACTCTGCCGTGTTCGCGGCCGATCCCGCGTCCCCCGCCTGGCCGAGGAGGAACGGCACCGACACGAGCACCGCGGCGACGAGCGGGGGCACGATCAGCAGGTTCAGCTTCCTGCCGATGGAGTGGCCGTGCAGCACACCTCGCCTCACCTGGTCACCCCGCCGCGGAGCCGGTGCTGGGTGCGGACCATGTCCTCTGTGGACGCTCGCAGTCCGAGGAACGCGGACGTGCGCTTGATCGCGAGATCCCTGTCGTCGCCGAGGGGGATCGGGGTCTCGGCGGCGATGCGACCGGGGTCGCTCGCCAGCACGACCACCCGCGTGCCCAGGAACACGGCCTCCTCGACGTCGTGGGTGACCATGAGCACGGTGGTCCCCGTGTCGCGCCAGATCTGCCTGATCAACAGCTGCATGTCCTCCTTGGTCTGCACGTCGAGCGCGCCGAACGGTTCGTCGAGCAGCAGCACGTCCGGTTCGCAGACCAACGCCCTCGCGATCGCGACGCGTTGCTGCTGACCGCCGGACAACTGACGCGGCAACGATCGCCGCACGTCCGCGAGACCGGTCTCGGCGAGGTACCAGTCGATCCGGCGTGCGCGTTCGGCGCCGTCCAGCTCGAGCAGCTCGAGTCCAAAAGCGACGTTGCGTTCCACGGTGCGCCACGGGTAGAGCGATCCGGTCTGGAAGACCAGTCCGCGGTCGGGTCCTGGCCCGGTGATCAGGTGACCGTCGACGGTGATCTGGCCCGCGGTCGGCATCGCGAGTCCGGCGACCAGCGACAGCAGTGTGGACTTGCCCGAGCCGCTCGCGCCGACGACGCAGAGGAACTCGCCGGGGGACACCGTGAGGTTCACCCCGTCCAGCGCGAGCTTCCGCCCGTACTCCTTGGAGACGTCGGTGAGTGTCAGCGTCATGCCGCCCACCGCCCCACTCGGGCACGCAGCAGGCGCAGGGCCACGTCGATCGTCAGACCGATGACGCCGATCACGACGAGCACCGCGAAGATCTTGTCCGTCTGCAGGAAGCGTTGCGCGCGAACGATCCGGTAGCCCAGCCCGGCCGTGGAGTTGACGAGCTCCGCCACCACCACGAAGTTCCACGCCGCCGCCGCGTTGACGCGGACCGCGTCGATGATGCCCGGCAACGAGTGCGGCACCACGACCTTGCGCAGCACCTCACCGCGCCGCGCGCCGAGCGTGTAGGAGACGTCGATGAGGGGCCGCGGCACGCTCCGGACGACGTCGGCGGTCATCAGCGTGTTGAAGAAGACCGTGCCGATGAACAGGATCGCGATCTTCGAGGGCTCGCCGAGCCCGAGCCAGATGATGAGCAGCGGGATGAACGCGCTCGCCGGCAGGTAGCGCAGCAGCCCGATCACCGGCTCGAACGCGGCCTGCGCTGCGTGGAACGTGCCCATCAGGATGCCGAGCGGCACGGACACCAGCACGGCGAGCCCGAAACCCTCCAGGACGCGCCGGGTCGTCGTGCCCACGTCGACGGCGAGCTCACCCGAGCGCGCCATCTCCCAGCCGGCGGACAGCACGGCACCTGGCGAGGGGAGGAAGGTGGCTGACACGAGGCCGCTCGCGCTGAGCGCCACCCAGGAAGCGAGTGGTACGGCCAGCGAGAGAACTGTGAGGACGACCGCGGCGCGGCGGGGGATCGGTGTGCGGATGGTGAGCACCTTGCGGTGCGGGCGGGGGCGGGTCCGGCGGGGCAGTGGCGGCCACGCGGCGCGGATGTCGGGGGTGCGGTCGGCCAGTGCGGTCTTCATCTCTTCACCGCCTTGACGAACCGGTCGTCGAACAGCCCGTCCAGCGACGGCCGGTTCGGTGTGAGCCCCGTGCTCACCATGAAGTCCACGATCTGGCCCGCCTGGTGGTTGAGGTGCGCGGGCGTGACCCCCGGCGTGAACGCGTCGAGGTTCTGCCGCAACGTGAAGATGGTGGTGCCCGCGTCGTAGCTCCGGTAGTCCTCGGCGCTCACGCCGCCGCGCTTGGCCATGATCTCGACGGCCTGGCTGTTGTTCTGCTTGATCCAGTCGAGAGTGTCGAACCACGTGTTCACCAACGCCTGCGCCGCCTCCGGGCGGTTCTTCGCGAACGCGCCGGACACGACGAGGTGGTCGGGGATGGCGCCGGGGAACTCGGCCGAGGTCGCGATGGTGCGGCTGCCGGGGCGCTGCAGCGCGGTGGTGGTGAACGGTGCGAAGGCACCGACCGCGTCCACCTTGCCCGCGACGAAGGCCGCGGCCGCCGCGTCGGTGGCGAGCGGTACCAGCTCGATGTCCTTTTGCGACAGACCGGCCTCGGTCAGGGCGAGCAGCAGCAGGTAGTGGTCGACAGTGCCCTGTTCGACGGCGACCTTCTTGCCCTTCAGGTCGGCGACGCCCGAGATGCCCTCGCGGGCGATCACCTGGTCGTTGCCCGTCGAGTTGTCGTTGACGAGGACGATCGTCTGCTGCGCGCCACCGCTGACCGACGCGAGCGTGTCGTTGAGCGTCTGGCTGTTGGCGTCGATCGCGCCGCTCGACAACGCGTTGAGGCTGTCGGTGTAGCTGTCGAAGTACTTGAGCTCGACGTCGACGCCGTTGCGGGCGAAGATGCCCTGTTCGTGCGCGACCTGCCACGGGAACCAGCCGGGCCACGCACTCAACCCGAGCGTCACCTTGCCCGTGGAGGCCGGGGTCGACGTGCACGCCGTGGCGCACAGCAACACGAGCGCGATCAATAAACCGTTGATGCGGCGGGAAAACAAACCGAACTCCTGTGAGATTCGCGTTGGGGAAGGGCTACTCGCCGGCAGAGCGGGGCAGATGGCCCGCGCGGACGAGACAGCCGAGGGTGTCGCAGATGACCCTGGTGGCGATCAACGACGTGATCTCCGCGTGGTCGTACGGGGGAGAGCACTCGACGACCTCGATGCCGGCGAGCGGCTGCGCGGCCACCAGCTGGATGAACTTGAGCACCTCGCGCGGCAGGAAACCGCCGGGCTCCGGCCAGCCGGTGCCGGGTACGAACGCCGCGTCGAGGCAGTCGACGTCGAAACTGAGCCAGACGGCTTCCGCGCCGTCCCACGCCACGTCCAGTGCTCGCTGCGCGGCGGCCTCGATGCCCATCTCCACGCAGTCGGTCACCGTCATGATCGTGGTGCCGCGCTCACGCCCCACCTTCACGCCCGGCCGAGGGGCCTGCCAGCCGCCGATGCCGATCTGGACGAGGTTGCGCGGCGGCACGTTCGGGATGTCCGTCGCGTGGAACCACGGCGTGGTGTGCATCCGCTCGTCGAGGTCGGTTTCCTGGGTGTCGACGTGCCGGTCGAAGTGGATGATGCCGAGATTGCCGCGCAGGTGCTCGGAAACACCGCGCACGGTGGGGTAACCGATCGAGTGGTCGCCCCCGAGCACGACGGGAAAGGCTCCCGACGCGTACACGTGACCGACGGCCTTGCTGATCTGGTCGAACGTCTTCTCGATGTTGCCGGGAATGGTGAACACGTCGCCGACGTCCGCGATGCTGATGGACTCGCGGAGGTCGACGCCGAGCTCGAAGTTGTACGGGCCGTACAGCGCGGAGATCTTGCGGATGCCCTGCGGCCCGAACCGGGTGCCCGGCCGGTAGGTGGTACCGCCGTCGAACGGGGCGCCGAGCACGACCACGTCGTACTCGCCGCACGTGCGGACGTCCTCCACGTACGGCGCCTTGAGAAAGGTGTTGATGCCCGCGAAGTGCGGCAGCTCTCCGCGGGAGAACGTGGGGATGCGCCTGTCCACGACGGAGTCCGCGGCGGGGAGTCCGAGCTCGAGGCCGCGTGCGACCTCGCGCTCCCATCCGGTGGTCGGCAGCTGGGCCTCGCGTTCGACAGCGGCGCGGGCTTCCGGGCCGTAATTGTCGTGCAGCGGTCTGCCGCCGGTCTCAGTCATCGGTGTCTGCACGCTTCCTCTGCGCATTCTTGATGTACCGAAATGCGGAGGTCCCCGGAAACTCCGTGTACTTTGTCATGTACCTGGACGGAAAGGCTCGAGAATCCAGGATCAATTGACGTTCGCCAAGACTAGCTGTGCGCGCAACCCCTTCGGCGGGCCCGAACGTCATCGAATGGAGCAACGATTTCCGGTACTTCGCGTGCTCGTTTGGGGACGCGTCCTCGTGGCCTGCGCAGTTGGCATGAAAATGGTCCATGCCAATGGTGGGCCGATTCGCCGGACTACGATGTTTGAGTCCAATCGGGTGATTTGCCGAACGCGTCCGCGCAACGAGCAGGACCTCCCGCACCTCGCCGAGGCGGAGGTGCGGGAGGTCCTGGTCGATGCGTCCACTCGGGACGCTGTTACCTCAGGCCCACCGTGACGTAGTGGATCTGACCGTCCTCGAGCTTCGCGCCGATCCGGTAGAGGTACCCGGCCGCGAGGCCCTTGGTCTGCCAGTTGTAGATGTACTGCTGTGCCGTGGCGTCCCAGCGGAACGCACCGTCAGCGGTCGCCGCGTCGGACGACACCGTCTCGTTGACCGAGGAGGTCAGCAGACCACCGCGGACGGGCACGAGCCACTGGGGTGCGGTCCGCGACGCGACCGGCGCACCGGAGCTGTCGCGCAGCTGGAACTTGACCGGAACCGTGCTGCCCGCCTTGAAGACGCTCGTCGGGCCCGTGGCGTTGATCGGCTGGAGGAAGCCGCCGAAGTCGTACAGCTGGACCTGGTACCGGCCGGACCGCGTGGTGGTGTTGCCCGCCTTGTCCTTCGCGGTCGCGGTGAACGTCCACGCGCCCGGATCCGCTGCTGCCGCGACGACCACGACACAACTGTCCACACCGGACACGGCGTCCGTGGCGGTGCACGCGGGAGCCGGTGCGGTGAAGCGGTACACCGCGCCGTCGGCCACGCTGACCGACTCGATGGCCGGGGCGACGGTGTCGACGTTGAGGCCGCCGACGGTCGCGCTCTGGCTGTTGCCCGCGCGGTCGGTGACCGTGCCGGTGACCGACTGGCCGGCACCGTTCGTGCTGAGCACGACGTCGTCGGGGCAGGCGGTCGCCGGGATGCCGGATCCCGCGTCGGCACAGGTGAAGTGGACCTTCACCGGTGCGGTGAACCAGGGCTTCTGGCCACCGACGATCTCGGCCGTGATGGTCGGCTTGGTCTTGTCGAGCTTGATCGTCACCGAGTCGGTGCCGACGTTGCCCGCCACGTCCTTCGCCGTGCCGATGACGATCTGGCCGTTGGTGTCGGTGCTCACCACGACGTCCGGCGTGACGGATCCGGTGTCCAGGCCGGAACCCGCGTCGTCGTCCTTGGCGGTGAAGTGCACGGTCACGTCGCTGTTGTTCCAGTCGTCGGCGTTGGGCGCCGGCGAGGTGGTGTGGGTGACCGCCGGGGCGATGTTGTCCCACTTCAGCGCCACGGCGTTCGGGGGCTCGGCGTTGCCCGCCTTGTCCACGGCCCAGTACGTGACGGTGCCGGAGCCGCTGCCGTCGAGCGGAACCGAGACGGTCTTGCTGGCGCCCGCGGACACCTGCTCGACGCCGCCGTCGATCCGGTAGTGCAGCTCCTGCACGCCGGACAACGCGTCCGTCGCAGTGAGCACGACGTTCGCCGTCGAGCCGGTGCACCAGCCGTTCGCCTTGGTGCACTGGTTGTCGCTGTTGGTGCTCGGTGCGGTGCCGTCGATGTTGATACCGCCGACGGTCGTGCCCTTGGTGGTGTTGCCGGCGACGTCGGTCGCGCCGCCGCTCGTGACGGACTGGCCTGCGCCGTCGGTCTTCAACACCGCGCTGCCGGGGCAGAGGGCAGTGCCGGAGCCGTCGGTTCCGTCGGCGAGCTTCGGGTCGGCGCAGGCGAAGTCGACGACGACCTCGTCGCGGTACCAGCCCGCGGCGTTCGGCTGGGTGATCGGGCCGCCGGTGATGACGGGACCGGCACGGTCGATCATGACGCCGGTCGCGGACGTCGGCGTGCTCTCGTTGCCCGCCTCGTCCTTCACCGTCACGGTGCCGGACGAGAGGTTCC
Organism: Lentzea rhizosphaerae; assembly: GCF_042649515.1. Classification (NCBI taxonomy): domain Bacteria; kingdom Bacillati; phylum Actinomycetota; class Actinomycetes; order Pseudonocardiales; family Pseudonocardiaceae; genus Lentzea; species Lentzea rhizosphaerae. Next base: position 274,522 of record NZ_JBHRZI010000023.1, on the reverse strand, counting down.
GGCCCTCCCCGGTGATCACGCTGTCGGCCGGCCGGGTCGATTCGTCCACACCGGACAGTCCGTCGGCCGCCGTCCAGTGCACGGTGACGTCCGAGGTGTGCCAGCCTGCCGTCGAGGATCCGGTGAGCACCGGCGCGGTCCGGTCGATGTTGATGTCACCGACGGTCGTGGACGCGCTCTTGCCGACACCGTCGACGGCGGTGCCGCTGACGCTCTGGCCCTCGCCCTCCGCGGTGACCACGGCGGGCTCGCCGCAGCTCGCAACACCGGACTGGGTGTCGGCGCACTCGAAGGAGACGGCGACGTCGGTGTTGTTCCAGCCGTTGCCGTTGGCGGGCGTGCGGGTGCCGGTGATCGTCGGAACGGCGTTGTCGATCCACAGCGCCAGCGCGTTGCCCTCGGCGCTCTCCTCGTTGCCGACCTGGTCGACGCTCCAGTAGGTGATCACGTGCTTGCCGCTCTCGGTGAAGCTGAACGGAGCCGTGTACTGCTGCACCGCACCGCTGTCGACGCGGTACCGGGTCGCGCCGACGCCGGACAGGCCGTCGGCTGCGGAGAACGTGACCTCGACACCGTCGGCGTACCAGCCGCTGCCCGACGGCTGCGCGACGCTCGCGCTCGTGTTCGGCGCCGCGCGGTCGATCCGGATGCCGGACACGGTCGCTGTCACGGTGTTGCCCGCCTTGTCGGTGCAGCTGGCGGACGCGGACAGGTTGGCGCCCTCACCCGTCACGGTGCTCGGCGCGGGCTCGTTCGTCACACCCGAACCGCCGTCGGTGCAGACCCACGTGACGGTGACGTCCTCGCGGCTCCAGCCGGTCGTGCTCGGCGTCCCGGTGAGCTTCGGCGCGGTCTTGTCGACGTTGACCCGGGTGACGCTCGCGGTGGCGCTGTTGCCCGCCGCGTCCGTCGCGGTGCCGGTCGCCGTCTGGTTCGCGCCCTCGCCCAGCGTCTGGGTTCCGGTGCATCCGTCCACACCGGACAGTTCGTCGGCGCACTCGTACGACACGGTGACGTCCTGGTCGTACCAACCGTCGTTCGCGGTGCCGTTCGCCTTCGCCGTGATGGTCGGCTTGGTGGTGTCGATGCTGACCGTGGCCGGGTCGGACGCCGTGTTGCCCGCGTTGTCCGTCACGGTGCCGGTGACGGCCTGGTCCTTGCCCTCGCTGGTGACCGTCTTGTCAGGACCGCAGCTCGCGACGCCGGAACCGCCGCTGTCGCCACAGGTGAAGGTCACCGAGACAGCGCCGTTGTTCCAGCCGTTCGCGTTCGCTGCGGGGGACTGGGCGTGGGTGATCGTCGGGGGAGTCTTGTCGATGTTGACGGTGACGACCTTCGCGGCCTCGGTGTTGCCGGCGTTGTCCGTGCTCCAGTACTCGACCGCGTAGGTGCCCTGCGCGTTCAGCGTGAGCTCGTTGCCGGTCTGGGGTGCGCCACCGTTGATCTTGTAGTGCGTCTCGCGCACACCGGACAGCGCGTCGCTCGCTTGGAACGCCACGGCGACGTCGGTGTTGTTCCACGCGGTCTGCGGTGCCGTCGCACTGGTGACCGGCGCGGTCTTGTCGATGTCGATGTTCGTGATGCTGGCGCTGGCGACGTTGCCCGCGACGTCCCTGCCGGAGCTGTTGGCCGTCTGGTCCGCGCCTTCACCGTTGAGGAACGTCTCGGTCCCGCACACGGCCACCTGGGACAGCGCGTCGGTGCAGGCGAAGACGGCGGTGACCTTCTGGTTGGTCCACGTGCCGGGCACGTACGGAGTGCCGTTGGGCAGCTTCGCGCTCGTGGTGATGGTCGGTGGCGTCTTGTCGATGTTGATGCCGCTCACGGTGGTGCTCTGCGCGTTGTCGGCGTTGTCCGTGGCGGTGCCGCCGACGGACTGGTTCACGCCTTCCCCGCTGACCGTCGTGGCACCAGGACAACTCTTGATCAGCGACAGCGCGTCGGAACAGGTGAACCCGACGGTGACATCGGTGTTGTTCCAACCGCTCGCGTTCGCCGCAGGTGTCTTCGTGCCGCTGATCGACGGCTTCACGGTGTCCCGCTTGACGACGACGGCGGAGTCGGGCCCGACGTTGCCGAGCGCGTCGGTCGCCTTGCCGATGACCGTCTGCCCACCGGTGTCAGCGGAGATCGCAGTCGGCGCGCTGGTCGTGCCACCACCGACTCCGGTGCCGTCGTTGGCAGTCCAGGACACGGTGACGTTGGCGTTGTTCCACCCGGCGGCGTTCGCGGCGGGGCTGAGCGACGCCGTGGCAGCGGGCCCGGTGTTGTCCAGCACGTACGAGGCAGTCGTGGCGGCGGTGCGCTGGGTGCAGTTGTTGGCGTTGGAGTTCTCGCCGGTGGTCACCGTCCTGGCCTGCACCCCGTCCGCACCGTTGGGCGTGGTGAGCGGGAACGTCCAGGTGGTGGAGCCGCTTTGCGAGGTCTGCTTGGGGAATCCCGAGACCTCGACGCACTTGGCGGTGTTCGCCGTGTGCACGACCAGGCTGATCTGCTTGCCCGACTTGGCGTAGAACACGCCGTTCGACGTGACGCCGTCACCGCTGAAGGTGATGGCGGGATCGCTGAACGAGGTGGCCAGCGCTGCTGGCGTGCTGAGGAGAATGAGTGAACCGGCGACTACTGCTGTGAGCCCCCGACGAGACGTTTGTCGCATGTTTTGTCACCGATCCGGAATGCGGGTGCAGATACGGTCGTCGTGTCGAACCGCGGATGCGCGCTGTTACGCCGGATGGCTCAGGCTGGCGGAATTGGGGACCTTGGTCCCGGGGGGACGGGGACCTCTGCTGTGGTCGGGTTGGGTGCGTTGGTCATGCGAGGGGTCTGGCTGGGTTCGGGTGTGCGCGGCTTCGGGTGGTTCGGCGCGGGTTCCAGCGGAGTGGTCGCCTTGTGCTGGTGTGGTCGCCCTGTGTTGGTGGTCGGCTGGGCCGTAGGACGAGCCGGGTCTTTTCATCGCCGCTTCGCGACGATTGCGATTGGGGCTTGACTTCGGGGCCCTTGCGAGGCGCTCATCGGCCTTGAAAAGCCGGGCATAAGGAGCCCGGCGGATCCAACCAGCGTAGCACCTCGCACCCAAAGTCAAGCCCCAATCGCAAGCGTGCGTGGTCGCGTTTGTTGTTCGGCTCACCTCATTACCGCTTGCCCGATGACGCATTGCCCTGTCCGGCTCGGCTTCGCCATCGCGGTTGGCGGGGGTGCTCGGCTTCGCCATTGCCAGCGTTGCGGTGGGAGATTCAGCTCGACTAGCCATTGCCGTTCGCCTTCGGGGTTCAGGTTTGGGAGATTAGCTGCGAATGGATGCCTCGCCGTAGTCAGGCGGCCTTCATCGACACCGCCTCGCCGTGGTCAGGCGGTGTTGATGAGGTTGCGCCTGGGACTTCGTTGTCGGGCGAGCCAGGCGGGCGGGTAGAAGGTCGGGATGCCGTTGACCAGGCTGACTTCCCACTCGCTCTGGTGGATGAGGGTGTGGTGGTGGCGGCAGAGCAGCACGGCGTTGTCGACGGAGGTGTCGCCGCCGTCGGCCCAGTGCCGGATGTGGTGGGCATCGCACTGCCGTGGCGGTCTGCCGCAGCCGGGGAAGGCGCAGCCCCGATCCCTGGTGACCAGGATCCTGCGGATCGCGGCGGGGAAGGTGCGGGTCTTGCGGCCGATGTCCAGTGGCTGGCTCGCCCCGCCCAGGACCATGGGGATGATGCCCGCGTTGCAGGCCAGCTGACGCGCCTGGTCGGCCGGGACGTGCTCGCCGTTGTCGAGGGTGGCGTGGCCGATCTGGTTGGCGAGGTCGTCGTAGGGCATGGTCAGCGTCAGGGTGACTGGTTCGCCGCCGTGTTCGGGCAGCTGGTCGGCGCGCAGCATCAGGTCGACCAGTTCGGCCAGGGCGTCGCCTTGGCGTTCCTCGCGGGTGCGCAGGTCCGGGCCCTCGTCCGGGGTCTGTGGGCGGGGCTTGGCCAGTGGGTCGAGTAGTGCCTCGTACTTGGCGCCGGTGACCTTGTCGAGCTTGGCGCGGATCTCCAGCTTGCCGTTCTTCCACTGCATCGAATGTTGATTGCCGGGTGGCGCGGGCTTGGGGTCGCGAGGTTCGGGGTCGTTCTGGTTGATGGTGTAGGCGAGTTTCGTGCCCAGGCGGCGGACCGTGGCGGGTTCGAAGTCGCGGGCGTAGCCCACCACGGTGACCTCGTGTTCGGCGGGCACGGTCTTCATGATCTCGGCTACCACCGCGACGTGGTCGATCGACAGCGCGCCCTCGGCCACCGCCTCCGCCGTCAGCGGAAGCACCGGGGCCAGTTCGCTGCCGGTCGGGGTGATCTCATTGGTCAGCAACGCGGCATTGGCGATCCACCGCTTGGCGGTGTGGAGATCCCAGCGGACGGCATGCCGCAACACATGCGGCAAATCCTTGTACCCCAGCTCGCCAGCAACCCCGCGCCGATCCAACTCGGCGAGCATCTGCAATGCGGCGTTCTCGCGCACCCGGATTTCCGTCACCTCGTCGACGAGACTGCTCAGCAGCTCGTCGGTGGAGAGGAGGCGGGTTTCGATCACGTGTTCTAATCTACCGCAAGATCACGGGAAGATAACGGGCAAAGCGGAACACGATAGGGTGAACCGGCCAGTCGAGCAACGTGATCCGCGAAGCCGAAGGCAAGTGGCAATGGCGAAGCCGAGCCGAATCGGGCAATTCCAACGCAGCCAAGCGGTAATGACGGAAGCGGAACAACAAACGCAACCACGCACGCTTGCGATTGGGGCTTGACTTTGGGAGCGAGGTGCTACGCTGGTTGGATCGGCCGGGCTCCTTATGCCCGGCTTTTCAAGGCCGATGAGCGCCTCGCAAGGGCCCCGAAGTCAAGCCCCAATCGCAATCGTCGCGAAGCGGCGATGACGCAACCAAAGCTCGTCATACGACCCAAAGCGACCACCAACGCAAGGTGACATGGCAATGGCAGGCGACCACCCTGCTGGAGCTCGCGCTGACCCGCCCAAGCCGACCCGCGCACGCCCCACCGCGTACGTCGACCGTTAGAGCGACCCCACTGGCACCGGCCGCCCCAACAAGAACCCCTGCGCCTGATCACACCCCAACGACCGCAGAATCTCCAACTGCTCCACCGTCTCCACCCCCTCGGCCACCACGGTCAGATCCACCGCATGAGCCATGGCGACGATGCTGGTGACGATCGCCTCAGCCTCGTCAGACTCCCCCAACCCCGCCGTGAAAGAGCGGTCGATCTTCAAGGTGTCCAACGGCAGAGTCAGCAGCTGGGCCAGCGACGAGTGCCCCGTGCCGAAGTCGTCGATCGCCAGCCGCGCCCCCAGGTCGCGCAGGGCCGCCAGGGTGCGTGCGGCGAGGGTCGGGTCGCGCATCAGGGCGCTTTCGGTGATTTCCAGGCACAGTGCGCTGGGGGACAGGCCCGCCTTGTGCGTGGCGTTGCGGACTGCGGAGACGAGCCACGGGTCGTCGAGTTGGCGGGCTGACAGGTTCACGGTCAGTTGGAGGTCTGGGGCCTGCTCGGCGATTTCGCGGGTGGCGGTGTGGAGCATGTGGGCGCCCACGATGTTGATCAGGTCGCTCTCCTCGGCCAGCGTGATGAACTCGCCGGGGAGGATCAGGCCGTAGCGGGGGTGGTTCCAGCGCAGCAGGCCCTCGACGGACGAGCGCTGGTTCGTTCGCAGGTCGAGGATGGGCTGGTAGGCGAGCCACAGTTCGTTGTTGAGCGGGGCCATGCGGAGGTCTTGTTCCAGCTGGAGTCTGCGTTGGATGCGTTCGCGGAGCTCCACGTCGAAGAACGCGACGCGGCCGCGGCCTCTGGTCTTCGCCTGGTACATCGCGAGGTCGGCGTCGCGCAGGAGGTCGGCGCCGTCGCGGGGGTCGCCGGGGTCGGCCAGGACGATGCCCACGCTGGCGTCCACGTGCAGCTGGCGGCCGTCGACTGCGATCGGGCGGTTGAGCTCGGCTCGGATGTGGTCGGCCAGCGCGGTTGCCTCGTCCGGGTCGGCCACGCCGTACGCGATCACGGTGAACTCGTCGCCGCCGAGTCTGCCCACCACGTCGCCGCGGCGGGTGCTGCGGCTCAGTCGGGTGCCGACCACTCGCAGGACCTCGTCGCCTGCGCTGTGGCCGAGGGAGTCGTTGATGACCTTGAACTTGTCCAGGTCGATGAACAGGACCGCGGTGACGCCCGCGCGGTGTGCTCGTGCGGCGGGACTCAGGCGGTTGATGGTGACCGTGCGGTTGCAGAGGCCGGTCAACGCGTCGTGCGTGGCGTCGTGCTCCAGGCGGCTGTCGATCATGCGGCGTTCGGTGATGTCGGTGAACGACACGACGGTCGCCGCCGGCAGCTTGCCGTCCGCGGTGAGCGCGCGGGCCGAGAGGGACAGCCACACGCGGCTGCCGTCGGGGCGGCGGGCGCCGACGATGCGGCCGTGTTGCGAGCGGCCGGTCGTGCGGGTGATCGCCGACGGGAACTGGGCCAGCGGGATGGGCTGGCCGGTTTCGTCGTGCAGTTCGGTCAACGACGCCGCCTTGCCGACCACTTCTCGCGCGCGCACGCCGAGGATGCGTTCGGCTGCGGGGTTCACGGATTCGACGAGGCCCGTGGCGCCGACGACGAGCACGCCCTCCTGGATGGCGGCGACCACCGCCGTGAAGTGGTTCTCCGCCCGTCTGCGCGCGGTCTCGTCGGCGCAGATCAGCACGTAACCGCCTGACATCGCGGCGACCGAGACCCGCACCGCCAGCGCTTCGCCGTCGGAGCCGCGGTGTTCCGCCTGGACGACTCCGCCCGCCTCCAGCACGGCCGCCGGGTCCAGTGGCGCTCCCACCACCTGGCTGATGGGCCGGCCGATCGCCTCGGTCGCGCTGTGGCCGTACACGTTCTCGGCGCTGGGATTCCAGCTCGTCACGACGCCCTCGGACGTGGTCGCGATGAGCGCATCGCTGACGTGCGCGACCAGTGCGGCCTGGTAGCACAGCGCCGCCGCGGCCGCCTTCTGCTCGGTGACGTCCCGCATGATCACCTGGAACGCCGGCCTGCCTTCCCACGTCGTGCGCACCGAGACCGACTCGATGTCGGTCGTGCCGCCGTCGAACCGGACCAGCACGGCGTCCGCGGGGTCGCTCGTGGCGCCCGGCTCGGTCAGCTTCGCGATCCGCCGCAGCATCTCCGCCTGTGAGTCGGGGTGGACGAAGTCGGTGATCGGCCGTCCGAGCAGGTCCTGGTCGGACCGGGCCCGCACGAACCGGACCGCCGCCGGGTTCGCGTACACGAGCTTGCCGGCCTCGTGCACCACGATCGCGTCCGGTGAGAGGTCCACCAGGAGCCGGTAGCGGTCGGCGAGGTCCGCGAGCTCCTGCTGCTGGACGTGCCGCCGCGTCACGTCGGCGACGACACCGACCAGGGCCCGCGCGGAACCGTGGGTCGAGACGCGGGCGCGGAACTGGAGCCAGCGCGTGCCGGCCGTGGTGCCGAGGGGCTGCTCCAGCTCGAAATCCTGCCACGCGGGCGCGGCCTTGGCCGCCACGGTCAGCGGCTCGACGAGCTCGGCCAGCCGGGCGCGCACCGCGTCGGGGTCCGCGCCGGGCGCGCCGACCACCGCGTCGAGGCCCGGCATCCAGCCGAACTGGTCCGCGCCGAGGTCCAGCCACCACACCACCGCGGCGCCGACCGACACCGCGAGGTCCGCCAGGAGGTCGTGGTCGAACTCGGTGTCGCCGGTCAGGCCGCTCACGTCTTGGCTCCCAGAACCGACGATTCCTCGAATTCCCGGTGGCGTTGCCATCGTGAAGTCCTACTACACACTCGGCCAGAGCCGCATCCGTCTGGCGTGAACATGGTGTGCCGTTATATCCGGTGACCGGATCCGTCCGGCGGTCAGGGTCGGCTTCTATGTCCATTGTGGACGGATGATTTCCTCGTGACGGGACGGTCCGGCCGGTTACGCTGACGTGATGTGTCGGCCCTCGGTGTGGGGGAGCTGGATATGGTCGCGCGAGGTGTGGGTATCTGCGGAATCGGCGTGGTCAGCGCGTACGGGTGGAGCCGCCGGTCGCTCTGGGAGGGTCTGGTGAGCGGGAAACCCGCCGCCGTCGTGGTCCCCGAGCTGGGCAGGTTCCCCGGTGACACCGTCTGGGCGGCGCGTGTCGGGGAGGGCGGTGATCCGGCGGACGGGCCCAGCCGGTTCGCGCGGGCGATGCGCGCCGCCGCGAGAGAAGCCATTGACGACGCGGGCGAGCGCGGCTGGCAGCCCGGCCGCCGCGTAGGCCTTTTGCACGCGGTCGTACTGGGCGAAGTGGACCTGTGGCGCGACTTCTACGTCACCCGCGATGGCAAGCTGCCACTGCGCGACTACCTGGCGTTGATGCCGTCGACTCCCATGTCGACGTTCATGCAGGAATACGGTTTCCACGGCCCTGCGATGAACGTCTCGGCGATGTGCGCGTCGGGCAACGCCGGTCTGATCACGGCGAAAGCCTGGCTGGACGCGGGAATCGTCGACGATGTCGTGTTCGTGGCGACGGACATATCGCTGACTCCCGAGAACGTCGCCCACTTCGTCCGGTTGGGAGTCGCGATCGTGGACGCCGAGCCGCTCGACGCGTGCCGTCCGTTCCAGAAGGGCAGCAGGGGTTTCGTGATGGGCGAGGCGTCGGTGGCGTTCGTTCTTTCGCGCCAGTCCACACGTCCGTACGCCCTGACGCTCGGCGGCGCGATGTCGCACGACGCCTACCACGTCACGTCGATCGACCCGCGGCTCGACCAGGTCACCGCGTGCTTCACCGACGCGCTGGACAACGCGGCGGTCAGCGCGGCCGACGTGCGCTACCTCAACGCGCACGGTCCGGGCACCGCGCAGTGCGACACCGCCGAGGCGGCCGTGCTGGAGCAGCTGTTCGGTCAGGACACCGGCGTCTACTCGGTGAAGCCGCTGACGGGGCACTGCCAGGGCGCGGCGTCGGCGATCGAGGTCGCGGTGACCGCGATGGCCTACGACTGCGGGGTGATCCCGGCACCACCGGTGGTCGCACCGGCACATCCGCGGCTGCTGGACGGGCTCACCCCGGCCCGTGACGGCATCACGGTCAAGTCGTCGCTCGGCATGGGCGGCCACAACTCGGTGGTCGTGCTGGCACCGCCCGGCTGATCATGCGCGCAGGGCGGGCCCGATCCAGCGGCGCACCAGGGCACGCAGCCGGTCGTCGGTGACCGGCGGCGTCGAGGGGTGTTGCAGGAACGACAGGAAGAGGCGCATCAGGACCTCGGCGAGCCCGGCGAAGTCGTCGTCGGTCTTGACGCCCGCCGAGGCCCAGTCGACGGGTACGTCGCGGAGGATCCGCGCGCCGAGGGCGAACCACTGGCCGGACGCGACCGCGTCGGTGAAGAAGTCGCCCTCACCGGCCTCCAGGAGCAGGCCGAGGTACGGCTCGCGGGGAACGGCCCGCACGCCGAACACGACGGACTCGACGGCGACCTCGACGGGGCTGTCGAACGACGTCAGGTGTCGCGCCATCCGTCCGGCGAACTCCTCGGCGCCGGCGATGGCGACGGCGCTCAGCACGTCGGTCAGGCGCGGGAAGTAGCGGTACACGGTCTGGCGGGTGACCCCGGCCTCCGCGGCGACGTCGGAGAGGCTGGTCTTGGCGAGCCCGGCACGGTCGATGCACGCCGTCGCCGCCTCGACGATCCGGCGGCGCGCCTCCTGCTCGGTGCCGGGCGGGTTGCCCTGCCATCCGTGGTGCCCCATGCGCACCATCTTTCCCGAGCGGGATCGGTCAGACGGAAGCAGGTGCCGCGCGGCGCACCCGGTGCAGCGCCGCCAGCACCAGTCCCGCTCCGGCGAAGCAGGCCAGCACGTACAGGCCGCTTCCGATCGGGGTGCCGTCGGCGGTGACGCCGTTCTCCGCGCCGAGGTAGGACGGCAGAGCGCTGATCCAGAACCCCGCCATCACCACCAGGTAGGCCGCGGGGTAGATCCGGGTGAACGCGGGCAACGGCTCGTCCAGCGGTTGCCGGGAGGTCACGATGATCCACGCGCCCGCCAGCCAGACCAGCGCCAGCTCGACGCCGAGCACCCACGCCTGAGCTGTGGGGTTCCCGCGGAAGATGCTCGACGGGATGCCGGCAACCACCATCGCCAGTGGTGTGAGCACTCCGGCCAGCACGGTGCGCGCCAGCCAGCCGCGCCGAGCGAGACGCACCACCAGGTACGTCATGGCTCCCAACGAGACGGAGGCGAACAGCAGCGCGCTCTGCAACGGCACCGACGCCATGGCCGGTTGGTTGACGACCTGGTTGGCCGGGTTCCACGCCCACCACCGCAGCTGCGGTCCGACGTGGTCGAACACCTCGTAGAACACCTGCAAGACGAACGCGACGGCCACCGATCCGGCCAGCGCGCCACGGCGCCGGAAGATCCCGAGACAGCGCACCACCTCGTAGGCGAGCTGGCTGATCATCGGGTAGAACGCCACGATGTACAGCGGCAGGCGGTCCCACATGAACTGCACGGTGAACCTGTTGTGGGCGAAGATGAAGCCGTAGATCTCGTCGAGACCGAACCACTCCGGGAAGTAGAGCGGTGGTTCGATCACGAGGAGGTAGACCAGCGACGCCCACCACAGCGCGAGGTTGACCGGGTCGCCCGCGCGGTGGCGGCGGACCGCGTGCACCAGCGCGAAGACGGCGCCACCGACGACGAGCAGCTCCAGCAACGGCATCGTCGGGTGGGCGAGGTCCCAGGGCGCGCGGACCGAGACCACGGGGGAGACGTCGTGGCAGTCGAAGCCGAGGTCGCGCGCGACGGCCTCGGCGTCCGGCCCGCAGGTGGTGGTCATCGTGCCGCCGCCGAGTAGTCCGTGACCGGCGGTTCGGCCTGGGGATCGAACCCGAACGGAACCCTGTGCCGTCCCAACGCGGTGCGGACGCGATAACGCAGAAATGCCGCGAGTACACGGGGGTTGGTCATCATGTCGCCCAGCGACTCGTCGAGGTTGAACACCTTGGCGAAGTGCTCGTCGACGACCTCGTACTCCCGTGCGGCACCGACGATGAAGCTGAACGCCGGTCCCGACACCGCCGCGACGATGCGCCGCTTCCACTCGCTGATCTTCTCGGTGCCTTCGGCGCACGCGTAGCCGCGGTCCCTGGCCAGTGCCAGGCGCCACGGCACGTTCAGCGACTTCCGCTGTGCCACGAGGAACTTCGAGGAGAACGTCGTACCGACCTCCTCGGCACGCGAGAGGTGCTCGCGCAGCAACAACGCCGAGCTCGCCGCGGAACTGATGCCCTGCGCGTAGAACGGGTTGAACGCGCAGATCGAGTCGCCGACGAACACCAGCCGGCGTGGCGGTGTCGCCCACAGGTCGTAGCGCCGCCACTTGTTGCCGGTGGACCGGGTCAGGTGCACCTCGGAGAGCGGAGAGCACCGGTCCATCGCGGCCGCGAACAACGGCGTCCGGACCCGCCGCGCCGACCCGGTGAACGTCTCGGTGGTGCGCGGCATCTCGTGGCCCCACGAGCCCATGCACGCGATGGCGCGGTTGCCCTCGATGGGGAAGAAGTTGACCAGGAACTCGTGCTCGGCGGGGTGCTCGCCCCGGTGCTGGGTCGGCATGATCACCAGGTGCCGCCACCACCACGACTCCGGCGGCTGCTCGGGAAGTTCGTACCAGCGCGAGGTGTAGGTGACCTTGGCGTCGAGCGTGCGCACCTCCGGCTCCGGCCAGCCCGCGGCCACCAGCCACGAGGAGACCGGCGATCCCCGGCCCATCGCGTCGACGACGAGGTCGGCCTGCACGTGCTCGTCATCGGTGAAGGAGACTCCGGTGACCTCGCCGTCGCGCGTGCTCAGGCCGGTGACCGACACGCCTTCGCGGATGGTCACGTTGGCCAGCTCGCGCACCTTGTCGCGCAGCACCCGCTCGATCAGCAGCCGCGAGCCGTAGATCATCGTCATCGTGCCGCGCTTGCGTGCCGACCAGCCCTCTTCGTCGAGGTAGGCGGCGTCCATGGACGGCATCAGGTGCAGCCCGCCCGCCGCGATCAGCGCTTCCTCGAAACCGGGGAACAGCGCCCCGATCGCACGACGGCCCGAGTTCAGCAGGAAGTGCGGGTGCTTGCTCTGCGGCACGCCGCGGCGGTGCTCGGCGTCGGCCGGCAGCACGTCGCGTTCGAGCACCAGAACGTGGTCGAAGTGCGCGGAGAGCGCTCCCGCGGCGCACAGGCCTGCCGCGCTGCCACCGAGGACGACGGCGGTGGTACCGAGGCGCATGCCGACCAACTCCCTCGATCATACAAAGTGACTTCGAATGTATGATCGGCCGACGCGGGCGTCAAGCGACGAACTGGCTGCTCTCGTTCGTGAGTGGACGTGAACCCCTTGCGGCACAAGGCGGTCTTCGGCGTCGGCCTCCCGGCGGTACCTGTCGGTCAGGTTCTCCCACCACGATGGCCTTTCGGGTGAACCTCTGGCCGAGGGGGCGATGTGGCGGACCTCTTCACCCTGTGGCGCAACAGCGTCGACGCCAACAGCCGCCGTGCTGTCGACGTCTACGTGCGCGAACTCCCCGACTACCGCAAGATCGCGGACGAGTCCGGGGAACGTGCCGCGATGCTGGACTTCGCGGTGTACCTGCGAGAACGCACGGTCGCGCTGGTGAGGGCGAACGAACCGTTCCCCGCCGCCGACCTGGCCTTCATCCGCGCGGTCGGACGCAACCGCGCGGAGAGCGGGCTTTCGCTGGCCTCCCAGCGGCACGCCCTGCAGATCCACACCTCCTTGACGCTGAAGGAGGTGCACGAGGCGGCCAATCCACACGATCTCAACGACATCATGCACACGCTCGCCTCGCTGCCGGCGCTGGGGCTGGCCGCGCAAACCGCCTACACGCAAGGGTTCCTGGACGGACAGGAGGCTGTCCTGCCCGTCGTCGACCGCGTCCAGCAGCTGGCCGGGGCGTTGCTCGCCGACGACCCGGTGGCCGTGGACATGGCGGCGTCCGTGGCCATGAACCTGCCCGGCGACTGCGTCGTGACGGTGGTGCGCGTGCCCGGGGGCGATCCCGACCGCGCGGACGTTCTCCAGGTCCTGCTGAGCCGTCACTGGACACCGGTCTGCTGGACGGGACCCGGCGAGTTCGTCGCGCTGGTACCGGACGAGGCTGCGAGCCTCGCCGTCGTCGAGCACTTCGCTGACCTGGTGGGACTTCCGTGCGCCGCCGGCGCAGCGCGAGGCCGCAGCGGTGAGCTGAGCGAGGCGTTGGCGCGAGCACGACAGGTCAGCCGTGCCGCGCCTGTCCGGTCCGCACCCGGCGCGGTGCACCACCTGACCGATCTGTTCCCCGAGATCGGCGCCGCGCGCATTCCTCCGGTCGACAGGTGGCTGCGCGAGCTGGCACGTGCACTCGCCGACGGCCCTGACCTGCTGGCGACGCTCGACGCCTTCTACCGCAACGACATGGGCCGGACGCGCACCGCCGCCGCGTTGAACGTCCACCCGCGAACGCTCGACTACCGGTTGCAGCGTGTCCACGCTCTCACCGGACTGGACCCGGTTTCCGTGCGCGGTGTCCGGATCCTGAGCGCCACCGTGAGCCGTGCTCTGTCCGGATGGGAAGCGGTGTGAGCGATTTCCTCGGCACGTTGAGAAAACAGGTGCCCGCCAACGCCAGGCGAGTCGTCGAGCTCTGCACCGGCGACCTGCCGGAGTACGCCGCTGCCGCCGGTGACCCCCGCGAGTACGCGGACATGCTCGACTTCGCGGTGTTCATCCGGCGCCGCACCATCGAACTCGTCGCGGGCGACGAACCACTGACCGCAGACGACCTCGCCGTGGTCGCGGCCACCGGGGAACGGCGCGGTGAGACGGGCATGTCCCGCGCTGCCCTGCGGCGCCTGCTCACGTTGCACGCCAGCGCCACCCTCAACGAGATCCAGGAGGCGTCCGGACCCGCCGACCTCCCCGTGACCATGCGGATGCTCGGCTGGCTGGGGCCACAGGGAACCGCCGCCCAGCAGGCCTACACCACGGGGTTCCTGCAGGGGCAGAAGCGTTTCCTGCCGGAGATGGCGCAGGTGCGGCAGTTCGCCGAGATGGTGCTCGCGGGTGAGGTCGCCGCCATCGCGAACGCCGGCGAGCTGGGTGTGCGGGTGCCCGGCTGCTACGAGGTGATCGTCGCTCGAACACCGGACGTGGCAAAGGAAGTGGCCGCCGAAGCCGTCCACGCGGCCTGGCGCCGGTGCGGTGCTCCGGCGACCTGGTTCGGGCCGGGCGAGTTCGTGGCGCTGGTTCCCGCCGGTCAGGAGACGACCGCGGTCAGGCTGGTCAGCGATCTCACCGAGATCATCGGCGGGCCGTTCTCCGTGGGCACGGCCAGCGGTCCGGCCACCGCGCTCTCCGAGGCCTTCGCGCTGGCCAGACGCGTCAGCCGGGTGACACGGGCTGGTCACCTCCACACCGCGGCCGACGTGTTCATCGAGCTCGGCGCCGCGGACCTGCCGGAGATCGACCGGTGGCTGCACCAGCTCGCGGGCCGGCTGACCGTCGGTCCCGACCTGGTGGAGACCCTGGACGCCTACTACCGCCACGACCTCAACCGGCCACGGGCCGCCGCGGCGTTGCGGATTCACCCGCGCAGCCTGGACTACCGGCTCCAGCGGGTCAGGGAGCTGACCGGGATCGACCCGGCCAGCACGCACGGGATCAGGATCCTGAGCGCGGTCGTGTCCCGCGTGCTGGCCGGCTGACCCGTCAGAGCCTCGCGAGCCGGTACTCGTAGGGAGAGGAACCCGGCGAGGCCGAGCAGTTGCTGCCCTGCCGCGCGGAGGTGTAGGTGTAGCCGGACGGGACCCCGCAGGCCCAGACGCCGGTCAGGTTGTAGTTCACGGCGTCGAGCAGGAAGTACTCGTAGCGGAACCCGCAGTTGGGGTTGGTGCGCACCGACGACCAGGTGTAGCCGCCCGGAACCGTGCACGCCCAGCTGCGGTGCAGGCTGGCTGTACCGACGTCCGCGGCCACCGGCTGGGCTGTGGCGGCGGCCGCACCACCGGCCACGATCGACGCCGTGATGGCAGCGGTGGCACCGATCGACGCGCAGAGGCGCCCGAGTCCTTTTCCGATCACGTTGTTCCTCCGGGATGCCGAGCAGGTTCGACTGAATCGAAGCCTTCCAGCGCGGTGGTGACGCGTCTTCGTCGATTCGCGAGAAAGCGGCGCCGCGCGAACACCCGTTTTCGCGTGAAGCCGCAACCGCGTTGGGCCGCCAGGAGCTGTTGATCGTCAGCGGGGCGTGTCACTCTGGAGGTGGCGCACGTCGAGAAGGCTGGGGGAGAGCTGACCATGGCTGCGTTGAGGCGGTATCGAACCGTGGTGTCCGACAGCGCCCTGTGGGCGGACTTCCCGTTCCGGGCCGGGGACGTGGTGGTGAGCCCGCCCGCGAAGTGCGGCACCACCTGGATGCAGATGATGTGCGCGTTGCTGATCTTCGACAAGACCGAGTTCGACCGGCCGCTCACCGAGATCTCACCGTGGCTGGACGCGACCACGTACGACACGGCAGCGACGCTGGCGACGCTCGGAAGCCAGCAGCACCGGCGGTTCATCAAGACCCACACCCCGCTCGACGGCCTGCCGTTCCGCGAGGACGTGACGTACCTCTGCGTCGGGCGCGATCCGCGGGACGTGATGCTGTCGTTCGAGAACGCCACGGCCAACATCCACCCGGACGCCATGCCCCCGGCGGGCCTCGACATGCAGCCACCGCCGCCGGACCAGCTCGACCGGTTCTGGCTGTGGGCCAACTCGGACCTCGTCGACGACACGTCCTCGTTCGGCGTGACCCTGGCGAACCTCGTCAACCACGTGCGGACGTTCTGGGACCGGCGCGACGAGCCCCAGGTCGGGCTGTTCCACTACGCGGACCTCAAGGCCGACCTGCCCGGTGAGCTGCGGCGCCTGGCACAGCTGCTGTCGATCGAGGTCAGCGACGAGCGCATCGAGGAACTCGCGGCCGCGGCGACGTTCGACCACATGCGCGGCCGTGCCGACGACCTGGCGCCAGGCGTCGACGCGAAGTTGTGGCGCAGCAACGAGAACTTCTTCCGCTCCGGCACCAGCGGCCAGTGGCGGCGCCTGCTGGACCCCGTCGCGCTCGACCGCTACCACCGTCGCGTGGCCGAACTGGCCCCACCCGACGTCGCCGACTGGCTGCACCGGCCGTAGCGTTGGTGATGAACGGCGCATTTGTCCACCTGAGGTGAACGAATGCGCCGTTCATCACCAACGGGCAGCGCACAGAACCTCTGGCGAGATGCTTAACCTGCCGCGACGGTCGTCTCGACCACGCGCTCGTTGTCCGCCGGGTTGTTGTCCTCGCGGCCGTCGAGCCGCACCCGTGCCTTCAGCGTCGCCTTGCCGAGCTTCGCGTCGTCCTCGGAGTAGGTGTACTTGGACGGCACGGTCAGGGTGCCGTCCTTCGCCACGTGGCCGCGCACCGTGCTGACGACGTCGTGGTAGCCGTCCCACCGCTGGCGAAGAAGCTCGACGACGACGGCCTCGGCGTAACGGGCGTTGGTGACGGACACCTGGACGTCGCCGGTCTCGCCGACCTTCGCGGTGGCGGGGGCGACGACGTTCGAGACGGTCACGTCGTGCGTCTCGATCTTCACCGGGAGGGTGGAGGTGCCGGAACGACCGTCCGCGGTGCGTGCGGTGAGCGTGACCTCGTAGTCGCCGTCGGCGGCGTACCGGTGCGTGATGTGCGCCGCGCCCTGAGTGGCGGGGATCTGGGCGGACGTGCCGTCACCGAAGCGGATCTCGCCACCCGCGATGTAGCGGCCCGCCGGGTCGCCCGGCTCGATGCCGAACCGGACCTCGTCGAAGACGCCGGGGTGCTCCGGGAGCCGGTACACCAGGTAGGGCTTGAGCTGCGGCGCTTCCGACACCCGCAACGTCAGCGGCGTGGCGCCGTAGTCGTCGTCGTCCGCGACCCTGATGTAGAAGACCTCACCGGGTGTGGTGGTGAAGACCGCCGGGTCGTGGCTGCTGTTCCGGCAGTCCACTTCGGTCAGCGCGTTCACCGCGGTGCCGCGGTAGACGGCCACGGTCGCGCCGCTGGACCGCTGCGTGACCTTCGCCGCGGTGAACCCGGCGCGGTCGGCGGTGTAGCGGAACCACAGCGAACGGGTGGACCAGCTCTCGCACTTCGGCCTGGTCTCGCCCGCCTCCGTCGAGGCGGGGCCGGGGTCTGCCGCGACGTCGGTGTCGAACGGCACCTCCGCAGCCGAGGCGAAGTCGTCGTTCGCCGCCCTCGGCACGACCTCCAGACCGAACGTGACGGGTCCGGCGGAGTACGTGTCCTGCAGCAGGAAGTGGTAGGTGGTGCCCGCTTTCACCGCGAACGTGTTCGAGCCGCCGCCGTGCGGGTACTGGCACGCTCCCGGTGTCCACGTCAGCGCGCCGAGCTGGCCGGTGTAGGCGGAGATCGCCGGCTTCTGCTCGTCCGGGCGGTCGGTCGTCATCCGGACGAACCCGTCGGCAGGAGCGGTGAAGCGGTACCAGACGCTGTTGCTGCTCCACCAGCAGTGGGACGGTTCGCCGGAGTCCCGAGTGGCCCCACGTGTGTCCACAGTGGAGCTGAACGGCAGTGCGCCGATCGTGGTGGCGTTGGCGAAGTCGTCGTTCGACGGTGGTGCCGCGTGGGCGATGCCCGGTGCCAGTGCCGCCGTCAGCGCGACCGCGGCAGCGATGGTCAGTGCACGCAATGAAAACCCCAGTTTCCGCAGGCCGCTTTCGGCCTCTCTTGGGGAGAAACGCGCGCGGTGGCGTGGAGGATGGCTGCGGCGGCAAATTCGATCATCCATCGCAACGGCTGCGGCCGAGCGGGCCCGTCAGGTCGGACGGTCGGTGATGGTGAGGGTCAGGCCCGACTCGGTCACCGTCACCACGGCGTGCTGCCCGCCGCGCAACTCGCCCGCGAGCAACGCGCGGGACAGCCGCCGGTCCAGTTCCCTGCCGATGGTGCGGCGCAACGGCCGGGCGCCGTACTCGGGTACGTAGCCGTGGGACGCGAGCCAGTCGACGGCCCGGTCGTCGACCTCCAGCGTGATGTTCTGCTCGCGCAACCGTTGCCGGGTGCGGTCGAGCAGCAGCGCGGTGATCTGCCGCAGCTGTTCCGCGGTGAGCCCCCGGAACAGGATGATCTCGTCGAGGCGGTTCAGGAACTCCGGGCGGAAGTAGCGGCGGACCGTCGACATCAACGGCTCCCGCAGGTCCTCGACCGGCACGCCCGACGTGGCCGCGGCGAGGAGCTGGTCGGCACCGATGTTGCTGGTCATGATGATCACGGTGTTCGCGAAGTCGGCCGTTCGTCCCTGGGCGTCGGTGAGCCTGCCCGCGTCGAGCACCTGCAGCAGCGTGTTGAAGACGTCGGCGTGCGCCTTCTCGATCTCGTCGAGCAGCAGCACCGAGTACGGAGCGCGCCGGACCGCGCCGGTGAGCTGCCCGGCGTCCTCGTAGCCGACGTACCCCGGTGGCGCGCCGATCAGCCGCGCGACGGTGTGCTGCTGCGAGAACTCGCTCATGTCGAACCGGATCAGCTGGTCCTGCGATCCGAACAGCGCCTCGGCCAGTGCCCTCGCGACCTCGGTCTTGCCCACCCCGGTCGGGCCGAGGAACAGGAACGAACCGACGGGCCGGTGCGGGTGCTTGAGGCCCGCGCGGCTCTGGCGGACCGCGTCGGCGACCGCCTCCACCGCCTCGTCCTGTCCGACGATCCGCTGGTGCAGGTGTTCCTCCAGGTGGAGCAGCCGGTGCCGTTCGGCTTCGGTGAGCTGGGCGACCGGGATGCCCGTGCTGCGGGACACGACCTCGGCGACGTCGTTCGGCCCGACCTGCGGCGCGTCGGCCAGCGCGGCGTGAGCGGCCTCCAGCTCGGCGACCGCCTGGGCGAGCTCGTCGGCGAGACGGTCCGCGTCCTCGCCCTGTGCGGTGGCGCTGTCCCGCTTCAGCCGCCACACCCGCTGTTCCAGCCGGACCGGGTCCGGCGGCATGGGGGACTTCTCGCGCAGCCGGACCCGTGCACTCGCCCGGTCCACCAGGTCGATCGCCTTGTCCGGCAGGAACCGGTCGGTGACGTAGCGGGCCGACAGCTCGACGGCGGACACGATCGCCTCGTCCGAGATCCGCACGCCGTGGTGCATCTCGTACCGGTCCCGCAGGCCGCGCAGGATGGCGATCGCCTCGTCGACGGACGGCTCGGCGACCAGAATCGGCTGGAAGCGCCGCTCCAGCGCGGCGTCCTTCGCGACGTACCGCCGGTACTCCTCGGCCGTGGTGGCACCGATGACCTGGAGCCGTCCCGTCGTGAGCACGGGTTTGAGCATGTTCGCGGCGTCCATCGGCGCACCCTCGGCACTGCCCGCGCCCACCACGGTGTGCAGCTCGTCGATGAACAGGACCACCATCCGGTTCGTCGCGGCCACCTCGTCGAGCACGCCCTCCAGCCGTTCCTCGAACTCGCCCCGGTACTTCGCTCCGGCGACCATGCCAGCCAGGTCCAGCGAGATCAGCCGCCTGCCGCTCAGCGTGCCGGGCACGTCGCCGCGGGCGATCCGTGCCGCGATGCCCTCGACGACGGCGGTCTTGCCCACGCCGGGGTCGCCGATCAGGACGGGGTTGTTCTTGGTGCGCCGCGACAACACCTCGAGCACCTCGTCGATCACGTCCTCCCTGCCGATGACGGGGTCGAGCACGCCCTCTCGTGCCGCGGCGGTGAGGTCGCGCCCGAACCTGTCCGTGCGCCGGGTCGCGGACTGGGGTTGCCCCAGCCCGCCGAAGAGCTTTCCGACCAGGTCCTCCAACGAGTTGGAGCCGAAGCCGAAGATCCAGTCGTCACCCACCGCCAGCCACCTCCGCTCGACCGAGGGGTTCACACCTCCGATCCTCCGCCTCTTCGGCCGTGAGCACCGCTCGGAGGTTTTGCGCTGAGGTGCAAAAGCTTCTACGGGTGCTGACCCCCGGTTGGGCGGTTGGCGGAGCGGTGCCTGCATCGAAGTCGCCACCAAGCGCCTGCTGTTTGGCGCGAAAAGCACGTTCGGGCCGATAGATGGCCCGAACGTGCTTTTCGCGCCAAAAAATGTGTCCGGTAGGACTGAGGCGCTCTACGCACTAGTTGCCGGCTACCGGTTCCAGCTCCTCTGTCGAAGCCAGTTCGGCGATGGCGTTCGCCAAGTCGACGATGCGCTGGTCGCGGGCCAGTTCCGCGGCCAGCTGCGCGCACGTCGGCGAGGTGAAGACGTCCCGCACGGACAGCGTCACGTCGAACGTCTCGTTGAGCTTGTTCGCGTACCGCGTGCCGGTGAGCGAGTCGCCGCCCAGCTGGAAGAAGCTGTCGTGCACGCCCACCTCGGGCAGTTCGAGCACCTCGGCGCACACACCGGCCACCAGCGCCTCGACCGGCCCGCACGCCTCGTCCGACGAGGAGGACGACACCAGCTCGGCCTGGGCGGTGAGCGCCCGCCGGTCCACCTTCCCGTTGCCGGTCAAGGGGAACGACTCCAGCTCGCGGACGTCCGCCGGCACCATGTACGCGGGCAGCTGCGACCGCAGGAAGTCCGCGATGTCCGCGGTGCCCACGACGAAGCACACCAGGCGTTTGCCGCCGCTCGCCGAGTCCGCCGCGACCACCACGCACGACTGCACGTCCGGGTGGCGTTCCGCGGTCGACTCGATCTCGCCGAGCTCGATGCGGTGGCCGTTCACCTGCACCTGGAAGTCGTCGCGGCCGAGGATCTCGATCGTGCCGTCCGGCAGGTAGCGGCCGAGGTCACCTGTCGCGTAGACGCGCTCGCCGGTGGACGGGAGGCGGAAGAACCGTTCCCTGGTGCGCTCGTCGTCGTGCCAGTAGCCGTGGGCGAGACCGATGTCGCTGCCGACCACGATCTGGCCGGGCACCCAGGTCGGGCGGTCCTGCCAGCGGTGGTCCAGCACGTGGTAGCGGTGGTTGGACATGGGCTTGCCGTACGGGATCGACGTCCAGTCGTGCGACACCTCACCGATCGGGTAGACCACCGACCAGCAGATCGTCTCGGTCGGCCCGCCGGAGCCGATCACGCGGACCGACGGTGCCAGCGCGCGCAGGCGGTCCGGCAGGGCGAGCGGGATCCAGTCACCCGCCATGACGACGGTGCGCAGCGAGTCGAGATCGCCGGGCGAGGCGTTGTCCGCCAGCAGTTCCACCAGCGCGGGCACCGAGTTCCAGAACGTGACGCCGTGCTCTCGCACCAGATCCAGCCAGTGCGCGGGATCCGGTTGCTCGGACGGCTCCGGCACGACAGCGCACCCACCCGCGGCGAGCACGCCGAACAGGTCGTACACGGACAGGTCGAAGTGCAGGCCGGAGATCGCGAACGCGCGGTCGTCCGGTCCGACGCCGAGCCGGGAGTTCATGTCGGAGAACATGTTCACCACACCGCGGTGGTCGACCACGACGCCCTTCGGCGTGCCGGTCGAGCCGGAGGTGTAGATGACGTAGGCGAGATCGATGGCGGACTGCACGCTCTCCAGTTCGTCTTCAGACTCATTGTCGAAGTCGGACACGGTGAACGTTCGGACGTCGTCGGGGAACTCCCGCAGACCGTCCGCCGTCAGCACGAACCGGACCTCGCCGTCGCGGAGCAGGAACCGCAGCCGGTCGTCGGGCACGGACGGGTCGATCGGCAGGTACGCGGCACCGGACGCGAGCACGCCGTACACGGCGGCGTACTGCTGCCAGCCCTTCGGCAGCACGACGGCGACGAGCTCGTTCGGTTGTGCACCTGCCGTACGCAGGCCGCGTCCGATGCGCGTCGAGTACCGGCGGAGGTCGGTGAACGACAGCGTGCGATCGGGTGCGATCACGGCGGGAGAGTCCGATTCGGACAGCAGCTCGTGCAGCAGCACGTCCGGCACGTCGGCGGCGGTCTGGTTGACCTCGGTGCGGACCGCGATCTGCTCAGCCGGCACCAGCCTGGGCTGTTCGACGTGCCACTGCGCCTCGTCGTGGATCAGCTGCTCGATCAGCCGCACGTAGGCGGAGAACATCGCGTCGATCAGTCCTGGCGGGAACATGGCGTCCAGGAAGTCCCACTTGAAGTGCAGGATTCCGTCGATCTCGCGGATCTGGAAGTCGAGCAGCACCTGCGGGGTCTGCGAGATGCCGTACGTCTCCCGGCCCAGCGCGGACACCTGGCGGCGCGGCGGGTGACCGAGCAGACTGGTCACGACGATCGGCATGGCCGGCCTGAGCCCGGCGAACTGCTGCTGCCGCAACAGCTCGCGCAGCACCTGCACGCCGTTGAAGTGGCGGTGCTCCAGGTCGCTCCACATCTGCTCCTGGATGTCGCGTGCCCGTTCGGCGAACGTGCCGTCGGTCTTCTCGACGGCCACCAGCAGCGTGTTGGTGAAGTCGCCGAGCAGCCGGTCGATCTCGCCGTGCATCGGCAGCCGGTCGAAGATCGGGAAGTTGATGGTGAAGCGGTCGTTCTTGCACCACGTCCGCAGTACCTCGGAGAACGCCGCCACGAGGATGCCGGACGGTGTCACGCCGGCCTTCTTCGCCCGTTCCTTCAACAGGTTCCAGTCGTCGGGCTGCACGTCGTGGGCGCGCCGGTCGAACTTGACCTCGCCACGCGGGTTGGTGACCAGTGGCAGATCGGGCGCCGCCGGCAGGTTCGGCACGCGCGACACCCAGTACTCGCGCGAGCGGCGGTAGGCCTCGGAGTCCTCCAGCGCCGCCTTGGACTGCAGGACGTAGTCGCGGAACGTGATGTCCAGCGGCGGCAGGTCGTCGTCCGGGTTCTCGTAGAGCTCGATCAGGTCGGGGAACAGGACCTGGAACGCGCTCCACGCGTCCATGATCAGCAGGTCGATGCCGACGTGCAGGCGGACCTTGCCCTCGCCCAGCAACGTGAGCCGGATGTCGTAGAGCGGCCACCGGTCGGAGTCGATGACCTGGTGCGACATCTCTTCACGGGTGGCGAGCGCGTGTGCCTCGGCCTCGTCGGCGGGCAGGTCGCGCAGGTCCGCGACGCGGATGTCGTCGCCGTCGGTGGACGGCAGGACCTTCTGCGTGCCGTCGGGCAGCACGATCGCGCGCAGCATGTCGTGCCGTTGCACCAGCTTCCGCCAGGCGGTCTTGAACTTGTCGACGTCGAGCCCGTCGCGTTCCCACTCGAAGTAGCCGTGGCAGCCGACGTTGCCGAAGTCCACCGCGTCGCCACGGCCGATCCACAGCGCCTGCTGGGTCTCGGTGAGCGGGAACGGCTCGTAGCGGGCGAGTTCGTCCGGGACGACGACCGGGAATTCCTGCACTCCCGCGCCCTGGGCGCGCAGCGTCTCGACCTTGCGCGCGACCTGTGCGACGCTCGGCCCCCGGACGAGATCGGTCAGCGCGAGCTCGACCTTCATCTCGTCGCCGACCGCGGTGAGCAGCCGGATCGCGCTCAGCGAGTCGCCGCCGAGGTCGAAGAAGTTGTCCAGCACGCCGATCTCGTCGATCGCGAGCACGTCGGACCAGATGGCGGCGAGCGCGCGTTCCATCTCGTCGCGCGGCTCGACCAGCTCGACGTCGAGGTCCGGCCGCGTGCGCGGGGGTGGCGGCAGCGCGTCCCGGTCGATCTTGCCGTTCGCCGAGATCGGCATGTCCTCCACGACGACCAGCACGGCGGGCACCATGAAGTGCGGCAGCTGTTGCCGCAACGCCTTGCGCACCGCGGACAGCAGCGGTGGTGCGGCGCGGTCGGGTTCGATGTAGCCGACGAGCTTGCGTTCGCCCTCGACCTGCTCGTACGCGGTGACGGCGGACTGCCGCACGCCGGGCTGCTGGGCGAGCACGGACTCGACCTCGCCGAGGTGCACCCGGTACCCGCGGATCTTGACCTCGTTGTCGGTGCGGCCGACGACCTCGACGATGCCGTCCGGCCAGCGCCGGGCGACGTCACCGGTGCGGTACAGCACCGGGTTCGGGTCGTCGTCCAAAGGGTTTTCGAGGAACTTCTCGTCGTTGGCCTCAGGCCGGTTCAGGTAGCCCTGCGACAGGCTCGCACCGGACACGAACAGCTCGCCCGGAGTGCCCGTGGGCACGGGCTGGAACTCGTCGTCCAGCACGTGGACGCGCACACCCGGCACCGGAAGCCCGACGGGCGGCGCGCGGTGGGCGCGTTCGTCGTCGGTGAGGGTACGGCCGATGACGGACAGGTTGCACGTGGTCACGACCGTCGCCTCGGACGAGCCGTAGACGTTGACGACCTCGAACGGGAGGTGGTCCGGCGGCCAGCTGCGCAGCCGCTCACCGGCGATGCGCACGTTGCGCAGCCTGGCGTGCGCGGGCCAGTCGAGGTGCCACGTCCGCTCGGCCGTCGCGGTGAGCAGCAGGGCGTGCGTGATCTCCTTCTCCACCAGCCAGTCCTTGAGCGCGTCCGCCTTCGCGGCGATGTCGGACGGCGGGATGCAGACCGCGCCGCCGGCGGCGAGCACCGGGAAGCAGTCGACCTCGACCAGACCGGCGCCGGGGGAGGAGAGCCACGTGCCCCGCGTTCCTTCGGTGATGCCGCACTGGTCCTGGAGCGTCGTGATGAGAGTCCTCAGTGGACCGTGTCGCAGCAGGACCGCCTTGGGCACACCGGTCGAGCCGGACGTGTAGGCCACGTGGCACACCGTGTCGTCGTCGACCTCGGCGCCGGGATTCTCTTCGGGGGCGTTGCGCCACTCGTCGCCGTCGGTCAGCACGACGGGGAAGTCCCGGTCGAGGATGATCCGGTCGGCGAGCTCCGACCGCGTGACCAGCGCGACCGCCTCGGCGTTGTCCAGCATGAACGCCAGCCGCGCCTCGGGGTACTCGGGGTCGAGCAGCACGGCCGCCGCACCCAGCTTGAAGATCGCCAGCTGGGCCACCAGGCTGGGCTTGCCGCGTTCCAGGCACAGCCCGACCCGCGAGCCCGCGGTGACCCCGAGCCCGCGCAGGTGCTGCGCGAGCCGGTTCGCGAACCCGTCCAGGTGGGCGAAGTCGAGTTGCTTGTCGTCCTGCTCCACGGCGGTCGCGCGGGGGTCGCGGCGGGCCGCCTGCTCAACGAGCTCGTGGAAGTACAGCTGTCGTTCCCGCACGACGTTCCACCTTTCGCACACGGATTCAGTGCGCCGCAACGTATGTCCGCGCAGTTAGGGCGGGGTTACGCGGAAAAAGGCCGTAACTGGGGGCTAACTCCGCGCGCCTACGTTCCTGCGACATGTCGAGGAAAGGGGTGGTGGTCGTGAGTCCGGCACCTGACACGGCCTCCCGGCTGGACGTCATCTCCGCGATCTGCCAACGGTTGCTGGAGTCCGCCGCCGAGCTGGAGGACGCCGCCGTCGACCTGCTGCCCTTCCCGCGCCAGGTGGTCCGCGCCGACCTGGCGCTCGCGGTGAGCAGGCTGGAGGCGTTCGCGGGTGTCACCCCGCGACTGGCGGGCCGGAGCCCGCTCGGACGGGTGGCGCTGGCGTTGCCCGGCAACGCGATCCTGAGCAACCCGCTCGCCACGATCGCCGCGTCGCACCTCGCGGGCAACAAGACGCTGGTGCGGTTGCCGCGCCAGCGCCAGGCCTGGACCGAGGTGCTCACCGGTCTCGTGGGCGAGGCGGCCGAGTTCGTCGACTACGACGGAGCCGGGTTCCTCTCACACGCCATGCGCCAGCCCGAGATCGACGCGCTGATGGCGTTCGGCGACGACGCCTGGGCCGCGGGCTACGAGAGGCAGGCTCGCCTCACCGGCACGAAGTTCATCTTCGAGGGACCGGGCAAGGATCCTTTCCTGGTGCTGTGCCCGGCGCTGGTGGACGAGGCGGCGCGGGCCGCGGTCGAGGCGAGCACGTTCAACGCGGGCCAGGCCTGCACCTCGCCGGAGCGGTTCTACGTGGTGTCCGCCGCGTACGACGACTTCGTGGAACGCGTGACCGACCTGGTGAGGGAGCTGAGGTCGGGTGACCCCAAGGACCCCGAGACGCAGGTCGGTCCGCTCGCGCCCGGTGTGGCGCGACGGATCGACGACCAGTTGAAGGACGCCGTCGGCAAGGGCGCCGTGGTGCTCAGCACCGGGTTGCGCAGATCGATGAACGTCAACGGCGAGGAACGCGTGCTCGTGCCGCCGATCGTGGTGGCGGGAGCGGACCACCGGATGAAGGTCATGTGCGAGGAGACGTTCGGGCCGGTCATCGCGATCCAGCGGGTCGGGTCGATCCCCGAGGCGCTGGAGCTCGCGGAGGACTCGCCGTACGGGTTGTCCGCGACCGCGTTCGGGCGGGTCGCGGGCGTGGCCGAGCGGCTGGCACGCAGCCACGGGCAGGTGTTCGTCGAAGAGACGTGGTTGTCCCAGCGGCGCAAGAAGCCGCTCGCGCCGTACGGAGGGCGCAGGCGGTCGGGCTGGGTGTGGGAGTGGCAGGACGAGCAGTTCGTGCGGCGCGACGGCCCACGACACAACTTTCTCGAGTTCAGCAGGAGCTAACACATGCGCGACAACGACAACCTGGCGTTCTCCCTGGACGAGTACAGGGGACGACTGGACACCGTGCGGAAGGGGATGGCCGAGCGGGGTGTCGACATCGCCCTGGTCAGCGTCCCGGAGAACATCTACTACCTCACCGGCTACACGACCCTGGGCTACTACATGTACCAGGTGCTGATGGTGCCGGTGGACGACGAGCCGCTCCTGCTGACCTACCGCGAGGAGCGCATCAACGTCGAACGCCTGTCGTGGCTCGACCGCCACGTGGACTACACCGTCACCGACGACCCGGTCCAGGTCACCGTGGACACCGTGCGCGGACTGGGGGTCGCGGGCAAGACGTTGTCCATTGAGGAGGGTGGCTACTTCTTCCCGATCCGCACCTACCTCAAGCTGATGGACTCGCTCGGTGATGTGCGGTGGGTCGACGGCACAGGCCTCGTCGAGACCGCCCGGCTGGTGAAGTCCGACACCGAGCTCGGGTTCATCCGGCAGGCCGCGGACGCCGCGATGGCCGGCATGGTCGACGCGCTCGCCGAGGCACGGCCGGGCAAGACCGAGAACGACGTGGCCGCCGCCGTGTACGCCGCGACCCTGCGGCACGGCAGCGAGTACCCCGGCAGCCCTCCGTACGTCATCAGCGGCGAACGGTCCGGCCTGCCGCACGGCACGTGGGAGGGACGCGAGCTGCGCGACGGCGACATCGTGTTCCTCGAGTTCTCCGGCTGCGTCAAGCGGTACAGCGCGGCGAACATGCGCACCGGGTTCATCGGCACGCCGCCGCCGTCCGTCACCGGACGCGCGAAGGCCGTGATCGACGCGCTGGAGACCGCGATCGCGACGATCCGGCCCGGCGCCAGCTCCGGCGAGGTGGACGCGGCCGCGCGCAAGGCGATCCTCGCGCACGGGTTCGGCGACCACACGCACGAGACCGGCTACTCGATCGGCGTGTGCTATCCGCCCGGCTGGAACGAGAGCCACATCATGAACCTGCACCCAGGGGACGAGACGGTGTTGCGCCCCAACATGGTGTTCCACCTCGTGCCGTCGCTGATCGTGCCGGAGCTCAACGGTCACGTCGGGTTCAGCGAGACCGTGGTCGTCACGGAGTCCGGTTGCGAGGTGCTGACCGACAAGCGGGTGCCGCGTGAGCTGCAGGTGCTGTCGTGAGTGCGCTCGCCGTGCTCGGTGGCGCCCCGGCCGTGCCGGACGGCGTCGACGAGAGCCGCTGGCCGATCGTGGAGGACCGCGACGTCCAGGCCGTCACCGACACGTTGCTGAGCGGGAACCTGAGCTGGCTCAACGACACCAGGGTGCCCGAGCTGGAACGGAAGTGGGCCGCGTACGTCGGTGCCGAGCACTGCATCGCCGTCAACAGCGGTACCGCGGCGCTGCACGCCGCCGTGGCTGCGGCCGGGGTCGGTCCCGGTGACGAGGTTCTGGTGCCGGCGTTGAGCTTCCTCGCGTCGGCCACGTGCGTGCTGCACCACCAGGGCGTTCCGGTGTTCGTGGACGTCGATCCCGAGACTTTCACCATCGATCCTTCCCTGCTGGAGGAGAAGCTCACCGATCGGACCAAGGCGATCATCGCCGTGCACCTGCACGGCCTGCCCGCCGACATGGACCCGATCATTTCTTTTGCACGCGAGCACGACCTGGTCGTCATCGAGGACGCCGCGCAGGCCCACGCCGCGACGTACCGCTGCCGCCGCACCGGTTCTTTGGGCGACCTGGCCGCGTTCAGCGTCATGGCGGGCAAGAACCTCGCCACGGCAGGAGAAGGCGGCCTGCTCACCACGTCGTCGGCGGACCTGCGCAACCGTGCGGACGCCGTGAAGATGTTCGGCGAGACGATCGGTTCGAACGGCGAGCGCGACTACAACGCGCACACGATGGGCTGGAACTACCGGCTCAGCGGGATCGTCGCCGCGTTCACCAGCACCCAGATCGACCGGCTGGACAGCTACACCGCCCAGGTGCAGGAAGGCGCGCGCACGCTCGCCAAGGCGCTCGCCGACGTGCCCGGTGTGACGCCGCCGCACGTCCCGGACGACCGAACGCACGTGTACCACCACTTCCGCGTGCTGTTCGACGGTTCGGTCGCGGGCCTGCCGAACGGTGTGTTCCGCCAGGCCGTGCAGGACGCGTTGCTGGCCGAGGGCATCGGCGTGATGTCGTACCAGAACCGGCCGCTGCCGGGGCAGACGTTGTTCCAGCAGAAGGCGGGCTACGGCCAGGGCTGCCCGTGGACGTGCGGCAAGACCTCGCGCGACCAGTGCTACCGGCAGGAGGACTACCCGGCGACGCTGGAGGTCATCCGGTCGTCCCTGGTGGTGGGCAAACGGCTGTGCATGGCGTCGTTGCGCGACCCGGACTCGGTCGAGCGCTACCGCGACGCGTTCACCAAGGTCCTCTCCAACATCGACGAGCTGCGCGCGTACGCGTCGACGATCGACTACGTCGAGCCGTGGCAGCGGGAAAGCAGGTTGTGGTGAACTTCTTCCACCTCGTGCCGCAGATCCACTACGGACCAGGCGCGGCCGCGGCAGCCGGTGAGGCGTTGCGCGACCTCGGCGTGAGCCACGTGCTCGTGGTGACCGACCAGGGCGTGCTGGACGCGGGCGTGATCGACCCGGTGCTGAAGTCCGTGAAGGACGCGGGCGTGTCGTACACCGTGTTCTCCGACCTGCGGACCAACCCGACCGAACAGCACGTCGCCGGTGCCGCGTACATGTACAAGACGCTGGGCTGCGACGGAATTCTTGGCGTCGGCGGCGGCAGCTCGCTGGACGTGGCCAAGTCCGCGGCCGTGATCATCGCCGACGGCGGTTGCATCACGGCCTACGAGGACGGTGCGCGTGAGGTGACCGGAACGCCACCGCCGCTCGTCCAGGTGCCCACCACCGCGGGCACCGGCAGCGAGGTCGTGGCGGGTGCGATCATCACCGACAGCAGCAGGGCGTTCAAGATGCACGTCGTCGCGACGCCCGCGCAGGTCGCGTTGTGCGATCCGCGGTTGACCCTGACGCTGCCCGCCGGCCCCACCGCCGCGTCCGGTGTCGATGCGCTGGCGCACGCGATCGGCGCGTACACGTCCGTCGAGTCGCAGCCGCTGGCCGACGCGATGGCGTTGCAGGCGATCACCACGATCAGCCGCTGGCTGCCGGATGCCGTGGAGCGTGGCGACGACCTGCGCGCCCGCGACCAGATGATGACCGGCGCGCTGACCGCCGGCATCTCGATGAAGGGCGGTGGCGCCGCGGACCACGCGTTCGCGCACGCCGTGAACGCGCTCTTCGACGTGCACCACGGTGTTGGCGTGGCGTTGTTCCTCGCCGACGCGATGGAGCACAACCTGCCGCACATGCCCGACCGGTTCGCGGACATCGCGCGTGCTCTGGGCGTGCGGTCCTCCGGTGACTCGGCCGCGCTGGGCCGGGCGGGCATCGAGGTCGTGCGCTCTCTGGTCGCCTCGCTGCCGATCCCGTCTTTGACTGAGATCGGTGTGGGGGAGGACGACCTGCCCGCTCTCGTGGACAAGGTGCAGGCCGACGGCTTCCACCTGGGGCTCAACCCCGTTCCCGTCACCGTCGACGACACGCGGCGCATTCTCAGCGCCGCGCTTGCGAGGTCGTGATGTCACTCGACACCTGGGTTTCCGAGCACGGCACGTCGAGCCGCACCACGTGCCGCGTGGCGCAGCTCGACCTGGCGCGCGGGGACGAGCGCGTGTACTCGCTGGAGAACGACCTGGGGCTGCCGTCGGTGCCGTTCGGGAAGGAGTTCCCCGACCGGTACCGGCAGATCGGCATCGCCGAGGCGAACCTGCTCGGCGTCGCCTCCGGTCTCGCGCAGTCCGGTCGCATCCCGTACGTCAACACGTTCGCCGTCTTCGCGTCGATGCGCGCGTGCGAGCAGATGCGCGTGGACCTGTCGTACCCGAAGGCCAACGTGAAGGTCGTCGGGTACTACACCGGGCTTTCGGGCGGGTTCGCCGGGCCGACGCACCACTGCACCGAGGACATCGCGGTGACCACGGCCCTGCCGGGCTTCACCGTGCTCTCGCCCGCCGACGCCTACGAGGCCTATCTCGCAACGCAAGCGGCGGCGTCCGTCGAGGGCCCGGTGTACCTGCGGGCCTCCCGCGGTGACACGCCGATGGTGTACTCCTCCGAGTACCCGTTCGAGATCGGCAAGGCCGTGACGTTGCGCGAGGGTTCCGACGTCACGATCATCGCGACCGGGTGCCTGGTCGTGCCGCGAGCCGTGGAGGTGGCCTCCCGGCTGGCGTCGCGCGGAATCTCGTGCCGGGTGCTGAACATGCACACGCTGAAGCCGCTGGACGTTCCCGCGATCGTCGCGGCCGCGCGGGAGACCGGCTTGATCGTGACGTACGAGGACCACAACTTGCTGGGCGGCCTCGGCAGCGCGGTGGCGGCCGTGGTGCTGGAGAACGAGCCGGTGCCCGTGCTGCGGTTCGGCGTGCCGGACGTGTTCTGCACGCGCAGCGACGAGTACGAGGAGATCCTCGACCTGTACGGCCTCGGCGTCCACGACGTGTACGAGGCCGTCATGAGGAGGCTGCGATGAGCTTGTTGCAGCAGCTCGTGGAGATCGAGTCCCCGTCTTCCGACCACGCGGCTTGTCGTGCCGTGCAGGACGTCCTGGGTGAGCTGCTTTCTGCTTCCGGCGGCCGGATCGAACGGTCTGTTGGTTCTGATGGCACGCCGGTGATGGTCGCCCGGTTCGGCGCGCAACGCTCACCGGTGCTGTTGCTGGGCCACGTGGACACCGTGTGGCCCTGTGGCACGTTGGAGGAGCGTCCGTACGCGGTCTCGGACGGCGTGGCTACCGGGCCCGGTGTTTACGACATGAAGGCCGGGCTCGTGCAGATCGTGTCGGCCTTGTCCTCTTCGGACTCGCCGGACGTGACCGTGCTGCTGAACGCCGACGAGGAGCTCGGCAGCCCTGGCTCACAGGACCTGATCACGGCCGAGGCCGCCCGCAGCCGGTGCGCGTTCGTTCTCGAGCCGTGCGGTCCGGGTGGGGCTTTGAAGACGCGCCGCAAGGGCATCGGCATGTACACCTTGGAGGTGACCGGCCGTGCCGCGCATCCCGGCCTCGACTTCGCGGGCGGGGTGAACGCCGTGGTCGAGCTGGCGCACCAGGTGACTGCTTTGGGTCGTTTGACCTCCGGCGAGACCACGGTGAACGTCGGCCGTGTCGACGGTGGTACGGGCCGCAACGTGGTGCCGGCTCGGGCTTCGGCTTTGTTCGAGAGCCGTTTCTGGACTGCTGAGGAAGGTGCGCGCGTGGACTCCGCCGTGCACGGGTTGTTGCCGGTGGACCCGCGCGCATCGGTGCGGGTGACCGGCGGCGTGCACAAGGCGCCGATGGAACGGACTCCGGCGGTCGAGGCCCTGGTGGAGCTGGCGGCGTCGTGCGCTGACTGGGAGCTCACCGAGATGGCGGTGGGCGGGGTGAGCGACGGCAACGTCACCGCTGCTGCAGGTGTGCCGACGATCGACGGGCTCGGCGCCGACGGTGGCGGAGCGCACGCGGTCGACGAGCACGTGGTGCTGGCGGACATTCCGCGCCGCGCTGCGTGGCTGGCCGAGATGTTGCACCGGCTGGAGAGGACGAGCGAGTTGCCAAGTGCGGCGACAAGTGCACGCCCCTGAGAGCGAAGTCTGGGATGAACGGCGCATTTGTCCACCTCAGGTGGACAAATGCGCCGTTCATCGTCAGCGAACAAACCCCTTGTGCCATAACCGGTTGCTAACTCCCCGGAGCTAGTTTCGCGGCAACTGAGCGACACACCGGCCGAGGAGGAACCGTGAACGATTCCGTCGCCAGGCTCGCCCGGCTCACGCCCGAGCAGCGAGCGCGACTGGTCGCCCGGGCTCGACAGGGCGCACCCGCGCGGGAGAGGCGGGTGCCGCGGGTGGACCCGAGCGGGCCGATTCCCGCGTCGTTCGCGCAGGAGCAGCTGTGGTTCCTGAGCCGGCTGGCGCCTGGCGTGCCGAACTACAACGTGCCGTTCCGCTTCGCCCTGGACGGACCCCTCGACGTCGAGAAGCTCACCGGTGCCCTCAACGACGTGATCGAGCGGCACGACGTGCTGCGGACGACCCTCCAACAGACCCCGGAAGGTCTGCGCCAGATCGTGCACGCGCACCAGGAGCGTGAACTTCCGGAGAGGGATCTCAGCGGGTACGAGGAGCCGGACGCGCTGGCCGATGCCAGGGCGTTCGAGCTGGCGCGCACGGTGTTCGACCTCGAAGAAGGTCCACTGTGGACGGCTGAGCTGCAGAAGCTCGCAGACCAGCGATATGTGCTCATCTGGGTCGCCTCGCACACGATCGCCGACGGCGGATCGATCGGCGTCGTCGTGGAGGAGCTCGCCAAGTGCTACACGGCACGGATCACGGGCACACCGCCACAGCTCGACGAGGATCCCGTCCAGTTCGGCGACTTCGCTGCCTGGCAGCGAAACACACTCGACAGCGACCGCACCGACGAACTGCTCGGCTACTGGCGCGAGCAGGTTCGCGGGTACGTCGGGCTCGGGCTGTCCTACGACCACCCCAAGCGGCCCGGGCTCGACGGGCGCACCATCGCGTTCCAGATCGAGCCGACCACCGCGGCCCTCGTCGACGAACTGGCCAAGAAGCGTGCCTCGTCGCCGTTCATGGTTCTGCTCGCCGCCTACCAGGTGCTGCTGATGCGGCTGAGCGGCCGGGACGACATCGCCGTCGCGACCCCGCTCGCCGGGCGTGACCGCGCCGAGTTCGAACGGGTCGCCGGGTCGCTCACCAACACCGTGGTCCTGCGCACCTCGCTCGAAGCCAACCCGTCGTTCGGCGAACTGGTCGACCGGGTCCGCGACGTCACGTTCGACGCGCTCAAGCACGCTGACCTGCCGTTCGGCAAGCTCGTCGAGGACACGAGGCCTGCCCGCAACGGGCAGTCGAACCCCATCGCGCAGACCATCTTCAGCTACGCCGGCACGCCGATGATGCGCAGCATCACGCCGTTCGGCCCGGACGTGCGGATGCGGTGCGACGGCATGTCGAACGACACCGTCCGGTTCGACTTCGAGCTCGTGCTCGACGAGAAGCTGGAGGGGCTGAGCGCCCGGTTCGAGTACAACGCCGGCTGGATCGAACGCGCCAGTGCCGAGCTGATCTGCCAGGCCTACCAGGAGATCCTCGCCGCGGCGGTGCGCGAGCCCGAGCAGAAGCTCGACGAGCTGCCCGCCCCGCGGCTGCCCGGCTGGGAGCCCGAGGAGGAGATTCCCGAGCAGAGGAGCCCCGAGGACGTGTCACCGCTGGAGGAACAGCTCACGCGGCTGTGGGCCTCCAAGCTCGATGTCGAGCGGATCGGCCGTGACGACGACTTCTTCGCGCTGGGCGGGCACTCGTTCCTCGCCACCGAGCTGGTGGCCGACATCAACGCCCAGCTGGGTTCCCGTCTCACCGTCCTGGAGCTGTTCCAGGCGAGCACGGTCGCGTCACTCGCGGAAGTGATCGAAGAAGCGCCCGACGAAGCACCCGAAGAGCCCGATCTCGCCGAGACCGTGCAGAGCATGTCCGACGACGAGGTCGCCGCCGCCTTGCAGCGACTGCGGTCCCGTGCCTGAAGGAGGTCCCCAGATGTCCGTCCCCGCTTACCGCTCGCAGGAGTGGCTGTTCGACGTGGCGGCCGGCCGGTACGACGTCGACCTCGCGGTCAGCGGCATGGAGGCGCACAGCGTCGAGCCGCTGCTCGCGGAGATGACCACGAAGGCCGGCTACGACGTCGACCGCGGCGCAGGGCAGCTCCGCGAGACGATCGCCGAGCTCTACCGCGTGCGGCCGGAGAACGTGCTGATCACGCACGGCGCGCAGGAAGCGCTCTACCTGCTGTACGCGTCGCTGCTCGAACCCGGTGACGAGGTCGTCGCCCGCGGACCCGGCTGGCAGCAGACGCTGGACCTGCCCGCCCGGTTCGGCGCGACCACGAAGACCGTCGACTACGACCTCACCAACGGTGACGCGGACGGCGGCGCGCGAACAGCCGCTGCCGTCGGCGAGAACACCCGCATGGTCGTGCTCAACAGCCCGCACAACCCGACCGGGCTGACGTTCGACGACGCGCAGTGGGAACCGCTGGGCGCCACGAAGACGTTGGTGGTCAACGACGAGGAGTACCTCACCGACTTCGACCGCAGCGTCGTGCAGCACGTGCCCGGCTCGTGCTCGGTCAGCTCGCTGTCCAAGGTGTACGGCTTCCCCGGCTTGAGGCTGGGCTGGCTCGTCGGCCCGTCCGACGTCGTCGAGAAGTGCGTGAACTACCGCCGCTACACCACGATCAGCAACTCGCCGCTGCTGGAGGACCTCGGCCTCGCGGTGCTGCGCCGCCGCGAGACCTACCTCGCCGAGTACCGCCGGCGGCTCACCGACGGCTGGCGGGTGTTCCGGGAGTGGGCAACCGGACACCCCCAGCTCCAGCCGCTCGAACCGCAGGGCACGCCGTACGTCTTCTGCCGCGTCGACCTGCCGGAGACCACGTCGTTGCAGCTGTGCAACGAGCTGCTCGACCGCGAACGGCTGCTGCTCATGCCGGGTGACGTCTTCGGCGCGCCCGGTCACGTCCGGATCTCCTACGCCCGGCCGGCCGACCTGCTCACCGACGGCCTCGACCGGCTCGGCCGGGTCGTGAAGTCGTTGTCGGGCCTCGAACTCGCGGAGCTGACATGACGATCACACCGGGCACCACCGAGGTGGAGAAGATCACCCTCGGCGGCGAGGCGATCGTGCTGCGCCGCGTCCAGGGGCACGACGAGTACACCGCGTGCGAGGACCTCCAGCGCCGCATCTGGGGCGAGGAGGACATCGCGCGGGTGCCGTTGCTGGACATGGTGACCGCGCAGGAGAACGGCGGTTTCGTGCTCGGCGCGTTCACCTCCGACGGCGATCTCGCCGGGTTCGTGTTCTCGTTCCCCGGCGTCACCGAGCACGACGAGGTCAAGCAGTGCTCGGTGCTCGCCGCGGTCGCCCCCGAGTACCAGAACCTCGGCCTCGGCTTCCGGCTCAAGCAGTACCAGGCCCACCTCGCCGCCCAGCACGGGTTCCGGCTGATCACCTGGACGTTCGACCCGCTGTCGGGGCGCAACGTGGTGTTCAACCTCAACAAGCTCGGCGCGGTCGGGGTCGAGTACGTCGTCAACGCGTACGGCGTCGGACAGGGCCTCAACGCGGGCCTCGAGACCGACCGGCTGCTCGTCGCCTGGCACGTGCCGCACGTGCCCCGGCAACGCGACCTCGGCGGCGGCACGCCGGTCAACGACATCCGCTTCTCCCGCAACGACCTTCCGGTGCCCGCGTGGTCCACGACCGAGTGCGACGACCACACCGTGCTGCTCAAGGTGCCGTGGGACGTCTACGCCATCAGCTCCCGCGACAAGGAGCTCGCGATCTCCTGGCGGCACACGAGCCGCGACCTGCTCGGCGGCTACCTCGGCCGCGGCTACCGCGCCGTCGGCCTGCGGGTGCACGAGCGCGGTGCGCCGCCGACCTACGTGCTGCGCAGGGGCGCGTTATGACGCTGGGGGAGTTGTTCGACGAGGCGGTCGCCAGGTTCGGCGACCGGCCGGTGCTGCTCGACCCTGACGTGTCCTATGTGGACTACTCGGCGAAGGTCAACGGCTGCGCGCACGCCCTGCGTGAGCTGGGCGTGGGCCGGGGAGACGCGGTCGCGGCGGTGCTGCCGAACTCACCGGTCCTGCTCACGCTGTGGCTCGCGGTCGCGAAGCTCGGAGCCGTGTTCGTGCCGCTGAACCCCGCGTTGCGCGACGCCGAACTGGAGCCGTTGCTCGCGCACTCGGAGGCAGTGCTGGTCGTCACGGATCGTCCGTTGCCCTGGCGTTCCACGAAGCCCGAGGAACTGGACGTGACGGCACCGACCGCACCGGACACGCACGTCGACCCCAGTGATCCGGTCACCCTGCTCTACACGTCCGGCACGACCGGGGCACCCAAGGGCTGCGTGCTCAGCCACACCTCGTACACCGCACCGGCTCCGGCGTTCGTGCTCAGGCTCGGCCTGGAGCCGGAGGACCGCCTGCTGGCGTGCCTGCCGCTGTTCCACATGGCCGGCCAGTCGTTCGCAGTCAGTGCGTTGCAGGCAGGCGCGTCGATCGGCGTGGTGCCCAAGTTCAGCGCGTCGGGCTTCTGGGACCAGGTCGCGCGGTTCGACGCGACAGTGTTCCGCCACCTCGGCGAGATGCTCACGCTCGTCCTGCGCAGTCCCGTCGAACCGGCGGACCACCGACTGCGCCTGGCCTACGGCGGCGGCGCGCGGCCCGACGTGGCCCGCGAGTTCACCGAACGGTTCGGAACGGCCGTCGTCGAGGGCTACGGGATGAGCGAGACCAACACGGTGCTGTGCGGCGATCCGTACGACCCGCGGCCGGGCTCGATGGGCACGCCGCTGCCACCCGCCGAGGTGCGGGTGGACGCCCCGGTCGGTGAGATCGGCGAGATCCAGGTGCGCGGCCCCGGCCTGATGAAGGGCTACCACCGCGACCCGGCCAGGACCCGCACCGCATTCGTGGAGTCATGGCTGCGCACCGGCGATCTCGGCTGGATGGACGACGACGCGCACGTGCACTTCGCCGCGCGTCGCACCGACGTGATCCGCCGGCGCGGCGAGCACGTCGACCCGGCCGAGGTCGAGGAGGCGCTCGCCGAGCACCCGGCAGTGCTGCTGGGCGCCGTGGTGGGCGTGCCGGGAGAGATGTCCGACGAGGACGTCGCCGCGTTCGTCGTGCCGCTGCCCGGCGCGCGGCTGGACGCCGCGGACGTGCGGACCTGGTGCCGCACGCGGCTGGCGTCGTTCAAGGTGCCGAACCACGTCCACGTGGTCGACCGGCTGCCGATGACCCCCACTTCGAAGATCAACCGGTCCCTGCTTCGGGCGGCCGGTGCACACGGGAGGAACCCGCGATGGTGAACGACCTCGCTGAGAGGGCACGCACGTTGCGCAAGCACGTGGTGCACCTGGCGGCCGACTCGCCCGGCGCGCACGTCGGCGGCTCGATGTCGGTCGTCGAGATACTGACCACGCTCTACTTCGACGGCGTGCTGCGCGTCGACCCGGCCGATCCCGCCAGGCCCGGCCGCGACCGGCTCATCTTCAGCAAGGGCCACTCCAGCGCCGCCTACTACGCCGCGCTCGCCGAGGCCGGCTTCTTCCCGGTGTCCGAACTGGACACCTACAAGAAGACCGGAAGCAGGCTCGCCGGCCACCCGCACACCGGGGTTCCCGGCGTCGAACTGGCGACCGGCTCGCTCGGCCACGGTCTTCCCGTCGGTGTCGGCCTCGCCATGGCCGCGCAGGCGGAAGGACTGCCCAGCAGGGTGTTCGTGATCGTCGGCGACGGCGAGTGCCAGGAGGGTTCGGTGTGGGAGGCCGCGATGGCCGCCGCGCACTACAAGCTCGACAACCTCGTGGTGATCGTCGATCGCAACGGCATCCAGGAGGACGGCCCGACCGAGGAGATCATGGCGCTGGAGCCGTTCGCGGACAAGTGGCGCGCGTTCGGCTGGGCGACCGTCGAGGTCGACGGGCACGACGTCGGCGAGCTGTCCAACGTCCTGCACGAGGTGCCGCTCACCTGGAGCCGGCCGACCGCGATCATCGCGAAGACGGTGAAGGGCAAGGGGTTGTCGTTCTCCGAGAACACCAACACCTGGCACTACGGGCATCTTTCTGCCGACCTGAAGCAGCAGGCGTTGCAGGAGCTCGCCAAAGAAACCATCGGGGGTGCCTCATGACGGCGCTCGCCGATCTCCGTGAAGGGGTGCGGTTCGATCCCGCGACGACGACGGCGTTCGAGGCGTGCCGCCTGGCCCAGCTCGACCTCGCGCGGGAGGATCCGCGCGTGGTGTCCGTCGAGGCCGACCTCGGCGACTGCTGGGGGCTCGAGTTCCGCGAGCAGATGCCGGACCGGTTCCTCGACTTCGGCATCGCCGAGGCGAGCGCGGTCGGTGCGGCCGCGGGCCTGGCGATGGGCGGGAAACGGCCGTTCCTCAACACGTTCGGCACGT
Organism: Lentzea rhizosphaerae; assembly: GCF_042649515.1. Lineage (NCBI taxonomy): Bacteria > Bacillati > Actinomycetota > Actinomycetes > Pseudonocardiales > Pseudonocardiaceae > Lentzea > Lentzea rhizosphaerae. The sequence goes on along the minus strand of NZ_JBHRZI010000023.1, from coordinate 235,923 downwards.
TCGCGTTGATGCGCGCGGCCGAACAGGTGCGGCTCGACATCTGCTACCACCGCGCGCCGGTGGTGATCGCGGGCATGTTCACCGGCATCGCGGCCGGGTTCTCCGGCCCGACGCACCACGCCATCGAGGACGTCTCGGTGGCGCGGGCGTTGCCGAACCTCACGGTGATCGCGCCCGCCGACGCGGTGCAGGCCTACGACGCGACCCGTGCGGCGTTCGCGCACAACGCGCCGGTGTACCTGCGGCTCGGTGTCGAGCCGGGCGACCAGGTCTACGACGCGCACGAACCGTTCGAGATCGGACGCGGACGCGTGCTGCGAGAAGGGGATCGGCTCACGATCGTGACGTGCGGCGTGACGATCGTGCCCGAGGTGCTGAAGGCCGCCGAACGCCTCGGCGACGTCGAGGTGATCGACATGCCGACGATCAAGCCGATCGACCGCGAGGTGCTGGTGCGCAGCGCGTCCAGGACCGGCCGGGTCGTGACCGTCGAGGAACACTCGACGATCGGCGGCCTGGGCAGCGCGGTGGCGGAGGTGCTCGCCGAGCACGCGCCGGTGCCGTTGCGCCGGATCGGGCTGCCGGACGCGTTCGTCAAGGAGATCGGCGACTACGCCGAGCAGCTGCGCCGGTTCGAGTTGGACGCCGAGGGCGTCGAGAGGCAGGTGCGGGCATGGGTGTCCTAGGAATCCTCATGCTGGAGGGCAAGATGGCCGACGTGCCGGGCTGCATGGCGTCGGCCGAGACGTTCGGCTACCCGGTGATCCGGCACGTCGTGCGCGGCTCCACCACCCCGCGCAGCCAGGCAGAGGCCGAGGCCATGCTGCCGCTGTACGTCGAGGCGGCACGCGAGCTGGAGGCCCAGGGCGCCACCGTGATCACCGCGAACTGCGGACTCATCGCGTTGCTGCAGGACCAGCTCAGCGCCGCCGTGTCCGTGCCCGTCGTGACGTCGAGCCTCGCACTGGTCCCCGCCATCTCCACACTCGTCGGCAATCGGCCGATCGGCGTGCTCACGTTCTTCACCGAGGCGGTGGGGGAGCGCAACTTCCGCGCGAGCGGCTGGAGCTCGGAAGACGTCCCGGTCGTGATCGGCGGGGTCGGAAAGCACCCGTCGTGGCTCGAGTTCCTGGAGACCAAGGAGATCACGCCGGCCCTGCGCGGGCAGATGCGCCAGGACCTGCTGTCGGTCGTCGAGGACATGCTGGCGCGCGAACCCTCGCTGGGCGCGATCGTGTGCGAGTGCACGATGCTGCCCGCGGTGCTGGACGACGTGCGGGCCAACTCACCTGTGCCGATCTTCGACATCCTGACCGCGCTGGACTGGGCGGTCAGCGGGTTCGAACGGCCGGCGGTCGCCACGTCCGGGCTCGCCGCGCTGGGAGGCAGGGTGCGATGAGACTGCGCCTGCCGCCCAGCGTGCGGTTCGGCGCCGGATCCACCACGCAGCTTCCCGACATCGTGCGGGAGTGCGGAATGCGGCGGGCACTCGTGGTCACCGACCACGGCGTGCTCGCCGCTCGCGTTGTGGACCGGGTGCTGGACGCGCTGGACGTTCCCCGAACTGTTTACGTGTGCGGGTCGGCTTGTGCCACCGAGATCACCGCCTGCCGGAACGCGTTGCCCGGCCACGACGGGGTGATCGCCGTCGGCGGCGGCAGCGTCCTCGACGTCGCCAAGGCCGCGGTGGCCCTGCACGGCTCTGAGGGACCGCTGGAGTCCCTGTACGGCCTGGAACGGTCGCAGGGCCCGGCCCTGCCTCTCGTCGCCGTACCGACCACACCAGGCAGTGGTGGCGAGGTGTCGTCACACGCCGTGGTGACCGATGGTGAGCGCAGGCACGCGGTCAGCGGCCCGTCGCTGGTTCCCCGAGCGGTCGTCATAGATCCCGACCTGACAGCCACGCTGCCACACCAGGCCATGCTCGCCTGCGCGCTGGACGCGTTGATGCACGGTGCCGAGGCCTACCTCGCCCGTGCCGCGACACCGTTCAGCGACGCGCTCGCGTTGCCCGGAGTGCGGCGCATCGTCTCGTCGTTGCTCTCTCCGGATCCAGAAGAACTGAGCGCGGGCTGCCTGCAGGCGAATCTAGCCATGGCGCAGGCCAACGCCGGGCTCGTGCACGCGCTCGGTTACCCGCTCACGCAGCGGTACGGCATTCCGCACGGGATCGCCAACGTCGTGGTGGCGCCTGCGGTGTTGCGGGCGAGCCGGCACGTGCAGGAACAGCGTGACGCGGACCTGGCGTCTTGTTTTGGTGCTCATGACTTCGCTGACGGGCTCACCGCGTTGCTCGACCGTCTCGGGGTGGAGCGGGAGTTCCCGTCCGGCAACGCCGACGAACTCGCCACCGAGGCCTTGCTCTACGGCCCGGTCCGCGCCAACTGGCGGTTCGACGCCACCGTCGACGACATGGCCGCCATGTACCGCGCCGCCCCCTAGACCTCCTTGTCGATGAAGGGAACCTTCATCCACTTCAAGTGGATGAAGGTTCCCTTCATCGCGCACACCCGATCCGGGGATCAGACCGGAACGGCTGTTTGCGGTGCCTTCACCCGCTCCATGAAGGCCGCCACCAGAGCGGCTCCGACGGCGAGCACGATCGCCGCCACCACGAACGCGAGGCGGTAACCGGACACGGTCGCCTCGTTCTGCGCGACACCGGTGGCCACGGAGGCGGAGGCGTGGTTCAGCGCGATCGTTGTCAGCACCGCGAGACCGAGTGCGCTACCCAGCTGCTGCACCGACGTCTGCACACCCGAACCCAGTCCGGCGTCCTCATCGGACAGTTGGTGCAGCGCCGCGTTCTGCAGCGCGGGCAGGCCGATGGCGAGACCGAACGCGAGCACCGCGGTCGCCGGGACCAGCTGGCCCCAGAACGAGCCGTGCGCGTCGATGCGGGCGAGCAGCAGCATGCCTGCCGCCGACACCACGAAGCCGACGATGATGGCCGTCTTCGGGCCGAAGCGCGTCACCAGCTGGGTGGACAGCACCATGCCGGGGATGAACGCGATGCAGAACGGGATGTAGGCCAGGCCGGACTGCAACGGCGAATAACCCAGCACCTGCTGTACGTAGAGCGTGACGATGAAGAACATCGCGGCCATCGCACTGGTCAGCAGGATCGTCACGGCGTTGGCCGACACGCGCGTCCGGTTCGCGAAGAACCGCAACGGCATCATCGGGTCATCCGACCGCGCCTCGACCAGCACGAACAGGCCGAGCAGGATCAGACCGGCGACGAACGAACCCCACACGCCGAAGCTGCCCCAGGGGTGCTCGGCGGCGCGCAGCAGGCCGTTCACGACCAGAACCAGACCACCGGTCACCAGCAGGCCGCCGGGAACGTCGAGCTTGCGGCGGACACCCTGCGCGGGCGCGTCCTGCACCAGCTTGGCGCACAGCACGAGCGCGACGACGGCGATCGGGATGTTGATGAAGAACACCCAGCGCCAGTTCGCCAGGTCGACGAGCACACCGGACAGCAGGACACCGACGGTGGCACCCATACCGGCCAGACCACCCCAGATGCCGAGCGCCTTCGCGCGCTCCTTGGGCGTGGTGAACATCAGCACGATCAGCGCCAGCGCCGCCGGCGACGCGAGCGCCTCACCGACGCCCTGCAGGAACCGGCTCGCGATCAGCACGCCGGAGTTCCACGCGGCACCGCTGGTCAGCGACGCGAGCGCGAAGATCGACGTACCGATGACGAAAATCCTCTTGCGGCCCAACAGGTCGGCGAACCGCCCACCGAGCAGCAGCAGACCACCCGCGGTGAGCAGATAACCGTTGACCACCCAGGCGAGACCCGCCTGCGAGGTCCCCAGGTCGTTCCGGATGGACGGCAGGGCGATGTTCACGATCGTGTTGTCGATGACGATCATGAACTGCACCAGCGCCAGCACGGCCAACGCTTGCCACCGGCGAGGGTTCGCCTCGGGGGCTGTCACCCTCTCGCGGCTACGTTTCTCCACAGTGGACATGTGAACTCCCGTGAGACAGTCGAAAACGGGTCCATCCCAGGAAACTCCCACCAGGGTTCCCCGGTCCAACAACAACCAAGCCCAGCTTGACAACCAACGGTTGTTACCCAAGATGGAGCAGTGGAACTGGACATGGGGCAGGTGCGGGCGTTCGTGACCGCGGCCGAAGAACTGCACTTCGGACGGGCTGCCGAACGCCTGCACGTGAGCCAGCAAGCCCTTTCCAAGCGAGTGGGCAAGCTGGAGGATTCGCTGTCGGCGCGACTTTTCGACAGGTCCACGCAGAAGGTCGAGCTCACCCAGGCCGGTGAGCGCTTCCTCCCGTTCGCGATCGACGCGCTGGCCGCCGCGGACGCCGCCGTCGCGGCCATCAAGGGGACCAGGCAGACCGTCCGCGTCGACGTGCTCGACGAACGCCTGGCGCCCATGCAGCTCGTCCGGCACGCCACGCGCAGGCTAGAGGACCTGCCGATCGAGGTGAGCATGCGTCACGGCCTGCCGAACGCGCTGCCCGCGCTGCGCAGCGGTGAGGCCGACGCGGCGTTCGGCCGCGTGCACTCGCTGGCGCCACGAGAACTCGCCGAGCTCGCGCACCGCCTGGTGCTGCTGGAACCGCTGGCGCTGCTGGTGAGCCGCGACCACCCGCTCGCCGCCGCAGACTCCGTGGGCCTCGCGTCCTTGCGCGACGTTCCGCTCTGGGCGCCCATCGGTGGCGCGGTGGCGGAATGGGCCGCCTATCTCGAACAGTTCGCCGACGCGTGGGACCTGAACGTCGACTTCTCCGGCCCGTCGCTCAGCCTCGACCACCTGGTCGACGACATCGCCGCCCGCCCGGAGGTAGCGACGCTGGTCGGCGGCCGGATGCAGCTGCCGCCCACGTCCCGCGCGGCCGTGGTGTACCTGACCGGTCCGACACCGGTCTACCCGTGGTCGCTGGTGTGGCCCAAGGGCAAGCAGCACCCGTTGCTGGAGGCGCTGCTCGACGCGTTCACCGAGGGTTTCACCTGGCCGCCGGACGTGTGGCTGGCCGAGGCCGACCGGATCGGCCTGTCCGCGTAACCGCCGGCTGCCACGATGGAGCCATGGACGGTCCACACGACCTGGGTGGGGCGCAGGGCTTCGGGCCCGTGCGGTTCGACCCGGACGAACCGCTGTTCTCGCACGACTGGGAGCGCAAGGTCTTCGGGCTGACGATGGCCACGTCGACGGTCGGCCTGTACAACCGCGACGAGAACCGCCACGCCCGCGAGCGCATGCCGACGGACGAGTACCGCGCCACCAGCTACTTCGAGCAGTGGCTGGTGGCGATGGAGACCAACCTGACCGAGCTCGGCGTGCTGGACGCCTCGGCGTTGCGCGAGCGCGTCGCCGAGTTCCTGGAGGATCCGGACCGCGAGGTGCGCGGCAAGGACCAGCCCGAACTGTTCGAGCTGTTCCGCGACACGCTGGAGTTCGGTGCCTCGCTGGACCGGCCGGCCGGTCCACCGCGGTATTCCGTCGGCGACCGGGTTCGTGCCGTGCGGGACGCCAAACCCGGCCACACGCGGCTGCCCGCGTACGTGCGCGGCCACGTCGGTGTCGTGCACCGCGTCGACGGCTCGTTCGTGCTGCCGGACACCAACGCGCACCACGAGGGCGAGAACCCGGAAAACACCTACAACGTGGGGTTTAGCGCACAGGACCTGTGGGGTAAAGGGGACCACGAGGTCCTGGTCGACGTCTGGGAGAGCTACCTCGAACCGGCCTGAACCTGGGGAGGGATCGTGTCGGACGACGCCGAACTGCGCGCTCGGGTCAAGGCGCTGGAAGCCCTGCTCGTCGAACGCGGGCTGATCGGCGCGGACACGGTGGACCAGATCGTCGACGTCTACGAGTCCGAGATCGGGCCGTTGCTGGGGGCGAAGGTCGTCGCACGGGCCTGGGTGGACCCGGACTTCAAGGAACGGCTGCTGGACGACGCCACCGCCGCATGCGGAGAGCTCGGCATCGGCGGCCTCCAAGGCGAGAAGCTCGTCGCCGTCGAGAACACCGATCAGACGCACAACGTCGTCGTGTGCACGTTGTGCTCGTGCTATCCCTGGCCGGTGCTGGGCATTCCGCCCAACTGGTACAAGAGCCCCGAGTACCGCGCCCGCATGGTCGCCGAGCCGCGGACCGTGCTGGCAGAGGACTTCGGGTTGCCGCTCGGCGAGGACGTCGAGATCCGGGTGCAGGACTCCAGCGCGGAGGTCCGCTACTTCACCCTGCCGCAACGGCCCGCCGGCACCGAGGACTGGGACGAGGAACGGCTCGCGGGTGTCGTGACGCGCGAGTCGATGGTGGGGGTGGCGATCCTGTGACCGAGCTCCCTGCCGACGTGCCGCGCAGCAACGGCGAGCTGCTGTTCGAGTTCCCCTGGGAGAGCAGAGCTTTCGGCCTCGCCGTCGCGCTGGCCGAGTCCGGGACGCTCGTGTGGGACGACTTCCGCGCCGAGCTGGTGAAGGCCATCGGCGAGCGGGATCCCCAGGCGCCGTACCGGTACTACGAGTACTGGCTCGTCGCGTTGGAGCGGGCACTGGTGTCGACGGGGGTCTTCGACACCAGCGCCCTGTCAGCGTCAGTGCGTTCTGTCATGGACCAACGCGAGCACTAACGCGAGCTTTCCCGTCCCACGTTAAGAACCCCTGGTTAGACAGGGGTTACGTGCGCTCTCATAACCCCTTCCTAACCTCCGGCGCCTAACTTCGGCCGCCAGGCAGGTTCGGGAGGTCTACATGACACGGGCCGACTGCGGCTTGTTCTTCCGGGTCGTGGTGAACGCAGAGGGCCGCTACAGCATCTGGCCCACTGATCTCGCCGTGCCCCGGGGATGGCGGCCGACCGGCTTCTCCGGCAGCCGGCAGGCGTGCCTGAACCAGGTGGCCGAGCTGTGGCGCGACATGCGGCCCGGTGACGAGAGCGGAACGGAGTGATCGATGGGACGCTGGTTGCTGCTCGAACCCGATGCGAACGCCGCGAAACGGCTGTTCTGCTTCCCGTTCGCCGGAGCCGGCGCTTCGGCGTTCCGCGACTGGCCCGGCCGCATCGGCGACGTCGAGGTGTGCGCGGTCCAGTTGCCCGGCAGGGAGAACCGGATGCGGGACCCCGCGTACGGCGACTTCGACTCCTTCGCCGAGGACGCCGCGCGGGAGCTCGCGCCGTTCCTGGACCGGCCGTTCGCGTTCTTCGGGCACTGCATGGGCGCGTTGCTCGCGCACGCGGTCGCCGACCGGCTCGACCACAAGCCGCAGCGGCTGTTCGTGTCGTCGTCGTACGTGCCGTACCTCGGGGTGTCGAAACCGTTCCACCCCGACATGTCCGACGAGCACCTCGCCGAGGAGCTGCTGGCGATCACGAAGCGCCTGGGCGGGCCGGTACCGGCGCCGGAGCTGCTGGAGCTGTCGGTCATGGTGCTGCGCAACGACATCGAGATGTGCGTCGACCACGCGCCGCCCGTCCGGCCGCTCAAGTGTCCGATCACGACGATCGGCTGGGCGGACGACACGATCGTGCCGCCGGGGGACATGGGCGAGTGGGCCGAGTACGGCGACGTGACGCATCACGTGCTGAAGGGCGACTTCTTCGACTTCCTCAGCGCGCCCGCGGAGCTTCGCGACGTCATCGCACGGGACTTCAAGGAATGAGGCGGAAATCGTGACCAGCAAGACGCTCGTGGAACTGTTCGCGCGCAGTGTGCGGGACCACTCCGGCAAGGCCGCGGTCGCCGACGACGATCAGGAGCTCAGCTACGCCGAGTTGGACGCCCGCTCGGACGCGCTGGCGCACCGGCTCGTCGAGATCGGGGTCGGACGGGAGGACCGCGTCGCGGTGCACCTGCACCGCGGCGTGGACGTCGTCGTGGCCGTGCTCGGCGTGCTCAAGGCCGGCGCCGCGTACCTGCCGATCGACACGCGGTACGAGGGCGGCAGGCGGGACTACATGATCACCGCGGGCGAGGTGCGGCTGGTGATCACCGAACCGGACCTCGCGGCCGGGCTGCCGGACGTCGAGGTCCTGCACTGGCGCAGCGAACCGGTGGAGTCACCCGGATCGTTGCCAGGTCCCGAACCGGCTGACGCCGCGTGCGTCCTCTACACCTCGGGATCGACCGGGCAGCCGAAGGCCATCGTGCTGGAGCACCGGCAGATGGTCGCGTTCGCGCTCAACCCGGCGTTGCCCGAGATGACTCCGGAGGACCGCACCGCGCAGGTCGCGAGCATCTCCTTCGACCCGGCCAACTTCGAGCTCTGGAACACGTTCGCCGCGGGCGCCGCGCTCGTGGTGCTGCCGTCGATCCCGGAGCTGCTCGACGGTGACCTGCAGCGCGAGCTCAAGCGCCGCCGGATCACCGTGATGCTGGCGCCCGCCATCGCGATCAACCACGCGGTGAAGGTGGACCGCGACTCGTTCGCACCGCTGCGGATCCTGCACTCCGGCGGCGACGTGCTGTTGCCGTCGACGTGCCGCGACCTGCTCGCCGGCAAGTTCGAGGGACGGCTCTTCAACCTGTACGGCCCGGCCGAGACGACCACCGCGTGCACCGCGTTCGAGGTCACCGACGTGCCGGAGGACGCGGAGAGCGTGCCGATCGGCAGCGCACTGGAGGGCTACGAGCTCCACGTGCTCGACGCCGACTTCCGGCCGGTGCCGCGCGGTGAACCCGGCGAGCTCTGGGTGGGTGGCATCGGCGTGAGCCGCGGCTACCTGAACCGGCCGGACCTGACCGCGGAACGGTTCGTGCCCGACCCGTTCGCGGCCGACGGCGGAGCGATGTACCGCACCGGCGACCGCGTCCGCTGGAACGGCGACGTGCTCGAGTACCTGGGCAGGTTCGACACCCAGGTGAAGATCCGCGGTTACCGGGTCGAGCCCGGCGAGGTCGAACGGGCGTTGTGCGCCAACCCGGACGTGCGCGAGGCGGCCGTCATCGCGACCGGTGAGCAGGGGGACAAGCGGCTTGTCGCGTTCCTCGTGCCCGCGGTCGAGTCGTTGTCGCTCAAGGAACTGCGGACCGACCTCGACGGGCGCGTCGCGGACTTCCTGGTGCCCAGCGAGTTCATCGTGCTGCCCGCCATGCCGACCGACGCGCACGGCAAGCGGGACTGGGAGGACCTCGGCCACACGGCGTCGAGCCGGCTGCGGCAACGGCCGGACCACGTCGCCCCGCGCACCGACACGGAGAAGTACCTGGCAGAGCTGTGGGAGAAGCTGCTGATCGTCGAGCACGTCGGCGTCAACGACGACTTCTTCGTGCTGGGCGGCCACTCGCTGCTGGCCGTGCGGGTGCGTTCGCTGGTGCGCAAGGAGCTCGGCGTGACGCTGCGGCCGCGCGCGGTCTTCGAGTCGAGCGTGCTCGGCGAGCTGGCGGAACTCGTGGACCGGACCAGGGAAGGGGTGATGGTGTCGTGACCACCGCCAGGACCATCGATCTCACCGACACCGACCTGTTCGTGCACGGCGACCCGCACGAGGTGTGGGCCCACCTGCGGCACCACGAGCCGGTGCACTGGAACCCGTCCGCGGACGGCGGCTTCTGGTCGTTGACGAAGTACAACGACATCCACGACGTGTACCTGGACCCGTCGGCGTTCAGCTCCGAGCAGGGCACCGTGATGGGCGGTTCGTTCGGCAGCGCCCAGGACAGCGCCACCGGCCAGATGCTGATCTGCGCCGACCCGCCGGAGCACCGCCTGCTGCGCCAGCAGGTCAAACAGGGCTTCGCCGCCAGGATGCTCGAGGTCATCGGCACGAGCGTGCGGGAGTACGCCGGCCGCGCTTTGGACCGGATCGTGGCGGCGGGCGGCGGCGACTTCGCGGTCGAGGTCGCACCCGAACTGCCGGCGGGCGTGCTCGCGGCGATGTTCGGACTGTCCACAGAGGATGCGCACCACCTGCTGGCACTGACCCGCAACATGATCGGTTCCGAGGACGGCGAGTACCGGGACGGCGAACTCGCCCTGGTCAGCGCGCAGGTCGAGATCTTCGACTTCCTCGGCGACCTGGCCGACGAACGCCGCGAGCAGCCGGGCGACGACCTGGTCAGCATGCTGCTGAGCTCGTGTGTCAACGGCCGGCCGATGTCCGACGCGGAGATCCTCTACAACTCCCTCAACGTCGTGGTGGGCGGCAACGAGACCACGCCGTACACCGCGTGCGCCGGCGTGGCGGCCTTCGACGAGTTCCCGGACCAGGCGGACCGCTTCTACTCCGATCCGGAGGTACTGCCGACCGCGCTGGACGAGATCCTGCGCTGGACTTCCACGAACGCGTACGTGCAGCGCACCGCCACCCGTGACACGTCCATCCGGGACGTGGCGATCACCAAGGGCGACAAGCTGACCCTGTGGAACGCGTCGGCGAACCGCGACGAGGACGTGTTCGAGGCGGCGGACAGGTTCGACGTCACGCGCACGCCCAACCACCACATCGCGTTCGGCGTCGGCAACCACCGGTGCATCGGGCAGACGGTGGCGCGGCAGGAGATCACGATCCTGTTCGAGCTGCTGCGGGACCGCGGGATCCGGTTCGCGCTGGACGGACCGGTCGAGCGGCTGCGGTCGAACTTCATGCTGGGGACGAAGCACATGCCGGTGCGCGTGGTGTGAGTTCGGGACGGGGGATGGGCGGCCCCGTGGGAGCCGCCCATCCTCATGTGGTTGTGGCATGTGGTTGTGGCATGTGGTTGTGGCATGTGGTTGTGGCGAAGGGCGGCTCCGGGGGAGCCGCCCTTCTCACGCGGTCTTCGCCACCGCCCACGTTCTGACGAAGTTGGCGAAGAGCCGCAGCCCGTGCCCGGTCGTGATGCTCTCCGGGTGGAACTGCACCGACTCGACAGGCAACGTCCGGTGCCGCAGCCCCATGACGTAGCCGTCGTCCTCGGACCGGGCCGTCACCTCCAGCACGTCCGGCACGGTGTCCTCCACGACGATCAGCGAGTGGTACCGGGTCGCGTCGAACGGGCTGGGCAGGCCGCGGAACACCCCGCGGCCGTCGTGCCGGACCGGGCTGGTCTTGCCGTGCACCAGGTGGTTCGCCTGCCGGACGTCGGCGCCGTGCGCGAGCCCGATGGCCTGGTGGCCCAGGCACACGCCCAGCATCGGCGTCGAGTCGGCGAACCGGTGCACCAGCTCGACGTGCCCGGAGGCCGACGGGTGGCCGGGACCGGGGCCCAGGACGATGAGGTCCGGGTGCATCTCCGCCACGCCGGCCGGAGTCAGCTCGTTCGAGCGGACCACGACCGGGCCCGCGTCCACGGAGTCGAGGTACTGCCGGATGATGTGCACGAAGCTGTCGTAGGCGTCGACGACGAGCGTCCTCACGTGGCGAGCTCCTTTCCGGTGACCGCCCAGTAGGCGGCGCTCATCTTGGCCAGCGTCTCCCGCCACTCCTTGCCGGGATCGGAGTCCGCCACCACGCCGGCCGAGGCCCTGGTGCGGTACGTGGTGCCGGTGTGGGTGAGGCTGCGGATGCACAGCGCCAGGTTCAGCGTGCCGTCGAAGTCGATGAGGCCCAGCGCGCCCGCGTAGATGCCGCGGCGGCTCGTCTCGATGGACTCGATGATCTCCATCGCGCGGATCTTCGGCGCGCCCGTCATCGTTCCGGACGGGAACAGTGCGCGCACGACCTCGTAGGCGTCCGCATCAGAAACCTGGCCCGTTACCGTGGACACAAGGTGCGCCACGTGCGAGTAGCGGTCGACGACGAGCATGTCCGGCACGTCCAGCGTGTCGCGGTCGCAGACGCGGCCGATGTCGTTGCGGCACAGGTCGACCAGCATGACGTGCTCGGCGATCTCCTTGGGGTCCGCGCGCAGCCGTGCCGCCGCCTCGGGACCGGCGTCCAGCGGGATCGTGCCCGCGATCGGGCGCATGGTCGCGACTCCGCCGTCGTAGCGCACGAACAGCTCGGGGCTCGCACCGATCACGGTGTGCCCGCCGAAGTTCGCGAGGTACATGTACGGCGACGGGTTGCGTTCCCGCAGCCGCCGGTAGACGTCGATGGGCGCGAGCTGGCTGGTGATGCGCAGCTCGTGCCCGATCTGCACCTGGTAGATGTCGCCGATCGCGATGTGGTCCAACGCCCGCAGCACGTTGCGGTGGAAGGACGGCTCGTCGGTCTCGTCGACGCACTCCGCCGGGGGAAGCCGGGGAGCGGGAACCTCAGGGGCGCCGGTCAACGCGTCGAGCACCGCGTCCGGTTCGAGGTCGGGCCACAGCGAGCTGTGGTGCACGAGCAACTCCGCCTCGCCTGTGGTGAGGTCGAACCGGATCCGGCCCTGGTGCAGGACCACGCACACGTCCGGTTCGTCGTGGTTGCGCGCGATGGTCCGCGGCAGCTGTTCCACGTAGTGCGCGGTGTCGTAGCCGAAGAACGACAGGAAGCCGAAGTCGGGCAACGACGGGAACGCGTTCTGCGCCTGGCGCAACAGCTCCCACAGGTCGTCGAAGGGCAGCGAGATCCTCGACCGCACCGCCTCGACCACGGCCGGGACGCCGGTGAGCCGCACCTCGTCGCCGAACACCGACAGCGTCAGCAGCACGCCGAAACCGACCACCGCGTGGCGGCAGTCGGTTTCCGGGCCGGACGGCGACTCGAGCAGGTAGACCTCGTCCGTGCCGAACCGTTCGGCGAGGGCGAGGTAGGTGGTCAGCGGGTCGGCCGCCGGGAGTGCCCGGCGCTCGGTCGACACCATCGCGGCCTCCTGGTCAGGTGGTGTACGAGTGCCGGGCCGCCGCGGTGCGGGCGGCCTCGACGACGCGGTCGGGTCCGGTGCGGTTGTCCTTGATGCGTGCGGCTTTCCAGCTGACGAACGCACCGGTGTTGGTGATCGGGTCCAGCTCGGCGTCGACCGCGATGTCCGCGCCCACGCCGAACCTGTCCCGCAGCCGCTCGACGATGCCCCGCCGCACCACGCTCTCGTCGCCGTCGAGCAGGTCGAGCCGCACGGTGACGCGGTCGCCGGGATCGATCTCGACCTGGTAGCCCAGGCACCCGGTGACGCCGTGCAGGACCGCGGACTCGATCTCCGCGGGCTGGAACTGCCCGCCGCCCAGCGCGATCCGGTCGTCCACCCGGCCGATCACCTCGATCGGCGTGCCGGGCAACCCGCACGCGCAGGTTCCGCCGACCCGCACGAGATCGCCCGTGCGGTAGCGGATCAGCGGCTTGATGCCGTCGATCAGCATCGTCAGGCACAACTCGCCGGTGTCGCCGCTCGGTTCGAGGGTGTCCGGGTCGATCACCTCGGCGAGGTAGTTGGGGTCGGACAGGTGCAGGCGGTTCTCCACGCAGCCGGTCGCGATCGCCAGCGCCTCCTGCGAGCCGTACAGGCCGGGCAGCACGTCGGCGCCCCAGATCGACTTCACGTTCGCGGCGAACTCGGGTGTGCAGATCTCACCGAGCACCAGGAACATCTTCACGTTGAAGTCGCTGAGCTCATAACCGTGGTACAGCGCGGCTTTCGCGAGGTTCAGGCACAACGTCGGTGCACACGCGATCACCTCGACGTTGAGCTCCTTCATGAGCCGCAACGCCTTGGCGAACCCGACCCGGCTCGACTCCGGCCAGATCTTGGCGTGACAGGCACCCATGCTCTGCGTGACTTCGCCGAACGTGTCGCCGAACGCGTACAGCTCGGACGGCCCCATCAACCCGACGACGGGCATGCGGTCACCGAAGTGCCGCGCGAACATGTGCCGCCACGACCGTTCGACGTGCAGGTTGCTCCATTCGACGTCCCTGGCGCTGCGCGGGCACGGGGTCGGCGGGCCGGTGGTGCCGGTGGTCTCGTAGTAGATCGCGGCCTCGGAGACGTCACCGCTCAGCACGGCGTGCATCTCCCGGCGCAGATCCGCCTTGGTGGTGAAGGGAAGCCCGGTGAACGGCACGTCGTCCGGCAGATGCCTGCGGTAGAAGCCCGACTTCTCGCGCACGTGCCGCAGCACGACGTCCAGCCGCTCCAGCCGCCACGCCTGCATGTCCTCTTCGGACAGTTCGCCCGCGTAGTACCGTTGGCACAGCTCGTGGTAGTCCATCGCTCATCCGATCGGGGAGTGGCGCGCGGCGAACCACTTGTCGTCGCGCTCGTTGGCCAGCTCGGTGTCGAGCCCGTCGCGTCCGGTGAGCTCACGGTGCTCGCGCAGCACGTGGATGAGATCCACCATCCGGTTCACCATGCGCTCGACCATCTGCAGGCCCTCGTCGTCGTGCAGCACGTCGCCGGGCTGGTTGCCGTAGACGATCGCCGGGAAACCGCTGCCGATCATGATCATGCGGTTGAGCAGCACGTTGGCGGTGAGGTGGTGGTACACCTCGGTGTGGCTGTAGCGCCGGCCGATGACGATGACGCCGCCGACCTTGTTGGTGAGCGGCCGTTCGAACCTCATGAAGCCGACGCCGGAGCGCTCGATGAACGCCTGCATCAACGCGCCCGTGCCGAACCCGTGCACCGGAGCGGTGTAGAGGATCCCGTCGGCGCGCGCCATCCGTTCCACGACACCGGGGATGTCGTCCTCCAGCGCGCACGGCACGGTGCGCGAGTTGCAGTCCCCGCAGGGACCGCACGGCGACATGCGCAGATCGCCGAGCCGGACGATCTCCAGCTCGACCCCGCGTGCCGCGAGCACCTTGCCGACGTACTCCAGCACGTCGGCGGTGTTCCCGTGGTTGCGCTCGGAACCGTGGATGGCGACGATCTTCGGGCTGCTCATGGCGTCGAGGCTAGGAACGGCCGGTTACGTAACCGGCACCGCGCACGCTGGCCGCATGAACATCGGCATTCTGCTGTTCGAAGGCGTGGAGGAGCTCGACGTGGTGGGCCCGTGGGAGGTGCTCGCCGCGTGGACTCGAGGCCATCCCGAAGACGGCTACCAGGTGGCCACTTTCTCCCGTGACGGCAAGCCCGTGACGTGCGCGAAGGACATGGTGCTGACCCCTCAGCACTCGTTCGCCGACGCGCCCGCGTGGGACGTGCTGGTCCACCCCGGCGGCGAGGGCACCGAGGTGCTCGTGAAGGACGAGGAGCACCTCGAGTGGGTGCGCGGCCAGCGGG
The DNA here is from genome assembly GCF_042649515.1 of Lentzea rhizosphaerae. NCBI lineage: Bacteria > Bacillati > Actinomycetota > Actinomycetes > Pseudonocardiales > Pseudonocardiaceae > Lentzea > Lentzea rhizosphaerae. The sequence goes on along the minus strand of NZ_JBHRZI010000023.1, from coordinate 220,872 downwards.
CCACGACCGGCCTGATGACGAGCGTGTGCACGGGTTCCCTGGTGTTCGCGGCTGCCGGACTGCTGGAAGGCCGCCCGGCGACCTCGCACTGGGAGACCGTGGAGTTCCTGGAGTTCCTCGATCCCACGATCGAGGTGCGCGAGGACGACCGGTTCGTCGACGACGGCGACGTGATCACCGCGGCCGGTGTGTCCGCCGGGATCGACATGGCAGTGCACCTGGTGTCGCGCCTGGCGAGCCCGGAGCGTGCGGCGGAGGTCAAGCGGTACATCCAGTACTGACTCTGCGTGTCCGTTTCTCTTTCGGGTGCCTTTCGGTGGTGCTTGCTCGGACGTGCCCGACACTCGGGTCCAAACGGGATCGAACGAGAGGGACGGACCATGCACCGCATCGCAGCACTTCTCGTCGTTCTGGTGTCGGTGGTGGGCATCACGCCGCCTGCCTGGGCTGACGACAGCCGTGACTCCCTCTACTGGGCCGGGTACATGGGGCTGAGAACCGGCGGCTTCAAATACGTGAGTGCCAGATGGACGGTTCCCGCTGTCACCTGTGAAGCCGGCGAGGACTCCGCGGTCGCGGTGTGGGTGGGCATGGGCAGTCAGACCTCTGGCGAGAACACGGTCGACCAGACCGGCACGGTCACCGAGTGCGACGACGGCGTGCCGAGGCACAGGACGTTCGTCGAGGCCTATCCGGCGAAGCCCGTGTACCTGTTCGACGTCTCTCCCGGCGACACGATCCACGCCCGGATCACCATGGGGACGGGGAAGTTCGGCTACTTCATCATGGACTACAACACGGCGGAGTCCGAGTTCGGCGAGCTGCCGACCACCGGACGAGGCAGGTCGGCGGAGGTGATCGTCGAGGGACCGAAGAACGACATCCTGCCGGAGTTCGGTCGAATCGAGCTGCAGAACGCGAAGATCAACGACATTCCCATCGGCCTCAGGGACCTGGTTCACTGGACCATGATCGAGCCCGATGCCAGCAGCAGGAAGGTTCGCGCGTACGCGAGCCAGCTGACTGACGGCGGCCGTGACTTCAACGTCTACTTCCTGAGGCCCTAGACCCAGATCAGTTCTGGTGTGCCGCCCAGGTGACCCGCGAGCCGCTCCACCTCCGCCTCGACCCCCTTGCGCGCCTTGGCGGACAAGGCCTTGAACGGCTCGACCTCCACCACGAGCCGCTTGCCCTTGCGCTGGTGCCGCCAGATCCCGGCGAACATCGCGTCCACCACGACCACCGCGGACAACCAGCCCTGCGGCCGGTAGATCAGGTCTGCCGAGCCGCCGCGCAGGAAGTTCCCGGCGTGGCGGGTGGCCGCGACGACGTACTGGTCGAACGCGGGCAACAACCGCACACCGCGCACGGGTTCGGCGTCCAGCACCGCGTCCAGGTCAGCGACCCACCACGTCTGGCCGTCCAGCTCGGCCTGCCACGCCGAGGTCCCCGCCAGGATCTTCGCGCCCTCCGCGGGCGTGACTCCCCACCACCGCGCGAAGTCCTCGCGCGTCGCGGGGCCGTGCACGTTCAGGAACCTCGTGGCGATCTCCGGCAACGGTTCCCCTGGTGGTGTCCCGGCCGGCAGCCACTGGTCCGGCCTGGCAAAGCTGATCTTCTGGCCGTCGTTGGGGCCGAACAGGAGTTTGCCCTGGAACGACGCGGGTTTGAGGTGCGCGCCCCAGCTCTCCCTGAGCCTGTCACCGATCGCGGCGTCTCCGCTGACCCGAGTGACCTCGTCGGCGAGTTGTTCGCGGGTGAGGACCTGGCCGTCCAGCGCCGCGTGCACGGCGTCGAGCAGCTGGTCCTGCTCCTCGGCGGTGATGTGGAAGTTCCGCAGCCACACCGGTTTGCGGTAGTGCGCGTAGGTGTCGAGGCCCGCCTGCCACAACGGGTACTCGGCGGCGGGCAGCAGGTGCAGGGTGCCGCGCATGCACCACGTCTTGACCAGCGCCTTTTCCTGCCACAACAAGCGGTCGACGTCCTGGGCGGCGAACCCGTCCAGCCGCGCGTGCAGCGTCAGCCCAGCCGAGGACATCAGCTGCGCGTGCACCCCGCACAGTTCGCTCACCACGGCGAGCGCGTCGTCGGCCGGGCGCAACGTGTGCAGGCCGTGCCGCCGGGCACGCCACGCGGCCACCTGCTTCCAGGAGATCGACTTCACACCCCCAAGCTTCGCAGATCGTCGAGAACCGCACGCGCCACGCGGGGCCGCGACTCGTCGAGGTAGAAGTGGCCGCCGTCGAACAGTCGCAGCCGGAACGCACCCGTGGTGTGCTCCGCCCAGCTCGCCACCGTCGTGGGCGGCACCTCCTCGTCGGACATCCCGCCGTACGCGGAGATGGCGCACGGCAGCGGCGGTTCCGGTTGGTACTCGTAGGTCTCGACGACCTCGAAGTCCGCGCGCAGAGTGGGCAGGAACATGCGCAGCAGCGCGGGATCCTCCAGCAGTTCGTCCGGCGTGCCGCTGTAGCCGCGCAACCGCTGCACCAGCCGGTCCTCCGGCAGGCTGTGCACGAACTCGTAGCCCGGCGGGTACGGCACGTGCGGCGCGGGCCTGCCCGAGGCGATGATCCGGTCCGGCAGCCGGTGCCCGGACCGGCGCAGGTGCCGGGCCAGCTCGAACGCGACCAGCGCGCCCATGCTGTGCCCGAAGAACGCGAGCCGGCGCGTGCCGACGTCCAGGCACTCCTCGAGCTCCTCGGCGAGCCGCGGCACCAGCTCGGTCAGCTTGCGGTGCGGTTCCTCGGCGATTCGAGCCTCCCGGCCGGGCAGCCGCACGATCGTCAGCTCGGCGGCCGGCGCGAGCAGCGGTGCGAACGCGCGGTAGCCCGCGGCACCGGAACCGGCGTTGGGGAAGCACACCACGCGGACCGGCGCGTCCGGGTTCTCCTGCGGTGTCAACAGGTTCATCGTGCGGGTGTATCCCGTCGCGGTTACGTAACCGGTGCCGAACCGCCGCACGCCATCGTCGTGGGCGTGACTCTGTCCGACGAACGCCGCGAGCTGCTCGCCCTGCTGGCCGCCAGGAAGGCGACCACGCCGGGCCAGCTGCGCTTCTGGCGGCTCAACCAGGCCGATCCCGCCGACCCGGCGTACAGCTGGCCGTGGGCGCTGCGCCTGCCGGAGCCGGTGGACGAACCGCGGCTGCGGCGCGCGCTCGACGTCGTGCTCGACCGGCACGAGATCCTCACGTCCGCCTACGACTGGGACGACGGAACGCTGTGGCAGGTCCCGGCTTCCCGTCCCGGACTCGAAGTCGTCGACACGGACGTGCAGACCGCACTGCGGCAGGAGAACCTCCGGCCGTTCCACCTCGGCTCCGAACCACCTCTGCGGATGAGCCTGCTGCCGGGCGGCCTGCTGCTGGTGAACATCCACAACATCGCCAACGACGGCTGGTCGATGCGCGTCTTCGTCGACGAGCTCACCCAGGCATATCGCGGTGAAGAGCTGCCTGAACCGACCCTGCCGCACCACGAGCACGCCGCCCGCCAACGCGGATGGCTCGCGTCGCGCCGCGCCGAACAGGAGGTCGCCTACTGGCGGCGCAGGCTCGCCGGGCTGGAACCGCGCAACGGCAGGTCCTGCGAGTCCACAGTGGAGCGGGTCCGTATCGGGCCCGACGTGGCGGAGAAGGTGCGCCTGCTGGGTCTGCCGGCGAAGGCCACGCCGTTCATGACGATGTTCGCGTTGTTCGCGAAGCTGCACGGCGAGCGCACCGGCAGCGAGGACGTCGCGATCGGCACGTCGATGTCCGGCCGCGGCCCCGACGTCGAACGCACCATCGGCTACTTCGTGAACCGGCTCGTGCTGCGGGTGAACACCGCGGGCGAGATCCCGGACGTCGTGCGGCGCGCCAGAACGACGGCGGTCGAGGCGTTCGCGCACGCCACCGTGCCGTTCGAGCACCTCGTGGAACGGTTGTTCCCCGCCGAGTACCTGGCCGCGGCGCCGCTGGTCGACGTGATGTTCGTGTTCGACTCGAGCGGTCCGGCCGCGGTCGAGCCCGAGTACCGCACGTCGAAGTTCTCGTTGGTGGTGAACGTCAAGCCGGACGACGGCGGCTACGTGATCGAGGCACACCACCCGAAGGGCGCGCCCCACGGGGTGCTGCAGGACTACGCCCGCCTACTGAAGGGTCTGACCACATGATCGTCATCATGCTGAGCGAGGCGTGCACGCCCGCGGATCGGCGTCGCATCATCGACCTCGTGCAGTTCGCGGGCACCGGGCTGCGCGTGCACACACCGGAGCTGCTGTCGCTGTCCGGCGACCGCGACGCGATTCGTGCGCTGCTGTCCGACGAACCGTGCGTGCTCGACATCGCGAAGCTGCCCGCCGCGTATCCCCGCTCGGCACGTCTGCACGGCCGCCCCGACTGCACTCCCGTGACGTTGGGGGAGTCCTCGATCGGCGGTCCCGGCTTCACCGTCGTCGCAGGCCCGTGCTCGGTGGAGAACCGCAGCCAGCTCCTCACCACCGCCGAGGCCGTGCGCGCCGCCGGTGCCCACGCGTTGCGGGCGGGCGCCTTCAAGCCGCGCACGTCGCCGTACTCGTTCCACGGCCTGGGAGTGCCGGGTCTGCGGCTGCTCGCCGAGGCACGGGAGGTGACCGGCCTGCCGGTGGTCAGCGAGTGCGTGGACGTGCGCGACATCGAGGTGATGGCATCGTCCGTCGACATGATCCAGATCGGTGCCCGCAACATGCAGAACTACACGCTGCTGAGGGAAGCGGGCCGCACGCGTGTCCCGGTGCTGCTCAAGCGGGGGCTGGCTGCGACGCTGGACGAGCTGCTGCTCGCGTGCGAGTACCTGCTCGACGGGGGGAACGAGCAGGTCGTGTTGTGCGAACGCGGAATCCGCACGTTCGAGACGAGCTACCGCTTCACCCTCGACGTCGCCGCCGTGCCGGTGCTGAAGGAGCGCACGCACCTGCCGGTGATCGTGGACCCGAGCCACGCCGCCGGTGCGAAGGGACGCGTCGTGCCGCTGGCCCTGGCCGCCGCGGCCGCCGGTGCCGACGGGATCATCCTGGAGAGCCACCACGATCCGGCCACCGCGCTGTGCGACGGCGCGCAGGCGCTGCCGGTGGAGGAGCTGCCCGCGTTGATGGAACGGCTCGGGCACGCCTGTGCCGCGGCGGGACGGACGATGCGCGCCGCTACGCCTGCTCGAGCCCGCTGATCAGGTTCGCGGCGGCGGCCTTCTTGATGGCGTCGACGCGGGAGACGGCGTCGAGCTTGCCGTAGATGTTGGTCAGGTGGCGCTTCACCGTGCCCTCGCTGATGAACAGGGCTGCGGCGATCTGCGCGTTGCTCATCGCCTTGGCCACGAGCCGCAGCACGTCGAGCTCGCGTGCGGACAACGGACTCGCCTGTTCCGCGGGCGGTTCCAGCGCGTCCATGGTCTCGCGGGGGATCGACAGCACGACGTTCTCGCTGTTGCGGCTCACCGAGCGCACGGCGGCCACCAGCTGGTCGCGTGCGATGTTCTTGACCAGGTAGGCGGCGGCACCGCTCTGCAGCAGGTCGCGGACGACGCCGGCGCTGTCGTGCATGGTCAGGATGATCACGTTGAGTTCGGGCATCGCGGTGCGCAGAGCGACGATCACCGCCTTGGCGCCGGGGCCCGGCATCTCGACGTCGAGCAGCAGCACGTCCGGCCGGTGCTCCTCGGCCAGTGCGATCGCCTCGTCGCCGCTGGAACCCTCGCCCACCACCTGGAAGTCCGGATCGGTGGACAGCAGTTCACGCAGGCCCTCGCGGAACAACGTGTGGTCGTCGGCCAGAACGATGCGCACCGTCATGCCGCGTCCAGCCAGGGCAGCGTGACCATCACGGTCGTGCCCACGCCGATGCTGCTGGCCGCGGCGAACGTGCCGCCGAGCAGCTCGACCCGTTCCCGCATGGAATCCAGCCCCATGCCGGAGCTCGCGGCCTGGTCGAGGTCGAACCCGCGGCCGTCGTCGCGCACCAGCGCCCGCACCAGGTTCTCGCCGACCGTGATCTCGATGTCCACGGACTGCGGTGCGGCGTGCAGCAGCGAGTTGCGGGCGGCCTCGCGCAGGACGAGGTACAGCTCCTCGACGACCTCGCCCGGCAGGCTCAGCACGTCGCCCTCCACCACCACGTTGTGCACCACGCCGAACGGCGCGTGGGCGTCGAGGTAGTCGGACAGCGCGACCTGGAGGCCTCCCGCCATCACCGCGGACGCGCGCAGCTCGGTCGCGAGGTGGCGGATGACGTCGAACGCGTCGTGCAGCACGTCCTGGCCCATCTTGAGCTTCGCCTTGGCACGGGCCGGGTCGTTGGCGAGGTAGGCGTCGTGCAGCTGGAGGTGCTGCAACGCGTTGCCGACGGAGTGCGCGACGCGGTCGTGCAGCTCGCGGGCGATGCGGTGGCGTTCGTCCTCGTGCGAGCTGGTGACCTTCTTCAGCAGGTAGCTCGCGTAGGCGATGGAACCCTGCGCGATCCGGGACATGATCGACCGGTGCAGCGCCTTGCTCGCCTTGATCAGGTCGGCGTCCGTGCCACCGTGCCGGCGCAGCTCCTCCGCCACCACTGGCAGGGCCACGTCGAACAACGCGGTCGCGGCCTTGACGGACTCGACGGGGTGGATGGCGTGCACGGCGCGGTTCACACCGATTTCAGTCGCCAATGGGGGCGGTTCTGCCTCTGGGCAGCTCGTGACAGCGGCTTCGACGTCGGTGAGCACGGTGTCCACCTGCCGGGCGAGCTGCTCGCGGACATCAGAAAAGTCTATGAGTGGACTGCGATCCTCACGAAGTCGGGCGCTAAATGCGTCCACGACTTCTCGGCGCACTTCGGCGCGGAACCCCGCTAATCGACCGTCAGTCACCGCCGTCCCTCCCCGAAAAAGCGGTACGTGTCCACTCTCTTACCGTGCGTGACATTCAGTTGTGTCCGCCCCGTGTGACCTAAGCAACACTAACACCGCATTCTGTTACTGGAAGATCAGTGAGACAAGAAGTGTTAGATGTGCGGTGTACTGGGTAATCATGAAGGTTCGGTAGGGGCGACGGCGCCGGAAGCGCTCTCCGCGGCTCGCGTTGCTCGACACGACGAGGGCCAGTGCCACCGAACCCGCGCACACCACGAAGCCGACCGGCGCGACCGACGGCGCCCACCGCAGAGCGGCGAGCAGAAATCCCCACCCGACCGCGCTCGCGCCAATCGCCATCGCGATGCGGGCCGCGCGATCGCCGAGCACGACAGGCAGCGTGCGCCGCCCGGCGAGGCGATCCCCGGCGACGTCGGAAAGGTCCTTGGTGGCACCGCCGAATCCCATCCAGAGCGACATCGCGCCACCGAACAACAGCAGCGGCGCCCCGATCTCGGTCGCCCCGCTCGCATACCAGCCGCACAGATAAGTCAGCCCTCCCAGCGCCACCACGGCGCCGAAAAACCCGGGCACGTTTCCCTTGAGCGGACGTGGCCCCGTCGAGTACGCGATGCCGGCCGCGAGGTGCAGTGCGACCAGCAGACACACGACCGGCGAGAAGAGCGCGGCAAACCCGATCGCCACCGCGGACAGCCCCACGACCACTGATTTTGCGAAGTCCACCGGAAGAATTCCACGCGCTATAGGCCGAACGGAGCCGTTCTCCCGGTCCTCGACGACGTCCGCGACGCCGTTGAGCAGATAGATGGCCCAAGTGGCGGCGACCCAGCACCCCAACACCCCGGCAACCCGCGGCCAAACTGCTCCATTTGTGTGATGGTCGGCGAGGAGGGCGGCGCAGAAGAATCGCAGAGCGAAGATTCCCTGCACCACCGGCCGTGCTTCCTTCCAGGACAGGCGCAGGTTTGTGACCGTTGCCTGTTCAACTTTCGACCGTTTTGTCAGGTACATGTGGCCGAGCCTATCGAGCCGTGCTCGTTCCGGCGCGGCAAGAATGCGCCAAATACCACTACGACCAGGGTCGTAGCCGCACTACGACCATCCGCACATTGTGTTCGTTCCAGTGGCAGCCCACTTGAGGAGCGGTGACGGGCGTCATAAAGTCGATTTCACGTGATCCGGTCGGGAGGAAAGGCGACGCAAATGCTGCGAGAAACCACAGACGCTGCTGTCACGGCGCGATTCTTCGGCGATTTCTCGGTGCACGTGTGCGGTCGCCCGGTCGAACGCTGGCGGGCAGGCAAGGCCCGCAGCCTCTTCCAGTACCTCCTGGTGAACCGAGGCCGCGTGGTGACGAGGGACAAGCTCTACCAGGTCCTCTGGCCCGACCAGGAATGGTCGCCGACGGGCAGTTCCCTGAAGGTCGCCATGCACGGCGTGCGCCAGGTGCTGCACGCGGTCGATTCGGACGAGCCCGCCGTGGAAATCGTCAACCGGGACCACGGTTACCTCCTCAAGGCGGACGACGTCTGGCTGGACCTCGACGAGTTCTCGTCGGCCATCGACACGGCCCGTGCCGCCGAACTGGCAGGCGATCACCCCAAGGCCCTGCGCCACTACACCCGCGCGGTGGACCTGTGCCCAGGCGACTTCCTGGCCACCGAGTCCGGCGACTGGATCGACGAGCAACGAGCGTGCAGCAAGGCTCTCGTGTTGCAGGCCCTGCACTACCTGCGCGCCGACGCGTTGCGCAGAAGCGACCGCCTCGGCGCGGTGCGAATGTGCCAGCGCCTACTGGCCGTCGACCCGTACCAGGAGGAGCTCTACCAGACCCTCATGGTCGTGCACGGCAGGCAGGGCGAGCTCGGCCAGGTGCAGACCTGGTACGACATCTGCCTGCGCCGCCTCCAGCACGAGCTGGACGTGGAACCGACCGAGACGACCTACCGGATCTTCGCCCGCGCCATCCGCGGCGAGCTGCGCGAGAAGGCGATGGCGGCCTGACTCTTGGAGGAACGTTTGCGATGGAACCCGAAGTACCTGAGGTTGCTGACCTCGACCTGTTGATTCCGCACCAGATGACCGACCTGGAGGGGTGGGCCCTGGCTGGGCACCTGCTCGGGGCGGAGGCGGAGGCGGAGCCGCACATCCTGCGGGCGCTGGAGTAGTTGTTGTCCACTGTGGACTCGCGCATGCGTGCACGGGTCCACTTGTCATGATTCCCCGGTGCGCAACAAGATCTCTTGGGGACCGTATTCGGTCAGCTCGGGCAGGTCGCTGATGGAGGGTCGATCACGGGCGACGGCCAACCGTGCTTCCAGGTGGAACGGAGATCCGCTGACCGAGGCGAGGGCGGGACGCGGATGAGCGGGGTCGTGCTCCCTGAGAAGTTTCAGGCCCTCGCGTGCCAACACCGTTCCATGTTCCTCGTCGACGCGGTTCGCCACGGTGTCGAGTACGTGTCGGTCGCCTGGGTGGCGTCGCAACAGACCTGTCGCGGCGACGTGGAAAACCGATTCGGCGCTGTCGTGCCGCAGTCGATCCCACAACAACCCCTCGGCGACGTCCGCGGGATCGAGTCGGTCCAGCACCACCAGCGCGTTGTACCGGAACCGGAAAATCGTGGTGTCTACTACCAGTTCCCCCAGCCTGGCCAAGATCTCCCCGGTGTCTGGTGCGTGGCGGAGCCGTTCAACGACGTCAGTGATCTCCGCTTCGTCAGACAGCAATGGGCCGCGGATCCGGCCAAGAGCTGTGAGCATCCCGAGTCGCGGATGTGTGTGGTCGTACGCGGTGAGAATCTCCAGGCCCACGCGCGCCAATGCGTCCCCCTCTTCGGCGCGTTCGACGATGGTGTCGAGTACGTGTGGGTCGCCTGGGTGGCGTCGTAGCAGGCTTGTCGCGGCGGCGCGGAACACGTCGTCGTCATCGTCGTGTCGCAGTCGATCCCACAACAGTTCCTCGACGTCCACAGGATCGAGTCTGTCGAGCAGGACGAGCGCGTTGTACCGAGCCTGATAGGAGGAGGCGGTCGTGGCAAATGCTCTCAGGTCGGCCAGTACCGCGTCGCGGTCGCCAAGCACGTCGGGGATCCGCCCAACCACCTCGGTGATTTCCTCGTCGGACAGCAACGAGTCCAAGTCCAGGATCCCTCGAACGGTCATGAGGCGCGGAAGTGCGCGGTTGTGGGCGATGAGAATCCTTGTGCCCACGCGTGCCAACCGCGTGGTGGGCTCTTGTTCGGCGCGTTCGACGCGTTCGACGATGGTGTCGAGTACGTGTGGGTCGCCTGGGTGGCGTCGTAGCAGGCTTGTCGCGGCGGCGCGGAACACGTCGTCGTCATCGTCGTGTCGCAGTCGATCCCACAACGGTTCCTCGACGTCCGCAGGATCGAGTCTGTCGAGCAGGACGAGCGCGTTGTACCGAGCCTGATAGGAGGAGGCGGTCGTGGCAAACGCTCTCAACCTGGCCAGTACCGCGTCGCGGTCGCCAAGCACGTCGGCGAGCCGTCGAACTGTCTCCGCGATTTCCTCTTCGTCGGACAACATCAGGCCACCGACCCGCTGAACAGCCGTGAGCAGCGGGAGTCGTGGATGTTCGAGGTTCTGGGTGGCGAGGATCTCCATGCCCACGCCTGCCAGCGACGACGGCTGCGTCCGTTCGACGCGTTCGACGATGGTGTCGACTACGTGTGGGTCGCCTGGGTGGCGTCGTAGCAGGCTTGTCGCGGCGGCGCGGAACACGTCGTCGTCATCGTCGTGTCGCAGCCGATCCCACAACAACTCCTCGGCGACGTCCGAAGGACCGAGTTGGTCCAACATCTGCATCGCCCACTTCCGCGCAGCATACGAACCGGTGCGCAGCACTGCCGTCAGCTTGGTCAGGACCGAACTGTCGAGCGGTGATGCGGCGGCATCGTGCGAGTACGCACCCGCCCGGTGCCGTTCGGCCTCGTTCGCGGCGGCAGAGAAGGCCTCATTCGCTCGGAAGTCTTCGACACGTTCGAAGTCGGCCAACGACACCAGCACGTCCGGGCGGTCGATGAACAGGACGGTCAGCAGTCTCGCCGCCAGTTCGGTCACCGGTGCCCAGATCAGCCAGCGGCCGCGGTCGCGGTACCAGCCGGCGACCACGTCTCGACCAGGCCAGCCCGTGCCCACGGTCCGGAGTGCGGGCAGGACGTCGCCTTCGACGAGCAGACAGGTTGCGGCGTCCTCGACGCCAACGCAATGCTCGAGCAGGAGTACCACCTCGGCGAGCGCTGCCTCAGCGGCCTCCTCGACCGCTCTCATCGAACGCAGTTCACCCAGGCACTGCACCGCGACCGCAATGCCGTGCGGAGGTGTCGTGAACTCGTCGACAGGCCAAGGCCGGTCCACGTCGAGCAGCCGACGGGCGATCTCACCCACGTGGTGCTCAGCCAACACGGAGGCGAGCAACCGCAACACCTCACGCCAACTCGTGTCACCACACCGCTCCACGAACAGCGCGACGACGTTGTCCAACGTGATCGACTGCTCCCGCTGGAACCGCCGCACCACAGCATCAGCGCAGAAGAACTCCAAGAACGCCCGGTGCACGAAGCTGTACAGGTTCGGCCCGAACCGGCTGAGGATGAAGTTCCGGTGCTGGAACTGGTCGATGATGACCGTCGCCACGACCTTCGCGTCGGCCGGATTGCGGGCGTAGGTCTCGATCAGGTAATCCTCGAAGAGCCGTTGCAGGTCCTCGCGGTGGACGTAGTTGCCCGTCGCGCCGTCCGCCCCGGTCTGCATTCGCCAGGCCAGCCGGCGCAGCAGCTCGCGCTTGTCGTCCTCGTCGATGTAGTCGGCGGCGACGCGTCGCTCCCGGAGTTGACGCTTGATGTCCCAGTGCTGGACCAGAACCCTGGCGGCGTGGTCGTAGACCTTCCACCGTTCCCTGGGCAGCGTCTGGTGCTTGCCGATGATCGCGAGGATGGTCAGCAGCAGCGGGTTGCCCGCGAGGTCCCCGATCGGCCGGGACTCGCGCACGGCTTCCAGCAGGCGGTCGCGTCGCTGGGCCGCCTCGGCCGGGCGGTCGTGCAGGGCGAGGGTGTACCAGCTGCCCAGGAAGTCGGCGATCTGGTCGGCGTCGAGGTCCTGCAACGTGTGGTGGACGAAGCCCGCGTCGGTGAGGCGGCGGGAGTTGTAGCCGACGACGCGTGAGGTCACGAGCACCCGGACGCCGGGGTAGCGGTCGGCGAAGCTCGCGATCTCCTTCGTCGCCTCCTCCCTGCGGCCTGGGTCGAAGACCTCGTCCAGGCCGTCGAAGACGACGAGCGCCGCGCCACCCGCCTCCAGGTAGGGCTCGAGGTGCCGGCGGGCGATGCCGAGGGTTTGGGTCGTCGCCAGCTCGTCGAGGAACTCGAGGATCGTGCGGCAGGAACCCGCTTCTCGTGCCGCCGCGTACTGCCGCAGCTCCACCAGCAACGGGAGGCTTCCGGCCAGCGGGGTGAGGCGGCGGCTCACGCCCGCGAGGTCGAGCACGGCGAACCTCGCCAGGGTCGACTTGCCCGCTCCCGGGTCGCCCAGCACCACGACGTGGCGGTCGGCTCCCATTACCACGTCCAGTACGGGACGTTGTGGCTTGGCGCGGTACGACTCCTGTGCCGCCCGCAGGTCCGCCAGGTCGACGCCCTCCGGCAATGCGGCCTCGTCGATCTCGCCTTCCGCCTGGAGCCGTTGGAGCAGCTCGGGCGGCAGCTTCACCGGCGGCGGGTCCTCGCGGACGTACTGCTCGACGAACACCGACTCCAGCAGGATCTGCAGGTACTCCTCGCGCTCCGGCGGGGTGAGCGCGTCCAGGTCCAGGCGGCCGTACTCCTTCTGCAGCCGCAGGTAGTACGCGGTCACCACGGCCGGGTCGAGCTGGCCGAGGCGCCGTGCCGGGTCGTCCGCGGAGGTCATGTAGCGGTGCAACGCCGTCGCGACCTCGATGCCGAGGTCCGCGGCGACGCGGAAGTGGCTCGGGGTGTGGCGTTCGGAGAGCTCGGCCCGCAGCTTCTCGATCGCCTCCGGATCGCGGTCCATGAAAGGACGTGGCCAGGACGCGTTCTCGTCCAGCAGGAAGATCAGGCACGGCTTGTCCGCATCGATCGCGGCCCGGTACTCCAGCTCCGTGATCGACTGCTGGTAGCCGTCCGGCACGTGGCCGTAGCGCCAGGCGAAGATGCCGAGGTAGACGTCGCACGAACGCACGTCGCGCAGGCACACGTCGACGGGCCGGTCGGGCTCGGCGACGTAGTACTCCATCGCGACGTCGTCGATCTGCAGGCGCCGGAGGGTCCGGTGCACGACCTCCCGGCACTCCTGCAGATCGAGAAACGTCGACGACACGTAAACCCGCATGTGACCTGTCCCCGGGAGGTTCGCGGTACCGGCTGGTACCTGCTCCCGATCACATCGCGGACCGGCCGTGCCGGGTTACCTCACTCACCCGAACGGCGGCCGGACGATCACCGTTGGTTCAGCCCGTAGGCGCGGATGATCGTCTGATCGACGGTGTTGCCCGAAGCGTCGTGCGCCTGTGCCTTGAGCGACACGAACTTCGCGTCCTTCGGGTGTGCGACCACCGCCAGCCACTGGTCCCGCGAGCGGACCAGGTGCACCGGCTGCCACGTGGCACCGTCGTCGTACGACACCTGCACCGCGGGCTTGCGGAGTTGCGAGAGGTCGGTGGAACCGTTGCGCTGCACGTAGACCGGGAACGTGAACGGCCGCCCCGCCTCGGTGCGGTTGTGCTCGTCCAGTGACGGGGCGAACCGCACGGCCAGCAGCGGCAGAGGCGCGTTGTCCCAGCCCGGCACCGTGTCGGACTTGAACGTCCAGTCCGCGCTGACGGAGGTGGACAGCTCGGACAACCCGGTCCTGGTCGCCTCCGCGTGGAACTGGTACGTGGCCGCGCCAGCGGGCACGGTGCCGTAGAAGGACCCCGTGTACGGCGTGTCGGACAGCACGGTTCCGTTGCGGGACAACACACTGCGAGCACTGGTGGTGCTCGACGTGCCGTAGCGCGTGGAGCTCTGGTCGGTGAACATCGGCACGTTGAGGAACATTTCGTCGCCTCGCCGGGCCCCGAACTCGTAGGGGCGGGACGGGATCTCCGGGAACGCCGGCCCGAACACCGCGGCGTTCCACTTCTCCGTGTGGTGGCCTGGAGTGAACGACCGTGGAGTCGCGGAGTACTGCGTGGTCGCGGGCGGGATCGGGTTCGCGCCGTCGAACTCGGTGAACGATCCCCACCAAGGCGTGTTCGGCGTGTAGTACTCGGTCAACCGCATCGGCGGCTTGCCCCTGGCCACCCGGTCACGTTCGGCCGTGGCCGTGGGACTGCCGTGCGAGGACGCCTGCGAGTGCACCACGGCGAGCGACCGGTCCGAGATCGCCGGGCGCAGGTCGGTGGGCACGGTGTCCGGAGTCGTGTGCGTCAGGTGGTACAGGTACGGGGTGCCGAGGAACTTGCCGTTGCCGTCCGGCTCGGCCAGCAGCGCGGACGCCGTGTACGTGAACGCGCCCGGCGCGGACGTTTTCGCGGGCCGCAGCAGGAAACCGTCGAAATCACGCATGTCCCTGATCACGCCGGTGACGCCCCACTTGGTGTTCAGCAGGAACGCCAACTGCGCCGCGCCCGGCTTCGCGTTGGGTTTGTCGAGCCTGAACCCGGGCTGGGTGCCGTCTCTCGCGTCGTTGACCAGCACACCGTTGCCGGTGACCGTGAACGACGGTTCGACGATCTGCGTCAGCTTCGGGTACTCACCTTCCTGGATGGTCGCATCGTAGTAGTAGGTGCCCTTGGGCAGCCGCTGCACGATCCGGCCCGAGGGATCCCATCCGTAGTACGCCTTCGGGCGGTCGTGGGAGACGAACCTGTACTGGTACCAGTCGGTCGGTGCGCCGTTGCGGCCGAGGAAGCTCAGGTCGATCTCGACGGTCTCGATCTCCTTGCTGAACCCGATCGGCGTGCGCACGGAAACAGTGCCGTCGGACGCGACGAGGGCCCCGCCGTAGAGCCCGTCCGGTGAGTCCAGCGACGTCGTCACGGTGAGGGTCGCCGTCGCCTCGCCGCCCGCGGGCACGACGATCGTGCCGGGGGACACGGTGGCCATGCCCGCGACGGCGGGCTTGCCGGACGGATCGGTCAACGCAGGCGTCAGCGTGAGCGTCCGGGCGGCCGGCCCGACGTTCCGGTAGGTCACCGTTTGCACGATCGTCGGGTCGTCGGTGTGCGGCCACGACGCCGTGCCGAGGCTCAGTGACGCGGGCGCCGCCGTCACCGGTTGCGCGACCGCGCGGGCGACGTCGACCCGTCCCGCACCCTGCTGGTACACCGTCAGCGCGTCGTTCGGGCGGGCGCTGTTCATGAGGGCGGACTTCAGCTGCGCGGCGGTCCAGTCCGGGTGCTGCCCGGCGAGGATCGCCGCCGCGCCCGCGACGTGGGGGGTGGCCATCGACGTGCCGGACAGGGCGACGTGCTGGTCTCCCACCGGGCTGCCGATCCTCCCTCTGGCCGCGCGGGCCGCGACGATGTCGACGCCAGGAGCGGTGATGTCCGGCTTGATCGCGTCGTCGCCCGTTCGCGGTCCCCGTGAGGAGAAGTCGGCGAGCTGGTCCTGACGGTCCACCGCTCCCACGGTGAGCGCGAGGTCCGCGGAACCGGGAGTGTTGACCGACTCGACGTCCCTCCCGTCGTTGCCCGCCGCCACGACGAACAGCGTGCCGGTGTCGGTGGTGAGCCGATTGAGCGCCTGCGACATCGGGTCGGTTCCGTCGGTGGGATCGCCACCGAGGCTGAGGTTCACCACGTCGGCCTTCGCGGCCGCCGCCCATTCCATCGCGGCGATGATGCCGGACTCCGACCCGAAACCGTTGTCGTCAAGAACCTTGCCCACCAACAGCTTCGCATCCGGTGCGACGCCGCGGTACCGGCCATCGCCGGTGACGGTCGCGGCGACGTGCGTGCCGTGGCCGTTGCGGTCGTCGGCGCCGGAAGCGCTGCCGGTGAAGTCCTTCGCCTCGACCACGGCCCCCGCGAGGTCCGGGTGCGCGGCGTCGATCCCGGTGTCCAGCACGGCGACGGTGGTGTCCTTGCCGGTGTGCCCGGCCTGCCACGCCTGCGGTGCACCGATCTGCGGAACGCTCTTGTTGAGCGAGGCCTTCACCTTGCCGTCCAGCCAGATCCGCCCGGCGCCCGCGGTCCGCGGGCCGGAGAGGAACGACGCCGACTTGTCCGCCTTCACCGCCACACCGCCGATGCTCGGCAGCGCCCGGCCGCCGCTCAGGGCGGCGGCCGAGACGCCCTGCACGATCAGCGGAATCGCCGGGCTGGACGCGTCGTCGTAACCGGACCGCATGAGCTCGCTGACGTTGAACAGCCGCCGGTCGAGCTCGCGCGCGGACAGCCGCCGTTCCACGTCCGACGGCACGACGTTCAGATCACCGCGTTCGTCGCGGTACTGCCGGAAGGAGACCCGCTCGCGTTCGCCCCCAGGACGGACGCGAGCGCGATCACCCTCGATCGACACGTGATCACCGGTCAGCAGGGTGATCCCCGCGCCCGGTGGTGCCGGTGCCGGTGCCGGTTCCGCAACCGCCGGAACGGTCACACCGCTCAACGCGGCCACCGTCACGAGGGCAGCGGACAGCCAGAATCGTTTTCTCACACCAAATCTCCCCAGGTTCGTTGTGCGACTACAGGTCAGCGGTCGATCCGCAGCCTCCGGTACAGCTCGACCGGGTCTCCGTCCGGCAGATGGACGTGCGAGTGGACACCGGAGGGTTCGACGACCACCAGGTACTTGTTCTCCAGACGCGCTTTCTTGCCGTCGACCTCGGTGTCGAACATGCTGTCGGGGGTGGCGCCGTCGCTCTGGACGGTCACCCTCGCACCACCCTCGTAGTCCAGGCCCGCGCTCCACCGGAAGCCCAGCTCCTCGATGTAGAGCCCCGTGAGCCGGCCCGGCGGGCTGGTCAGGTGGAACGGAACACGGACGTCCTCCTCGCCGATGCGGACACCGTTCACGACGTCGAGGAGGAGATCCTTGGGGTTGTCCGCGTTCTGCACCGCGACCTCGATCCACGCCCCCGGTGCGTACTGCCACCGCAGCGCGAAGTCGCGTGCCGTGATGCGCACCGCGTTCCACTCCACGTCCCGGCCGTCGGGCGGATCGGTGCGGTAGAGCCACCGGTGATCCACCTGTGCGGGGTCGACCGCGAAGTCCTTGTCGGTGCCGGAGAGTTCCATGTCATGGCCGGCGGTCACCATCCGCAACTCGACCTGCCACGACCCGCTCGTGACCCACTGCCGGTGCCACTCAGGCCTGGTCTCGACGATGGTCTGGTCGGCCCCGCCGGGCAGCCAGCCGAACGAGGCGTACTTCTTCCCGGGCTCGAACACCTTGCTGAACCCCGGTGCCGGCAGCGGAACGGCGGGTTCCTCCTGCGCGGCGGGCGTGAAGACCAGAGCCGACGCGACGAGACACGCGACCACGGCCGACGCCGCGCCCACCGCCCACGCCGTCCGCCTGCGCCGCACGATCCGCGTGCCGGACCGCACGGCCAGCTCGACGTCGACCCGAGCGGGAGGCGCCGGTGCCGACGCGGCGTCATCCAGCAATGTTCGCAAGTAGTTCATCGGCTTTCCCTCCCAACGCCTTGCGCAGGGCCTGAAGCCCCTTGCTCGTCTGGCTCTTCACCGTGCCCTTGGTGCAGCGCAACGCCGTCGCGGTGTCCTCGACGGACAGATCGCAGTAGTAGCGCAGCACCAACGCGGCCCGCTGCTTCGGCGGTACGGCGAGCAGGGCCTGCCGCACCGCGAGAGTGGTGACGGAGTCCTCCGCCTCGATCGCCCGGTCGGCCGCTTCGTCGTCCAGGCGCACGTTGCGCGACCACGCCGAACGCCGCTCCTTGAGGAACACGCGCGTCAGCACCGTCCGCGCGTAGCCGTCGAGGTTGTCGGCGGCGCGAGCCCTGCTCCAGTGCACGAACAACTGCGTGATCGCTGTCTGCACGACGTCGTCGGCCCGGTGCCAGTCCTGACACAGCAGGTACGCGAGCTTGCGCAGCCACGGCATCCGTGACCGCACGTACTCGACGTACGCGGCCTGCTCGTCCACTCTCACGATGACCTGATGCTCGCAGAGCACCGGAAGGTTGCCCGCGACTTTTCGGGATCAGCCGCTACACCGGCTGAAGGGGATTCGCCCGCGTCCAGTCGTCGACGTGGAACGGGGACGTGCCGGACGCGCCCGCCGCGTGGACGACCACCCCGGCGGGCAGCGGTCCGTCGGCCAGCCCGAGCCGGTCGCGGTAGTCCGCCGCGAACGCCTCGGCGACCTCGCCGGCGGTCAGCCCCGGCACGTAGTCGGCCAGGCCCGCGATGGAGCTGTGCCGCAGGTCGTAACCGAGCGCCTCGGACACGTCCACGATCACCGCGCGCACCCGGTCCGAGACGGTGACCTGCACGACCGTGCTGAACAGGGACCCGGTGGCGGTGACCCGTTGCGCCGACCCCACGACCTTCGCGGTGCCACCGACGTTGATGCTGAACTCACCGGGGCAGTACTCGCCGTCGACCTCACCGACACGGGCGTCGACGCCACCGAACGCGCGCAGCACCCGCACGTGGCTCTCGGCGTTCGCGGCGAAGGTCGCACTCCCCGCGTGCCGGATGCCGGTGGTGCGGTCGAGGTGGTCGATCACGACGGCACCGCTGTCGTAGGCGACCATCCGCCCGCCCGGCGACCGGACCACCGGCTCGAACCCCGCCGCGCGAGCCACCTCGGTGGCGGCGGCGATCCCCGGTGAGCGGAGGTCGCGGCCGCTGAAGGCGACGGTGGGTCCGTTCGGCACGTACACGTGGACGAGCTCCGACCACGTGGCGCTGGGGGAGCGCAGCAGCAGGGCCGGGGTCACCAGCTCCGAGACCGCGGAGCCGGTGGTTCCGGACACCAGCAGGCGGGCGTGGCCGAGGTTGTTCGCGGTGGGCACGCGATGATTCTCGGCCACGGCCTCACGCGTCGCTCGACCGCAGGTAGGCGTCGGCACTGGCGGTGAGCCACGCCGCTTCAGGCGCCAGACCCGGCAGAGAGGCCGTGGCCTCGGCCACGGCAAGGACGTGGGGAAGAAGTTGACGCCACAGCGGCCAGCCGGGCTCGCCGTCGGGATTCGACGTGAGCGCACTGCGGAGCAACAGGACCGCCACGCCCCGCCACCCGTACGAGTGGTCGTCCGTGGGCGGGAAGAAGTCGTTGGCCCGCAACAAGACGGCAAGGATCTGGTGCATCTGCAGGGTCTCCTGCCGGATCTGCACCAGCGACTGCTCGCGCAGCTGGGCCAGCAGTGCGGCGAACAGGAACTGGTCCCCGGCGGCACTGGCGAGCGGCAGTGGCAGCGTGTACGAGTTCCTGGTGAAGAGGTCGAGCGGGACGGGCTCGGGAGCGAGCCAGGCGATCAGTGTGGCGAGCTGCATCGCCGCCGGTGATCGCCTGGAGAGCTGGTCGAACGTCACCTTGAAGGACGCGGCGACGGAACCGCGATGCCCCGCGAGCTCGGTTCCGAGGACGTTCCGGGCCGGATCGCGCAACAAGGTCAGGTAGGTGTCAGCGATGAGGCCGTAACCGTTCAGCGCCACCGCGGCCTGTTCGAGTGCCAGGGGCAGGTCGCCGACTGCTTCCGCGATCCGTCCGGCGTCACGCGTGCTGAGGGACGATTTGGGGCGTCGAAGCAGCTGAACCGCTTCGTCACGGGTGAGCTCGGAGACCTCGATGGTCGAACCCAGGGAGTCCCAGTTCGGGTTCCGCGAGGTGATCACCACGTGCCCTGGGCCTCGTGGCAGGAACTCCGCCAGCGCTTCCGGGTTCGTGGCGTTGTCGAAGATGATCAGCCACCGGTCGAGCCGGCGGAGCTGACCGAACAGCCGGGCGACGGCGACTCGGCCGCCGACGTCCGGTTCGGCGAACTGAAGGGCGTGTGCGAGCTCGGCGAGGCGGTCGGTGATCACCACCGGGTCGTCGGCGGGCACCCGCCACACCGTGTCGTAGTCCGTGATGTTCCGGTGGGCGTACTCGACGGCCACCGTGGACTTGCCGACGCCGCCCATGCCGTGCAGGGCCAGCACGGCCGACCTTCCCGCGGGCAGGGAGAGGCTCATGCGGTTGAGAAGATCGGCTCTTCCCACGAACGTGCGCGAGCCCGCCGGGATGTTGGAGGCGGCTCGGCGGTGCCCTGTCTGCTGCGCGGTGGTGGCCAGCACGGTGAGCGCTTGCAGGATCTGGGTCTCGAGCTCGTCGGGGTTCTCGATCGTCACGCAGGTGAGCCCGCTGCGCCCCAACCGTTCCCGGAACGCCAACTGCCGCTTGCCGTGCTCCAGGTCGGTGAGCGTCTGGACGGTCCCCTCCGTGCCCTCGCCGAGGAGGAAGACCAGGCGCTCGATCGAGGAGTTCCCTGCTGTCTCGAACTCGAGCTCGGTGTAGGACACCTCTGGCCGGTCGACGACCGGCGAGCCGTAGCGGAATCCGGCCACCAGGACGTAGACGTTGCAGTCCGCGACGGCCTCGGCGCACACCTGTGCCGGCGGCTGGTCGTGCGCGGTGAAGTAGGCCATGTCGCGTGGTGCGTGACCGGCACGTTTGATCGCCGACTCCGCCGCGTCGATGAACGACTTCCTGGCCGGCCAGGCCCGGAGTTCCGAGGTGTGGCTCAGGAAGACCTTCCACGGAGGGCTGGGCAACCGCGGTGGAGGCGTGGGACTGGCTTCCGGCTCCTGGTCGTCCCCGACCACCTTCTGGATCAGCAGTTGCGCGACCTGGCGTGGCGTCAGCGTCCGTCCGTCGAGGTAGCCGATGCTCGGAGGCCAGCCGGGGATCTCCGTGTCGTCGAGCCGGATCGGCAGCACGAACTGCGAAGACGTGCTGAAGGAACGAGCCAGAACACTGCGGCGTTCGAAGGAGGTCCACGAGCTTTGCGCGTAGAACGCCGAAGCGAAGATGACCACGAACCGTGATCGCCGTCGGTAGATCTCGTCCAGGTACTCGGTGAGTTCACGTCCCCAAAGCTCGGCCGTCTCCTGCACGTCGTAGAAGATCCGGAGGCCGGCGTCCGTGAGCAGACGCGCGACCTCCTCCACGTACGGCCGATCTTCTCCGGCGAACGACAGCGCCAGGTCGAACTCGTACTCCGGCTCCGGCATCGCCCTCGTGGTGTCCTTCGGCTGGTCTTCGTCAGGGACAGGGTGCGAACAACTTACGCGTCCCAGGCCCGTCGTACGCCGCACGATCGGAGAACCGGCACCCGAACGCCGGCGCGGCCACCGCCACACGGTCACCGATCGCGTCACCAGCGGGTTTCGTCCCGCGGTCGACCCACGTCACGAGGTCGTTCCACGCCGCACCGGCCTCGGCAGGCGAGAACTCGCAGTGGTCCACCGTGCGGATCGCGCGCTGCACCAGCCACTTCGACTGACCGTTGCGGGCGACGTCGGATCGGTAGTCCTGCTCCATCGAGAACGGCACGAAGAGGTCGCCCAGCCCGTGCAGCGACAGCACCGGAACCTTCGGCCTGCCCGCGATCCTCGGCACCTCGGTGAGCGCGGGGGAGAGGCGGGACCGCCAGTCCCGCGGTGCCACCCGCTGCACCTCGCGGTTGAGGTCCACCGGCGGGTTCGGCTGGTAGCGGGTGCCGAGGTTGGTCGCCAACCGGCCGGGGTCGCGCGAGAGCGGGGCGTTGTCGTCGGGTGGCGCGGCGAGGCTGAACAGGAAGTCCTTCCAGAACGCGAAGGCGGGCGTCGCGCCAGGGCGTGGTCCGCCGCTGCGTTCGACGACCACCGAGCGGAACTGGGCGCCGCGGTCCGTCACGGTGTCCTGGCCGCCGGGGACGAGCTTGGTCAGGCCCAGCTTCTCCTGGATGCGCGGCACGACGGTGGTGAGGTAGTCGGCAGGCACCGGGTAGGCGCGTTCACCGGCGAGCGCCTGCGAGGTCAGCTGGTAGTCGAGGAAGAAGTCGAACAGCTCGTGATCACCCATCACACCGCACATCGGCAGCGCACCGTCGTAGAAGCCGGGGTACTGCTCCAGCGAACGGCCGATGACGTGACCGCCCATCGACGCACCCGCGATGAGGACCTGCTTCGGCTTCGCGACCAGCGTGCCGAAGTGCTTCGCGAGGTCGTGCGTCGCCTGGACGCCGGCGCGGACGTCGTAACCGTTGCTGTAGTAGGAGGACGCGGCCCAGGCGTATCCCTGGCCGAGCATCCGGGTGCGCAGGCCGTAGGCGGGCGGGTCCACGGTGAGCACGGTGCCGGTGCCGCGGTAGCCGTGCGCCCACATGGCCAGCCGGCCGTTCCACTTCGCGGGCACCTCGACGATGTACGCCGAGTGCTGGTGGATGCCCTGCAGCACCCTCGTCGGCTGTCCGTCGACGATCTCCGGTTTCAGCGGCGGGTTGTTGACGGTGTAGCCGGGCAACGGCTGGTCACCGGGGACACCGGGCGTGGCGAGCGCGGGCGCGCCACCCGCGAGAAGCACCAGTGCCAGCAACGAGATCACGAACCGTGTTCGCATGCCCCACCTCCGTCGTTCATTCCACCCCGGCGGAGTCGTCGCGGCCACCCTTCCATCGGCTGAACCACAGGCGCCCCACCACGATCACGGCGATCACCAGGCACAGCCAGGTGAACCAGTCGCCCAGCCGCGTGTACGGCGTGGCCCGGCAGTTTCCAGCCCATCGGCGATTCAGTTGCCGCGGGGACCGAACGCGTGCCCGAGCACGGCGTGCGACACGCTGCTGCCGAGCCGGTGCCCGTCCCTGGAGGCGAAGCGGTAGTGCACCCCGGCCCAGACCCTGGCCTGGTCCAGTTCGGCGTTCGCCTGGGAGAGGCTGCGGTAGTGGCGGGTCGTGCCGGAGTCGGCGCTGTGGGCGCTGAACGACAGGTCGTCGCGGCCGAAGAACGCGCGCAGCGCCGTCGTCGTGCCTGCGGTGAAGCAGGCGTGCCCCGACGGGTACTCCGGTGACGGCGCGGTGGTGCGCAACGGGGCCCAGGCCGGATCGGGCTCGGTGGCCGGGTTGCCGTCGGTGCCGGCGAGCGGGACCGCGGTCACCGGACGCCAGAAGTCCCAGCGCTTCTTCTCCTGGTAGCAGGCGATGAGCGCGTCGGCGGCGGCCACGTCCACCATCGCGAACAGGCGGGCCGTCTGCAGCGTGCCGAGCCGGTGGGTCGCGGCGAGCTGACGTTTGATCGCCCACTCCACCAGACGCGGGTCATCCCACCAGATCGCCGCTTCGGTCTGGTCCGGTGTGCGGGTTGTGCTGGTGGCCGAGCCGAGCGACTTGATCTCGTTGAAGTCGCGAGCCCACGCCGAGCTGGTCAGGGCCGGCGGGCCGGGGACGCGGTAGGGCTTCGGGTCCACCACGAACGGCTTCAGGGTGGCGAACCAGGCCCCGGTCTGGAGGAAGCCGGGCGGGGTCGGCCGCCACTGGCCGGGAGCGGATCCGACCGGCCAGGTCGCGTCGGAGAACGCGCCGTCGTCGCGCCGGGCGTTGATCATGGCCGTGGCCGCGGCCTCACCGACGGCGATCCCACCGCGTTCGGAGGGGCCGTCGGGGATCGCGGCGAGCGACTCGTCGTAGCGGGCCCGCAGGGAATCGGCCTGGGCGGGAAAGAGCCACACGAGCGTGCGGTAGGCAGCGGTCGCGACGGCCGCTGGGGCCGAGTCGCCCGGCCGCGTGCGCGGGGCGACGAGGTACGGCTCGTACGGGGTGCCGGCGATCGCGTTGGCCGCGTCGTACACCGCGCCCTGCACGATCGCGAAGCTGCGCGCGGTCGCGGTCGGCGACTGCTTGGCGACGTCGAAGATCGCGGTCTCGGCGAGGACGTTCCAGGTGATGACGGCGTTCTGGCGGGGTGCGTCGCCCTGTGCCGCAGGGGCGACCACCACCGAAAGCGCGGTCAGCACAGCTGCCGCGCAGAAACTGATTTTTCCGGGCTCGGAAATACGACGTGTCATGGAATCCCCCAGTGGCAAACAGCTCCACGAAGGTTCCAGTGTCCAGCTGTTGTGCGGCACGGGCAACAAGCTTTGCCGGGTAAGCACTTGCTCCGAACGCGCGATCAACCCGACAGCGCCCGGATCTCCTCGTCGCCGAGCTCGAACGTCAACGTTCCCGCGTTCTCCGCCGCCTGCCTGCCGTTCTTCGCACCCGGAATCGGAAGCACACCGGGCTGCTGGACGAGCCAGCGCAACGCCATCTGCGCGGGCGTTCTGCCGTGGGTCTCGGCCAGGCGCCGCAGCACGGCGTTGACCCGGTCGAGCTCGGCCAGCGCCGTCTTGCCGCGGAACGGCGCCCGGTACCGGCGCCAGCCCGCTGGCCGGTGCTCGGCGTCGTACTTGCCGGTGAGCGCACCTGAGGCGAGCGGCATGTACGCGATGAGCGTGACGCCGAGCTCCCGGCACGCGGCCAGCACGCCGTCGGTCTCGGGCTTGCGGTGCAGCAGCGAGTACTGGACCTGGTTGGAGGCCAACGGAATGCCGCGCTCCGCCAGCGCGGCGTGCGCGGTCCGCATCTGGTCCGCGGAGAAGTTGCTGACGCCCACGGCCCGCACCTTGCCCGCCGCCACCGCGTCGGCCATCAGGTCCATCAGCCGGGGGATCGGCATCCAGCGCACCGGGAAGTGGACCTGGTACAGGTCGATCACCTGGCGCCGCAGCCGGGAGAGGCTCGCGTCGAGCGTCTCGGGCAGGCTGTCGGCGCGGGAGAAGAACTCGGCCGGGAACTTGGTCGCGACGAGCACGTGGTCGTCGCCCTCGGTCAGCTCTCCCAGACGTTGCTCAGACACCCCGTTGCCGTACATGGCCGCGGTGTCGAAGAGGTTCACGCCCGCCGCGAGGCTGACCTGGTACGCCTCGCGCTGGTCGCCGAGACCACTGGTGGGACCGTAGGCGTTGCGGGCAGGGTTCATCCGGGGCGCTCGCGTCATGTCGCCCCACACCATGACGCCGACGCCCAGCGGCGGCACTTTCACGCCTGTCCGTCCCAGCTCACGGGCAGTACTGCTCCCGGTCACGAGCACAGTGTGCGCCCCGATCGGCGGCGCCGCCGGGTCAGCCGCCGAACCCCTCCACCGCTTTGGTCAGTTCGCCGACCGTCTCGACCAGGGGAGCGACGGGTTTGACCATGTTGGTGAGCCGCTCGAGCGTCCGCGCGATCACACCGCGGTCGGGCTCCGGCGAGTCCAGCTCGTCCTGCAGTTCCTCGGCAACCGCCTCGGCCTCCTCGGGGACTTCCGCGCGATGGCGTTCCAGCAACGTCATCAGCTCGGTGATCAGCTCGCTGGTCTGCGGCGAGGCGGTGAAGGTCAGCCCGTGGCTGACCGCGCGGGCGTGCGGGCCGACGGCCTGGTTGCCGACGTTGCTGACGCCGCCGGACTGCTGGATGCCGTAGTTCGGTGAGCTTTCCGGCACTGGTTTCCCTTCTGTCACGCCGGTTTCCCGGCGGCGGGCTCGGGTGCGGGGACCTGCACCGTGGCGGTGGCCTCGCTGCCGACGGCCTGGTTGCCGACGTTGCTGACGCCGCCGGTCTGGATGACGCCCTGGTTGAGGATCGTCATCTGGCGGTTGCGGAACTCCGCCGTGTCCACGCCGTGTTCGTCGAGGAAGTCCAGCAGCGCGGCC
Organism: Lentzea rhizosphaerae; assembly: GCF_042649515.1. Lineage (NCBI taxonomy): Bacteria > Bacillati > Actinomycetota > Actinomycetes > Pseudonocardiales > Pseudonocardiaceae > Lentzea > Lentzea rhizosphaerae. The sequence goes on along the minus strand of NZ_JBHRZI010000023.1, from coordinate 195,327 downwards.
AGCACGTGCCGCTCGATCAGCTTGAGGTGCTTGGCGGTGTCGGTCTTCTGGAAGTAGTTGTGGTAGCTGGCGTCCGTGGCCTCCTCCCGGACGCTGAAGCGGGCGCCGTAGTTGTAGCCGAGGTCCTGCCGGGCGATCGCCCGCTCCAAGGCGCGACGTCGTTCCCAGCGCCAGCGGAAGGTGAGGTCGCGCACGACGCGGAAGGGTGCACGCGGCACCGCGCTCGACACCCCGCTCGCCGCCCTGACGAGCAGCCGGCCGATCGCGCCCGCGGTGAGCAGCGGGCTGATCCGGTCCACGTCGTGGTACTGCTGCCACAACGGTCCCAGCACGGTCCGGTCGCACTGCAGGTAGAGCAGGCCGCCGTCGGTCGAGAAGTGCAGGAACGTGCTGGCGACCACCTCACCGCCCCACGACGGGACCTGCGCGCAGAGATAGTGCCGTGCCGACCCGTGCGGGCGTGCGGCGAGCCGGGCCAGGTCGTCGGCGGGCAGGTGCTGCCGGGGAGTCTCGTCGCGTTCGGGCAGCAGAGCCGGGTGCATGGTGAGCGCGTTGCCGCTGACGAACGCCCGTTCGCTGAGGACGAGCCCCGGCAGTTCGTCGGGCTCCACGCCGATGCCGGCCAACCGGTCCCGGACGTGGGTCACGAGTTCGGCGATGTCGAGCGGCACCACGGCGTCGTCGTCGGCAGTGGAGTCACGCCGCAGCGACGGCAGGGCGAACGACCACGTCGACACGAGCGGTCCGTGGCCGATGAACGGCGTGAACCCGTCGTAGATCGTCACGTTGCCGCCCTCGGCCGCGTCGATCGCCGCCAGCCGGTCGGACAACCACGCCTGGCTCGACGGCAGTGCCGGGGCGTCCTCCGGGCTGAACGAGCCTCGGGTGAGCCGGCTCAGCAACGTCAGGCGGGTTTGCCACTCGCTCCACACCATCAGCGCGTACACCACCAGGCCCATCACCAACGCGAGCCACGGCAGGCCGACCAGCCACTCCGCGACCGGCGGCTCCGGCTCCGGGGTTCGCCGCGTCGGCTCCGGTGCGGTGCCCAGCGCGGACACCATCGACACGGACAACAACAGTGTGATCGCCAGCACGATCAGGGCGAACACCACATCGCGGAGCCTGCGGGACTCCCCGGCGCGCCGGGCGAGTCTGCCGCCGACCGGCAGGATCACCAGCAGTGCCAGAACCGTCCACAGTGGAGAGATGATCAGCGCCGCCACCGTCGCCGCGAGCAGGTACCAGTTCCGCACCGTGTGCTGGCGGGCCGCGTCCAGCGCGTGCAGCAACACAGGGCGCAGCGCGAACCCGACCGAAGGTGCCGCCGCGTGCAGGTCGTCGTTCAGCAGCGCCTTGGTCATCCGCGCGGCGAAGCGCTCGTCGGTCCTCGCCGCGACGCACAGGTACCGCGTCGTGTCGTCGGGGGAGAAGGCGGTTGGCTGGCTCATCGATCCCCTTCACCAGAACGACTTCGGTGTGTCGGCACGGCGTTCCCCGTTCGCGGGAGCCCGGCGCTCCGCGGCCACGACGGCGCCGAGCACCAAGCCGAACAGCATCCCGAACGACGCCGACGTGCTGAACAGGCTGAGAAAGAACTCCCCGGACCGGTCGGGCGCGAAGTACCCGTAGGTCGCGCTCGTGTCCATCAGGGTCACTGTGAGCGCTGCAGAGCCCAGTTCGGCGGTCACGGCGCTGAGCGTCGTCAGTCCCACGGTGACGACGAACAGACCCGTGCGGCCCGCGGTCTCGCGGACCCAGCGCGACGTACTGGCCAGCCCCGCGATGGTCAGCGCCACGAACAGCACCGCCCGCAGGTTCGCGAACCAGAACAGGAACGGGCCGACGCGATCGACGTCCACGTGCCAGCTCGCATAGGAGAACAGCACGCTGATGATGCGAACGGCCGAGTCGGCGTCGGACAGCGCGATGGTGATGTCCCGGTTCAGCCACGGGTTGCCGGCCAGCAGGACGTAGCCGATCACCACGCCGACGGCCGGCGTGAACAAGCCCGGTTGCTGAGGCTCCCCCTGTCCTGCCACACGATCAACCTAGTCACGTGCCGGTTTCGCGGCGACGGCCAACCGGCGTAGGTGGTTCACCGCCCGCGGGTCAGCAGCCCTTCGCACGTCCGCACCAGCACGCGGCACGCGTCCGCGGATTTCCTGCCCAGCATCGGGTTCTCCGCGTGTGCCTGCCAGCGGCGCAGGGCGGCGAACGCGGTCTGCCGCACCTCGGCGGCCACGGCGTCCGGCGCCAGGCCCAGCCGGGCCGCCGGGGCGATGCCCTCCTCGCCCAGCAGACGTTCCGCCTCCGCCACCATCGGCCGGGGCAGGGCCACGACGCCGGACCGCAACGCCGACAGCAGACGGAGTTCGGTGAACTCGTGGGTCCCGGCGAGGATCCGTTCCACCTCGCCGGCCAGGCGCCCGCCGCCCGAGGTGCGCACGACCCGGTCCAGCGCCAGCAACGCCGACCGGGCCTTCAACAGGTCACGGCGCTCGCTGAACTGCGTCTGCAACACCCGTTGCAGGTCCCGGAGTCCGCTGCGGGCCACCAGTTCGTCGGCCAGCGCCGCCTGCGACCGGACGCCCTGGCGGATCAGCGTCACCGCCAGCCGGATGCCGAACACGCCGAACCGGCGCAGCAGCGCGGCCCTCTCCTGCGAACCGGAGGTGAACCGGTCCGCCGAGAGCAACGACGACTCCAGCGACTCCCTGGGCTCGGCCGCCAGTGCCGACAGGGCCACGAACTCGGCCTGCGTCAGCGTCCGCCCGGCCATGGCGACCAGGCCCGCGACGGCGACCACGTTCTGCGCCAGGCCGTGCAGTTCGGGTGCGGAGCGGTAGCGTGCCGCGATGGCACGGGCCGAGATCATCGCGTCGACCCGGCCGCCGGCGATCTCGTCGGCGCGGGAGATCACCGCGACGGTGTTGACGGCGGCCGCGCGGGCGACCCCCTGATCGCGGAAGGATTCCAAAAAGGACGCATCCGCCGAGTGCAGGTGCTTCATCAGGTACACCACGGCGTCCGCCTCGGTCGGCGTCTCGTCGTCCGGGGTCAGGAACCGCACCGCCCGCGCCGAGTTCTCGGCCGTCAGGGAAGCGATGCCCGGCGTGTCGATCAACGTGGTGTGCCGCAGGCTCTGCGACGGCCAGTCCACGACCAGCCGGTTGACCGCGGCACCGCCGAGGTCCATCGACAGGGCTCCGTCGCGGCGCACCACCGGCAGCGAGACCGGGCTCCCGGCCACGGGATGCATCACGACGCGCGGCGAACGCCCGTCCTGGTACCAGGTGACGACCCGCGTGCACTCACCGGCGTCGGTCGGCGCCAGCGAGTCGCCGACCAGCGCGTTGAGCAGCGTGGACTTGCCCGCCTTGACGCGTCCGGCGATCGCGACGCGCAGCGGTGAGTCCAGGCGGTCCAGCTGACCGCGCAGGAAGTGGGCGGCGCGCGGCTGGTCGCGGTAGGCGTCGACCGCGAGGGACAGCACGCGGCGGACCTCGTCGGTGATCACGCGGTCACCTCCGCACGGACCTTCTCCAGCACCGCCAGTTCCGCGGCGATCTCCTTCAGCCTGGCCGAACGGTCGGCAGAGGAGGCCTTCACGGACTTCTGAGCGGACTGGATCGACTCCTGCAGCGAGCGCTTGAGCTGCTCGGCCAGCGCGGTGAAGTGGTCGCGCAGGTCGCGTTGCATCGCGCGGAGAACGTCGCGGGACTCCTTGCCGGCGTGGAACGTCACGTCGTCGACGTACCGGCGCAGCGCGGTCTTGGCGTCGTTCTGGCGGCGCTGGACGATGCGTTTCCGTTCGTCGCCGATGGTCTTGCCGCCCAGCAGCACCGCGGCGCCGATGGAGATCGGGTTGATCAGCGACAGCCCGATCGCGGAGCCGAGCAGCCCGAACATCAGCAGACCCGAGTACCCGCCGCGCAGACCGCTCAGGAAACGGCCGCCCACACCGAACTTCTCGTCGGAACGCACCTCCAATGCGCGCACCGAACGCAAAGGGTCGCCGGACGACGTTCGCAACGACGGCAAGGTCTGCTCGCGTTCCGAGTCGAAGTGCTCGGCCACGCGTCGGGCCAGCCAGCGCGCCCGCTGGGTCGCCCAGACCGAGTTCGCCGAGACGGCCGACGCGGCGGCGTCCTGGACCCACTTCGTGAACTGGTCCCAGATCTTGGTCGGATCACCGTCCATGATGGACTCCTCCGCTTCGCGGACGATCTCGCGCATGCGGTCGCGCAGGTCGTAGTCGACGTCGGCGTTCAGGTCCGCGACACCGTCGGACAACGTCTGCTGCCAGCGCGCCGAGCGTTCCTTCAGCCCTGCGGCGCGTTGCTCTGCCGCGGAGAGCTCGTCGATCAACGCCTGGGCGGACGCGGGATCCGACTGCGCCGACTCCTCCGCGCGCAACGACGAGATGATCTGGTCGAGGACGGCGTGCACGTCGTGCGCGGTCGAGCGACGGGCCAGCGACTCGGCCTCGCCCAGCACCTTCTTGCGGATGTAGGTGACCAGCGGCGGGTAGCCGGACTCGCGGTTCACGTCCTGGTCGCCCGTCTGGAGAGCGTGCCAGCGCAGCGTCGACGACACCGTGAAGAAGGACGGCGTCAGCCCGACGGCTTCCAGGTGCGACTTGTTCTGGGAAGCGACGAAACGCCAGTCCGGGTAGAGGTCGGTCTTCGTGACCACGCACGCCACGTTCGGGCACACGGCCACGGCGTTGCGCAGGAACTCCAGTTCCGGGGCCGTGTACTCCTGGGACGCGTCGGACACCAGGAGCACCGCGTCGGCGGTCGGCAGCGCGGACATCGTCGCCGCGCCGTGGACCGAGCCGAGCCCGCCGACACCGGGGGTGTCGACGAGCTCCAGCCCCGCTGAGTCCGATCCGGGAGCGAGGATCGTTCGTGGAATCCCGACCTCGACGTGGTCCAGCCGTTCGGCGTTGCCGGGGTTGCCCGACTCCGACGCGTGCGCCGCCAGCTCCTCCACCGGCACCTCGATGCGCGAGTCACCGCGCACCAGGGTGACGACGGGCTGATCGGCGTACCGGACGACGGTCGGGACCGAGGTCGCGACGTCGTCGAACACCGGGCACACCGGCGCCCCGAGCAGGCCGTTGACCAGCATGCTCTTGCCCTGCTTGAACTCACCGACGACCAGCAGCCGCACGCGGTCGTCCTGCAGTCGTGCCCTCGCCTGGCGCAGCCGCGCTTCGAGGTCCGGCCGTCCGTAGCGCGCGATGGCGGCGAGCGCGCGGTCGACGGCCTCGATCGGTGTGGTCGTCATGAGCTCACGCAACCACCGGGTCGGGTTCGGGCAGGGGCTCCGGCTCGACGTCCACCGGAAGTGCGTCCGGAAGGGGCTCCGGCTCGGGCAGCACGACCGGGTCGTCCAGCACGATCTCCGGGTCCTCGTCCAACGGTTCCGGCTCGAGCGGCACGTCGTCCTCGTCCTTCAGGACCGGCTCCGGCTCGTTGAACGAGTCCTTCACCTGCACGACGTTCGTGTCGTTGTCCTGGATCGCGACGGAGTTGACCTCGGTGTCGTCGTCGGAGTTGAACGAGTCGTCGATGATCGTGACGTCCCGGTCGTCGATGCTGATGTTCTGCTCGATGTTCGTGACCGGCTTCTCCACCACGTACTCGCGCGTGGTGTGGTGGATCTCCCGGACCGGGTCGTCGTCGTGCGAGGACGATCTCTCCGCACCGCGGGCGCGCACCCCGCCGGAGTCGGCCATGATCAGCCGCGCGTCCCGGACGTCCTGTCCGGTGACGCCGTTCAGACCCGCCTTGGTCAGCTCGGCGTCGGGGTTCTCGTCGAACGCCTTCTTCGCCTCGTCGTCCTTCAGCAGGTTCATCAGGAAGTCGATCAGGGTGGACAGCACGTCCGGCTCCTCACGTGGAACGAGCCGGCCCTGGTGGCCCAGGGCCGGCCCGGGATCAGAAAGCGGGCAGGTCCAGGTCCTCGACGATGTTGTCGATCTCGTTCTCGACGTCGATGTCGAAGTCGTTGGACTGGTCCGACACGGCGGTCAGGTCGGCGTCCTGGTCCGAGACCTGGTCGACGTCCTGGTCCAGGTCCTGGTCGGCGTCCACGTCGACGTTGGACTGCGCCGCGCCGCCGTTGCCGCCGGACGCGTCGGCGTCGCCACCGTCACCGGTCACGCCGCCGTTGCCGCCGAAACCGATGCCGCTGCCACCCGACGTGGAGCCGAAGTTGACGTTGACGAGCCCGTCCTGGTCGATGTCGCCGCCGGCGCCGCCCACCCCGAGGCCGTTGCCCCCGTTGGCGCTGCCGCTGTCGCCACCGACGGCCGTCCCGCCGTCGCCTCCGCCGCCACCCTCGGTGTTCGTGACCGTGGTGGTGTCCTGGGTCTGCTCGGCGTCCTGGTCCGCGGCCTGCGGGTTGACCTGAGCCGTCTGCAGCTGCTGCTCGGCGGCGTTGGTGGTGTCGAGGTCCAGGTCGGCGGTCAGGTCGGCGAGGAACGCGTTGAGGTCGATGGGGGTGCTCATGTCCTGCTCCTTGGTGTTGGTCGCCGGCGGCGGTTCCGACCGGCTGACAACAACGAAGTTAGGTTCCGGCGAGGCCTCTGCCATCGGGACCAAACCCTGTTCGTCGCGGCTCCGAACACAGGGATTGAGGGGGTCGTTGAGGGATTGCTCCTTGTTTCGTCAACTGCGGTGAACCGGCCAACTGAGACACACGTGTAGGTACGTCCGCTGCGAAGTGCCATAGGAGAGTCCGATGTCGTACCAGGTTGGACTGGATCTGGGATCGACCTTCACCACGGTGTCGACCTGTAGACCAGATCAGGCCGCGAGGCTTGAAGTGCTTGTGCCGTCAGTGGTTTTCCAGAGTCCTGACGGGACGTTCCTCGTGGGATCCGAGGCCGAACGCCGTGCGCTCGCCGATCCCGGTCGCGTCGCGCGGCAGTTCAAGAACCGAATCGGCGACCCCACTCCGTTGCGGATCGGTGACGCCGCGTTGACGGCCGAGGCGGTGACCGCCCGATTTTTGGTGACGTTGCTCGGTTCCCTGCCTGACGGAAGGCCCGCGCGGGTGGCCGTGACGCACCCTGCGGGGTGGGGCCACTACCGGCTGGAGTCGTTGCGGGCCGCCCTGTCCGCGAACGGTCTGGCCGACGTGCTGCTGGTACCGGAACCGCAGGCCGCCGTCCGCGCGCACGACGCCCTCGCGCGCCTGCAGGACGGTGCGGTCGTCGCCGTGTACGACCTGGGTGGCAAGACTTTCGACGCCGCTGTGGTGCGCAAGCTCGCCGCGGACAGGTTCGTGCTGGCCGGGCCGCCGGAGGAGCTCGAGGTCGGTGGCCTCGACTTCGACGAGGTGGTGTTCGGGCACGTCGCCGAGGCGCTGCCTGGTTGGGACGCGCTGGACCCGGCGGATCCCGCGGTGCTGACGGCGGTCGCCGAGCTGCGGCGCGCGTGCACCGCGGCCAAGGAGAGGCTGTCCGCCGACACCGAGGTGCTGATTCCCGTGGCGTTGCCGGGGATCGCTGTGCGGGAGGTGCGCCTGGGACGACCCGAGTTCGAGTCGATGATCCGGCCGGCGGTCGAGGAGACGGTGGCCGCACTGGACCGCGCGCTGCGGGCCGCCGGAACATCGCCTCGCGAGCTGGCCGCTGTGCTGCTGGTCGGCGGTTCGTCGCGGATTCCGCTGGTGACGCAGGAGGTTTCCGCGCAGCTCGGGCGGGCCGTGTCACCCGCGCCCGCAGGCATCGTGGCCATCGGTGCCGCGCTGGAGGCCCGCGGTCTCGAACCAGCGCCGGCCGCGGCCGCCACCGCGACGTGGACCCGCCCGCCGCTGCCGGAAGCGCCGAAGTCGTTGCGCCGCAAGCGGACGAAGCTGACACCGTTCGTGACGGCCGGAGTGCTCGCGGTGGCCGTCGCGGGTGGGGTGCTCGCGAACAACGTGCTGACCAACAAGGCCGGTGCCGAGTCTCGAACTCCCACCACGACCGTGGTGCCCACGACGACGCAGACCGTCGACGAACCCGCGGTCGTGGAGTACGTGCCGACCCGGCCTGCTGCTCCGGCGCCTGCGCCACGGACGACCCAGCCGCCGAAACCCAAGCCCACCACCACGACCACGCGTCCTTCGACGACTGTCACCACGACCAAGTCCACTCCGCCGCCGCCGAGCTCGACGACCACCACCACGAGCGGCACGACGAAAGCCGGTGCCCCGTGACAAGACCTGCCGTTCCTCCTAGACCTCGCCTGCAACGCTTTCAGCCCGTCTCGCCGGTGAAGCCACGTGTGGTCAGGATCGCCGTGTGGTTGTGGGTCGTCGCCGCGGTGGTGCAGCCGGCCAGCTCCGTGCTGGCGTTGATCGACGTGCGTCAGGGCGTGGTTGCTGAAGTGGCGCAACGGTTTCCGGCGGAGCCTGCGGTCGCGCAGGAACGGGTGGTGGTCGCCGTGCTGGCGCTGCTGCTCGGTGCCGGGCTGCTGATCGCGGCCCTGGAACTCGGGCTTGCTCTCGCGCTGAACCGGGGGAAGCGGTGGGCGCGGGTGGTGTCGGTGGTGCTCGTCGGTGTCGTCGCGGTGATCGCGGCCGTGGGGCCGGTGCACTTCGTGGTGGCGAGCGGGATTCCCGTCGTCGCGGTGGTCGTGTCGTTCCTGCCCGCGGCGCGCGCGTGGTTCGGAGGGGGAGAGAAATGATGAAGGCACCCGAGGTCGAACAGGCGTGGAGAGCCGGGAACACGGCCGCGGCGATAGAGGCGGCGGACCGCATCCTCGCCGAGGGAGCGGACCAGAACTGCCTGGCCGCGGGAGTAGCCGCCGCGGCCGCCGCAGCCGACGGTTCGCTGCTCGATGCGGCAGCCAGGTGGAGGGTGATCGCGTCCGCACTGACAGGCGCCCCGTCCGTCGCCGCGCAGGGACGGGCAGCGCTCGCCGCATGCCTCGGCGGCGACGTCGAAGCGGCAGACCGCGACCTGGCCGCTGCCCGCGAGCAGCTGTCGGGCGCGGCCCCGCGCGGGCTGACCGTCTTCCTGGACGGCGTCGACGCCGCCATCGAGGCGGTGCGCGGCGGGTTCGACCGCGCGGCCCGCAGGCTCGCCGGCTTGGCGGCCGCAACCGTGCCACAGGACGGCCTGGCCGCCGAGCGTTGGGACGACCTGGCCGTGACCGTCCTGATCGCGGGCGGCGACGACCGAACGGCCCAGGAAGTCCTGACCGCCCACGAAGACCGCCCGCCCACCGCCCGCCGTCGCCTGCTCTCCGCCTGGCTCCACCTGCGCGCAGGACGCCTCGCCGAAGCTCGCGCCGCAATCGTGGCCGCCGGCAACACCCCGGTGTTGCGCCGCGACGCCGTCCTGGCGGCCGCCGTGACGATCGGCCTGGCCCGGCGCGCGGGTGACGCGGAGGCGTTGCGAGCCACGTGGCGCCGCGTAGCACCGGTAGTCGCCGGCGCCGACGTCGAGATCCTGCTGCTCGACGCCTGGGGAGAGCTGTCCGTCGGCGCGGCCGCGGTGTCGCGGTTCGACGGCGAGACCGTGGTGGAGGCCATGACCTGCGCCATCGCTCAGGCCGGCGTGCCGCAGTGGGCGCTGGAGTCGAACCACTGGTGGAAGCTGCACCGCGCCATCGGCTCCGGGGACGCCGAGGCGGCGACCCAGGCCGCGGCGGCGCTGCAGGCCTCGGAACGTGGCGCGGCGGCACACGCGTGGGCCTCCGTGGTGCGCGGAACCGTCGACGGACGCGAGGTCGCCGCCGTGGCCGCCGGTCTGGACGACGCCTGGGAGGCCATGGCGCTGTGTGGCGCCGCTGCGGCCAAGCTCAACGACCCGTTGGAAGCGCGGGAGCTCCTGAGCACCGGGCGGGCGTTGCGGGCTCGCTTCGCGACCGAGGAGGCGGCCGACGGGCTGTCGAAGCGGGAGCGTTCGGTCGGCGAGCTGCTGCTGGACGGGCTGACGCAGAAGGAGATCGGCGCGCGGCTGTACATCTCGCCGAAGACGGTGGAGCAGCACGTGGCGCGGATCCGGCAGAAGCTCGCGGTGTCGAGCCGGGCGGAGCTGATGGCGTCGCTGCGGTCGCGCCTGGCGGGCTGACGGCCCGCGGCTCGGGTGGTGGCTGGAGGTAGGGGCGTGGTTGGGGGGGCTAAGCACCAGGCCAAGCCTCCAACCCGTTCCTGTTCCCTTTGGC